>NZ_DATAVI010000012.1:0-80266 GCF_036267815.1 Nocardioides sp. | reverse complement strand
TACGAGGTCTGGATGACGGCCGAGATGGCGTCTGCTGTCTGCGAGACCGTGGGCGACGAGGGTCCCGCCCGGAACGCCTTCATCGAGTCAGGACTCATCCACGCACGAAGCCTCTTCGAGTTCTTCGTGCCCAAGGCAGGGTGGGAGCCCGACAGTCGGGCGATGTCGCCGGGCGACTACGCGCGCGAATGGGTCCCAACGCCGGTGGCTTCGGTACAGCGGTTGCACCGCGCTCACACGCTCCTGAACTCAGACGTTGCGCATCTGAGTTGGGAGCACGGGCACCTGTTCCAAGTGGAGCCGCACCTGGCCCAGGACAAGCTAGTCGTACGGCACATCGACAGGGCCGGGGAGCTTGAGGGTGGCTTACCAGTGGACCTGGAGCCGGTGACAACGACATCGACCATTGGTGCGAGCCTCGTCACCGACCTCTCCAGCTTGAGGCCCGAATGACCGACCCGCTGCTTGAAGCTGGGTTCCCGCTGGACGACGAGTACCTGCGAGCGTTGGGTGGAATCACGGCATTCGGTGCGCTCATCGACTCTGCTGCCACGGGCATCATCGCCGGGCTTGTCAACGACGACGCGTGGGACGACGTGATGACGCTGACTGCGGGCCAGACCAACAGTTGGCTGTTGGAGAAGATTGAACGACTCTGCGAGCGTGACCGGGCGTCAGGCGATAGCCGAGTGGGCCGCCGAAGCCCGGGCCGCGATGGAGCAACGAAACATCTTGGTGCACGCCTCGTGGATCATGAGGCAAGGTCCGTTCGCCGTCGGTCATCGGTCTCGTCGGCGAGGTCCGACGTTCGAACTCCACACACTCCAGGATTTCCTCGACATCCAGGCTCGGATGCGTCGGGTCTACGACGAGGGCATCGCCACTGCCAACGAGCTGTACCAGCGGCGCAACGGCTGACGACCAATCCTCGGAGGCGGCGTGCCCGGCCCATTCCTGTTAGGCGGTGACCAACAGCGTGACTGTGAGAGCCACGATCGCCTGTGAGCGCAATCGACACCCACATCGCAAACAGGAGACACGGAGGCCTCTCCTCCCGACTCTCTTCCTGCGCGCTCCCGCTCCGAACCGCGCCGTACGCAACTTGGGTGGCCCAGGGCGACATCTCCGACGCGAATGGCAGCGCCTCTGACCGAGGTACACAGCGCAAGCCGGTCGGGTGGCTGTGGCACTTCTGCGCGCCTCGTCGGCGTCGGTGAGAGCTTGCCGAATGGCGTGAGCTACGCGACGGTCTCACCGACGAAGCGATTGGCTCAATCTCGTAGCATCCGGGAGGATCGTCGCGTTGATAGTCCGCAGATCTCGACGTTCCCCAAGCTGTCGAACACGCCATCGACCGGGACGCCCCATCGGCACCATATCCCGGCTCTATGTGCTCAATTCTTTGAACTGCGGCTCGTCCGCCGCGCGACTGCATGGCCTGCGAACTGCGCTCGGCTCGGGTGGAAAGAACGAAGGAGCAGACTGTCGTCAGTAGACCGGGTCGGCTTCGAGGTCCGAGTGTCGGACATCGAGACCGGGGAGATACATGTGGGTGGCCTGGACTACCACTTCGGCCACCCAGGCAGCTGCGTCCGGGGAGACATACACCGCCTCGATGAGTTGGCCTAGATCGAGTTCCTCGCGGCGGAACATCGGGGGTACGTCGGGTTCGCGGGTCACAACGTCGCGCTCTTCGTCGATTTCCAGAATGTTGGGATGCCAAGCAGTGAGGAGTCGGTATTCGTGCTCATGAGCGAAGCTCATGCGCTTATAGACGTATGGGGAAAAGACATTGCCCTCGGGGATGAACGTTGCGGAGTAGTTGACGTAGTTGACGAGAGAGCCGACCACGGGCTGCCGGTGCTCGCCGAGGAGCGCCCCTTGGAGGCGTCCCACAGTCGTGCGGAGGGCGACCCCCTGCCCGCCGCGTCGTACATCTTCCACATTGCGTACGACTCTTCCGCCCCCACGTACCAGCAGTTCAAGTACGTGTGAGTTCGGCCGTGCTGATACAGCGCAGCCATCTGTGGTTGAACGTTCTCCCAGCGCTCGCCATAAAGCGCGGGACGAACCCGTATGTTGACGTCGCTGTACGACCCCTCCCATCGATCATCCATCTGGTCAGCCCTGGTGAAGTGCAGCTCCGCTGTTTGAAGGAGGCCCAGCAGCCGGTAGGCGCACTGTCCATGCTTGGCCGCGGTCGCCCGCCCTACCACCCGCGCTCGCGCCACTCGTCGAGGTGGGGGCGCTGGACGCCCAGGGTGGAGTCGCTGCCGTGGCCGGGGTAGAACCACGTCTCGTCGGGCAGGACGTCGAAGATCCTGGTGGAGACGTCCTCGAGGAGCTGCTGGAATCGCCCGGAGTCGCCTTGGGTGTTGCCCACACCCCCCGGGAAGAGCGAGTCGCCGGTGAACAGGTGGGGCTGGCCGCTGCCGTCGTCGTGGAGCAGGCAGATCGAGCCCGGGGTGTGGCCCGCGACGGGGATGACGACCAGGGAGCAGGTGCCGACCGGGATGCGGTCTCCCTCGCCGACCCGGTGGTCCACGCTCACCCCGGTCTGCTCGGTGATGGCGTCGGCGTCGGGCTCGCCCGCGACGACGGTGGCGCCCGTGGCCCGCACCACCTCGGCGAGCGCCCGGTGGTGGTCCCAGTGCTGATGGGTCGTGACGACCGCCGACAGACCGCCGTCCCCGATCAGCTCGAGCAGGCGGGGTGCCTCGTCGGAGGCGTCGATGAGGACCTGGTCACCGGTGTCGGTGCAGCGCAGGAGGTAGCAGTTGTTCGACATCTGCGGATCGACCGCGACCTTGGTGATCTCCAGGTGCCCGGCCGTACGTGTCTGTGCCTCGCCGCCGGGCGAGACCTCACCGGTATAGGCGTCGTTCGTCATGGGTCACCAACCTTCGATCGCGGGGAGCTCGCCATGCGAGCAGGACACGCTGTCGGGCGCGACCCGCCCGGTCAGCCACCAGCCGACGTCGGCTGCCGGGCCGCTCACGACGGGGACGGGGTACTCCGACTCGCCGGCTCCGACCACCCAGGCGCGGGAGGAGTCCACGGGCCTGATCTCGAACCCCCTGGCCGGATGGAGGCGCCGGGTCATGGCGTCGACGAGGTGCTCGGCGAAGGCCGGGCTCCAGTCGGACGTCGCGTAGCCGGCGTGCAGGTCGACGTGGTGGATCTCGAGCTCCCGCAGCCGCATCCCGGGCACCGACGCCACGCGCATGGTGCGACCGCCGGGAGTTCGCTCGACGCGGGTCTCCCAACCGTCGGGGGGCACGGCTGCCACGGCGTCGGCGAAGGTCGTGGTCGCCGCGAGCAGGTGGTCACGGATCTCGGTCGGGCCGGCTGCGGCGAGCGTCTCGATGTCCTGGGCGCGCTGCTCGTCGGAGTCGTACATCGTGCGGGGCACGTCGTCGTCGGGCTCGGCGACCACCCCGTGCAGGAGGCGGGTGAGCGCCTCGGCGTTGAGCGCCAGGTGGGCGACCAGGTGCGCACGGCTCCAGTCCGGCAGCAAGGTGGGAGCCTCCCAGCCGCCACCGGCGAGCCCGTCGACCGTGCGCAGCAGGCGGCCGGCGGCGGCCCCGACCCGATCCGCGGCCTGCTCGTGGTCGGTGGTCATGAGACCCATCCAACACCACGGGCCACCCTGGGCAAGGGCGCGGCAAGGGTGCGGCAAGGGCGGGGCGAGGACGCCGAACGGGGTGGGGTGCGGACTGGTCCGCGCCCGTAGGATCGGACTGTCGGTGGGCCGTGTCAGGCTTGCGCCGGCAGCGAGTGTTGGCGAACATGTGTTCGAACGACACCGACCAGACGACTCAGCCCGAGGGACAGCAGTGGCCGACCAGCTCATCATCCGTGGTGCCCGCGAGCACAACCTCAAGGACATCTCGCTCGACCTGCCGCGCGACTCCCTCATCGTGTTCACCGGGCTCTCGGGGTCGGGCAAGTCGAGCCTGGCCTTCGACACCATCTTCGCCGAGGGGCAGCGGCGCTACGTCGAGTCCCTCTCGGCGTACGCGCGACAGTTCCTCGGGCAGATGGACAAGCCCGACGTCGACTTCATCGAGGGCCTCTCACCGGCGGTGAGCATCGACCAGAAGTCCACGTCGAAGAACCCGCGCTCGACCGTCGGCACCATCACCGAGGTCTACGACTACCTCCGCCTGCTCTACGCGCGCGCCGGCCGTCCGCACTGCCCGGTCTGCGGCGCTCCGATCGAGCGGCAGACGCCCCAGCAGATCGTGGACCGGGTGCTCGGTCTCGAGGACGGCCGTCGGTTCCAGGTGCTCGCCCCGGTCATCCGCGGCCGCAAGGGGGAGTACGTCGAGCTGTTCCGACAGCTCCAGACCGACGGCTTCTCGCGGGTCCGGGTCGACGGTGACACCCACACCCTCGACGACCCCCCCAAGCTGGACAAGCAGAAGAAGCACACCATCGAGGTCGTCGTCGACCGACTGGCGGTGAAGGCGTCGTCCAAGCGCCGACTGACCGACTCCGTCGAGACCGCGCTGCGGCTGGCCAACGGCCTGGTCGTGCTGGACTTCGTCGACCTCGACGCCAGGGACCCCGGTCGGGAGATGAAGTTCTCCGAGCGGATGTCCTGCCCCAACGACCACGACCTCGACACCGACGAGCTCGAGCCGCGGTCCTTCTCGTTCAACAGCCCCTTCGGGGCGTGCCCGACCTGTCACGGCCTCGGCACCCGGATGGAGGTCGACCCCGACCTCGTCGTCCCCGACACGCAGGCGACTCTCGGCGAGGGCGCCATCCAGCCGTGGAGCCAGGCTCACGTCGCCGACTACTTCCTGCGGCTGATGGGTGCGCTCGGCGAGGAGCTCGGCTTCGACCTGAACACCCCCTGGGGGAAGCTGACGCCCAAGGCTCGCAAGAGCCTGCTCGAGGGCCACCCGACGAAGGTTCACGTCGTCACCACCAACCGCTACGGCCGGCAGCGCGCCTACTACGCCGAGTTCGAGGGGGTCCGCACCTACGTCGAGCGCCGACACGGCGAGGCCGAGTCCGACACCAGCCGGGAGCGGTTCGAGGGCTTCATGCGGGAGGTGCCGTGCCCGGCCTGCCGGGGCACCCGGCTCAAGCCGGTCAGCCTCGCGGTCACCATCGGTGGCAAGTCCATCGCCGAGGTCTGCCACCTCCCGATCAACGAGACGGCCGAGTTCCTGCGCGACCTCGACCTGTCGGCGCGGGAGCGCCAGATCGGCGAACGGGTGCTCAAGGAGATCCAGGAGCGGCTGAACTTCCTGCTCGACGTGGGTCTGGACTACCTCTCCCTCGACCGGCCGAGCGGCTCGCTGTCCGGTGGAGAGGCCCAGCGGATCCGGCTGGCCACGCAGATCGGGGCCGGCCTGGTCGGCGTCCTCTACGTCCTCGACGAGCCCTCGATCGGGCTTCACCAGCGCGACAACCAGCGACTGATCGAGACCCTGGTCCGGCTCAAGGACCTCGGCAACACCCTGATCGTGGTCGAGCACGACGAGGAGACCATCCGGACCGCCGACTGGGTGGTCGACATCGGGCCCGGCGCGGGTGAGCACGGCGGTCAGGTGGTCCACTCCGGATCGGTCAAGGGGTTGCTCAAGCACCGCGACTCGCTGACCGGGCTCTACCTGTCCGGTCGCAAGTCGATCCCCGTGCCGGAGGTGCGCCGACCCCGCACCAAGGGGCGCGAGCTGAAGGTCGTCGGTGCCTACGAGCACAACCTCCAAGACATCGACGTCGCCTTCCCGCTCGGGCTGTTCGTGTCGGTCACGGGAGTCTCCGGGTCGGGCAAGTCCACGCTGGTCAACGACATCCTCTACACCAGCCTGGCCAAGCAGATCTACAACGCCCGGGCCGTGCCGGGCCGCCACAAGCGGATCAACGGTCTCGACCACGTCGACAAGGTGATCCATGTCGACCAGTCGCCGATCGGCCGTACGCCGCGCAGCAACCCCGCGACGTACACCGGGGTCTTCGACCACATCCGCAAGCTGTTCGCCTCGACGCCCGAGGCGAAGATGCGCGGCTACCTCCAGGGCCGGTTCTCGTTCAACGTCAAGGGCGGCCGCTGCGAGGCGTGCTCCGGCGACGGCACGCTCAAGATCGAGATGAACTTCCTGCCCGACGTCTACGTGCCGTGCGAGGTCTGCCACGGCGCTCGCTACAACCGCGAGACGCTCGAGGTCCACTACAAGGGGAAGACCGTCGCCGAGGTCCTCGACATGCCCATCGAGGAGGCTGCGGAGTTCTTCAAGGCCGTGCCGGCCATCTCGCGACACATGGAGACGCTGTGCGAGGTGGGGCTGGGCTACGTCCGGCTGGGGCAGCCGGCCACGACCCTCTCGGGTGGCGAGGCGCAGCGGGTGAAGCTGTCCAGCGAGCTCCAGAAGCGCTCGACCGGCCGCACCGTCTACGTCCTCGACGAGCCCACGACCGGTCTGCACTTCGAGGACATCCGCAAGCTCCTCGGCGTGCTGTCCAGCCTGGTGGACAAGGGCAACACGGTGCTCGTCATCGAGCACAACCTCGACGTCATCAAGACCTCCGACTGGATCATCGACATGGGCCCCGAGGGGGGCTCGCGGGGCGGCACGGTGATCTCCGAAGGCACCCCCGAGCAGGTAGCCGCAGATCCGTCCAGCTACACCGGCCAGTTCCTGGCGCCGCTGCTGGCCGGAGGCCGGAGGGCCTGAGCCGCCGGCCCGCCCGCCCATCAGCCGAGCTTCCCGGCTGAACCTCGCCGGGGGCGGGGCCGTAGGTGAGTGGCGGAGGCTTCCGCGGGCTGCCCCGCACAGCGAACGCTCAGGCATGGCGGCTAGCGTCGAGAATCCGGTCCTCCACCACGTCCGAGCACGCACGAACTCGAGGAGTCCCCGTGACCGAACCAGCACTGTCCCGCCGTCGCGTCCTGGCCGTCGGCGCCGTCGGGGGACTCAGCCTCCCGGTCCTGACCGCGTGCGGACCGGGTTCGCAGACAGGCGGCGGCGAGACCGGCGCGACCGCGGGCGCGGTCCTCGTGGCGACCGCCAAGGTGCCGGTCGGTGGTGGCGTCATCCTGGCCGAGCAGAACGTCGTGGTGACCCAGCCGGCCAAGGGCACCTTCAACGGCTTCTCGGCCACCTGCACCCACCAGGGGTGCATCCTGGCGACCGTGGCCGCGGGCACGATCAACTGCGGCTGCCACGGC
Organism: Nocardioides sp.; assembly: GCF_036267815.1. Lineage (GTDB taxonomy): Bacteria > Actinomycetota > Actinomycetes > Propionibacteriales > Nocardioidaceae > Nocardioides. The sequence goes on along the minus strand of NZ_DATAVI010000012.1, from coordinate 73,080 downwards.
AGCCAGTTCTCGATCACCGACGGCAGCAACGTCACCGGGCCCAGTGGCTCGGCGGCGGGCTCGGTGCCACCGCTGCCGAAGGTGGGCATCAAGGTCAAGGGCGCCAACATCGTCAGCGGCTGAGTGAGCCCGGGTGACCGAGCCCGGATGACTTGGCCGGTTCGGCGGACGTGACCCCGGGGTCTGCCCAACACTGGACGGACCCTTTCCCCGGAGGTCACGCATGCCCCGCTGCAGCATCGCCCCTTCCCACGCCCCCGTCGCAGCAGTCGCCGCCCTCGCCGCCCTCGCCGTCCCGGTAGCGGTGGCGCTGTCGCTGACGGCGGCGGGCCTGGCGGCTCCCGCCGGAGCGAGCGAGGCCGGCACGGCCATGGTGCACGTCCACGGCCGGCTCCTCGTCGTCGCGGCCGAGCAGCCGGGACAGCGGCAGCTGTACGGCGTCGCCCTGGCCGACGGCGAGATCGTCGAGGTCCGCGGCCGCTTCGCCGGCAACGCCCGCACCGGGGAGGTCTTCGACGGGCTGCTCGCCGCCGATCCGGCGGCCCTGCGTCTCGCCGGTCGGCTCGGGCAGCCGCTGCGAGTCGTCGGGACGCCGTCGGTGACGCCGGGAGCCGCGGCGGCGACCCCGACCGTCCACCAGCAGTTCGTCGCCGCGCTGGACAACGAGGGCGCACTGGGGCAGGACGACACGCAGCTCCTCGCGCACGTGAGCGCGGTCGGGTCGTACTGGCAGACGGAGTCCAACGGAGCCATCGCCGGCAGCACCGTGCCGTCGACGGTGGACCACTACGACACGGCCCTGAGTACGACGGACTGCGGGCTCGGCAGCGACTTCTTCACCGTCGTCGAGGAGGCCGAGCAGCAGTTCCCCGACTTCAGCTTCGACGGGTCGGACCAGCTCGTCCTCTTCGTGCCCCCGAGCTGCGGGAGCGGCTCCGTCGTCGGGGAGGGCACGGTCGGCTCGAGCTTCGCCAGCGGCGGGGCGCTGGTCGTCAAGGCCGGAGACTCGATCGAGGGCACCTACGCCCACGAGACCGGGCACAACTATGGCTTCGAGCACGCCAACGCGCGGGTGGGCCGCACGTCGATGGAGTACTACGGCGTCTACGACGTGATGGGGTTCGCGTTGCCGGCGCCCTACAACCAGCTGACCGCGCTCAGCACGCCGTACCGCGTGTTCCAGGGCATCACCGACCCCGGTGAGATCAAGAACGTCCACCCCGGTCAGGACAACCGGGCCGTCCGGGTGGCCGCGGTGATCCGCCCGCGCGGCGACAGCAGCGGCCTGCGGAGTCTGCGCGTCATCGACCCGGACACCGGCGAGCATCTCTACCTGGACTACCGCTCCGCGGCCGGCGAGGACGCCGGGGCCTACTACGGGCGGTCCGGTGGCGCCTCGCTGAGCTACTCCGGTGGGGTCGTCCGCTACTCGCCGGGGGTCGTGGTCACGGCCGCTCGCGCTGGCAGCGGTGTCGACGACCTGGTGCTGGACAAGGCCGGCGACACCGCACTCGCCGCCGGGACGAGGTGGCGCGACCGGTCGCACGCCCTGGTCGTCCGGGTGACCCGACTCGACGGCGACGGCGCCCACGTCGTCGTCCGCTACCCGTCCCAGACGCTGGCCTCGAGCAGGCCGGTCATCCACGGGCAGGCCCGGGTGGGGCGGACCCTGACCGCCGCGCACGGCCACTGGACCCGCGGCACGACGTTCCACTACGCGTGGTACGCCGGGAAGGTGCTGCTGGCGCACCGGAGCGGTCGCACCCTCACCCTGACCAGGGCCCAACGCGGACTGCGAGTCAGGGTGAGGGTGACCGGCACCAAGCGCGGCTACGCCAAGGTCTCCCGGACGTCGGCCACGAGCTCCAAGGTCGCCTGACCGACACCGGGCGGCCGGCCGCGTCGTGACGTGACGTGGGAGCATCCGGGCGTGCAGCCTGACCCCGACCTGCTCGACGACGCGCCGCTGCTCCACGCCTGGGTCCAGGCCCGGCGCCGGCTGGGCTCGGGCCGGCTGAGACCGTTCACGACGCCCGGCCACAAGCAGCGCACCGACCTGGTGGGTGACCTGGTGACCGGCGACCTGCCACTGTACGGCGGGCTGGCGCCGGTGCGCGAGGCGGACGCGCTGGTCCGGAGCGCAGAGGCACGGACCGCCGGGCGGTACGGCGCGGACTGGTGCCGCTACAGCGTCGGCGGCTCGACCCACGGCAACCAGACGATGGCGCTGGCCGTCGGCGTCCCCGGCGAGACGGTGGTCGTCGACCGCACCTGTCACCGGTCGGTCCTGCTCGGGCTCGTGCTCGCCGGGTTGCGGCCGGTGTGGCTGCACCCGCCCGTCGACCCGACCACGGGGCTTCCACTCGGCATCCAGGCCGATGCGGTCGCCGCGGCCCTGGAGTCGCACCCGGAGGCCCGGGCGGTGTTCGTCACGAGCCCGTCGTACGTCGCGACCTGCGCCGACATCGGCGCGATCGCCCGAGTGACCCGCGCGGCCCGGGTGCCGCTCGTCGTCGATGCCGCGTGGGGTGCCCACCTCGGGAGCCATCCGGCGCTGCCACCGCATCCGTTCGCCGCCGGGGCGGACGCGGTCGTGACCAGCGCGCACAAGACCCTGCCGGCGCTCAACCACGGCGCCGTCGTGCTGGCCCGCACCGACCTGCTCGACGCAGGACGTCTGGACCGGGCCGCCGACGCGACCGCCACCACGTCACCGTCCGGCGCGATCCTCGCCGGGGTCGACGCTGCGATGGCCCTGCTGGCGATTCGAGGGGAGGAGCTCGTGGCGGCACTGCTGACGCGGGTACGCCGGGCTCGCGAAGCGCTCGCCGGGGTGCCCGGCCTCGTCGCACCCGACTCCGCGACCTTCGGCGAGGTCCGCTTCGACGACGCGAAGCTGGTCGTGCTCACCGCGGCGACCGGCGCCTACGGCCTCGCGGTCGACCGCGACCTGGCCGCGGCGGGGTTCGCCCTCGAGATGGCCGACCGCGACCTGCTCGTGCCGATGGTGACGCTGGCCGACGACGACGCGGCGGTCGAGGACCTCGTGCGGGCCATGGCCGCGGCGGTGCTGCGCCACCGCGGCCGGCCACGGCAGGCCGCTGCGAACGCCGCCTGGACCGTGGACACCGAGCAGGTGCTCACACCCCGCGAGGCCTTCTTCGCTCCGCGAGAGCCGGTCCCGTGGTCGGCGGCGGTCGGCCGGGTCTGTGCCGAGGTCGTCGCGCCGTACCCGCCCGGGGTGGCCGTGCTCGCGCCGGGGGAGCGGATCACCGAGGCGACCCTCGCGGCGCTGCACCGGGCCCGTGACGACGGCGCCCGGATCGCCTATGCCGCCGACCCGAGCCTGGCGACCGTGCTGGCGGTGCGGAAACCCTCCGCTGTCGGGGGCCGCCCGTAGGGTTGCGGCGTGGCGAACCCGGCGTCGTACCGTCCCAAGACGGGTGAGATCCCGACCCAGCCGGGCGTCTACAAGTTCCGAGACGCCCGCGGCCGGGTGATCTACGTCGGCAAGGCGAAGAACCTCCGCGCCCGGCTGTCGTCGTACTTCCAGGACCTCGGCAACCTGCACTCGCGCACGGCCGCGATGGTGACCTCCGCCGCGGGGGTGGAGTGGACGGTCGTCAACACCGAGGTCGAGGCGCTCCAGCTGGAGTACAGCTGGATCAAGGAGTTCGACCCGCGCTACAACGTGAAGTACCGCGACGACAAGTCCTACCCGTGGCTGGCGGTCACCGTCGGTGAGGAGTTCCCGCGGGTGATGGTGGGCCGGGGGGCGAAGCGGAAGGGCACGAGGTACTTCGGCCCCTACAGCCACGCCTGGGCGATCCGGGAGACCGTCGACCAGCTGCTGCGCGTCTTCCCGATGCGGTCGTGCTCGGCGGGGGTCTTCAAGCGCTCGGGCCAGATCGGGCGGCCCTGCCTGCTCGGATACATCGACAAGTGCTCGGCCCCGTGCGTCGGCGCCATCTCCGCGGAGGACCATCGGTCGATCGTCGACGACTTCTGCGACTTCATGGGCGGACACACCAACGCCTTCGTCCGACGCATCCGCGACGAGATGTACGCCGCCTCCGACGAGCTCGACTTCGAGCGCGCCGCCCGGCTGCGCGACGACCTCGGTGCCATCGAGAAGGCCTTGGAGAAGCAGGCCGTGGTGCTCGGCGACGGCACCGACGCCGACGTGATCGCCCTGGCCGAGGACCCTCTCGAGGTGGCGGTGCAGATCTTCTACGTCCGCGGGGGTCGGATCCGGGGCCAGCGCGGCTGGGTCGCGGATCGGGTCGAGGAGGGCGAGACGCCCGAGCTCGTCGAGCAGTTCCTGCTCCAGCTCTATGCCGGTGCGGAGGACGGCGACGATGCCGCCATCCCGCGCGAGATCCTCGTGCCGGCCCTGCCGCCGGAGCCGGAGGTGTTCGAGGAGCTGCTCGCCGAGCGCCGGGGCAGCCGGGTGCGCATCCGCGTTCCCCAGCGCGGTGACAAGCGCACCCTCCAGGAGACCGTGGCGCGCAACGCCGCCCAGGCCCTGGTCATGCACAAGACCAAGCGCGGCACGGACCTCACCGCCCGCAACCAGGCGCTGGAGGAGATCCAGCACGCGCTCGGTCTCGACGAGGCGCCCCTGCGGATCGAGTGCTACGACATCTCCAACCTGCAAGGCACCGAGGTGGTCGCCAGCATGGTCGTGTTCGAGGACGGGCTCGCGCGCAAGAGCGAGTACCGCCGGTTCGTGATCCGGGGGGTCGAAGGGCAGAACGACGTCGCCTCGATGCACGAGGTCATCACCCGGCGCTTCCGGCGGCTCCTCGACGAGCAGTCGCGGTCCGCGGAGGTGCAGACCGACGCCGGGCCGATGCTGGTCGACCCCGAGACCGGTCGACCGCGCAAGTTCGCCTATGCCCCCGGGCTGGTCGTCGTCGACGGTGGTCCCCCCCAGGTCGCGGCAGCGCAGGCGGCGATGCGCGAGCTCGGTGTGGTCGACATCCCCGTGTGCGGCCTGGCCAAGCGGCTGGAGGAGGTCTGGCTGCCCGAGCAGGAGGACCCGGTGATCTTCGCGCGCACCTCCGAGGGGCTCTACCTCCTCCAGAGGGTGCGCGACGAGGCCCACCGGTTCGCCATCACCCACCACCGCTCGCGGCGGTCGAAGTCGATGGTCGAGAGCCTGCTGGACGACGTGCCCGGGCTCGGCGAGGTGCGGCGCCGGACCTTGGTCAAGCACTTCGGCTCGCTGCGCAAGCTGCGGGCCGCCGAGGTCGACGAGATCGCGCTCGTCCCGGGCATCGGGCCGCGCACCGCCGCGGCCATCAAGGATGCAGTCACCCGCACGGGGGGCCAGACTGGCCGGCAGGCGGTCAACACGGCCACCGGCGAGATCCAGGAGGACTGATGAGCGAGCCGTCGGCGCCTCCCGTCGAGCACAGCGGCGAGGTCGTGGTGGTCACGGGGATGACCGGAGCTGGGCGCAGCACCGCCGCCAAGGAGCTGGAGGACCTCGGCTACTACGTCGTGGACAACCTCCCGCCGTTCCTGCTGCGCGACGTCGTACGACTGGTCGACGAGAGCCGCGGGGCCAGCCAGCCGATCGCGGTGGTGGTCGACGTCCGCTCGGGCGCCTTCTTCGACTCGCTCCAGGCCAACCTCGCCCAGCACGCCATCGGCCGTGACACGACCCTGCTGTTCCTCGACGCCACCGACGACGTGCTGGTCCGGCGTCAGGAGGCGGCCCGCCGGCCCCACCCCCTCCAGGCCAGCGGCCGGCTCATCGACGGCCTGCGCCGCGAGCGGATCGCCCTGGCAGCGCTCAGGGCGGACGCCGACCTGGTCATCGAGACCTCCGACCTCAACGTCCACCAGCTCACCGACCGGATCGCCCGGGCCTTCGGCACCCCGGACACCACCCGGCTCAAGGTCACCGTGATCAGCTTCGGCTTCAAGTACGGCATCCCCGTCGACGCCGACTTCGTCGCCGACATGCGCTGGCTGCCCAACCCGTACTGGGTGCCCGAGCTGCGCGGACAGACCGGTCGCTCGACGTCGGTGCGCGACTACGTCTTGGAGCAGGAGGGCGCGCGCAAGTTCGTCGACGACTACGTCACCCTGCTCTCCGGCGTCGCCGCGGGGTACCTCCGCGAGGGCAAGCGCTTCCTGACCGTCGCCGTCGGCTGCACCGGCGGCAAGCACCGCAGCGTCGCCATGACCGAGGAGATCAGCCGGCAGCTGATCGAGGCGGGCTACGACGCGGGCACCGTCCATCGCGACCTCGGGCGGGAGTGAGGTGGGCCGCCCCCCGAGGCGGGTGACCGCCCTCGGTGGCGGGCACGGCCTCTTCGCGTCGCTGTCCGCGCTGCGTCGGCTGCCGATCGACCTCACGGCGGTCGTCACCGTCGCCGACGACGGCGGCTCGTCGGGGCGCCTGCGCTCGGAGTTCGGCGTGCTGCCACCTGGCGACCTGCGGATGGCCCTCGCGGCCCTGTGCGGTGACGACGACTGGGGCGAGACCTGGGCCAGGGTCCTCCAGCATCGCTTCGCGGGGACCGGTGAGATGAACGGGCACGTCACCGGCAACCTGCTGATCGTCAGTCTGTGGGAGCTGCTGGGCGACCACGTCGCGGCCCTCGACCTGGTCGGGCGGCTCCTCGGGGCCCGCGGCCGGGTGCTGCCGATGGCGCTGACGCCGCTCCAGATCTCGGCCCAGGTCAGCGGCCTCTACGCCGAGGACCCCGAGCGGCTGACCACGGTCCTGGGCCAGGTGGCGGTGGCGACCTCACCCGGCACCATCGAGGCCATCTCGCTGCTACCCGAGGATCTCCGGCCGTGCCCCGACGCGGTCGACGCCGTCCGGACCGCCGACGTCGTGGTCCTCGGACCCGGGTCGTGGTTCACCTCGGTGCTGCCCCACCTGATGGTGCCGGCCCTCGCCGAGGCGCTGGTGGAGACCGGCGCCCACCTCGTGGTGGTGCTCAACCTCGCCCAGGAGGGCGAGACCGGCGGCTTCGCGCCCGCCGACCACCTGGCGGTGCTGCTCGGTCACGCGCCGGGGCTCCGGCTGGGGACGGTGCTGGTCGACGCCTCGAAGTCAGCCGCCCTCGCCGACCTGGAGGCCGTCGCGGCGACCTGCGGGGCCCGGGTGCATGTGGCCGACGTGGCCTCGGACGACGGTGGCCCGAGGCACGACCCGGAGAAGCTGGCGGCGGCGTTCGCCGAGATCCTGCATCTGCTCGGTGGCCGCGCACCGGAGGGTCGTTGACGTCCATGGCAGGATCGGCGCCATGGCGATGACGGCTCAGGTGAAGGCGGAGATCGCCAACACCACCATCACCAAGACCTGCTGTCGCAAGGCCGAGGTCTCCACGATGCTCCGCTTCGCCGGCGGCCTCCACATCGTCAGCGGGAAGATCGTGGTCGAGGCCGAGCTCGACACCGGCGCGGCCGCGCGCCGGCTGCGCAAGGACATCGTCGAGGTCTTCGGCCACCACAGCGACGTCGCGATGGTCCAGGGCAACGGCATCCGCAAGGGCAGTCGCTACCTCGTCCGCGTCGTCAAGGACGGCGAGGCGCTGGCCCGGCAGACCGGTCTCCTCGACAACCGGGGCCGGCCGGTGCGCGGGCTGCCGCCTGCCGTGGTCTCCGGCGGCGCGTGTGACGCCGTGGCCGCGTGGCGCGGGGCGTTCCTGGCCCACGGGTCGCTGACCGAGCCGGGTCGGTCGTCGTCGCTGGAGGTGACCTGTCCCGGTCCCGAGGCCGCACTGGCGCTGGTCGGCGTGGCCCGTCGCCTCGGCATCCCTGCCAAGGCTCGCGAGGTGCGCGGCGTCGACCGGGTCGTGATCCGCGACGGCGACGCGATCTCCCAGCTGCTCACCCGGCTCGGTGCCCACGAGGCCCTGATGGCCTGGGAGGAGCGGCGGATGCGGCGCGAGGTGCGCGCCACCGCCAACCGTCTGGCCAACTTCGACGACGCCAACCTCCGGCGCTCGGCGCGGGCCGCGGTCGCCGCGGGCGCCCGGGTCCAGCGGGCCCTGGAGATCCTGGGCGACGAGGTTCCCGACCACCTCAAGCTCGCCGGAGGTCTCCGGCTCCAGCACAAGCAGGCCAGCCTCGAGGAGCTCGGCCAGCTCCACGACCCGGTCCTGACCAAGGACGCGATCGCGGGCCGGATCCGACGGCTGCTCGCGATGGCCGACAAGCGGGCCGAGGAGCTGGGGATACCCGACACCGAGGCGTCCTTGACTCCCGAGATGCTCGCCGACGACGAGTAGGCCCGACGTCACCGACGCCGCGACGGTCCCGGCCACGGGAGGGCGCCGGGTTCCCCGGCGTGGCGAGGCGGGCGATGGGCGATAGGGTCGTCGTACCGACTCAAGGGCCACCCTCTGTCACCTGCTAGGAGCATCACGTGACTGTTCGCGTAGGCATCAACGGCTTCGGCCGGATCGGCCGCAACTTCTTCCGCGCCCTCCAGGCGTCCGGCGCCGACGTCGAGGTCGTGGGGATCAACGACCTGGCGGCCAACGACATCCTGGCGCACTTCCTGCGCTACGACTCGATCCTGGGCCGCTACCCCGGCAAGGTGGAGTCCGACGAGAGCTACCTCACCGTCGACGGCACGAAGATCCACGCGACCGCCGAGCGTGACCCGGCGGCGCTGAGCTGGGGCGACATCGGCGCCGACGTCGTGATCGAGTCGACCGGCTTCTTCACCAACGCCGCGGACGCGCGCAAGCACCTCGACGCGGGCGCGAAGAAGGTCATCATCTCCGCACCTGCCACCGACGAGGACATCACGATCGTGATGGGCATCAACGACGGTGACTACGACGCCGACCGGCACCACGTGATCTCCAACGCCAGCTGCACCACCAACTGCCTGGGGCCGATGGCCAAGGTGCTCCTGGACAGCTGGGGCATCGACAAGGGCTTCATGACCACGGTGCACGCGTACACGACCGAGCAGCAGCTGCTCGACCAGATCTCGCTGAACCGCAAGGGCGAGATCAACCTGCGTCGTGCCCGGGCCGGCGCCAGCAGCATCATCCCGACCACGACCGGTGCGGCGAAGGCGATCTCGCTGGTGCTTCCCGAGCTGAAGGGCAAGCTCGACGGATATGCCCTGCGGGTGCCCGTGCCCACGGGCTCGGTGACCGACCTGACCGTCACCCTCGGCGCCGAGGTGACCAAGGACGAGGTGAACGCCGCGTTCAAGGCCGCTGCGGAGTCGGGTCCGCTGTCGCCGTACCTGGAGTACACCGAGGACGAGATCGTCAGCGCGGACATCGTCACCTGGCCGGCCTCGTGCACGCTCGACGCCAAGTGCACCCTGGCCAACGGCAACCAGGTCAAGGTCGTCGGCTGGTACGACAACGAGTGGGGCTACTCCAACCGCCTCATCGACCTCTCGGCCCACGTCGGCGCCGGCCTGTGACCCGGCTCTGACGTGACCGACACCTCTCTCGCCGACCAGCTGGGCGGCGTCCGGGGCAAGCGCGTCCTCGTGCGCTCCGACCTCAACGTCCCCCTCGACGGCCCGGACGATGACCGAGTGATCACCGACGACGGCCGCGTGCGCGCCAGCGTGCCGACGATCCGCGAGCTCGCCGACGCCGGAGCCCGGGTCGTGGTGCTCGCCCACCTCGGGCGCCCCCAGGGCAAGCCCGACCAGCGCTACTCGCTCGGGCCGGTCGCCCGTCGCCTCGGGGAGCTCCTCGGCCGCGACGTCGCCTTCGCCGACGACACCGTCGGCCCGTCCGCGCACGCGACGGTCGCCGCCCTGGCGGACGGCGACATCGCCCTGCTGGAGAACGTCCGGTTCGACGCCGGCGAGACCAGCAAGGACGACGCCGTCCGCGGCGCCTTCGCCGACCAGCTGGCCGCCCTCGCCGACGGCTTCGTCTCCGACGGGTTCGGCGTGGTGCACCGCAAGCAGGCCAGCGTGTACGACGTGGCGCTGCGCCTGCCGCATGCGATGGGGCAGCTGGTCTCCACCGAGATCGAGGTGCTGCGCAGGCTCACCGTCGACCCAGCCCGGCCCTACGTCGTGGTGCTGGGCGGCTCGAAGGTCTCCGACAAGCTCGGCGTCATCGACAACCTCCTCGCCAAGGCCGACCGGCTGCTGATCGGTGGCGGCATGGTGTTCACCTTCCTCGCAGCCCAAGGCCACGAGGTCGGCAAGAGCCTCCTGGAGGCCGACCAGCTGGAGACGGTGCGCGGCTACCTCGCCCGGGCCGAGGAGTCCGGCGTCGAGATCCTCCTCCCGACCGACATCGTGGTCGACACGGCGTTCCCGTCCCTCGACCGCGTGCCCGAGCCACGCGTCGTCCCCGCAGACGAGATCCCGGCCGACGCACTGGGCCTCGACATCGGACCCGAGTCGGCCCAGGCGTTCGCCGACTCCATCGCCGACGCCCGCACCGTGTTCTGGAACGGGCCGATGGGTGTCTTCGAGACGCCGGCCTTCGCCGAGGGCACCCGTGCGGTCGCCCGGGCGCTGACCGAGGTCGACGGCCTGTCGGTCGTCGGTGGCGGCGACTCGGCGGCGGCCGTGCGCCGGCTCGGGTTCGACGAGGCCGCCTTCGGCCACATCTCCACCGGGGGCGGCGCCAGCCTCGAGCTGCTCGAGGGCAAGGAGCTCCCGGGCATCGCCGTCCTCGAACGCTGACCTCGAAAGGCACTGATGACCAAGCGCATCCCGCTGATGGCGGGCAACTGGAAGATGAACCTCACCCACCCTGAGGCGTTGGCGCTGGTCCAGAAGCTCGCCTGGATCCTGGCCGACAAGAAGCACGACTTCGCCCGCACCGAGGTCGCCGTGATCCCGCCGTTCACCGACCTGCGCTCGGTGCAGACGGTGGTCGACGGCGACCGGCTCGCGATCCGGTACGGCGCCCAGGACGTCTCGGCGCACGACTCCGGCGCCTACACCGGCGAGATCTCGGCGACGATGCTGGCCAAGCTCGGCTGCTCCTACGTCGTGGTCGGACACTCCGAGCGCCGGGAGTACCACCACGAGACCGACGAGCTCGTCAACGCCAAGGCCCGGCAGGCCGTCGCCGCGGGGATGACGCCGATCGTCTGCGTCGGGGAGGGGCTCGACGTACGCCGGGCGGGGGAGCAGGTCCCCCACACGCTGGCGCAGGTCGACGGATCCCTGGCCGGGTTCACGCCCGAGCAGGTCGGCGCGCTGGTGGTCGCCTACGAGCCGGTGTGGGCGATCGGCACCGGTGAGGTGGCCACCCCCGACGATGCCCAGGAGGTCTGCGCGGCGATCCGCGGACGCCTGCGCGACACCGCGGGCGACGACGCGGCCGCGGGCTGCCGGATCCTCTACGGCGGTTCGGTCAAGGCTGCCAACATCGCCGGGATCATGGCCCGGGCCGACGTCGACGGGGCCCTCGTCGGGGGCGCCAGCCTCCAGGCCGACGAGTTCGGAGGCGTCTGCCGGTTCTACGACATGCCGGCTCTGTGAGAAATGGTCGCCACGCCGGTCGGTCCGGTCCAGACCGCAGTTCGGGCCTGTTCGGGAAGGCTGTGGGCGTGACGTAGGCTATGCCCTCGTGACCATCGTCTTCACCATCCTGCTCGTGATCACCAGCTGTCTGCTGGTGCTTCTCGTGCTGCTGCACAAGGGTCGGGGTGGGGGACTGTCCGACATGTTCGGCGGCGGTGTGTCCAGCTCGCTCGGGGGATCGTCAGTCGCAGAGCGCAACCTGGACCGGTTCACCATCGGTGTCGGCTCGGTCTGGTTCGCCTGCGTCATCGCCCTGGGCCTCTTGCGGGCCTACTCCTGACAGAAAGGTCCGTCACAGGTGGCTGGTGGAGGGAACGCGATCCGGGGTAGCCGGGTCGGTGCTGGTCCGATGGGTGAGGCCGAGCGGGGAGAGGCCGCTCCGCGTCAGGCGGTCACCTACTTCTGCTCCCACGAGCATCGCTCGGTGGTGACGTTCGCGGTCGAGGCCGTCGTGCCCGAGTCGTGGGACTGCCCCAAGTGCGGGCTGCCCGCGAGCCTCGACTCCGACAACCCACCGCCGGCCCCGAAGATCGAGCCGTACAAGACGCACCTCGCCTACGTGAAGGAGCGCCGCTCCGACGCCGAGGCCGAGACGATCCTGGACGAGGCGATCCAGCTCCTGCGCAGCCGGCGCAAGTCCGGCGACATCATCTTCTGAGCCGCCGGGCTGCGGGACCCGCAGCTCAGCGGACCTGGGAGGCCGCGTCGCGGTCGAGGAACCAGATGGTCTGCTGCTGGCCTCGGACGCCGGTCGCGGGGATCTGGTCGACGCCGGGTGGCTCGGCGGCCAGGGCCTGTCCGACCGCGTCGGCCTTGTCGGCGCCGCTGACCACGAACCACACCGCCTCGGAGCGGTTGAGCGCGGCGAAGGTCAGGCTGACCCGCTCGGGCGGCGGCTTGGGTGACCCGGTGACCCCGACCGCGATGGCGTCGTCGACCCGGAGCTGCGGGAAGCCCGGGAACAGCGAGGCGACGTGTCCGTCGGGTCCGACGCCGAGCATGAGCACGTCGAAGCCTCCCGAGCCCACGCCGCGGACCACCTGGCCGTAGTCGGCGGCCGCGGCGTCGACGGACTCGGCGTCCGCCGTGGAGGGGATCTCGTGCACGCGGGCGGGATCGATCGGGAGGGCGTCGAGGAAGGCCTCGCGGGCCTGCTTGGCGTTGCGGTCGTCGGAGTCGGCCGCGACGAACCGCTCGTCGCCCCAGAAGAAGTCGACGCGCGACCAGTCGACCTCGCTGCCAGGCCCGAGCCGGGCGACCTCGCGATGGATCCGATCGGCGATGGTGCCCCCGGTCAGGGCGACCTGCGGGACCTCCCCGGCCGCCTGGACGACGGTGAGCTGGCGCACCAGGGCGCCGGCGACCGCGGTCGCGAGGTCGCCGGCCGACTCGTGGACCTCGACGCGGGAGGCCGGCGGCGAGCTCATGCCTTCCTCATCCGGGCCAGCGCGCGAGCCGTCGCGGCGTACACGTCGTCCTCGTCGAGGCGACGCAGCTCCTCCGCGAGCAGCTCGGGGAGCTGCCGGCGCTTGAGGGCGACCGGACGGTCGGGTCGGTCGGGTGAGGAGAACGTCGCGAGTCGGCCGTCGCGACGGGAGATCACGATCGGGCCCTCCTTGGTGTCGAGTCGCACCTCGGTGATCCCGGGTCCGCGGGAGCCGGCGATGGTGACCTTTGCCTTGAGCCGGCTGGACAGCCACGCGGCCAGCAGCTCGGCACTGGGGCTGATCCGCTCGGCGGTGACCGAGCCACCGGTGACCTTGAGCGGCTGCTGGTCCAGGGCCGCCGCCAGCAGGGCGCGCCACGGCGTGATCCGGGTCCAGGCCAGATCGGTGTTCCCCGGGGCGTACGCCGCACACTGGAGGTGGATCGCCTTGCCCTTCGCCCTCGTCGCCGCGGCCGCGTCGGTGATGCGGCGTTGGGCGAGCCTGCCGAGCGGGTCGTCAGCGGGGTCGGCCGGCGGGTCGGACGGCCACCAGATCGCCACCGGGGAGTCGGGCAGGAGCAGCGGCAGCACGACGGACTCGGCGTGCTTGACGACCTCGCCCTGGAGCCGGATCAAGGCCGTCTCTCCGGTCCAGCCCGCGCCGGTGCCGACCTGGGCGTTGACCTGGGAGTGCCCGCGGGCGTCGCCGAGGATCACGCCCAGCACGCGCGCCGGATGCTCGTGCGAGGCCTGCCGGGCGACCTGCATCGCGTCCTGGGCGCCGTTCTCGTCCACGACGATGACCAGGGTCATCACCATGCTCATGGCCGGGCTCCCGGCGCGGAGCCGCGAGGCCACGAACTCGGCCGCGATCCCCGCGGCGTTGGTGTCGACCAGCTCGATCATCGCGGGACCCCTGCACGGGTGCGGGCGCAGCGGGCGGCTGCGCGGGGTGAGGTCATGGTCGCCTCCAGGTCCGGCCGTCGCGGGTCAGCATCGTGCCGGCCGACGCCGGCCCCCAGGTGCCCGACTCGTAGGGCTCGGGCCGGCCCTTGCCCGCCCAGTGGTCGAGCACCGGGTCGAGGATCTCCCAGGAGCGCTCGACCTCGGCGTTGCGGGGGAACAGGGGCGGGTCGCCCAGGAGGACGTCGAGGATCAGCCGCTCGTAGGCCTCGGCACTGGACTCGGTGAACGAGCCGCCGTAGGCGAAGTCCATGTTGACGTCGCGGATCTCCATCTGGGTGCCCGGCACCTTGGACCCGAACCGCAGCGTCATGCCCTCGTCGGGCTGCACCCTGATGACCAGGGCGTTGTGCGTCAGCTCCTCGGTGGCCGCGCGGGTGAACGGCACGTGCGGTGCCGCCTTGAACACGACGGCGACCTCGGTGACTCGGCGTCCGAGCCGCTTGCCGGTGCGCAGGTAGAACGGGACGCCGGCCCAGCGGCGGTTGTCGACGTGCAGCGTGATCGCGGCGTAGGTCTCGGTGGCCGAGGTCTTGCGGACGCCCTCCTCCTGGAGGAAGCCGACGACCTTCTCGCCGCCCTGCCAGCCGGCAGAGTACTGCCCCCGTGCGGTCGTCAGGTCGAGCCGTCGGGGGAGGGTGACCGACTGGAGCAGCTTGAGCTTCTCCAGCCGCAGACTCTCGGCGTCGAACGAGGTGGGCTCCTCCATCGCGACCAGCGACATCAGCTGGAGCAGGTGGTTCTGGATGACGTCGCGAGCCGCACCGATGCCGTCGTAGTAGCCGGCCCGCCCGCCGATGCCGATGTCCTCCGCCATGGTGATCTGCACGTGGTCGACGAAGTTGGCGTTCCAGATGGGCTCGAACATCGTGTTCGCGAAGCGCGTGGCCAGGATGTTCTGGACGGTCTCCTTGCCGAGGTAGTGGTCGATCCGGAAGATCGACCCGCTGGAGAAGACCGTGGCGAGCGTCGCGTTCAGCTTGCGGGCCGACTCGAGGTCGTGGCCGAACGGCTTCTCCACGACGACCCGGCGCCACGAGCCCTCGGCCGGCTCCGCCAGCCCGTGCTCCTTGAGCTGGCCCACGACGTTGCCGAAGAAGCCCGGGGGGATCGCGAGGTAGAAGGCGTGGTTGCCGCCGGTGCCGCGCACCTGGTCGAGCTCCTCGATGGTGCGCCCCAGGGTGTTGAACGCCGTGTCGTCGTCGAAGTCGCCGGGCACGAACCGGAAGCCCTCGGCGAGCTGCCTCCAGACCTCCTCGCGGAACTCCGTGCGTGAGTGCTGCTTGACCGACTCGTGGACGACCTGCGCGAAGTCCTCGTTGGCCCAGTCGCGTCGGGCGAAGCCGACCAGGCTGAAGCCGGGCGGGAGCAGGCCGCGGTTGGCCAGGTCGTAGATCGCGGGCATGACCTTCTTGCGCGACAGGTCGCCGGTGACCCCGAACAGCACCATGCCGCAGGGACCGGCGATGCGTGGCAGCCGTCGGTCCTGCGGGTCGCGCAGCGGGTTGAGGCGCTCGGCGGGGCTCATGAGGTCCGGTGCGCGCGGTAGTAGCCGATCAGGGCCCGCGTCGAGGCGTCCTGATCGTCGAGGGCCGCCTGGTCACCGGCAATGGCCGGGCCCAGCTGCTGCGCGAGCTGCTTGCCCAGCTCCACTCCCCACTGGTCGAAGCTGTCGATGCCCCACACCGCCCCCTCGGTGAACGTGATGTGCTCGTAGAGCGCCACGAGCTGGCCCAGGACGGACGGGGTCAGCGCCGGCGCGAAGATCGAGGTCGTGGGCCGGTTGCCGGTGAAGACCCGGGCCGGCACGATCGCCTCCGGGGTCCCCTCGGCCCGCACCTCGTCGGCCGTCTTGCCGAAGGCGAGGGCCTTGGTCTGGGCGAAGAAGTTGGCCAGGAACAGCTCGTGCACGTCGACGCTGTGCCCGTCCACGGCGTCCTGGAGCGGGTACGCCGGGGTGGCGAAGGCGAGGAAGTCGGCCGGGATCAGCCGCGTGCCCTGGTGGATCAGCTGGTAGAACGCGTGCTGGCCGTTGGTCCCGGGCTCGCCCCAGAACACCTCGCCGGTCGTGGTGGTGACGGCGGTGCCGTCCCAGCGCACACCCTTGCCGTTGGACTCCATGGTGAGCTGCTGGAGGTACGCCGGGAACCGGTGCAGCAGCTGGGAGTAGGGGAGTACGGCGTGGCTCTGGGCCCCGAGGAAGTTGGCGTACCAGACGTTCAGCAGGCCCATCAGGAGAGGCACGTTCCGGACGGGCTCGGCGGTGCGGAAGTGCTCGTCCATCGCGTGGAAGCCGGCCAGCATCTCCGCGAAGCGGTCCGGCCCGACCGCGACGGCCAGGGAGGTGCCGATCGCGGAGTCCATGGAGTAGCGGCCGCCGACCCAGTCCCAGAAGCCGAAGGCGTTGGCCGGGTCGATGCCGAACGCCGCGACCTTGTCCAGCGCGGTCGAGACCGCCACGAAGTGCTTGCGGACCGCCTCGCCCTCGTCGTGGCTCCCCCCGTCGACGGCACCGAGGCCGGCCAGGAGCCACGCCTTGCACAGTCGGGCGTTGGTGAGGGTCTCCAGCGTCCCGAAGGTCTTGCTCGACACGATGAACAGCGTGCTCTGGGGGTCGAGGCCGGCCAGCTTCGTCGCGGCGTCCGTCGGGTCGATGTTGGAGACGAACCGGCACTCGAGGCCCTCCTGCCGGTACGCCGCGAGCGCCTCGTAGGCCATCACAGGACCGAGGTCGGAGCCCCCGATCCCGATGTTGACCACGGTCTCGATCCGCCGCCCGGTCACGCCCGTCCAGGTCCCGCTGCGAACGTCGTTCGCGAACGCGTACACGCGCTCCAGGACCTCGTGCACCTCGGCCACGACGTCGTGCCCGTCGACCTCGAGCGAGAGGCCGGCCGGGTCGCGCAGGGCCGTGTGGAGGACGGCGCGGTCCTCGGTGACGTTGATGTGCGCCCCGGCGAACATCTCGTCGCGGCGCCGGGTCACGCCCACCTGGTCCGCGAGGGCCAGCAGCGCCGCCAGCACGGCGTCGTCCAGCAGCGCCTTCGACAGGTCGACGTGCAGGTCTGCCGCGGTCAGGCTCAACCGCTCGACCCGGCCCGGGTCGTCGGCGAACCAGGCGCGCAGATCCGGGGCGAACCCGTCGGCGAGCGTGGACAGACCGGCCCACGCCTCCGTCGAGGTCGGGTCGACGGGGGCTTGGCTCACTGGGCGGCCGCCAGCGCCTCGTCGACCGAGCCGAGCAGCTCGTCCCACGCCTTGAGGAACTTGTCGACGCCTTCCTTGATCAGGACCTCGATCACGTCGTCGTAGTCGATACCGGCGTCGGCGAGGGCCTTCATGGTCGCCGCGGCGTCGTCGTAGAGGGGCCGGACCTGGTCGCCCTTGATCTCGCCGTGGTCGGCGACGGCGTCCATCGTCTTCTCGGGCATGGTGTTGACGGTGTCCTCGACGACCAGGTCGTCGACGTACATCGTGTCCTTGTAGTCGGGGTTCTTGACGCCGGTCGAGGCCCAGAGCGGGCGCTGCCTGCGCGCGCCGGCGGCCTCGAGCTCGGCCCAGCGGTCGCCGGCGAAGAACTCCTCGAACGCCTTGAACGCCAGTCGGGCGTTGGCCACGCCGGCCCGGCCCTTGAGGGAGGCGTCGGCCCCCGCCGCGTCGAGGCGGCCGTCGATCTCGGTGTCGACGCGGGAGACGAAGAACGACGCGACCGAGTGGATGCCGGACAGGTCGTGGCCGTTCTCCTTGGCCTTCTCCAGGCCGGCGAGGTAGGCCTCCATCACGCCGTGGTACTGCTCGAGGCCGAAGATCAGCGTGACGTTGACGCTGATGCCGTTGGCGATCGTCTCGGTGATCGCCGGCCAGCCCTCCTTGGTGCCCGGGATCTTGATCAGCAGGTTGGGCTGGTCGACCGTCTTCCAGAGGTCAGCGGCCTCGGCGACGGTCCCGTCGGTGTCGTGGGCCAGGCCGGGGGAGACCTCGATCGACACGCGGCCGTCGACGGTGCCGCTGGCGTCGTACGCCGGCCGCATGATGTCGCAGGCGTTGCGGACGTCGTCGGTGGTGATCACCCGGACTGCCTGGTCGCGGTCGGTGCCGAGCGCGGCGAGCTCGCGGATCTGCGCGTCGTACCTCTCGCCGTGGCTGAGGGCGGCCTGGAAGATCGACGGGTTGGTGGTGACCCCGACGACGTGCTGGTCGCGGACCAGCTCGGCGAGGTTCCCGGTCTCGAGCCGCTCCCGCGACAGGTCGTCGAGCCAGATGGAGACACCCGCGTCGGAAAGCTCCTTGAGGCGATCGGTCATGGTCTGCTCCTGTGGGGTTGCGGTGGTCGGGCCTGTCGGGCTGCGTCAGTGGGTGGCGTCCCGGATGCTGTCCTGGGCCGCGGCGGCAACGGCCTCGGCGGTGATGTCGAACTCCTGGTAGAGACGCGAGTAGTCGGCCGAGGCGCCGTAGTGCTCCAGCGAGACGCACTTGCCCGCGTCGCCGACGATCTCGCGCCAGCCCTGGGCGATCGCGGCTTCGACCGACACGCGCGCCTTGACGATCGGCGGGATCACCGTCTCGCGGTAGGACGTCTCCTGGGCGTCGAACCATTCCCGGCACGGCATCGAGACGACGCGGGCCCGGACACCGTCGGCGGCCAGCAGCTCGCGCGCCCGCACCGCGAGCTGGACCTCGGAGCCAGTGCCGATCAGGACGACGTCGGGCGCCCCGCCGTCGACGTCGATCAGGACGTAGCCACCCCGGTGCACGTTCGACGTATCGGAGAACCCGTCGACCCCACGGGGGTACGTCGGGAGGTCCTGCCGGCTGAGGACCAGGCCGGCCGGGCGGTCGGTGTGCTCGAGGATGGTCTGCCAGCACGCCGCGGTCTCGTTGGCGTCGCCGGGACGTACGACGTCGAGCCCGGGGATCGCGCGGAGGGCCGCGAGGTGCTCGACCGGCTGGTGGGTCGGACCGTCCTCGCCGAGGCCGATGGAGTCGTGGGTCCAGACGTAGGTGACCGGGAGCCCCATGATGGCCGCCAGGCGGACCGAGCCGCGCATGTAGTCGGAGAAGGTCAGGAACGTGCCGCCGAAGACCCGGGTGCCGCCGTGTGCCGCGATGCCGTTCATGATCGCGCCCATCGCGTGCTCGCGGATGCCGAAGTGCAGCACCCGCCCGGCCAGGGGGTCGGCCTTCCACATCTTCGTGGCGCGGTCACCGGGCAGGAAGGAGGGGACGCCCTCGATGGTGGTGTTGTTGGAGCCGGCCAGGTCGGCCGAGCCGCCCCACAGCTCGGGGAGGTGCTCGGCGACCGCGTTGATCACCTTGCCCGAGGCGACCCGGGAGGCCATCCCCTTCGGGTCGGCGTCGAACGACGGCAGGGTGGCGGCCCAGCCCTCCGGCAGGCTGCGGGTCTGGAGCCGCTCGAAGAGCGCGGTGTCGGCGGAGGGCTTCTTCGCCCAGGCGGCGAACTCGTCGTCCCACGCGGCCTGCGCCGCCTTGCCGCGCTCGACGGCCTTGCGGGTGTGCTCCAGGACGCCGGTCGGCACCTCGAAGGTCTGCTCCGGGTCGAACCCGAGCACCTTCTTGGTGGCGGCGACCTCGTCGGCACCGAGCGCGGACCCGTGCGCCTTGCCGGTGTTCTGCGCGTCCGGGGCGGGCCAGGCGATGATCGTGTGCAGCACGATGAAGCTGGGCTTGTCGGTGACCGCCTCGGCCTTGCGGATGGCGTCGTAGAGGGCGGGGACGTCCTCCTGGTACTTGGTCCCGTCGTGGGTCCAGTCCACGTGCTGGACGTGCCACCCGTAGGCCTCGTAGCGGGCGCCGACGTCCTCGGACAGGGCGATGTCGGTGTTGTCCTCGATCGAGATCCGGTTGTGGTCGTAGATCAGCGTGAGGTTGCCCAGCTGCTGGACTCCGGCGATGGCCGACGCCTCGGCGGACACGCCTTCCTCGATGTCACCGTCGGAGCACATCGCGTAGATCTGGTGGTCGAAGAGCGAGGAGCCGACCGCGGCGTTGGGGTCGAAGAGGCCGTGCTCGCGTCGTGCCGCCATGGCCATGCCGACGGCGTTGCCGATGCCCTGGCCCAGCGGGCCGGTGGTGGTCTCGACGCCGGCGGTGTGGCCGTACTCCGGGTGGCCCGGGGTCTTGCTGCCCCAGGTGCGCAGCGCCTCGATGTCGTCGAGCTCGAGCCCCCAGCCGCCCAGGAAGAGCTGGATGTAGAGAGTCAGGCTGGAGTGGCCGCAGCTCAGCACGAACCGGTCGCGGCCGGGCCAGTGGGGGTCGGCCGGGTTGTGCCGCATCACCTTCTGGAACAGCAGGTAGGCGGCCGGCGCGAGGCTCATGGCGGTGCCGGGATGGCCGTTGCCGACCTTCTGCACCGCGTCCATCGCGAGCACGCGCACGGTGTCGACGGCCTTGTCGTCCAGCTCGTTCCAGTCCAGCTTGGCGGGTGTCGCGCTCACGTGGTCTCCCGGCTCCGTTTCGTCTCGGACGTGTGCCTCGGCGGGCACCTGCTCAGGCGCCTCCGAGACTACCCACCCCGGGCGATACACTGCGAGGCGCCCACCTGAGCTCTGATCTTGCGTTCACCACCCCGTACCCGAGGACCCTGTGTGACATACGTCGGCCAGCGAGCCTCAGCGCTCTCGCAGCCGGATCCTCCTCCCGCGACCGGGGCCGCTGCGGCGCGCGACGTCGTGGCGGCGTACGTCGGGCTGACCAAGCCGCGCGTGATCGAGCTGCTGCTGCTGACCACGGTCCCGGTGATGTTCTTCGCCGCCGGCCGGGTGCCCCACCTCGGCCTGGTCGTCGCCACGGTCGTCGGCGGCGCGCTCTCCGCCGGGTCGGCGTCGGCGCTGAACTGCGTCTACGACCGCGACATCGACGAGCAGATGCGGCGCACGCGTCGCCGGGCCATCCCGCGCCACATCGTGACCCCGGGAGCGGCCACCGCCTTCGGGCTGGTGCTGGGGCTGGCGGCGGCGGCCATCCTGCTGGTCTGGGTCAACCCGCTCTCCGCGGCGCTGTCGGTGCTCGCCGAGTGCTTCTACCTCTTCGTCTACACGATGCTGCTCAAGCGGCGCACCACCCAGAACATCGTCTGGGGCGGGCTGGCCGGCTGCTTCCCGGCGATGATCGGGTGGACGGCCGTGACCGGGCATCTCGCCTGGCCGCCGGTGGTCCTGTTCCTGGTGGTGTTCTTCTGGACGCCGCCGCACACGTGGGCACTGGCGCTGCGCTACCGCGAGGACTATGCCGGGGTCGCGGTCCCGATGCTGCCGGTGGTGGCGCGGGCCGAGGTCGTCGGCCGGCAGATCGTGGTCTACAGCTGGGTGATGGTGGGGACGTCGCTGGCGCTGTGGCCGGTGGCGGGCACCGGGCCGCTCTATCCGATCGTGGCGGCGGTTCTCGGTGTGGTGTTCCTGGTGCAGGCACATCGGATGTGGGGTCGGGCTCGGGGGACCGAGGACCTCGGCGCGATCAAGCCGATGGTGCTGTTCCACGCGTCCAACCTGTATCTCTCCCTGCTGTTCGTCGCCGTTGCCCTGGAGCCGCTGCTTCGTTGAGTTGGCCCTCCGGGTCCCTTGAGTTGGCCCCCCGGGTCCCTTGAGCTGACCCGCCGGATGGGGTGGGACTCGGTGGCTCCGCCGGCGGGCCTGGTCTGGTACGACGCTCAAGCCGACGGCGTGCCCGCCGCTCCGCACACGCCACACCCCATCCGGCGGGTCAGCTCAAGGGACCCGGAGGGCCAGCTCAACGGGTGCGGAGGGGGAGGTCTGCGGGGGTGGGGGCGGGTTGGAGGGTGGTGACGAGGAGCCAGGTGGCGGCGGCGACGACGAGGCCGGCGCCGAGCATGTGCAGCATCACGACCCCGATCGGGAGGCCGGTGAAGTACTGGATGAAGCCGATCGCGGCCTGGAGCACCTCGATGGCGGCCAGGGCGGTGACCGGGCGGGGGTCTCCGCCGGTCGCGCGCCGGGCGAACCACAGGCCCACCGTGAGGCCGATGAGGAGGAACACCAGGTCGGCGTGGAACTGGCTCACGTCGAGGGAGTCCAGGCCGTTGCGTGGTGAGCTGGCGTCTCCGGCGTGGGGGCCCGAGCCGGTGACGGCGGTGCCGGCGTAGAGGACCAGCCAGGTCACGGCGTAGGTGGTGCAGGCGAGGCCCGGGACGAGCCCGCGGGCGAGCGGTCGCGGCGGGTGGTCGAGCCGATGCAGGAACAGCACGGCGAGCGAGACGATGGCCAGTGAGAGCACCAGGTGCAGCGACACGATCCACGGGTTCAGGTCGGTCAGCACGGTGATGCCTCCCAGCACGGCCTGGGCGGGGATCGCCAACGCGAGCACCAGCGCCAGCCGGAACAGGTCGGGCCGGTCGAGGTCGCGAGCCCCCTGCCGGGCCGCGACCAGGGTCGCCACGGCGACCGCGACCAGCACGAACGTCAGGGACCTGTTGCCGAACTCGATGAACTGGTGCACGCCCATCGCGTCGTGCGGGGTGAAGGAGCTGTGGTTGCAGCGTGGCCAGGTCGGGCACCCGAGACCCGACCCGGTCAGCCGGACGGCGCCACCGGTGACGATCAGCAGGATGTTGACGCCCAGGGTGGCCCAGGCGAAGCGTCGCAGCCAGGGGCTCACTCCCATCGGAACGTCCTCGCCGTCAGCGCGGCACCGAGGCAGCCCCAGAGCAGCAGGACGGTGAGGTCGCGCCAGCCGGCGCCGCCGTGGAGGCAGGCATGGCGCATCGCCCCGCCGAGGGCGCCGCTGGGGAGCCACGCCGTGACGTGGCCGAACGCGCCGTACGACGACCCGGGCAGCACCACGGCACCGCCGGCCATCAGCAGGAGGTAGACGAGGTTCGCCGCGGCCAGCGTGGCCTCCGCCCTCAGGACGCCGGCCAGGAACAGGCCCAGAGCCGCGAAGGCGAAGGTGCCGTCGACGACGGCCAGGACCGCGCCCGCCACGCCGTCGGCCGGGCTCCAGCCCAGCGCCACCCCGATGGCCCCGATCACGACGACCTGGAGCGCCTCGACGACCAGCAGGCCGCCGATCTTCCCGGCGAGCAGCCCGGACCGGGGGAGCGGTGAGGAGCCGAGGCGCTTGATCACGCCGTAGCGCCGCTCGAAGCCCGTCGCGATGGCCAGCGAGGTGAAGGCCGTCGACATCACCGCGAGGGCGAGCACGCCCGGGGTGAGCACGTCGACGGGTCGTTGCGAGAGCCCGAGGTCCACGTGCTTGGCGGCCGCCACGCCACCGACGAGCACGAGCACCGGGATCACCACCGCGAGGAGCAGCTGCTCACCGTTGCGCAGCATCAGCCGCGCCTCCATCGCCGCCTGTGTGCGGACCATCCGCGCGAAGGGCGCGGCTCCCGGCCGCGGTGAGAGGTCGAGGCTCACGACGCGATCTTCCGGCCGGTCAGCTCCAGGAACACGTCCTCGAGCGTGCGCTGTCCGAGCGTCAGCGACTCCGGCAGCACGTCGTTGGCCTCGCACCAGCGCGAGACGACGGCCAGGCTCGACGCGTCGGCCGGGCCCGTGACCACGATGCTGAGCTCGTCGAGCAGCGTCACCTCGACCTGCTCGCCGAGTGCCCGCCGCAGGGACTGCGCGGCGTCCGGCGGGAACGGCTTGGTCACGACCAGCCGGATCGTGGCCGAGCCCCCGCCGCGGGTGAGCTCCAGGGGCGTGCCGGAGGCGATCAGGCGCCCGTGGTCGATGATGTGGATCCGGTCGGCGAGCCGCTCCGCCTCGTCCATGTAGTGGGTCGTGAGCACCACGGTGACGCCGGCCGTCCGCAGCTCCGTGAGCAGCTCCCACGTCGTACGTCGTGCCGCGGGGTCCATGCCGGCCGTCGGCTCGTCGACGAAGGCGACCTCGGGTCGCCCGACGATCGCCATCGCCAGCCCGAGGCGCTGCTGCTGGCCACCGGAGAGCCGGCGGTACGGCGTGCGACCGCACTCGCCGAGCCCCAGCCGCTCGGAGAGCACGCCGAGGTCCAGCGGATGCGCGTGCAGCCGCGCGATGTGGCCAAGCATCTCCTCGGCGTGCACGCCGCTCCAGGCACCGCCGCCCTGGAGCATCACGCCGATCCGGGGGAGCAGCGCGCGGCGGTCGGCGACCGGGTCGAGGCCCAGCACGCGGACCCGGCCGGCCTGCGGACGACGGTAGCCCTCGGCGGTCTCCAGCGTCGTCGTCTTGCCGGCGCCGTTGGGCCCGAGCACCGCGGTGATCGAGCCGCGCTCGACGGTCAGCGAGAGCTGGTCGACGGCGACCCTCTCGCCGTACCGCATGACCAGGCCGTCGATCTCGACGGCCGGTCGGTCAGCCGCGTCCGAGGACGGTACGTCGGGGGGCGGTGCCACGCGCCAAGTCTAGGGAAGCGCTGATCAATCCGGCCTGCTGCCGCCGCGATGCGCGCGCGCCGGCTGCATTGCAGCCGCTCGACGTGCGCCCAGCATGCCGTCGCGACCGCGCCTCGCCATCGCACACAGGCGTCGCGGCGCTCGCGACGGCGCCATTGACCGGCACGTCCCTAGGTAGGCCCTCAGGCCTCGACGATCTCGGGCTCGTCACCCTCGTTGCGCAGATCCGCGAAGGCCGGCGGCGGCTCACGCCACACCTCGGAGCGGGGGTTCTGGATCTCGCGCCAGACCCGCTCGGCCGTGCAGGGCAGGTCGACGTGCTTGACCCCGAGGTGCTTGAGCGCGTCGACGACGGCGTTCTGGACCGCGGGCGTGGCCCCGATGGTGGCGGACTCCCCGATGCCCTTGGCGCCGATCGGGTTGACCGGCGTCGGCGTCTCGGTGTTCGAGGCCTCCAGCATGATCCCGTCGGCCGCGGTCGGGATGGCGTAGTCGGCGAAGGAGCTGGTGATCGGCGTGCCGTACTCGTCGTAGAGCATCTCCTCCCAGAGGGCCTGGCTGATGCCCTGGATCCCGCCGCCGTGCTGCTGCCCGGCGACGATCAGGGGGTTGACGATGCGCCCGCAGTCGTCGACCAGCACGTGACGCAGGGGAGTCACCCGGCCGGTCTCGGTGTCGACCTCGACGATCGAGACGTGGGCGCCGAAGGGGAACGTCGCGCCGTCCTGCGTGAAGTCGGTGTCGACGCCCAGCCCGCCGTCGTGCTGGTGGGCGTAGGCCGCGAGGTCCGGCCAGCCGATCCGGTCGCCCGGCACGCCGGCCACCCCGAAGCCGTCGTCGTCCAGCACGACGTCCTCGACGCTGGCCTCGAGCATCCGGGCCGCCACCGCGAGCGCCTGGACGCGGGTCTCGTCGGCGGCCTTGCTCACGGCGCTGCCGCCGAGCTGGAGCGACCGCGAGCCGCCGGTGCCGCCGCCGGAGCGCACCATCGCGGTGTCGGACTGGCGGTAGCCGATCCTCGACAGCGGGATGCCCAGGGTGTCGGAGACGATCATCGAGAACGACGTCGCATGGCCCTGGCCGTGCGCGGAGGTGCCGGCCATGACCGTGGCCGAGCCGTCGGAGATGATCTGCACCGAGCCGAACTCCGAGCCCCCGAACCCGGTGATCTCCACGTAGGTGGCCAGGCCGATGCCCAGCAGCCGCGTCTCCCCGGCCTCGATGCGGCGCCGCTGCTCGGCCCGGGCCGCGTCGATGTCGGCGATCCGCAGTGCCTCCTGGAGCGGCAGCTCGTAGTCGCCGATGTCATAGGTCTGCCCGGTCTGGGTGCGGAACGGGAACGCGTCCTTGGGGATCAGGTTGCGGCGGCGGATCTCCTCCGGCGCGATCCCGAGCTCCTGGGCGGCCAGGTCCAGGACCCGGTCGATGGCGGCCGCCGCCTCGGGTCGTCCGGCGCCGCGGAAGGCGCCGACCGGCGCGGTGTTGGTCATCACCGCGATGGCCTCGAAGCGGAGCCTCGGCACGACGTAGGGCCCCTGCGCCATGAGGTACGTCGGTCCTACCGCGAGCGCGCCGCCGAAGCCGGCGTAGGCGCCGCACTCGCCGAGCACCCGCATCCGGAGGCCGGTGATCGTCCCGTCGCTCCGCACCCCGAGCTCGACGAACTGGACCTGCCCCCGGCCCTGCATCGACAGCATCGCCTCGCTGCGGGTCTCGACCCACTTCACCGGGCGGTCGAGCCGTCGGGCGGCGATGGCGATCGCCGCGTGGTCGGTGCCGGTGCCGGCCTTGCCGCCGAAGGCCCCGCCCACGTGCGGGGCGACGACCCGGACGTGCTCGGCGTCCACGCCGATCGAGCGGGCCAGGAGGTCCTTGGCCATGTGGGGGTGCTGGGTCGACACCCAGGCCTCGATCCCCTCGGGGGTCGGGCGGACCAGGATCGCGTTCCCCTCGATCGGGGCGACGGCGATCCGCTGGTTGACGATGCGCACGCGGGTGACGTGGTCGGCGTCGTCGAGCACGTCGTCGTCGGCGTCCTTGGCCGCCCGGAAGGTCGCGATGTTGGAGCCGATCTCCTCGAACTGCACCGGGGCGCCCTCGGCGAGCGCGTCCTCGACGTCGGTGACCACGGGCAGCTCGTCGTAGTCGATGTCGACGAGCTCGGCGGCGTCCACCGCCAGCGCGCGGGTCTCGGCCACGACCAGGACGACCGGGTCACCCGCGTAGCGCACCTTGTCGACCGCTAGTGCCGCCCGGGGCGCGTGCTTGTTCACCGTGGCGAAGCTGGGCAGGGGCTCGCGGCCGAGGTCGTCGCAGGTGTAGACCGCGAGCACGCCCGGGGCGCGCAGGGCCTCGGAGGTGTCGACGCCGACGATCCGCGCGTGGGCGAACGGACTGCGCACGAAGACGGCGTGTGCGACGCCGTCGCTGTCGAGGTTGTCGACGAAGGTGCCCTGCCCGAGCAGGAGCTCCAGGTCCTCGACGCGGCGTACCTCGGTTCCAAGGATCGATCCCGGCATGCGCCTACCCTATGCCGCCAACCGGCGACGCTCTCCGGAAGGCCCGGGCCGAGGTTGAGTGTTAGGTGAGCCTTACTTGAATCGGTCCAGTCATTAACGGCACACTGGCGTTGTGGAATTCGAGGGACGCGCCACCAAGCACACGGAGAGCCGCTCCGACGGCGCCGGGCTCGGCGACGAGCCGACCCGAGAGCGCGTCGTCCGCACCATCCTCGTCGACGGCCCCTCCACCGCCGCCGACCTCGCCGCTCGGCTCGACCTGACCCCGGCTGCCGTCCGCCGTCACCTCGACCACCTGATGGCGCAGGGCGCGCTCGAGGCGCGTGACCCACGACCGACCGCAACTCGCGGCCGGGGTCGCCCGGCCAAGGTCTTCGCGATCACCGAGGCGGGCCGCGCCCACTTCGACCAGCAGTACGACGACCTCGCGGTGCAGGCGCTGCGCTACCTCGCCGAGACCGGCGGCGACGAGGCGGTGCTGGAGTTCGCGCGGCGTCGGGTGGCGTTCATCGAGCGCGACTACGGCATCGTCACCGCCGCGGAGCCCGACCTGAGTCCGGCCGAGGCGCTGGCCAGGGTCTTCTCCAGCGAGGGGTACGCCGCAGCGGTGCGCTCGCTGCCGCTGCTGCCCCAGGCCGACGGGGGCGTCGCCGTCGAGCAGCTGTGCCAGCAGCACTGCCCGGTCTCCCACGTGGCCCACGAGTTCCCGCAGCTGTGCGAGGCCGAGACCGAGGCGATCGGCCGGGTCCTGGGCAGGCACGTCCAGCGGCTCGCGACCATCGCCCACGGCGACGGCGTCTGCACCACCTGCATCCCGCACTCCCCGGCCCCCGTCGGGGCCTCCACAGGCTCGACCGCCGCGTCCACTAGTGAGAGGAAGTCATGACCTCCATCGAAGAGCTCAACCCGGAGCTGAAGGGCATCGGCCGCTACCAGTTCGGCTGGGCCGACCGCGACGACGCCGGCGCCGCCGCGAAGCGCGGCCTCAACGACGACGTCGTCCGCGACATCTCCGGCAAGAAGTCCGAGCCGCAGTGGATGCTCGACCTGCGTCTCAAGGGCCTCAAGCTCTTCGGCCGCAAGCCCATGCCTACCTGGGGCTCGGACCTCTCGGGCATCGACTTCGACAACATCAAGTACTTCGTCCGCTCCAGCGAGAAGCAAGCCGCATCCTGGGAGGACCTCCCCGAGGACATCAAGAACACCTACGACCGGCTCGGGATCCCCGAGGCCGAGAAGCAGCGCCTCGTCGCCGGCGTCGCCGCGCAGTACGAGTCCGAGGTCGTCTACCACTCGATCCGCGCGGACCTCGAGGAGCAGGGCGTCATCTTCAAGGACACCGACACCGCGTTGAAGGAGCACCCCGAGCTCTTCCGCGAGTACTTCAACACCGTGATCCCGGTCGGCGACAACAAGTTCGCCGCCCTCAACACCGCGGTGTGGTCCGGCGGGTCGTTCATCTACGTGCCCAAGGGGGTGCACGTCGACATCCCGCTCCAGGCCTACTTCCGCATCAACACCGAGAACATGGGCCAGTTCGAGCGGACGCTGATCATCGTCGACGAGGACGCCTACGTGCACTACGTCGAGGGCTGCACCGCCCCGATCTACTCCAGCGACTCGCTGCACTCGGCGGTGGTGGAGATCATCGTGAAGAAGGGCGGCCGCTGCCGCTACACCACCATCCAGAACTGGTCGAACAACGTCTACAACCTCGTCACCAAGCGGGCCACCTGCGACGCCGGCGCCACCATGGAGTGGGTCGACGGCAACATCGGCTCGAAGGTGACGATGAAGTACCCGGCCATCTACCTGCTCGGCGAGCACGCCAGGGGCGAGACGCTGTCGATCGCCTTCGCCGGCGAGGGTCAGCACCAGGACGCCGGGGCCAAGATGGTCCACGCCGCACCGCACACCTCCAGCTCCATCCTGAGCAAGAGCGTGGCCCGCGGCGGCGGGCGCACGTCGTACCGCGGCCTGATCCAGGTCAACGAGGGGGCGCACGGGTCGAAGTCCAACGTGCTGTGCGACGCCCTGCTGGTCGACCAGGTCTCGCGCTCGGACACCTACCCCTACGTCGACATCCGCGAGGACGACGTCTCCATGGGCCACGAGGCCAGCGTCTCCAAGGTCTCCGACGACCAGCTGTTCTACCTGATGTCGCGGGGCATGGCCGAGGACGAGGCGATGGCGATGATCGTGCGCGGCTTCGTCGAGCCGATCGCCAAGGAGCTGCCGATGGAGTACGCGCTCGAGCTGAACCGGCTCATCGAGCTCCAGATGGAAGGAGCGGTCGGCTAGTGGTCGCAGCTCTCCAGGACGCGCTCGAGCTCGAGCGCGTCGAGTCCCACCTGCACCCCGCGCCGTCGTACGACCTGGCGGACCACCCGGAGCCCACCGGGCGCGAGGAGATCTGGCGCTTCACGCCGATCAAGCGCCTGCGCGGCCTGCTCGGGGTGACCTCCTCGGCCGACCTCTTCTCCGTCGAGGGGACCGACGTCCCCGAGGGCGTGACCTGGACGGTCATGAGCCACGAGGAGACGCGGGCCCGAGGCGGCGTCGCCCCGATGGACCGGCTCGGGGCGCTGGCCGCGGGCGGCTTCCCGAAGGGGGGCGAGGTCGTCGGCGTGCCGGCCGACACCCGGCTCGACCGCCCGATCCACGTGATGATCTCCGGCGACGACGTCGCCAAGACGTGCCTGGGTCACCTCGTCTACGAGGTCGGGGCGCATGCCCGGGCGACGATCATCGTCGAGCATCGCGGCAGCCTGACCATGAACCTCTTCACCCAGGTGCTGGTCGGCGACGGCGCGCAGGTCGACCTGATCAACGTCTACGACTGGGCCGACGACGCGGTGCACACCGAGCAGATCAACCTCACGGTCGGTCGCGACGCGACGGTCCGCGCGTTCGAGATCTCGATCGGCGGCGACCTGGTCCGCACCTCGACCAACGTCGACTACGCCGGACCCGGCGGCTCGTTCGAGGGCTTCGGCCTCTACTTCGCCGACGCCGGCCAGCACATCGAGCACCGGCTCTTCGTCGACCACACGGCGCCCAAGACCAAGAGCCGCGTCACCTACAAGGGTGCGCTCCAGGGGCACGGAGCCCACACCGTCTGGATCGGCAACGTCTTGATCCGCAAGGTCGCCGAGGGGATCGACACCTACGAGGAGAACCGCAACCTGGTGCTCACCGACGGCTGCCAGGCCGACTCGGTGCCCAACCTCGAGATCGAGACCGGCGAGATCGAAGGGGCCGGACATGCCTCGGCGACGGGCCGCTTCGACGACGAGCAGCTGTTCTACCTGCGCTCCCGCGGGATCGCGGAGGACGAGGCCCGGCGGCTGGTCGTGCACGGCTTCTTCAACGACCTGGTCCGCAAGATCGACGTCCCCGAGCTGCGCGAGCGGCTGGCGGCGGTCGTCGAGGCCGAGCTGGCCCGCAACCTCCTGACGGAGGCGCGCTGATGGCGTTCGTCCGCGCGGCATCGGTCGAGGAGTTCCGCGACGGTGAGGCCCTCGGGGCGACCGTCGACGACCAGGACGTGGCCCTGGCCCGAGACGGCGAGGAGTTCTTCGCGGTCGAGGACGTCTGCTCGCATGCCGCCGTCGCCCTCAGCGAGGGCGAGGTGGAGGGCTGCACCGTCGAGTGCTGGCTGCACGGCTCGCGCTTCGACCTGCGCACGGGCAAGCCGACCGGGCTCCCGGCCACCGAACCCGTGGCCACCTTCCCCGTCGAGGTGCGCACCAGTGCCGCTGGCACCCGTGAGGTGTACGTCGACGTCACCACCACCCTGAACGGAGTACCCCCGCAATGAGCACCCCCGCCATGAGCACCCCTGCGACAGGCTCAGGACACCGCCTCGAGATCAAGGACCTCCACGTCTCGGTGACCGCCGACGACGAGGAGAAGGAGATCCTGCGCGGGGTCACGCTGAGGATCCAGAGCGGCGAGACCCACGCGATCATGGGCCCCAACGGCTCGGGCAAGTCGACGCTGGCCTACTCGATCGCCGGTCACCCGAAGTACACCGTCACCTCCGGGTCGGTGACCCTCGACGGTCAGGACGTCCTCGCGATGACCGTGGACCAGCGGGCGCGCGCGGGCCTGTTCCTGGCCATGCAGTACCCCGTCGAGGTGCCCGGGGTCTCGGTCGCGAACTTCCTGCGCACCGCCAAGACCGCCGTCGACGGCGAGGCTCCGAAGCTGCGCACCTGGGTCAAGGACGTCAACGCCGCCCTGGGCCAGCTCGACCTCGACCCGACGTTCGCCCAGCGCTCGGTCAACGAGGGATTCTCGGGCGGGGAGAAGAAGCGGCACGAGATCGCCCAGCTCGAGCTGCTCGACCCGCTGGTCGCCGTGCTCGACGAGACTGACTCCGGGCTCGACATCGACGCCCTGAAGGTCGTCGCGGACGGCGTCAACAGGTTCCGGCAGCAGCAGGGCAAGGGCGTCCTGCTGATCACCCACTACACCCGGATCCTGCGCTACATCGAGCCCGACTACGTCCACGTGTTCGTGGCCGGGCGGATCGCCGAGCAGGGCGGGGCCGAGCTCGCCGACCAGCTCGAGGCCGAGGGCTACGACAAGTACGTCCGCGCGGCGGTCTGACCGTGGCGACCCGGGAGGAGAGGTGATGGAGGGTCTACTGCCCGATCTCGACGTGGTGCGCAAGGACTTCCCGATCCTCTCGCGCACCCTGGCCGGAGGTCGGCCGCTGGTCTACCTCGACTCGGCGAACACCTCGCAGAAGCCGCAGGTCGTCATCGACACGATGGTCGACCACCTCGAGCGGCACAACGCGAACATCGCCCGGGCGATGCACCAGCTCGGGGCCGAGTCGACCGAGGCCTACGAAGGCGCCAGAGACAAGGTGGCGGCGTTCCTCGGAGCGCCTGACCGGGACGAGGTCGTCTTCGCCAAGAACGCCACCGAGGCCCTGAACCTGGCTGCCAACACCCTGGCCTGGCCGGGGGAGCGGCGGGTCGGTCCCGGCGACGAGGTCGTCATCACCGAGATGGAGCACCACTCCAACATCGTCCCGTGGCAGCTGCTGTGCGAGCGCACCGGCGCGACGCTGCGATGGTTCGAGGTCACCGAGGAGGGCCGGCTGGACCTGACGCGCATCGAGGACCTGATCACCGAGCGCACCAAGGTCGTCTCGCTGGTGTGGGTCTCCAACATGCTCGGGACGATCAACCCGGTCGGGGAGATCGCGCGCAAGGCCCACGAGGTCGGCGCCCTGGTCGTGGTCGACGCCTCCCAGGCGGCTCCGCAGCTGCCGATCGACCTGGCCGCGATGCCGGACGACCAACGTCCGGACCTGCTCGCCTTCACCGGCCACAAGGTCGTCGGTCCCACCGGGATCGGCGTGCTGTGGGGTCGCCGAGCGGTACTCGACCAGCTGCCGCCGTTCCTGGGCGGCGGGGAGATGATCGAGACGGTGACGATGGCGGGCTCGACCTACGCACCCGTCCCGCACAAGTTCGAGGCCGGCACGCCGCCGATCGTGGAGGCCGTGGGCCTGGGTGCCGCCGTCGACTACCTGTCGGTGCTCGGCATGGACAACGTCCACCGCCACGAGCAGACGATCACCGCCTACGCGCTGGCGGGCCTGGGCACGGTCCCGGGCCTGCGGGTCCTCGGGCCCCTCGACGCCGCCCAGCGCGGTGGTGCGGTCTCGTTCGAGATCCCCGGCGTCCACCCGCACGACGTGGCCACCGTCCTGGACACCCTGGGCATCGCCGTACGAGCCGGGCACCACTGCGCGAAGCCGGCCCACCAGCGGTTCGGCGTCCAGAGCTCGACCCGGATGTCGTCGTACCTCTACACCACGCCGGCCGAGATCGACGCGCTCGTCGAGGGCCTGGAATACACCCGCAGCTACTTCAAGTTGGGTTGAGAGATGACTGCCGACCTCGACGCGCTGTACCAGGAGATCATCCTGGACCACTACAAGAACCCCCACCACCAGGGGTTGCGCGAGCCGTTCGAGGCGGAGGTCCATCACGTGAACCCCACCTGCGGTGACGAGGTGACGCTCAGGGTCCACCTGGCCGACGGGCCCGAGGGGGCTTTCGTCGAGGACGTCTCCTACGACGCCCTGGGCTGCTCCATCTCGCAGGCCTCGGCCTCGGTGCTCAGCGACCTGGTGATCGGCAAGCCCGTCGACCAGGCGATGGCCATCCACCAGGAGTTCCTGGCCCTGATGCAGGGCAAGGGCCAGGTCGAGCCCGACGAGGACGTGCTGGAGGACGGCATCGCCTTCGCCGGGGTCGCCAAGTTCCCGGCCCGCATCAAGTGCGCCTTGCTGTCCTGGATGGCCTGGAAGGACGCGACCACGACCGCCCAGCTGGAGGAGACGAAGTGACCATCGACCCCGTCGACCATGGCGAGCTTCCCGACGTACCCGCGGCTGCGGGCGTGGGTGGCTCGACCACCACCGTCGAGGACCTCACCGAGGCCCTCAAGGACGTCGTCGACCCCGAGCTGGGGATCAACGTCGTCGATCTCGGCCTGGTGTACGGCGTCCACCTCGACGGCGACACCAACGCGGTCATCGACATGACCCTCACCTCGGCGGCGTGCCCGCTGACCGACGTGATCGAGGACCAGACCAACACCGCCCTGGAGGGCTTGGTCAACGACGTCGCCATCAACTGGGTGTGGATGCCGCCGTGGGGCCCGGACAAGATCACCGACGACGGTCGCGACCAGCTCCGGGCGCTGGGGTTCAACGTCTAGGTCCAGGCCGTGAGGGGGAGCACGGACCCCCGACCGGGCCGCCTGCGAGACTTCTCGCCGTGGCGACGACGTACGACGCGATCTCCGACCGGCACCGAGACTTCATCGGGCGACAGCCGATGTTCTTCGTCGCGACCGCGGCGCGGGACGGCCGCGTCAACGTCTCGCCGAAGGGACTCGACTCCTTGCGGGTGCTCGGCGCCAACCGCGTGGTGTGGCTGAACGGCACCGGGTCGGGCAACGAGACGGCCGCGCACCTGCGCGATCTCGACCGGATGACGATCATGCTCTGCTCGTTCGTGCGCGAGCCGCTGATCATGCGGCTCTACGGCTCGGCCCGCGAGGTGCAGCGCGACAGCGCGGACTGGCCGGCGCTGTCGGGGCTCTTCCCGCCGATGCGTGGCGCCCGCCAGCTGTACGACGTGACCGTGGACCTGGTCCAGACCTCGTGCGGGTACGGCGTCCCGCTGATGGAGCAGGTCGGTCAGCGTGACCTGATGGACCGCTGGGCCGAGAGGAAGGACGAGGCGGGGCTCGCGGCGTACCAGGCGGAGAAGAACCTGCACAGCATCGACGGCTTCGAGACCGGCCTGCGCGTCTGAGCCTCAGCGACCGGCCAGCAGCCGGTTGAGGAGCTTGTCGACCAGGTACCCGCCGGAGAGCCCCGGTTGTGGCTTGCCGTCGACGGTCACCCCGATGAACGCGCACCCGGATGCCGCGACGTGGAAGACCGGGTCGGAGGTTCTGCCCAGGAAGCGCAGCCGGTCGGCGGCGCCGTCGTCGTTGGGGCAGTTGATCATGCCGTAGGCGTTGGTGGGTCGTAGCCCGTCGAGCGCCCGAGCCAGCTCGCGCACCGGCCGCCCGGTGAGCCGGAACCGTTGCGGCCGTGCGCCGATGCCGCTGACACGTGTCCCCACCACGGCGGTGGCGTCCTCCGGTGCCCGCTCCGCCGCCGTGCGCTGGGGGAGCCAGGTCGCCATCGCATCGACGCGGACGACGGAGTGGGAGTCGTCGAGCGGGAACACGCCCACCTGCTCCTCGAGGCCGTCGTAGAGGCGGGTGGCGCGTCCGTCGAACTCGACACCCTGGGAGGTGACCCCGTCGGGGCCGCTGGCGCTGGACGTGCCGCCCGGACTCTGGAGATCCGGTGGCCGGTGGGCCGAGAACCACTCGATGGCGGGCCCCAGCCCCAGCGCGACGACGTAGGTCCTGTGCAGCTGGACGAGGTTGTCGTCCAGCGGCGTGCTCTGTGGCCTCTTCCCTTGGGCCTCCTTCGCGGTCGCGGGGCGGATGCCGGGCGGCAGCGGGGCCGTGGCGAGGACATGCTCGACGGCGCGCATCGCGACCGCGCGCGGGCTGCTCCCGCCGGCGGCGGGCGGGTCCCCGGGCGGGCTCGTGGCGGTGGCGCGGGCCCCGCAGCCCGCGAGCAGGACAGCCGCCAGCGCGACCGTCGGTGCCGGGCTCCGCTTCATCACGCCTCCCGCATGCCGTGGTGCTGGCAGTGTGGCCGTACGCCGGCACTGGGACGAGGCCGATCCGGTCACGGTTCCGCACCGGATCGGTCACGGGTCGGGTGCCAGCGGCCCGTTACTCGGGTGCCAGCGGCCCGTTACTCGGGCGCGTCGCGGCGGCCGGGGTGCCACACTTCGCGCATGGACCTCGAGCAGCACCTCGCCGGTCTGCGCGAGGCGGTCGACGCCTTCGTGGGGTCTGCGACCACCGCCGGCCTCGCCGCGCCGGTGCCGACCACCCCCGACTGGGACGTGCGGCGCCTGGTCGTCCACCAGGGCCTGGTCCATCGCTGGGCGGCGGGGCAGGTCGTCGGCGCCGAGGTCGACCCGGACGAGGTGGAGCGCGACGGGCTGGCGGCGGCGGACCCGGTCGCCTGGCTCGCTGAGGGCGCCGTTGCGGTGGAGGAGACGCTGCGCGCCGCCCCCGACGACCTTCGGGCGCTGGTGTTCCTGGCGGACGCGCCGCCGCCCCGGCAGTTCTGGGCCCGACGGCAGTGCCACGAGACGACGATCCACGCGGTGGACGCCCTCTCGGCCGTGATCGGGCGCTACCCGAAGGCCGCGGACACCTGGATCGGCCGCGACCTGGCCCTCGACGGGATCGACGAGCTGCTGACCGGCTTCCTGCCACGCCCCCGGTCGCGGCTGCTCTCCGAGGAGCCGATGACGATCGCGGTCCTGCCGGAGGACGCCGACCAGCGCTGGCTGGTCGCGCTGAGCACCCAGCGGCCGGTCACGGCGCGCGGCCTCGGCGACGAGGACGCCGACGTCGTGCTGCGTGGCTCGGCGGTGGCGCTCTACCTGACCCTGTGGAACCGCAGCGACGAGGTCTCCGACGAGAGCCTCGACCTGTGGGCCGAGGGTGCCCGCGTCACGTGGGGCTGACGGGGGCCCGCGTCGGATGACCGAGGTGCTGGTCCCGGGCGTGCGGATGGTCCGGTGGGTCGAGAACTTCGCGACCCGGCACGGCGCCACGTCGTACGCCGTGCACGAGGGCACGCTGACCGGCGCGGCGGCCGACGGGTCCACCTTCTCCGCCCGCCTGCCGCTCGAGGCGACGTACGCCGGCCCGGCCGACCCGGGCGCCTTCGCGGCGGCCGTCGCGGCCCCGGACCGGTGGGGTGTCCTGCTGGTCCGCAAGGGCGGGTTCGCCGTCGCGCGCCTGGCCGGCGACGTCGTGGCGGAGCACAAGGTCGGCCAGCGACACGTCCAGGGACGCACCAAGGCGGGCGGTCAGAGCCAGCAGCGCTTCGCCCGGCGACGCGACAACCAGGCGAGGCAGGCCTTCGAGGCCGCGGCGGAGCACGCCGTCCGGCTGCTCGGCGGCCGTCCCCTGCCGGTCGTCACCGGCGGTGACCATGCGGCGGTCGACGAGGTGCTGGCCGACGCCCGGCTCGCCCACCTGTCCGTGGCCGGCCCCTGGCTCGCCGTTCCCGATCCCCGGCGCGGCGTGCTGGACAGCGCGGTCGCCGACGCGCTGTCGGTGCGCGTCGACGTCGTCAACGCCTGACGCGGAGCCGTTCCCTCAGCGCAGGTGCTCGCCGAACGCGATCGGCTCGCGGGTGAACAGGTACGTCGCCCAGTTGAGCTTGGGGACCGAGCCGTCGGCGTTGCGGGTGACCCGCAGGATCTCGCCGCGCTCCCGGCCGGCGATGTCGCGGTAGACGTCCTCCTCGACCTTGGCGAAGCGCGACGGCGCCAGCTTGGCCGCCGCGGGCTTGTCGACCCGGGCCCGGAGCTCACCCTGCTCGACCCAGAAGACGAACGGCTGACCCTCGGAGAACCATCGTCCCAGCAGGCCCCGGAACTCCTCGGGCACCGAGGTGCCCGGCTGCCAGGGCTCCGGCTCGAGCGGGTCGTGGTCGGCCACGAGGTCGGCCAGCTCGATGGCGAACACGTCGGGCGGGACCGGCGCGCTGTTGTTCATCAGCGCGATCCCGCCAGTGCCCGACTCGCGGTGGGTGAAGACGCCGGTGATGTGACCCGGCATGCCACCCGTGTGCCCGACGTAGGTGCGGTCGCCCTTGCGCACCAGGAAGAAGCCGAGCCCCATCGCGGCGTTCCAGCTCTCGGGCGTGAGCAGGATCTGCGGCTGGCACATCTCCTCGAGCGTGTCGGCCGAGAGCAGGTCGCCGGGGTCCGCGACGAACGCCGACCAGGTCGCCAGGTCGTTGGCGGTGCTCGCGAGGCCGCCGCACGGAGCCAACCCTCGCAGGTCCATCACCGGCTCCTCGCGGGGGACGTCGTCGTAGGCCGGCACGTAGTAGCCCTGCACGTGCGGCCCGCTGTCGAAGCCGTTGCTCGTGCGCGTCATCCCCAGCGGCGTCAGCAGCCGCGTCGCCAGCGACTCGGTCCAGGGACGCTGGTCGAGCACCTCGACCAGCTGGCCGAGCATCGCGTAGACGACGTTGGAGTAGTGCCAGTGGTGGTGGGGCTTGAGCACTCGCTCGACGTCGTCGAAGTCGCGCCGCAGCTCCTTGGCCGTGGGGTTCTCCAGGGTCTCCCAGACGTCGCCGAGGGGCTCGCGGGCCATGCCCGAGACGTGCGACAGGCACTGCCGGACGGTGAGCGGGTGGGAGACCTCGGGCACGTGGTCGCCCAGCAGGTCGTCGAGGGAGAGCCGTCCCTCGTCGCGCAGCTGCATCACCATCACCGCGACGAAGGTCTTGGTGTTCGAGGCGATCAGGAACTGGTCGTCGGGACCGGGTGCCGGCTCCGCTCCCACCCGGGCCTGCCCGACGCCCTCGCCCCAGACCAGGGAGCCGCCGCGGGCCACGCCGGCGAACAACCCGGGCACTCTGCCCTCGCGCTGCTTGTCGAGGGCGATGTGGTGCAGGGAGCGGCTGGTCGACTCGAGCAAGGTGGTCACGGGGCGAACCTACGACACTGGTTCCTGCTCCTGGCCGCGACACTTCTGGTCGTGGGAGCCAGGTGGCGCCACCACGAGCGTGACATCGGCTAGCGTCCGGTCCATGTGGGAGCCCGATCCGGCCTGGCTCGCCGTGACCGGCGGCACGGGGACCTCGACCATCGGCGTGTGGCGCACCGAGCGCGACGGCCGGCCGCTCGTCGTGAAGCGCCTCGCCCTGCCGGCACCCGACGACCCGGTGGAGTACTCCGACCCGCACCACTTCGCCTACTGGCGGCGTGAGGCCGACGTGGCCATCAGCGGTGTCACCGCGGAGACACCGGGGCTCCGAGCGACGCCCACCGACGTCGCGGAGGACGACGAGGGCATCACCTTGACCAGTGAGTGGGTCGAGGACGCCGCGCTCAACGGGCTCTACGTCGCGCACGCGCTGGGCAGGTTCGCCGGTGCGGACCTGGGGCGGCACCGCTGGCTGGCCGTGGGCCAGCTGCGCGACCGGATGCACCGGGTCGATCGTCGCGGCGGGTGGCCGACGCTCGCGCGGACCACGGTCGCCGACGTCGCCGAGCGGCTGTGGTCTCGGCGCGAGACCCTGCTGCGCGAGCTCGACGCCCTGCCGCAGCTCCCGCAGCACGGCGACCCGGCCGCGCAGAACCTCCCCGGGCGCCACGGCGACGACATCGTCGCGATCGACTGGAGCACGCTGGGGCACGGCCCGGTCGGTGCGGACCTCGGCCTGTTCCTCCAGAACGCCCGTGAGGATGCCGAGCCGCTGCTCGACGCCTACCTCCTGGGGCTTCCTGACGGGGTGGCGACCGGCGAGGAGGCCGCGCTGGGCATGCGCATCAGTGCGGCCTATACCGCGCTCTCGCGCGCCGAGTGGGCGTTGGCTCGGGTCGCCCACGGCGAGGGCGCGTTGGCCGGGAAGTACCGCCACCCCGCCGTCGCGCCGTACCTGAGGCGCCTCCAGCGCCAGTTCCCTCTCGTCGAGGCGCTCCTCTAGCGGGGCAGCACCGGGACGTCGACGGTCATGGTCTCAGGGTACTTCGAGCCCGCCCCGGTGTTGAGGACGACCACCCGCTCGCCGGCGTCGAGCCAGCCGCTCGCGCGCAGCCGCCGGACCGCGGCCAGGCAGGCCGCGCCCTCCGGGCAGATCCAGGTGCCCTCCTGCCGAGCCAGGCTCGCCAGCTCCGCCAGGATCGTGTCGTCGTC
Source organism: Nocardioides sp. (assembly GCF_036267815.1). Taxonomy (GTDB): domain Bacteria; phylum Actinomycetota; class Actinomycetes; order Propionibacteriales; family Nocardioidaceae; genus Nocardioides. The sequence goes on along the minus strand of NZ_DATAVI010000012.1, from coordinate 33,976 downwards.
GACCGCGACCGCCGTCCCGTCGGACTCGCGCACCGCCTGGAGCACCAGGAAGTCACCCAGCGCCTTCGGGACGTTGATGCCGAAGGCGATGGTGTGGGTGCCTTCGCGAAGCGTGCTCTCGTCGAGCCCGGCCTCGTAGGCCTCGACGATCGGCTGGCAGCCCCTCGCCTGGACCGCGACGAGTCGGGGCAGGCGCGCGCCGATCCAGCCCAGCTCGCGCATCTCCAGCATCGCCTTGTGGATGCCGATGATGCCGACCCCGCCGCCGGCGGGGTAGACGATGACGTCGGGTACCCGCCAGCCGAGCTGCTCGGCGATCTCGTAGCCCATCGTCTTCTTGCCCTCGATGCGATAGGGCTCCTTGAGGGTCGAGACCTCCTGGTAGCCGCTCCGCTCCTCGACCGCGGCCTGCACCAGCGCGCCGGCGTGGTTGATCAGGCCGTCGACGAGGTACAGCTCGGCGCCGGCGGCAACACACTCGCGCCGGGTGATCTCCGGAGCGTCGACCGGCATCATGACCAGGCTGCCCAGGCCGGCCCGCGCGGCGTACACCGACCAGGCGGCGCCGGCGTTGCCGTTGGTCGGCATCGCCACGGCAAGGACGCCGAGCTCGCGGGCGCGGGAGACGCCGACCGCGGCGCCCCGCGCCTTGAAGGTGCCGGTCGGGAGCAGGCCCTCGTCCTTCATCAGGAGACCGGGCACGCCGATGGACGCGCCGTACGCCGGGAGGGGCAGCAGCGGCGTCATGCCCTCACCGAGGGTGGTGACGTGGGCGCGGTCTCGGACGGGCAGCACCTCGTGGTAGCGCCAGAGCGTCGGCGGCCGGCTGGCGATGCCCTCCCTGGTCACCGCCGACCGGACGCCGGCCAGGTCGTAGCGCGCGAGCAGCGGTGCGCCGACCTCGCTGAGCCCCTGCACCTGGTCGGCGCCGTACGACGTGCCGGTGCGCGAGCACTCGAGGTGGGAGAGGAAGGAGTAGGGCGTCACTCGACGTTCTGGCCGTTGAAGGTGTTGCAGGCGCTCAGGGTGCCGTTCTGGTAGCCGACGGTGAACCAGCGGACCCGCGCCGCCGAGGACCCGTGGGTCCACTGCTCGGGGCTGACCTGGCCGGTGGTCTCCTTCTGGATGGTGTCGTCGCCCACCGACTTGGCGGCGGCGATGGCGTCCTGGACGTCTTGCTGGCTCAGGTCCTGGATCAGGACGTTGCCCTGGCTGTCCTCGGTGGTGGTCGCGCTCTTGGTCCACATCCCGGCGTAGCAGTCGGCCTGGAGCTCCAGGCGCACCGAGTCGCTGTTCGGCCCCTGCTGGGTCCTCACCTTGCTCATGGTCCCGAGGAGGTTCTGGATGTGGTGCCCGAACTCGTGGGCGATGACGTAGGGCTCCACGAAGGCGCCCGACGGCCCGTTCAGCTGCTGCTGGAGGATGTCGTGGAAGAACGACGGGTCGAAGTAGATCGTCTGGTCGGTGGGGCAGTAGAAGGGTCCCATCGCCGCCTGGGCGGTGCCGCAGCCGCCGGCCGTCGACCCCGAGAAGGTCACGATCGCGGCCTCGGGCTTGAAGGTGGTGCTCGCAGACTGCTGGGCCAGGGTCTGCTTCCAGTAGTCGACCAGGGAGTTCTCGACGGCGACGACCCCGCAGGTGGTGGGGTGCTCGTTGGCGTCCTCGCCCGTCGTGCAGCCCTGGTAGGCCGTGCTGTCGCCGCCCTGGAACCTGCTGGTGGTGTAGCCGCTGGCCCCGGCCCCGCTCACGGCCCCGGTCAGGTCGATCCCGCTGCACTGGCTGACGATCAGCACCACGATGATCAGGACCAGGCCGACACCGCCGCCGGCCTTGGTGCCGCCCGGCAGGGGGATCCGCATCCCGGGGCCGCCCAGACCGCCGCCCCCGCCGCCACCGCTGCCGCCCTCGCGCACCCGGCTCGTGTCGAGTCGCGCCTTCGGGTTGAACCGCATCGTGACTCCTAGTCGAGGGGCCGCACGGGCCGCTGGGCAGGCGCCCTAGACTAGCCAGCCTGATGATCAGTGCCCAGCAGCTCGAAGTTCGGGCCGGGGCGAGGTTGCTGATGCACGACGTCTCCTTCCGGGTCGGGCCGGGGGACAAGGTCGGACTGGTCGGGCGCAACGGAGCCGGCAAGACCACCTTGACCCGGATCCTGGCCGGCGAGTCCCTGCCGGCGTCGGGACAGGTGACCTCCACCGGCTCGGTCGGCTACCTGCCCCAGGACCCCCGCACCGGCGACCCCGACGTTCCCGTGCGCGAGCGGATCCTGTCCGCGCGCGGCCTCGACGACGTCGTACGCCGGCTGCGCTCGGCCGAGGTCGAGATGGCCAGCGACCAGCCCGCGGTGCGCGAGCGGGCGATGCGGCGCTACGAGCGGGCCGACGCGGACCTGCACGCCGGGGGTGGCTACGCCGCCGAGGCCGAGGCCTCCCAGATCGCTGCCTCGCTCGGCATCGAGGAGCGGCTGATGACCCAGCCGCTGCGCACTCTCTCGGGTGGTCAGCGGCGCCGCGTCGAGCTCGCGCGGATCCTCTTCTCCGGCGCCGAGACGCTGCTGCTCGACGAGCCGACCAACCACCTCGACGCCGACTCGGTGATCTGGCTCCGCGAGTTCCTGCGGTCCCACCGAGGCGGGCTGGTCGTGATCAGCCACGACACGGCCCTGCTCGAGCTGACCGTGACCAAGGTCTTCCACCTCGACGCCAACCGGCAGGAGATCGACGTCTACAACATGGGCTGGGCGGCGTACCTCAGCCAGCGCGAGACCGACGAGCGGCGACGCAAGCGCGAGCGTCAGAACGCCGAGAAGAAGGCCGACGCGCTGCTCGACCAGGCCTCGAAGATGCGGGCGAAGGCGACCAAGGCCCAGGCGGCGCACAACATGATGCGCCGGGCGGAGAAGATGCTCAGCGGAGTCGAGGCCGACCGGCGCGGCGACCGCGTGGCCCGGATCAAGTTCCCGGACCCCGCGCCGTGCGGGCGCACGCCGCTCACGGCGTCCGAGCTGTCGAAGTCCTACGGCTCCCTGGAGGTGTTCACCGACGTCGACCTCGCCATCGACAAGGGCTCCCGGGTCGTCATCCTGGGTCTGAACGGCGCCGGCAAGACGACCTTGCTACGGATCCTGGGCGGCGTGGACAAGGCCGACACGGGCGAGGTGGAGCCCGGTCACGGGCTGAAGCTCGGGTACTACGCCCAGGAGCACGAGACGCTCGACACCGGCCGGACCGTCCTGGAGAACATGCGCAGCGCGGCGCCGTCCCTCACCGACACCGAGACGCGCTCGGTGCTGGGCTCGTTCCTCTTCTCCGGCGACGACGTGGGCAAGCCCGCCAGCGTCCTGTCCGGAGGCGAGAAGACCCGTCTCGCGCTGGCCATCCTGGTGGTCTCCAGCGCGAACGTCCTGCTGCTCGACGAGCCGACCAACAACCTCGACCCCGCCTCCCGCGAGGAGGTGCTCGCGGCGATCCGCGGCTACCAGGGAGCGATCGTGCTGGTCACCCACGACGAGGGCGCCGTCCGCGCCCTCGACCCGGACCGCGTCCTGATCCTTCCCGACGGCGTCGAGGACCTCTGGAACGACTCCTACGCCGACCTCGTCTCCCTCGCCTGACGGCGCCTGTCCGAGCCCCCACCTACAGTGGCGGCCATGACGCCCGAGGAGCTCGCCGCCGCCGGCCTGACCTACGCCGTGTCGGGCGAGGTCGCCACCGTCACGCTGAGCCGCCCCGAGGTTCGCAACGCGCAGACGCCTGCGATGTGGCGCGCGCTCGCTGCCATCGGGGAGGAGATCCCCGACCAGGTGCGCGTGGTCGTCGTCCGGGGCCAGGGCGCGAGCTTCTCGGCCGGTCTCGACCGCGCGATGCTCGACCCGCGGGCTGCGGTCGAGGATCCCGAGTCGATCGCCGGGCTGCTGTCCCGACCCGAGGCGGAGGTCGACGCCACGGTCGACCGCTTCCAGCAGGGGTTCACCTGGCTGCGCGACCCCCGGTTCGTCTCGGTCGCGGTCGTCCAGGGCCATGCCATCGGCGCCGGCTTCCAGCTTGCGCTGGCCTGTGACCTGAGGGTGGTCGCCGCCGATGCACAGTTCTGCATGAAGGAGCCGGCCCTCGGTCTGGTCCCTGACCTCACCGGAACAAAGCCGCTGGTGGCGTGCGTTGGGTATGCCAGGGCGCTGGAGATCTGCGCGACGGCACGCGTGGTCGGTGCGCCCGAGGCTCTGGAGATCGGGCTGGCGACCATGCTGTGCCCGGTCTCCGAGCTCGACGGCGCGCTGGCCGACCTGGTCGGGGCGCTGACCGCACCGATGGCCGGGGCGGTGCGAGAGACGAAGGCGCTGCTCCAGACGGCGGCGGACAGCTCGCTGGACGAGCAGCGCCGCCTGGAGCGCGCGGCGCAGGTGCGCCGGTTCCGCGAACTGGCCGACCTCCTGGCCGACGGCTGAGCGAGAGAGAGATACCCGGATGTCGAGCATCGGACCGATGGCCTGGCGCACGCTGCGCTCCGACCGCGCGATCCTGGAGAACCGGATCGAGCGTCAGACGCTGAAGCGGGTCATCGAGTTCTCCAAGCCCCACCGACGGCTGATCGGGTTCTTCCTGGTGGGCACCGTCCTGGACGCGGGGCTCGTGGTGGTCCCACCGCTGTTCATGCAGCGGCTGGTCGACCAGGGCATCCTGGGCCACGACGTCTCGGTCGTGGTCTGGCTCGCCGTCGGGATCGCGCTGGCCGCCCTCGCCGACGCCCTGCTCGGGATGTTCACCGGATACCTCTCGAGCCGGATCGGCGAGGGCCTGATCTACGACCTGCGCACCCGCGTCTTCGCCCACGTCCAGCGCCAGTCGCTGGCGTTCTTCACCCGCACCCAGACCGGCGCGCTGGTGAGCCGCCTCAACAACGACGTCATCGGCGCCCAGAGCGCGTTCACGTCCACGCTCTCGGGCACCGTCTCCAACGCGGTGTCGGTGGTGGTCGTCGGCGTCACGATGCTCGCCCTGAGCTGGCAGGTCACGCTGCTGTGCCTGCTGCTGTTCCCGCTCCTGCTGCTCACCTCGCGCTGGGTGAGCGGCCGGATGGCCGTGCTGACCCGCGACCGCATGGACGGCAACGCCGCGATGGGCAACGCGATGACCGAGCGGTTCAACGTCGGCGGCGCGATGCTGCTCAAGCTCTTCGGCCACCGCGAGACCGAGGATGCCCGGTTCGCCGACAAGGCCGGCACCGTGCGCGACCTCGGCATCAGGATCTCGGTGCTCACCCGCGTCTTCTTCACCGTGATGACCCTGGTGCCGTCCCTGGCGATGGCGCTGGTGTACGGCGTCGGCGGGTACCTCGCCGTCCAGGGACACCTCTCGGTCGGCACCTTGATCGCCCTGGGCGCGCTGCTCCTGCGGCTGCTCGGGCCCCTCCAGGCGCTGTCCAACGTCCGCGTCGACGTGATGACGGCGCTGGTCAGCTTCGACCGCGTCTTCGAGGTGCTCGACCTGCCGTCCCTGATCCAGGAGTCGCCCGACGCCGTGGTCCTCCCGCCGACCGCGTCGTCGGTGGCGTTCGACGACGTCTCCTTCGGGTATCCGCGGGCCCAGGACGTCTCGCTGGCCTCGCTCGAGACCGTGGCCCGGGCGGAGTCGCGCGACAGCGGCACGGTGCTCCACCACGTGTCGTTCGCCGTCGAGCCCGGACAGATGGTGGCGCTGGTGGGTCCGTCGGGTGCCGGCAAGACCACGGCCACCCACCTCGTCGCGCGGCTGTACGACGCCACCTCGGGTCGGGTTCTGGTCGGTGGTGAGGACGTGCGCGACGTGACCCTGCAGTCGCTCGAGGACGTCGTGGGGTACGTCACCCAGGACGCCCACATGTTCCACGACACCATCCGCGAGAACCTGCTCTACGCGCGCCCCGCGGCCACCGACGAGGAGATCTGGGCAGCCCTCGGGGCCGCGCAGATCGCGCCCCTGGTCAGCAACCTCCCCGACGGTCTCGAGACCGTGGTCGGCGATCGGGGCTACCGCCTCTCCGGCGGCGAGCGGCAGCGCCTCGCGATCGCCCGGCTGCTGCTGAAGGCACCGGCGGTCGTCGTCCTCGACGAGGCGACCGCCCATCTCGACAGTGAGTCCGAGGTCGCGGTGCAGCGGGCACTGGACGCGGCCCTGGAGGGCCGGACGTCGCTGGTGATCGCGCACCGGCTGTCCACGGTGCGCGACGCCGACCTGATCCTGGTGCTGGAGGCCGGCCAGATCGTCCAGCAGGGCACCCATGCCCAGCTGCTCGCCCAGGGCGGGCTGTACGCCGACCTCTACCGCACCCAGTTCCTGCCCGGACCCGGGCGGGAGGACGTCCCCGCCTGATCCGAGACGGCGGCCGCGTCCTCCCACTAGCGCGTCTCGTGAGGATCGCGCTCGAGCTCGGCCAGGGTGTGGAAGAAGGCGTGACCGACGGCCCTGCGCGCGGCCTTGCCGACATGCTGCCCGGTGCCGGCGAACGGCACGAAGTAGACCAGACAGCGAGGGCGCATCACCTCGATCATCGTCAGCGCCAGGGGGAACGGGCTGACCTCGCTCAGCGGCGACTCCTCGTTGCCGCGCCAGACGGTGGCGAACTCCTCCTGGACTGCCAAGAAGCCCACCGGCTGGACCAGCCAGAAGCCCACGCCCAGACCCTCGACCTCGGGGGTCCTCGCCGTCAGCTGCGCCTCGATCCGCCGCGCGCCGGCGTTGTGGTGCGTCTCGGACATGGCGCCCAGCGTCGCGTTGAGGCGCGCGGGGAGCTCGGCCAGCATGATCGCCGCGGCCTCCCGGCTCGCGGCACTCACCAGATAGTCCGAGACCTCGGGCGCCGGTGCTCGGTCCACCAGCGCGGCCACGGGTCCGGGGTTCTGGTGGGTGCGGGCCAGGAACTCGTGGTAGTTGCGCCAGGCGGGGACCGGCTCGAGCACGTAGCCGTCGCACACGTCGTGCAGACGCAGCACCATGCGCGCCCGCGCCGACTGGGCGTCGGAGCCGGACTCGCTCAGGGCGGTCAGGGGGGCCCGCGAGTCTCGCAACCAGGTCAGGAAGTCGACGTCGTCCCGGCACCGCCGAAGCGGCGCGACGGCGTCTGCCGCCGCGGCGACGTAGTCGAGGTCCGGCATCACGGCCCGCAGGCGGGTCACCGCCTCGTGCGGCTCGTCCTCGTCGGACGAGCTGACCAGGTCGAAGATCCCTTCGGCGCAGCGGCTCAGGGCGGCGTCCGCGGCGACACCGGCGTGATGGTGGATGACCCAGCGGTAGTGCTGGGCGCGTTGTACCAGCAGGGTCTCGAACGCCGAGATGGCCCGGGCGCCCAGGCCGATCCGCCAGCCCCCGGGCACCTCCGGCAGCTCGTGCAGCTCGAGGCTGTCCACCAGGCGGCGCCAGTCGACGGCGCCCAGCTCGGTGCCGGCGCCGAGCCCGTCTCGCATCAGGTAGTCGAGTCGGTCGACGTCGAACTGGCCGTCGATGATCGCGTGCAGGCAGTGCGACCAGTCGTCTCCCGAGCGGTCCGAGAGCACCGCCCTGACGAACACCCGGGGTAGGTGGGCGAAGCACGCGTCGGGCAGTGCGTCGAAGATCGTCAGCCCCGCCCACTCGTGGAACTGGGCGTGACCGCTGGCAGCGGCGTACTCGGCCTGGTCGCGACCGGCCGCAGGCCCCATGACCTCCTCGATCCGCGCCCGGTAGAAGTCCTCCATGGTGTGCGAGAACGGCGGGTGCCCGAGATCGTGAACCAGCCCGACCGCCGCCACGACCAGACCGACCACGCGGGGGAAGTCCCGCCACAGCGCGGTGTCCTCGATCTGGTCGCCGGCCAGCCAGCGGGCCGTGCAGTCGTCGGGCTCGGGAATGCCGCGGAGCTCGCCGACGACCTCGCGGGCGAAGCGCGGCCGTGCCTGCTCCTCGCAGTTGCGCCACGCGCTCCGCCAACCCTTGACCGCAAGGTGCATGGTGCCGAGCCCGTGCTCGTAGCGCGACCCGTTCAGCGACGGGTAGCGCGTGTTGGCGCGGGAGGTCTGGGAGATGTTCCGCAGCCGCTGCACGGCCGGTGACGCGAGGAGCGCCTCGAGTTCGCCCGGCACCTCGACGTAGTCGTGCACCGGGTCTCGGACGACGCGCCGGCGCGGGGTCGGGTCGGTCGCGTCGAGCCCGCCGGCCAGCCTCTCGACCATGGCCGAACACTACGTGACCGCGGACCTGGGGCCTTCGCGTTGCCCTAGAATCCACCGGTGCTGCTCACCATCGAACGCGTCACCCTGCTCAAGCGGGTGTCGCTGTTCGAGCGAACCCCGGACCGTGTCCTGGCCGGGCTGGCCCGGACCCTCCTCGAGGAGGAGTTCCCGGTCGGGACCGACCTGATGGTCGCCGGCGCGGTCGAGGACTGGATGTTCGTCCTGACCGAGGGGACGGTGCGAGTCACCCGCCCCGACCGCGCGGTCGACCTGGGGGCCGGCCAGGTGGTGGGCGAGCTCGCGGTGCTCGAGCCGGAGCCGCGCACCGCGACCGTCACCGCGCTGACCGACGTCCGGGCCTTCCGGCTGCGCAAGGTCGACTTCGACGAGGCCCTTCGCACTCGCCCCGAGATCGCGGTCGGGGTCATCGCCGAGCTGGTGCGACGCCTGCGTGAAGCACACTCCTCGGCCTGACAAGCCTGGCATGAGCCCCAGATGACAGAGCTGAGACGGCGGGTCCTGCTACTGGCTGCTCAAGCCGGCCTGCTGGGCCTGTCGGTCGTCTTCCTGATCGTCCCCGCCAGCGCGCTGTTCCTGGAACGCTACGGCGCGCAGAACCTGCCCTTCGTCTACCTCGCCGTCGCCGTGCTCGGTGTCGCCGTCTCCCGCGTCATGGGCAGCCTCCAGGCCCGGCTCTCCCTGGCCGGCGTCGCCCGGTGGTGCATCGGTGTCTTCGTGGTGATCGTGGCTCTGGGCTGGGCGCTGCTCCGCCTCGGCGGCCACCCGTGGGTCTCCGCGGTGCTGGTGGCGCTGTTCCCGTTGATCATCCCCGTGGGCTTCGTGATGGTGGGCACCCAGGCCGGGCGGGTGCTCGACGTCAGGAGCCTGAAGCAGTACTTCGCTCGGATCGTGGCGGGGTTCTCGCTCGGGTTCGTGGTGGGCGGGCTCGCGTCGGCAACCCTGACCGGGCCGCTCGGCGGCCCGGTCAACCTGCTGCTCGTCGACGTCGGGTGTGGCGTGGTCTGGTTCGGGACCGCGGTCGCGGCGGGACGACGGTTCCCCGACGAGCTCGGCCGGCGTCCCGAACCGCAGCGTCAGGACCCCGGGGCCGCGGCCGCCGAGACCTCGTCGACGCCGGACCGCGGTCTGTTCCTGGTGATGTTCGGCTACCAGCTGCTGGTGGCCGCGATCACCCAGCTCCTCGACTACATCGTCTGGGAGCGCGCCGCGTTCCACTTCCCCGACCCCAACGACCTGGCGCGGTTCCAGGGCCTTTACGACACCCTGATCAACGTCGTGGCGCTCGGCTTCGTGTTCCTGGTCGCCGGCAGGCTCCTGATGCGGTACGGCGAGCGCGGCGGTCTCACCGCGAACCCCCTCGGTCTGATCGTGCTGCTGGTCCTCGGTACCGCCGTCGGGGCGTTCGGAGGGCCAGACGGCACCACGTTCTTCGTCGTGATGTGTGCGCAGCAGGTCGCCCACATCGCCCTGACCGACGGGATGACCAGGGCGGCGATCAACACGGCGTACCAGGCTCTCGAGCCGCGTAGCCGACTGCGGGCGCAGACCGTCGTGGAGGCGGCCGGGGTGCCCCTGGCCCTAGGGTTCGTGGGCATCCTGCTGCTGGTGTTCCGCGCCACGCATCTGGGTGTCCGGGCCGTCGTCGCCATCACGCTGGTGCTCACGGTCGCCTGGCTGGTCACCGCGCTGGTCGCCCACGCGCACTACCGGTCCGGCGTGCTGGCATTGGTCACCGCCCGCCCGTGGGAGCCGCTGGACCTCGTCGACTCCGACGGGCGGGTCGTCGTCTCGCTGCTGGCCGGCCCGCGGGTGCCCGAGGTCCGGGCAGCGCTCGGTGCGGTCGGGCCGGTCGGCCCTCCGTCGGGGGTCGAGATGTCAGCGCTCCTGGCGTCGGCCGACCCGTACGCACGGCTCGCCGCAGCCGCCGCACTGGCAGGCGGGGAAGGCGCGACCGCTCAGCGCGCCCAGCGCGAGTGGGCTGCCGCCGTGGCCGATCCGGCTCCCGGAGTCCGCGACGCGGCACTGGCCGGGTGCTCCGCGGCCCGGCACCACCCCTTCTTCGTGCCGTACCTCGCAGACGTCACGGCGTCCGCCGCGTCGAGTGCCGCCCTGGTCGACGCGCTCGACCGATATGCCGTCGAGGTGGCGCCGTTGGTCGTGGACCGCCTCGGGGCCGAGGAGGCGGGTGTCGTACGCGAGCGCCTGGTCGCCGCGCTGGGAAGGATGCGCGACTCGCTGCCGGACACCCCCGCCGGCCTCCCCGATCTCCGGACCGAGGTCGAGCTCCGGGCCGACCGCGCCGCTCGTGCTCGCGATGCCCTTGTCGCGCTCGAGAGCCAGCCCGCCGCCGCGACGCTGCGTCGGGCGCTCGTCGAGGACACCGAGCACTCCTCGCAGGTGCTGGCCGACCACCTCGCCATGCGCCAAGGGCATCGCGGCGCCGGGCGGATCGTGGCGGCCCTGGGCCGCAGCGGCACCGACGAGCGAGCCCTGGCCGTCGAGCTGCTCGAGGTGCTCGTGGGGCGCGAGCTCGGCGAGCGGATGGCGGGGCTGCTGGCTCCCTGGGCGAGTGCGGAGGACCTGGCAACGGCGCTCGCGGGACGCGGAGAGCCGGGTCTGTCCGCCGACGCCTGGGTCCGCGACCTCGTCGAGGACCCCCAGACGCAGTGGGACGACCCGTGGCTCCGGTCCTGCGCGCTGCACGCAGCGCCAGCCGTCGTCGGCTCACCGGCCGCGATCCGGCTCGCCGAGCCGTGGCTGGGTGACCTGGACGACGTCGTCGCGGAGACGGCGCGGTCGGTCGTGGCGCACCGGGGCAGCGGCTGAGCCGGCTCGCCCCGCCAACCCGTTAGGTTTCGGGTCATGGACCTGGGACTAGCCGATCGCGTCTTCGTCGTCACCGGGGGAGCGCGCGGACTGGGCCGCGCCACCGCGGAGGTGCTCGTCGCCGAGAGCGCCAGCGTGGTGCTCGCCGGCCGCACCGAGGAGAGGCTGGCGTCGGCCGTGGCCGAGCTGGGCTCCGGCCACGCGTCGTACGTCGTCGGCGACAACGCCGACCCCGGTCTGGCGGATCGCCTGGTCGCGGCGGCCCACGAGCGGTGGGGCCGGATCGACGGTGCCCTCATCAGCGTCGGCGGACCACCCGTCGGCAGCGTCACCGCGACCACCGACGAGCAGTGGACCGCGGCGTTCGAGTCGGTGTTCCTCGGAGGCGTCCGGCTGGCCAGGGTGGTCGCCGCCGCCCTCGGTGCGGGTGGCTCGATCGCGTTCGTGCTCTCCACCAGCGTCAAGGCCCCGCTCACCCAGATGGCGACCAGCAACGGGTTGCGGCCCGGACTGGCGATGGTGGCCAAGCAGCTGGCCGACGAGCTCGGTCCGCGTGGCATCCGGGTCAACGGCCTGCTGCCCGGGCGGGTGGCCACCGAGCGGGTGGCCGAGCTGGATGCGCTCTCTCCCGATCCCGCCGCGGCGAAGGCGCGTGCCGCCGAGACCATCCCGCTGCGACGCGACGGCGAGCCCTCAGAGTTCGGCCGTGCCGCTGCGTTCCTGCTCAGCCCGGCCGCGTCCTTCGTCAGCGGGGCGATGCTCCCCGTCGACGGCGGGGTGATGCGCGCGCTGTGACGCGCTCACCCGGGCCGGGGGGCCGGGCTTGGACTGCTTGGCCGGCTGCTGTGCGCGGCGCAGCTCGGCACGCCCGGTGCGCTCCTCCCAGGCGAGATACCCGTACCCGAAGAGGCCGAGGATCCCGAAGAACCACCACTGGAGCGCGTAGAAGAAGTGCGGACCGTCGCCGAGCCCGGGCTTGCCCGCTCTGGCCAGCGGCGTCGCCGGGGCCGGCGTCTCGGTCAGCAGCTGCACGAAGCCGCCGTAGACCGGCAGGCCGGTGGCGGTCGCGATCTGGCTGCTGGAGATCGAGCGGGCCGAGGCGTCGACCACCTGGGTCGAGCTGCCGCCGGCGTCCTGCCGGACCCACCCGGTGACGGTGACCGTGCCGGACGGTGGGTCCGGCACCTGGGTGGCGCCGGTGCCACCCTCGTTGGCGGTCTGGTACCACCCGCGGTCGACGAGCAGGGCCGTGCCGGAGGACGTCATCAGCGGGACGACGACGTCGACGCCGGGGCTGCCGTTGCGGGTCTGGTAGCGGATCACGACGGTCTGCGACGTCTCATATGTGCCGGTCGCCGACACCACGGCGTACTGGTCGGTGTCGGGCGGCTCGACACCGCGGCGCAGCACCTGGTCGACGGGTCGAGGCCTGGCGCTCTCGTTGGTGGAGACGATCTGGTTGCTCGCGCGCCGGCTCTCGAGCCGGTGCCACTGCCAGCGGCCGAGCAGCAGGCACGCGTAGGCCCAGAGCAGCACGACCAGCAGGAGCACCACCCACCGCCGGCTCAGCAGGAACCGCAGGCTGCGGGTATCCGTCGGCACCGTGCGAGGCTATCCGCCCGCCGGTGACCGTGGTCCGCGGGCTCGCTTGACCTAGACTTGACCGGTGAGTGAGCAGCGAGTGCTGGCCGACGCCTACGGCCGGGTCGCGACCGACCTGCGGGTGTCGCTGACCGACCGCTGCAACCTGCGCTGCTCCTACTGCATGCCGGCGGAGGGACTCGACTGGCTGCCGCACCCCGAGGTGCTCACCGACGACGAGGTGGTCCGGCTGATCACGGTCGGGGTCCGCAGCCTCGGTGTGCGCGACGTTCGCTTCACCGGGGGAGAGCCGCTGATCCGGCGTGGCCTGGTCGACATCGTCCGCCGTACCCGCGAGCTCGATCCCGGCCTCGAGCTCTCGGTCACCACCAACGGCCTCGGCCTGGAGCGGATGGCCGGTGCCCTCGCCGAGGCCGGGCTCGACCGGGTCAACCTCAGCCTCGACACGCTCGATCCGAAGCAGTTCGCGACGATCACGCGTCGCGACCGCCTCGACGACGTCCTGCGCGGGGCCAAGGCGGCCCACGAGGCCGGGCTGACTCCGGTCAAGGTGAACGCGGTGCTCCTACGCGGCGTCAACGACGCCGAGGCCTGCGGCCTGCTCGCGTGGGCGGTGGCCCACGAGTACCAGCTGCGCTTCATCGAGCAGATGCCGCTCGACGCCCAGCACGACTGGCACCGCGAGCAGATGGTGACCGCCGAGGAGATCTTCGAGCGGCTCAGCCGCGAGTTCTCGCTCTCACCGGCCAGCGAACCGCGCGGGAGCGCACCCGCCGAGCTCTTCCTGGTCAACGGCGGCCCGGCGGTCGTGGGCGTGATCGCCTCGGTCACGCGACCGTTCTGCGGCGACTGCGACCGCGTCCGCATCACCGCCGACGGCCAGGTGCGCAACTGCCTGTTCGCGCGCGAGGAGTCAGACCTGCGTGCCGCCCTGCGGGGCGGCGCCTCCGACGACGAGATCGCGCAGCGCTGGGTCGCCGCGATGGCGACGAAGCTGCCCGGACACGGGATCAACGACCCGACGTTCCTCCAGCCCGACCGGCCGATGTCGGCCATCGGGGGCTAGGCCTTCCGGGCTTCGAGACGCCTCGGCCTGTCGCGGTTCTCTGCGGCTTCGCAGGCTCATCCGAAGCGGCGCCGAAATGACGACGAGTGCCAGACAGCCACGGGGGAAGCTTTCCGGCACTCGACGGTGCACACCGAGTCGGGGAACCCGGCGGGCACGTCGGCGATTCTTGCACGCTGGCTTGCGCCCCTCCAACCCCCAGAAGCGGGGAGTCTCATTCGGAATCCGTGCCCCGGGGGAGCTCCTTCTCCTGCGATGATCCGTTGCGCAGGGCGAAGCCATCTGATTTCGTCGTGGCCGCGTTGGCCATCACCACCGCCACGTAGGGCAGCACGATGGCGCCGACCACGAAGATCCATGGCAGCCAGCTCGGCCCGGCGTGGGTGATGGCCAACCCGGCCACCACCAGGAAGCACAGCGTGCGCACACCCATCGCGACCAGGTAGCGCCGCTGGCGCGACGAGATGTCGGCATCGGCCCCTGCCGAGGCCGTGGTGATCCGGATCGGGTCCTGCGCCCCGCGTCTGGTGCGCGCCATAGTCCACCTTAAGTCGCCTGCTCGTCTGGTGATCCGTTGCCCAGGCTCGTGCGGATGGCGGGGCGCTGGGCGGGCGGCCGGCGGGGCGCCGGACGGGCGGCCGGACGGGCGGCTGGACGGCGCGGATCCGGCTCGCCCGTAGAGTCCGGCCATGAGCAACCGCACCTATCGCGTCACCGAGATCGTCGGCACCTCGCCGGACGGGATCGAGGAGGCCATCCGCAACGCCATACGCCGCGCCAGCTCCACGCTGCGGCACGTCGACTGGTTCGAGGTGACCCAGGTCCGCGGCCAGATCACCGACGGCGACGTCGAGCACTTCCAGGTCGGCATGAAGATCGGGTTCCGGCTCGAGGACGAGTGAGCCGCCCGGCCGAGGCCGACTTCCGGGTACCGGCCAGTAGTCGCTAGCGTCGGCCCCGTGGACGAACAGGTCGACACACAGAGTGAGCCCCGGTCCGTCCTGGTCACCGGTGGCAGCCGCGGCATCGGCCGCGCCATCGCGGAGGCCTTCGTAGCGCTGGGCGACAAGGTCGCGGTCACCTCGCGCTCCGGCGGAGGTCCCGACGGCGCGCTCGACCTGATCTGCGACGTCACCGACGGCGCGGCGGTGGAGCAGGCGTTCGCGGACGCCGAGGCGGCACACGGCCCCGTCGAGGTGCTGGTGGCGAACGCCGGGATCACCGCCGACACCCTGCTGCTGCGGATGTCGGAGGACGACTGGAGCTCGGTGATCGAGACGAACCTGACCGGGGCCTTCCGGCTGACCAAGCGCGCCGCCAAGGGGATGCTCCGGCTCCGGCGTGGGCGGATCATCTTGATCTCGTCGGTCGTCGGCCTCACCGGGCAGGCCGGCCAGGTCAACTACGCGGCGTCCAAGGCCGGGCTGGTCGGCATCGCGCGGTCGCTGACCCGCGAGCTCGGGTCGCGCTCCATCACGGCGAACGTCGTGGCGCCCGGCTTCATCGACACCGACATGACCGCCGTCCTCAGCGACGAGCAGAGGGCGGCCATCAAGGACCAGGTGCCGCTGCGGCGCTACGGCACCGTCGACGAGGTGGCCGGGGCCGTGACCTGGCTCGCCTCGGCGGGCGGCGCCTACGTGTCCGGGGCCGTCATCCCGGTCGACGGTGGTCTCGGCATGGGCCACTGACCGCACGACCCACCCACCCGAGGAGACAGATGAGCGGCATCCTGGACGGCAAGCGGATCCTGGTCGCGGGCGTGACCTTGGACTCCTCGATCGGCTTCGCGACCGCGAAGGTCGCCCAGGAGCAGGGCGCCACCGTCCTGATCTCCAACTTCGGCCGGGCGCTGGGCATCACCCGTCGGATCGCGAAGCGGCTGCCCGCCGAGCCGCCGGTCCTCGAGCTCGACGTGACCGACGAGGACCACCTCGCCGGTCTCGCGGACGCCGTGCGCGAGCACGTCGACGGCCTGGACGGCGTCGTGCACTCCATCGCCTACGGCAACCCCGAGACCCTGCTCGGCGGGAAGTTCATGACCGGGCCGTGGAACGACGTCGCGCAGGCCGTGCACGTCTCGGCGTACTCCCTGAAGTCACTGACGACCGCCTGCCTGCCGTTGATGGGTCCGGGCGGGAGCATCGTCGGGATGACGTTCGACGCCTCGGTCGCGTGGCCGGGCTACGACTGGATGGGCTTCGCCAAGGGCGCGCTGGAGTCGTGCAACCGCTACCTCGCGCGCGACCTCGGTCCGCAGGGCATCCGCTGCAACCTGGTCAGCGCGGGCGCGCTGAAGACGCTGGCGGCCAAGGCGATCCCAGGCTTCGAGCTGTTCGAGGAGGAGTGGGCCAAGCGGGCCCCCCTCGGATGGGACCTCGACGACCTCGAGCCCACCGCCCGTACCGTCGTCGCCCTGCTCAGCGACTTCCTCCCCAAGACCACCGGCGAGATCGTGCACGTCGACGGCGGCTACCACGCGATGGGCGCCTAGCCCGACCGACGTCATCCGAAGCGTGCGCGACGGCGCTGGATGGCGCTCGCGCCGGATGACGTCCGCGGGCGGGCGCCCGAGATAGCGTGCCCGCGTGACGTCGCTGACCGAGCTTCGGGTTCTGGAGGGGCCGAACCTGTACTTCCCGCGCGCGGCCATCAAGGCCACGCTCGACATCGAGGGGCTGGCCTCGGCGCCGACGGCGACCGCCGAGCGGCTGGCCCGGCGGATCGGGCTCGCCGGCGCCCGACCCGGCGAGCCCGACACCGGCTTCCGGCAGCGTTTCGCGCTGCGGGCCGTGGCCCGGCTGGTGCGCGAGATCGCGCGTGAGTCGGGCACGGTGCGGCTCGCCGTCCGGGTGCGCCCCACCAGCGACCCCCACCTGGTCGTCGTCGCCTACCCCTGGCGACATCGGGAGCGGGCCCAGGAGATGGCGCGGGCCGTGGCCGACGTGCTCGACGCCGTGCCCGGCGAGGACGTCGAGTGGGCGGTCGGACGCGCCGCCGAGCGGGTCGCCGCCTCGGCGGAGGGGGAGCGGCCGCACACGATCCGCCCGACGATCCCGGTGGTGGCCGTCACCGGCACCAACGGCAAGACCACCACCAGCCGGATGATCGCCCACATCGCCCGCACGGGCGGGAAGGTCGTCGGCTGGTCCAACACCGACGGCATCTACCTGGACGGCAAGCTGGTCGAGGCGGGGGACTACTCCGGCCCGAGCGGCGCCGGTCGGGTGCTCGGTCTGCCGGGAGTGCAGTTCGCGGTCACCGAGACCGCGCGCGGCGGCATCCTGCTCAAGGGCATCGGGCTGACCCGCAACGACGTCTCGGTGGTGACCAACGTCAGTGCCGACCACCTCGGGCTGCAAGGCATCGACACCCTCGACCAGCTCGCGGAGGTCAAGGCCGTCGTCCCACGGATCACGCGACGCGGGGGCTGGGCGGTCCTCAACGGCGACGACCCGCGCGTCTTCGCGATGCGCTCGGTCATCCACTGCCGCCCGTGGGTGTTCTCGCGCGACCCCAGCTCACCCGCCGTCCGCGAGACCCTGGACGCCGGCGGCCGCGCCACGACCGTGATCGACGGCTGGGTCGCGGTCCTGAGGCCAGGGGCGGACGCCGACCCGCTGGTCGAGCTCGTGGACGTGCCGATGACGCTGGCGGGACTCTCCCGCTTCAACGTCGAGAACACCCTCGCCGCGGCGTCGGCGGGGCTGGCCGCCGGCATTGCGCGCGCGACGGTGGTCGAGGGGCTCCGCTCGTTCCGCCCGGACCCCGAGCACAACCCCGGCCGGATGAACTTCTTCACGGTGCCGGTGGACGGCGGCGAGGTCTGCGTGGTCATCGACCTGGCCCACAACGAGGCCGGGCTCGAGGCGCTGCTGGAGGTCATGTCCGGCGTACGCCGCGCGGGGACCCGTCTGCTGCTGGGCCTGGGGGCGGTCGGAGACCGCACCGACGAGCTGATCGGCCGGCTGGGGGAGATCGGCGGGATGGGCGCCGACGTGGTCGCGATCGGCCACAAGCAGCACTACCTTCGAGGCAGGTCCGTCGAGGAGCTGGAGACGCTGCTGCGCGAGGGCGCGGAGCGGGTGGGGGTGCACGACGTGCCGGCGTACCCGACCGAGGTCGAGTGCCTGGCCGCCCTGGTCGCCCAGGCCGGCCCCGGGGACGTCGTGGGGCTGATGTGCCACGCCGAGCGTCAGCAGGTCTACGACTGGATCGCCGCCCACGGCGGCACGGCTGACACCCCGGAGCAGCTCGGCGCGAAGGTCCGCGCGGCCCGGGCCTGAGCGCCGGGCGTCAGCGGACCGGGATCGGCTGGAGCAGCCGGTGAGGCTGACGCAGCGCCACCGACACCGGGTCGTCGCGCAGTGAGGGGTCGGCGCCAGGCCCCTGCCGCACCTCGACGTCGCCGGGGGCCGGCGTGAGGCCGCAGGCGTGGCAGCGTCCGTCCGGGCCGAGGTCGCCGCAGCCGACGTGCTGGTAGAGGCGCCGCGGGCGTCCCGGCGTCGTCCGCCGGTCGCCCCACTGCACGAGCGCGTAGAGCGCCGGCCACAGGTCGAGGCCCTCCTCGGTGAGCTCGTAGGTCGGGTGACCCTCGCCGCTGCGGGTGAGCAGCCCGTCGGCGACCAGCGCGTCCAGGCGCGAGCTGAGCACGGCTCGGGAGATGTCGAGGTGCGCCTGGAAGTCGGAGAACCGGCGTACTCCCAGGAAGGCGTCGCGCAGGAGCAGCAGCGTCCAGCGCTCCCCGACGAGCTCCAGTGAGCGGGCCAGCGAGCAGTCCTGGCGGGCGTAGTCGGTGCCGAGTGGCATCGTGGCCTCCGGTCGGAAGAATTTCATCTGGTCTGATGGACAGACTATATGCTACGGTGCCGTTAGTTCAATGAACAGACTAAAGGGAGCCACCGTGACCGCCGCCCGCCGCACCCTCCTCACCGCCACCCTGGGCACCGTGGCGGTGCTCGTCGCGTTCACCGCGCCGCTGGCCAACCTGAACCAGACCGCCGCCGGGCTGGACGCGGGTGCCTCCGGGCGGACGTGGATCCTCAGCTCGATGTCGATCGGCCTGGGGGCGTTCCTGCTCACCGCAGGCCGGGTCGCCGACGACTTCGGCCGTCGGCGGACGTTCGTGGCGGGAGCCGTGCTGCTGGCCGCGGGCTCGCTGCTGGGCGCTGTCGCGCCCGGGGTGGGGGTGTTCGTGGCGGCTCGCGTGCTGACGGGCACGGGCGGCGCGGCCGTCATCGCGGCCGGGCTCGGCATGATCGCCGTGGCGTTCACCGAGCCGCTCGAGCGGGCCCGGGCCACCGGCCTGTGGGGCGCGAGCGTGGGTGCGGGCATCGCCGTCGGGCCGGTCCTGTCGACCTGGCTGGGTCGGTGGAGCTCCTGGCGCGACGTGTACGCCGTGCTCGCGGCGGGTGCGGTGGTGCTGGCGCTGACGGCGAGCGGGTGCAACGAGTCGCGGTCGGCCCACCGGGCCCGCCTCGACGTGCCGGGGGTCGTGCTGCTGGCGGCCGGCTCGAGCTCGCTGCTGGCGGGTCTGACCGAGGGACGCCAGGGCTGGACGCGCCCGCTGGTGCTGGTCCTCCTGGGCGCCGGCGTGCTGCTGCTGGCCGCGTTCGTGACGGCCGAGCTGCGCTCGGACCACGCGATGGTCGACCTGACGTTGTTCCGGCGACCGGCCTTCGCCGCGGTCACGGTGGCGGCGCTGGCGACCGGCGGCGGCATCATCGCGCTGCTCTCGTTCATCTCGGGGTTCGCCGGCCTTGCCCTGGGGCTGCCCCCCACGACCACGGCGTGGCTGATGCTGGCGTGGTCGGGCCCGAGCGTGCTCACCGCGATCCTGTCGCGGCGGCTCCCTCACCACTGGACCGGCCGGGCCCGGATGGGCATCTCGCTGGTCGTGGTCGCGATCGGCCAGCTGATGCTGTGGGGCGTCGGCACGGGGTCCGGCGCGGGCCGGTTCGTCCCGGGGCTGCTGCTGGCCGGAGTGGCCTCGGGGGTCCTGAACGCCGCGCTGGGCCGCGAGAGCGTGGCCAGCGTGCCGGCGGCCCAGGCGGGCCTGGGCAGCGGCGCCAACAACACCGCGCGGTACCTCGGGTCGGCGCTGGGCGTCACCGTGGTCTCGGTGGTCGCGACCCCCTCGGGTGCGATCTCGCCCGCCGCCCTGGTCGACGGCTGGAACCGTGCTGCGCTGGTCACCGCGGCGGTGTCCCTGGTCGGGGCGCTGGTCGTGCTGCTGGTCGGCGAGCGTCGGGCCGTCGCGGTCCCTGCCGAAACCCTGTCGCGTCAGGAGGCCGACGCTGCCTAGGGTCGCAGCCATGGTGATGGTCATGATGATGGTCCGCCGTGGCCGCGGCGAAGCCGCGGCGCGGGGCTGCGAGCCGGCCGAGAGGCTGGGGATGGCACCCGCTCACCCCTGAGTGGGCCGAGGCGGTCGTGGCGGGCTCGCCCGTTCGCCCGGGTGAGGTCGTGGTCGACCTGGGGGCCGGGGACGGTGCCCTGACCCTGCCGCTGGCCAGGGCGGGCTGCCGGGTGCTCGCCGTGGAGCTGCACCCGCACCGGGCCGCCGTGCTGCGCCACCGAGCCGGGCAGCTGTCGGTGTCCGTCCTCGAGGTCGACATCGAGGAGTTCCGCTGGCCTGGGCACCCGTTCCGCGTCGTGGCCAACCCGCCGTACGCCGGGATCAACGCGCTGGTGGGCACGCTGACCCGGCTGCGCTGGCTCCGGTCTGCGGACCTCGTGGTCGCGGAGGGCGCCGCCCGCGGGCTGGCCCGACGTCACCCGGGCCGGGTGCGGCTGGGTGAGCGGCTGCCCCGAGCGGCGTTCCGCAACCCACCACCGGACACCGCCCGAGTCGTCCACGTGCGCTGAGTTGCCAGAGCAGTGGAGCAGAGAAGTGGACCAGTCAAAGAGACCGGAACCGGCTCATCTGTCTGGTCCAGAATCGGCCTACGGTGGACCCATGACCACCGGGACCCTCCACCACATCCCCGCCCGGCTGGACGTCGACGCCGTCGTCCCGTCGTTCGCCAAGGGGATGCAGCACCTCGACGCGACGGCGACCCGCGAGCTCGACCGCGCCGGCATCCCGGCGGGACTGCGCGACCTGCTGCGGCTGCGCGCCTCCCAGATCAACGGCTGCTCCTACTGCGTCGACATGCACAGCTCCGACGCGGCCGGCGCCGGCGAGGCCGCCCAGCGGATCAGCGCCGTGGCCGTCTGGAACGAGTCGCCGTTCTTCACCGAGCGCGAGCGCGCGGCGTTCCGCTTCACCGAGGTCGTCAGCCGGGTCGCCGACACCCGGGTTCCCGCCGAGGAGTACGACGCGGTCGCGGCCCACTGGTCGCCCGACGAGGTGGGCGCGCTGCTCGCCCTGATCGTCACGATCAACGCCTGGAACATGCTCGCGGTCTCCTCCCGGGCGTGGGAGCCCGAGCTCCGCGGCTGATCGCCGAGGAGAACGGCGTGGATCTCCAGGTGACCCTGGCCGGGCCGGGGGACCGCGTCGCGCGCATCTACCGCGAGCTGCGCGCGGCGGTTCTCGACGGGCGGCTGGAGCCGGGTGACCGGGTGCCGGCGACCCGCGACCTGGCCCGCCAGCTGGGCGTCGCCCGCGGGACCGTGACCGCGGCCTACGACCGGCTGAGCGCCGAGGGCTTCCTGGAGGCGCGGACCGGCTCGGGTACCTACGTCGCGACCGTCAGCCTGTACGACGCCACGGGCGACGCCATGGGCCGGTCGACGGACGCCTCCGGGGACGGCCGGCGGGCGCGACCCGGTGCCGTGCATCCGCTGCCCCTGTGGGAGGCGACCGCGCCGCGACCGAGCCGACGGGACCGCCCGCTCCACGACCTCTCGCTCGGCCAGCCCGAGCCCGCGCTGTTCCCGCTCGAGGTCTGGCGTCGGCTGGTCGGCGCGCAGCTGCGGCGCTCGCGGCTCGAGGAGTCGGCGTACTCCGGTCGCGGCTCGCCTCGGCTTCAGCGCGAGATCGCCCGCTTCCTCGGCCTGGCCCGCGGAGTCGTTGCCTCGGGGGACGACGTGATCGTCACCGCCGGCGCCCAGCAGGCGGTCGACCTGATGGCCCGGGTCGTCCTCGCGCCGCGGGCGGTGGTGGCGGTCGAGGATCCGGGGTACTTCGCGGTCCACCGGCTCCTGGAGACCCACCGCGTCGCCCTGCGCGGCGTGCCCGTCGACGACGAAGGGCTGGTCGTGGAGGCGATCCCGCCGGAGACGCGACTGGTCTACGTCACCCCGTCGCACCAGTTCCCGACCGGGGTGGCGATGTCGCTGGGCCGCCGGGTGGCGCTGCTGCGCTGGGCCGTCGAGCACGACGCGCTGATCCTCGAGGACGACTACGACAGCGAGTTCCGCTTCGGCGAGCAGCCGGTCGAACCCCTCCAGAGCCTGGACCGGGTGGGTCGCGTCGCCTACGTCGGCACGTTCTCGAAGTCGTTGCTGCCGGCTCTGCGCGTCGGGTACGTCGTGCCGCCGCGCTCGCTGGCCGCGGCGGTGCGCGAGGCCAAGCGGGTGACGACGTGGGAGGGCGACCTGACCACCCAGGGGGCCCTCGCCGAGTTCCTCGCCGAGGGTCACCACGCGGCTCACGTGCGCCGGGCCACCCGCGTCTACCGAGAGCGGCGCGACCGGGTGCTGGCCGGGCTGGCCGGGTGTGCCGACCTGCTCGACGTGGTGCCGTCGGTGGCCGGGCTCCACGTCTGCGCGAGGTTTCGTGACGAGTCGGTCGACGACCGGGAGGCCGCGGCACGCGCGGCAGCGCGTGGCGTGCGCGTCGAGGCCCTCTCGGACCACTACCGCCGGCTGCCGCCGCGACCCGGCCTGGCCATCGGCTTCGGCGGGATCGGGGCCGACGCCGTCCCGGATGCGATGCGCCGCCTCGAGGCCGCGCTGCGGGGTGCCCCTGGGTCAGGTACCGACTGAGGTCTCCGGCTGCGCCTCGGACGGGTAGTAGTCGGGGTCGGCGGCGGGGGCGTCGGGATTCTCGACGGAGCCCGCCTGCGCCCGGTGCGACCACGACTCGAGCTCGCCCATCACCCGGCCGTGCTGGTCGACGCAGATCACCACCAGGTCGCCCGGGTTGGCCCGGGAGAGCGCGTGGCGCACGGCGTCGATCTCCTCCAGGACCATCTCGACCTGCTTGCAGCGCGCGCCGTCCTCCATGGCCTTCCGCACGCCCTCGGTGACCAGTCCCGCGGTCTCGCCGCGCGGGCGCCGCCGGAGGTTGTCGTCCTCACGCACGATGACCACGTCGAAGTGCTCGGCCGCGACCGCCCCCAGCTCGCGCATGTCCTCGTCGCGTCGGTCGCCCGCGGTGGCCACGACTCCGATCCGTGAGAGCCGTCCGAGCTCGGAGGTGGCCGACAGCGAGTCGCCCACCCGGTCGACGAAGTCGCCGAGCATCCGCATCCCGGGCGCGTTGTGGCAGTAGTCGACGATCACGTGCGCGCCGTTCACGTCGACCTCGTTGAGGCGTCCGGGGGAGAGGTAGTAGTTGGTCGAGAAGCTGCGCAGGCCCTGCCGGATGTCGTGCAGCGGCGCACCGGCGGCGAAGGCGGCCGCGGCGGCGGCCAGGGAGTTCTGGACGTTCATCCGGGCGCGGCCGCTGAAGGTCGCGGGCAGGAGGTGGGTCCAGGCCAGCTGCATCTCGCGGCGGCCGTGCTTGACCACGATCATCTCGCCGCGGTCCGACGGGTTGAGGACCAGCGCCTTCCCGCCCCGCCGGCAGTGCGCCTCGATCATCTCGCGGACCTCCGAGCCGGGCTCCTCCATGGAGAACCACACGACCTGGCCCGAGCAGCGGCGCCGCATCTCGCGCACCAGCGGGTCGTCGGCGTTCAGCACGGCGTGCCCGTCGCGAGGCACCGCCTCGACCACGACGGCCTTGACGTCGGCGAGCTGCTCGACGGTGTCGATGCCGCGCATGCCGAGGTGGTCGGGCTGGACGTTGAGCACGACCGCCACGTCGTTGCGCTCGTAGCCGAGACCCTCGCGGAGGATGCCGCCGCGGGCCACCTCGAAGACCGCGAAGTCGACGCGCGGGTTCTGGAGCACCATCCGCGCACTGCGGGGCCCGGACGCGTCGGCCCTGATCACCAGCCGCTCGTCGATCACGACGCCGTCGGTGGAGGTCATCCCGACCTTGCGGCCCATGCCCTTGAAGATGTGGCTGATCATCCGGGACGTCGTCGTCTTGCCGTTGGTGCCGGTGACGGCGACGACCGGGATGCGTGAGGGTGCGCCCGGGGGGAAGAGCATGTCGACGACCGGCTTGGCGATGAACTGCGGCTCGCCGATCGTCGGGTGGGTGTGCATGCGGAACCCCGGCGCGGCGTTCACCTCGCAGATGGCGCCGCCGGTGTCGCGCACCGGCTCGGTGATGTCGGGGCAGATGAAGTCGATCCCCGCGATGTCGAGCCCGATCATCCGGGCCGCCTCCTCGGCGATCTCGACGTTCTCCGGGTGGGCCTCGAACGTCCGGTCGATCGAGATTCCGCCGGTCGACATGTTGCCGGTCAGGGCGAGCTTGACCGTCTCGCCCTCGGCGGGGACCGAGTCGAGGCTGTGCCCCTGCCCGGCCAGCACCTCCTCGGCGGCGGCGTCGAGCTTGATCCGGGTCAGCACCTTCTCGTGGCCCACGCCTCGGCGCGGGTCGGCGTTGGTGAGGTCGACCAGCTCGCGGACCGTGCCGCGGCCGTCGCCGGTGACCGAGGCCGGGACGCGCTCGGCGATCGCGGCCATCCGACCGTCGATGATCAGGCAGCGGTAGTCGCGGCCGGTCACGAACGACTCGACGATGCAGGTGCCGCGTCGCGACTGGTCCCGGGCCACCGGGAAGGCCTCGCGCACGTCGTGGTCCGAGGCGAGGTTCAGGCAGACGCCGCGGCCGTGGTTGCCGTCGAGCGGCTTGACCACCACCGGGAAGCCGATCCTCCGGGCCGCCGCGACCGCGCCGTCGGCGTCGCGCACCGACTCCTGCTTGGGGACCGGCAGCCCCGCCGCGCCCAGGAGCTTGGTGGTGAGGTCCTTGTCGGAGGCGACGTCGACCGCGATCGAGCTGGTCTCCGAGGTCATCGTCGCGCGGATCCGCTTGGCGTGGACGCCCTGCCCGAGCTGGACCAGGGAGTACTGGTTGAGCCGGATCCATGGGATGTCGCGGCTCACCGCCTCGTCCACGAGAGCCTGGGTCGACGGCCCGAAGGCCGTGCGCTCGGCGCGGATGATGAAGTGCTCGAGCTCGCCGGCCCAGTCGAACTCGGGGTCGGCGCGGACGAGGTGGTTGACCAGCCGGATCGCGAGGCGACCGGCCGCCAGCCCGACGTTCTCGTCGATGTAGCCGTAGATGACGTTGTAGTGGCCCGGCTCGCCCTTGACCCCGCGGGTCTTGCCGCGCCGGATGTCGTGACCCACGA
Source organism: Nocardioides sp. (assembly GCF_036267815.1). Lineage (GTDB taxonomy): Bacteria > Actinomycetota > Actinomycetes > Propionibacteriales > Nocardioidaceae > Nocardioides. Next base: position 8,856 of record NZ_DATAVI010000012.1, on the reverse strand, counting down.
CCTGCTGGAGCGCGAGCGCGCAGTGCTCGGCGACGTGGCCGAGCCACGTGCCCTCCTGGAGGCGCTCGACGAACCCGCCCCGGCGACCGCGCGAGCAGGAGTGCTGAGCCAGGCCGGGCAGGGCCTCGAGCAGGTGCTCGGTGAACCCGGGGAGCTTGTCGGTGGGGAACCTCTCGAGCCCGCCCAGGTCGACCACGAGATGGATGGACTTGTCGTAGGACCAGATGTTGGGGCCGCGGTAGACGCGCGTCTCGAGGATCGTGAGGTCGGGGGTCGGGCGTTCGCTCACCTGGGGTCTCCGTCCTGTACCTCGGGATGGGCCGGGTCTACGGATCCGGCGCTGCGGCCAGTCTTGCCCGAGGCGCGCTTGCGGGCCAGCCGCCGACGCAGGTGGGACGGGCTGACGTCACCCGCCGCGATGTCGCGCGCCATCAGGCGCAGGTCCGCCTGCGCCTCGGCGAGCTCGGCCGCCTCGCGGGCGGAGACCCGCGCGGGCCGCTGGACCAGGACCCGGTCGGTCAGGTCGTACGCCGTGCCCGGGGGCAGGACGTGGAGCACGACGCCGCTGGCCAGCAGCGGCGAGGACCGGGTCGCCTCGTAGGCGTTGGTGACGAGCCGGGCCGGGTCGAGGACGGTGACCGCGCCGCGCCCGGAGACCCGGAGGATCTCGTGGCCCTCCTCGTGGGTGACCGTCGCGCAGGTGTCCTCGTCGACGCCGATGCCGAGCAGCTGGGGCGACTGGGCCACGATCATCAACAGCCGGCCGTAGCGGTTGCGCTGGTCGAAGTGCTGGTCGATCACCGTGGTGGACAGCAGCCCTAACCCCGCAGCCACCTGGGTCATCCGCTGCTTGGGCGTCGCTCCGCCCCGGCCGAACGCGACCATGTGCGAGGACTGGATGCTGGCCCCCGCCGACGTCCCGGCCACGACGGCACCGCGCCGGTGAGCCCGGACGATCGCGTCACCGAGCGGCGTGCCGCACACGACCGCGGAGAGCTTGAGCTGGTTGCCGCCGGTCATGAAGACGCCGGTGGCCTCGTCGACACGCTTGACCAGGTCGGGGTCGTGCGCCTCCTCGCGGGTCTCGGGACCGGCGGGGACGACTTCGCCCGCGCCCAGCCGCCGGAACAGCGCGTCGTACACCTCGACGACCTCGGCGCCCAGGCTCGAGGCGGTCGGCACCACCACGATCCGCGCCTCGGCGCCGCCGCTCCCGGCGACGAAGTCGGTCAGGATGGCGCGCTGGCCGAGCTTGTCCTCCGCGCCGCCGATCACCATCAGCGGCCCAGGTCGCGTCGACGAGCCGATGTCCTGCTGGTCCGGGCGAGGCATGACAGGGAAGGCTAGCCGGTGCCAGAGTTCGGGTGTGAGCGTCCAGGCAGAAGGCGGGCCGCGGCGGCTGGTGGTGATGCGGCACGCGAAGGCGCAGCCTGGTGGCGAGACCGACGCGCTCCGCGAGCTGGCCCAGCGCGGCTGGGACGACGCGCGCGATGCCGGACGCTGGCTCGCGTCCCTGGGCGTCGCTCCCGGCGCCGCTCTGGTCTCGTCGGCACGGCGGACGAGGTCGACGTGGCTCGCCCTGGCCGAGGGCGGGTCGTTCGCGTGCGACGCGACGTACTCCGACAGCCTGTACAGCGCCGGACCGGAGACGGCGCTGGATCTGGTCCGGGAGACCGCGGAGGCGGTCTCGGTGCTCGTGGTCGTCGGCCACAACCCGACCATGGCCTACCTCGCCCAGCTGCTCGACGACGGCGACGGCGACCAGGCGGCTGCGCGCCAGATGGCGACCGGCTTCCCGACCGGCGCCGTCGCCGTGTTCGCCGTACCGGCGCCGTGGTCCGGCCTCGACCTCGCCTCCGCCCGCCTGGTCGCCTTCCACGTGGGCCGCGCCTAGGGATAGTACGGATCAAGGCGCTGGAGAACGCCGCCCCTGGACCAGCCTGGTGATCCGTACTATCGGAGGGGGGGAGCGGGGGTGACGAGGCCGTGGGTGAGGTCGAGGGCCTCGATCTCCTCGCGGCTGATCCCCAGCAGGTACATGATCGCGTCGAGGTAGGGCACGTTGACCGAGGTGTCGGCCGCCTCCTGGACGAGCGCCTTGGCGTTGTAGGCGATCCCGAGTCCGGCCGCGGCGAGCATGTCCAGGTCGTTGGCGCCGTCGCCGATGGCCACCACCGACTCCACCGGGACGCCGACCTCCGCCGCGAAGTGCCGCAGCGCCGCGGCCTTGCCGGCGCGGTCGACGACGTCGCCGACGATGCGGCCGGTCAGGCGGCCGTCGACGATCTCCAGCTCGTTGGCGCGGGCGTAGTGGATGCCCAGGTCGGCCGCGAGCCGGTCGGTGATCTGGCTGAACCCGCCCGAGACCAGGGCGAAGCGGTAGCCCAGCCGGCGCAGGATGCGCACCAGCGTGCGCGCCCCCGGGGCCAGCACCAGCTCGTCGTAGACCTGGTCCAGAGCGGACGCCGGGATGCCGGCGAGCAGCGCAACCCGCTCCCGCAGGGACTCCTCGAAGTCGGTCTCGCCGCGCATCGCCCGACCGGTCGCCGCGGCAACCGCGGCGCGCTGACCGCTGTGCGCCGCGAGCAGCTCGATCACCTCGCCCTGGACCAGCGTCGAGTCGACGTCCATCACGATCAGCCGCATGGCGCGCCGCAGCAGGCTCGACGGCTGGACGGCGATGTCGATGCCCTGGGCGGCGGCCTCGGCGCTGAGCATCGTGCGCAGGCGGTCCGGGTCGACCCCGGAGACGTGGAGGTCGATGGCGGTCACGGGGTAGCGCGCCATCCGCTCGATGCGGTCGATGTTCGCACCGCTGTCGGCGATCCGGCCGGCGACCGCCGACATCGCCGAGGCCCGCAGCGGCGCCCCGATCAGGGTGACGTGCGAACGGCCGTCACGACGCCCGTCGTTGTCACCGGTGCCGCGGGTGATCTCGATGCCCATGCCGAGCCCGGTCGCCGTGGCCTCCACCGCCGAGCGCAGGCGCCTCCAGTCGCGGGGAGCGGTGACCAGGATGCCCAGGACCAGGCGGCGGCGCAGCACGATCTGCTCGATGTCGAGCACCTCGACCCCGGCCCGGCTCAGGGTGCGGAAGATGGCCGAGGTGACCCCCGGCCTGTCCTTGCCGGAGATCGTGAGCAGCAGGGTCTCCGGCTTGTCGTGGCTCATGACCCTCCCGAGGCTAGCGAGGCGGGGCGGACTGTCGGTGGCGGTCCGTACTGTGACGCGGCATGACAGCCACCCGACACCACCACACCTTCGACGACGTCGAGCTCGCCGCACCGACATCGCGGCGGCCGAGGAGTTCTACGCCGAGGCCTTCGGCTGGATCTTCACCGACTGCGGCCCGGCCTACTCCGGCATCGGCCGGCCCGGCGGCGAGGGCGAGATGGGCGGGCTCAACCCCGAGCGCCCCGCCGGCCCCGGCCTGCCGCTGGTGATCCTCTGCAGCGACGACCTGGACGCGACGTACGCCGCGGTCCGGTCGGCCGGCGGCACGATCGACGAGGAGATCTTCGACTTCCCGGTGGCCGACGCTTGCACTTCGGCGACCCGGCGGGCAACGCCCTGGCGGTGTGGCAGCAGTCCTGAGCGCGACCCGTGACTCGGGGGCGGCCGGACGGTAGCGTCCCGACTGGCCGGCGCCCGTGTCGGTCCCGTCCGAGACCCCGGAGGTCCCGATGTCGTTCCAAGACGCGGTCAAGATCTGCATCAGCAAGTACGCCGACTTCAACGGGCGAGCGCGCCGGTCGGAGTACTGGTGGTGGGTGCTGTTCACCGTCATCGTGTCGTTCGTCGCCAGCATCATCGACGTCATCCTGGGCACCCGCTCGGGCAGCTTCGGGCTGATCGAGGGTCTGGCCACCCTGGCGTTCATCGTTCCCAGCCTCGCTGTCGGCGCCCGGCGCCTCCACGACGTCGGGATGACCGGCTGGCTCCAGCTGCTGGCGATCATCCCGATCATCGGCGCCCTGATCCTGATCTTCGCCTTCTACATTCGCGACAGCCAGCCGGACAACAAGTACGGCCCGTCGCCCAAGGGCTACGGCGCCGGCCCCGGTGCACCCGGCGGTCCGGGGTACGGCCAGCCGCCCCAGGCGCCCAGCGGCCCCGACTACGGCCAGCCTCCGGGTCCGCCGTCCGGGCAGAACCCCTACGGCACCTGAGCCCTACGGAGCCCACGCCTCGGGCGAGCACGCCGCGACCAACCCTCGGCGTGCCGCCCGGGCCAGTGGCTGGAGGGCGTCGCGGCGACGCCCGGCATCGGCAGCGCTGAGCGCTCCGCCGTCGTCCTCCAGCGCCAGGTCGGCGATGGCGCGGGCCTGGAGCGAGCGGCCGGCCAGCTCGGCGCAGCGCGGTGGCGTGCCCGCGGGCGGGCGCAGCCGCGGCGGATGGTGCAGGTTCAGCAGCGCGTCCGCCGCCTCCGGGCGCCAGCGGGCCACGTCGAGCGCGGCGAGAGCCGACGCCGCGTCGCGCAGGGCCAGGCGCAGCCCGCGATCGGCCTCGCCGACATCGGGCGGATGCCGCGGCGACGCCGGGTACGCAGTCCACTCCACGGCGGCGCCTACCCGTCGCGGCACGAGGGCGGCGGCACCGGCCACGACCGCCTCGCCGCACTCGAGCGCGGCCGTCGTCAGGTCCGCGGGACCGCCCAGTCCCACCGGGTCACCCGGGACGGCCAGCGCCAGCCCGAACGACGAAGCCCCGCTCACGCGGATCTCGGCCAGCGCCCGCGACAGCGGCACCGAACCGTCGACGCCGGGCAGCCCGGCCACGACGTGCGTCGCATCCTGCCCCAGCACCGCGTCGAGGACCAGATCGAGCACGACCTGACCGCGCAGCCAGGAGGTACCCCACCACGCCACCAGGGCTGAGACGGGCAGGGCCGGTGCTGAGTCGGTCGGCACGGCGCGTCACCCTACCTCGATAGGGTGGCGATCATGGTCGCGGTGATCGAGTTCGCCGACGTGACCGTGCGACGGGGCCAGGCGACGCTGCTGGACCGGATCTCGTGGCGCGTCGCGGAGGGCGAGCGCTGGGTGGTGCTGGGGCCCAACGGCGCCGGGAAGACGACGCTGCTCCAGGTCGCCTCGGCGCAGGTCCATCCCACCGACGGCGTTGCCGGCATCCTCGACGAGGTGCTCGGCACCGTGGACGTCTTCGAGCTGCGGCCGCGCATTGGGCTCACCAGCGCCGCGCTCGCCGAGCGCATCCCGCGTCACGAGCTGGTCCGCGACGTCGTCGTCAGTGCGTCGTACGCCGTGGTGGGGCGCTGGCGGGAGGCCTACGACGACTTCGACCACGACCGGGCTCGCGAGCTGCTTGCCTCGGTACGGGCCGACCATCTGCTCGACCGCACGTTCGGCACCCTCAGCGAGGGAGAGCGCAAGCGGGTCCAGATCGCCCGGGCCCTGATGGCCGACCCGGAGCTGCTGCTGCTCGACGAGCCGGCCGCCGGGCTCGACCTCGGGGGCCGTGAGGATCTCGTCGTGACCCTGTCGACGCTGGCACTCGACCCGGGCTCGCCGGCGACCGTGCTCGTCTCCCACCACGTGGAGGAGATCCCCCCGGGGTTCACCCACGCGATGCTGCTGCGGGCCGGCCGGGTCGTCGCGGCCGGGCCGATCCGGCTCGTGATCACCGAGGAGCACCTCTCCCAGACCTTCGACATGCCGCTCGTGCTCAGCTTCGAGGGCGGCCGGTGGACCGCCCGCAGGCGGCTGCGCCGTCGCAGTGAAGGTTGAGGCAATCGCGGGGGTCCGGGCCGTTCGCGGGATAGGCTCGCGCCATGGAGTGGCTGGGGGATCACCTCTGGGCCGCCTGGCTGGTCCTGGCGGTGGCGCTGGGCGTCGCCGAGATGGTCAGCCTGGACCTGATCCTGATCATGGTCGCCGTAGGTGCCGCCGTCGGCGCCCTGGCCGCGATCGCGTCGCTCCCCTTGGCACTCCAGGTCCTGCTCGCGGCGGGCAGCTCGACGGCGATGCTGGCGCTGGTCCGGCCCAACCTGGTGGCCAAGCTGCACCAGGGGCCTGACCTCGTCACCGGTACCAAGAAGCTGCTCGGGCAGCAGGGCGTGGTGACCGAGGAGCTCACGGCCCATCACCCGGGCCGCGTCAAGCTGGGCGGCGAGGTCTGGTCGGCATGCCCCTACGACGAGTCCACGACGATCGCTACGGGAGTCACTGTCGAGGTGTTCGCGATCCGCGGCGCCACGGCGTACGTCCACCCGGTCGGCGAGCTGATGCCCTGACCAGGCAAGTAGTCTCGAAGCAACCCATCTAAGGAGCCCTCGATGCCGGTCGTGTACGCGCTGCTGATCGTGGTCGTGCTGTTCGTGCTGGTGATGCTGGCCCGTACGGTCCGGATCATCCCGCAGGCCAGGGCGGGCATCGTGGAGCGCTTCGGGAAGTACAAGGAGACGCTCCCGGCCGGGCTGAACGTCGTGGTCCCCTTCGTCGACAAGGTGCGCTACATGATCGACCTGCGCGAGCAGGTCGTCAGCTTCCCGCCACAGCCGGTGATCACCGAGGACAACCTCGTGGTCTCGATCGACACCGTCATCTACTTCCAGGTCACCGACCCGATCGCCGCGACGTACGAGATCGCCAACTACATCCAGGCGATCGAGCAGCTGACCATGACGACCCTGCGCAACATCGTGGGCGGTATGGACCTCGAGGCCACCCTGACCAGCCGCGACCAGATCAACTCCGGGCTGCGCGGCGTCCTCGACGAGGCCACCGGCAAGTGGGGGATCCGGGTCAACCGGGTCGAGCTCAAGGGCATCGACCCGCCGCCGTCGATCAAGGACTCGATGGAGAAGCAGATGCGCGCCGACCGTGAGAAGCGTGCGACGATCCTCACCGCGGAGGGTCAGCGGCAGTCCGCCATCCTGAGTGCCGAGGGGGAGAAGCAGTCGGCGATCCTGACGGCCGAGGGTGCCCGGGAGTCGCAGATCCTGCGGGCCCAGGCCGATCGCGAGGCCGCGATCCTGCGTGCCCAGGGTGAGGGGCAGGCGATCCAGACCGTCTTCCAGGCGATCCACGACGGGCAGCCGGACCAGGCGTTGCTGGCCTACCAGTACCTCCAGATGATGCCCAAGATCGCCCAGGGCGAGGCCAACAAGGTCTGGGTGATCCCGTCGGAGATCACCAAGGCGCTCGAGGGGCTGGGCTCGTCGGTCCACGAGATCGCGGGGATCCCCAAGGCTTCCGGAGGCCCGCGCACCCGCGTCGACATGGGGTCCACCGAGCCGGCCGCCATCGCCGCGACCACCGACGCCGCGCTGTCGAGCGCCGACCAGGCAGTCCAGGACGCGATCGCCGAGGCGGAGAACGCCGCCAACCCCGGCCACGGCGCCCACGTCGCGGCCGATGCCGCTGCCGCGGCCGCGGCCGCCTCCCCGGGCACGCCCACGGCCACCGACGAGCCGCCCGCCACCGACGGTGGCGACGCCCCGGAGGCCCCGCCCGCGCAGTGACGCTCCTTCAGATGGCGGCCGTGCTCCTGGCGGGCATGGCCGCCGGCACCATCAACGCCGTTGTCGGCTCGGGAACGCTGATCACCTTCCCGACCCTGCTGGCCTTCGGGGTCGCGCCGGTGACCGCGAACGTCTCCAACACGATCGGCCTCGTCCCCGGGGTGGCCAGCGGGGTCGTCGGCTACCGGCGCGAGCTGGTCGGGCAGCGCGGCCGCGCCGTCCGGCTGGGCAGCGCCGCCGTGCTCGGTGGGGTGGTCGGGGCGGGTCTGCTCCTGGTGCTGCCCGCCGGTGCGTTCCGCGCGATAGTGCCGGCCCTGATCGTCGTCGGGCTGGTGCTCGTGGTGCTCCAACCGCGCATCTCGCGCCGGGTTGGCGCGCAGCACGACGACGCGGCTGGTGACGCGGGCCCCTGGTGGGTGTGGCCCGCGGTCTTCGGCACCGGGGTGTACGGCGGGTACTTCGGCGCGGCGCAGGGCGTGATCCTGATCGGCATCCTGGGCATCGCGATCACCGACACGCTGCAACGCCTCAACGGGCTCAAGAACGTCCTGGCCGGCCTGGTGAACGGCGTGGCCGGTCTGATCTTCATCGTCGTGGCGCACGTCGACTGGACGGTGGTGGCCCTGATCGCGACCGGCTCGGTCGTCGGCGGGCAGCTCGGGGCGACGGTCGGCCGCAAGCTGTCGCCGGTGGTGCTGCGGGTCGTGATCGTGGTCGTCGGCCTCGCCGCGCTGACCTCGTTCCTGCTCCGGTGACCCGGCGCGGCTCGAGCCGGCGTCGCCGCGGTGCCGGGACGGTGGCGCAGAGACGACACCGTTCCGGGAGGACGCGTGCCTCGAGACCTGCGTGGGCTGACCCGGGCCGACCTCCCCGAGCAGCTCACGCCGGACAGCATCCGGCCGCTCCCGATCGGCGACCTCGAGCGCCTCGCGCGGCCGGGCAACGGGGGTGCTCGACCCGGCCGAGCAGGCGACGTTCGACGCCGCTCTGCACGAGGTGATGAGCGCGGCGCGCCGCGGGTCCGGCCAGACCAGGTCGACGAGCACGTGCGCCACCTGGCCCGGCACATCGGCCCGCAGGTCGGCGTCGCGGAGGGCCTGGCGCCCGGCGTGGACTGGTCGTTCGCCCAGCGCGGGCCCGCGGGGAGAAGTCGACCTCCATCGACTGACCGCTTGACGTGGCTCCCCGTGGGTCGAGCCTGTCGGGGCCACGGTGTGGACGGGTGCTTGTGACTCGAACAGGTGTTCGATAGCATACGGGTATGGCCATCCTCTCCCTCGAGCCCCCGCCGGCGTCGCCGGGCCTGGGCGAGCTCCTGACCGGGGTGGTCGCCGGGTTGACGGCTGCGGCCGACCTGCCGACGGAGGCGGTGT
>NZ_DATAVI010000011.1:0-96692 GCF_036267815.1 Nocardioides sp. | reverse complement strand
TGCGAAGTCGCAGACCTGGGCGCTGGGGGCGGCGGCAGCCTCCCTGCCGACCAGGACCACCTCGGCGACCCCGGACCCGAACCTGCTCAACAACCTCGCGGCGGTGCTGACCAGGATCAGCTGACCCGGCACCGAACCGTCCTGTGGCCCGGCCCCTGGTGGGGCCGGGCCATGCGCGTTCGGCGCTCTGCCCCGCCCGGGCCAGGGGACGCGCCGAGGTCGTTGAACCGCTGTTCACCTGCCCCCCGCGCACGATAGGTTGTCGCCGCTCGAGGAGGCCGCCGGCGGTGCCGGGAGGCAACGCCGGCCAGGGAGGTACCAGTGGCGCGTCTGCTTCACAGGCTCGGCATGCTCTGCGCCCGCAAGCCTCTGGTCGTCATCGGCGTCTGGGTCGTCCTCCTGGTGATCGTCTTCGGGTCCGTCGCCAAGTTCGGCTCGCTGACGAGCAACGACCTCTCCCTCCCCGGCACCGGCAGCCAGGAGGCCAAGGACCTGCTCGCGGCCAAGTTCCCGCCCCAGCAGAACGGCGCGAACCCGATCGTGTTCCACATCAAGTCGGGCAAGCTCACCGACCAGCAGTACAAGCAGGCCGTCAACGCCTCCATCAAGGCGATCAAGAAGCAGCCCCACGTCTCCAGCGTCACCAACCCGCTGAGCAGTGCGGGGCAGACGGCGGGCCTGCTGTCGAAGGACAAGCAGACGGCGTTCGCCCCGGTGCTGATGGACGTCGCCTCGAGCGACCTCACCGAGGAGATCGCGCAGCACGTCGTGGACGCCGCCGACCCCGCGACGAAGGCCGGCATCGACGTCCAGGCCGCGGGCAACATCGGCACGACGCTGTCGACCGAGGAGTCCGAGACCAGCGAGATCGTCGGCATCGTCGTCGCGATGATCATCCTCAGCCTGGTGCTCGGAAGCCTGATGGCGATGGGGATGCCGATCCTGACCGCGGTGCTCGGCCTGGGGGCGGCGCTGTCGGTCGTCGGTCTCGTCGGCCACATCCTGTCGATCCCGACCAGCGGCCCGACCCTGGCCACCATGATCGGCCTCGGGGTCGGCATCGACTACGCGCTCTTCCTGGTCACCCGACATCAGGAGCAGCTGCGCGACGGCATGGCGATGCACGACTCCATCGCCAACGCCGTGGCGACCTCCGGGAGCGCGATCGTCTTCGCGGGCGGCACGGTGGTGATCGCGCTGCTGTCACTGGCGGTCGCGGGCATCCCGCTCGTGACGGCGCTCGGCGTCGCGTCGGCGATCGGCGTCGTGGCGGCAGTGCTGGGCTCGATCTCGCTGCTGCCGGCGTTCCTGGGCCTGCTCAAGCACCGCATCCGCTGGGCCTCGGTGCCGAAGGTGATCTCGCCTCCGCACGTGCCCGGGCAGGGGATGTGGCACCGCTGGTCTGGCGTCGTACGCCGGCACCCGGTGGTCATCAGCATCGTGGCGCTGGCCTTCCTGGCGCCGATGATCATCCCCGTCTTCTCCCTCGAGCTCGGGCAGGAGGACATCGGCGCCACCAACCCGCACACCACCGAGCGCAAGGCCTACGACTTGATCACCGCCGGCTTCGGGGTCGGCTTCAACGGGCCGCTCCAGGTCGCCTCGTCGCTCCAGCCAGCGGCCCAGCCGAGTGCCGAGTACACCAAGAAGTACAACAAGGCGACCTCGCTCCAGAAGCAGCTGACCACGGCGCAGAAGGAGCTCCCGAAGCAGCAGAAGCAGCTCGAGCAGCAGCAGAAGCAGCTCCAGGCGCAGCAGGCGGCGCTGACCCAGCAGGGCAACGAGCTCAAGGCCAAGCAGGCCTCGCTGACCGCCCAGGGGGACCAGCTCAAGGCGCAGCAGGCCTCGCTGGAGCAGCAGGCCGCCCAGCTCCAGCGGCAGAAGGCGCAGCTCGAGGCGCAGAAGCGCGGCCTCGAGCGGCAAGAGGCGGTCCTCAAGCGCAAGGCGCAGGCACTGGCCGCCAAGATCAAGCCCCTGGCCGCTCGGCTGGTGGTGCTGGAGGTCCGCGAGCGCGTCCTGGAACGACGGATCAAGCACGCCCAGGGCAACCCCAGCCGGCTCGCGAGACTGGAGGCGCGGCTCGCGCGGGTGCATGACCGCGAGGCGACGGTGAAGGCGAGGCTGGCGCCCCTGGAGAAGCAGGCGCGAGCACTCGCGGCCCAGGTGCGCACCTTGGAGGCCAAGGCAGCCGCGCTCCAGCGACAGGCCGACCAGCTCCAGGCCCGGGCCGACGACCTCGAGCGGCAGAAGGCGAGCCTGCAAGCCCAGGCAGCCTCGCTCCAGCGGCAGGCCGCCCAGCTCCAGGCCCAGGCCGCCCAGCTGCAGAAGCAGGGCGACGCCCTCCAGGCCCAGGGCGACCAGCTCCAGGCCGAGGCCAACGAGCTCAAGCAGCAGCAGAAGGTGGCCCAGCAGCAACAGCAGCAGGCCCTCAAGCTCCAGCAGCAGCTGACCGACATGGTGACCGCGGCCGGTGGCGACGCCCGCGGCACCGACCCGCGCGTGGTCAGCCTTCAGCAGGCCCTGTCGGCGACCCAGGGGGTCGTCTCCCTCACGCCGCCGCAGCTGAACAAGAAGGGCGACGTCGTCCTGCTGTCGGCGGTTCCGAAGACCTCGCCGGCCTCCGACGACACCGCCGCCCTGGTCAAGACGGTCCGCGACGACGTGCTGCCACCGGTCAACAAGGACGGCATGACGTCCTACGTCGGCGGGTACACCGCGTCGTACGTCGACCTGGCCTCGCTGATCAGCGCCCGACTTCTGCTGGTGATCGGGACCGTGATCCTGCTCGGCTTCCTGCTGCTGATGGTCGCCTTCCGCTCGGTGCTGATCCCGCTCCAGGCCGCAGTGACCAACCTGCTGTCCGCTGCGGCGGCGTTCGGCGTCCTGACTGCGGTCTTCCAGTGGGGCTGGGGGATCTCGCAGGTGGGGATCGACACCCCCGACTCCTCGGTCCCGATCGCGAGCTACGTGCCGCTGATGATGTTCGCGGTGCTGTTCGGGCTGTCGATGGACTACGAGGTGTTCCTGGTCAGCCACGTGCAGGCGCACCACCACCAAGGCGAGCCGGCCAAGCAGGCGGTGGCCTCGGGCCTGGGGTCGAGCGCGCGGATCACCTCGGCCGCGGCCCTGATCATGGCGTCGGTCTTCGCCAGCTTCATCCTCAACGGCGACCCGGTGATCAAGCAGTTCGGCGTCGGCCTGGCGATGGCCGTGGTCCTCGCCGGCATCCTCGTGGTCACCCTCGCGCCGGCCTCGGTCACCCTCTTCGGCGAGGCCGCGTGGTGGCTGCCGGGCTGGCTCGACAAGCTGCTGCCGCACATCTCGATCGAGGGCGAGACCATGCCCGCGGCCGACGATCCCGCCGACGATCCCGCCGACGAGCCCGCCGACCAGCCCGCCGACCAGCCCGCCGTAGAGGGGTCGCAGCCCGAGGCGGTCGCGACCGAGGTCGGGGGCGACGTTCCGGAGCCCGCGTGACCTCCTGACCGACCCGGGTCATCGGCGCAGCGATGAGCTCTCACCCACCTCGTCGTTGTACGTGATGACTGCCCTGCCACAGTGGGCACCCACCGAGGAGGAGACATCACGATGGACTGGAAGCTGGAAGTGGTCATCGCGCCCGTCGCGGACGTCGAGCGGGCTCGCGCTTTCTACGTCGAGACGCTCGGGTTCCGGCTCGACAGCGACTTCCACCCCAACGACGCGTTCCGCGCGATCCAGGTGACACCACCCGGCTCGGCGTGCTCGATCGTGTTCGGGACCGGCCTCGGGGGCGGGGTCGCCCCGGGGTCGCTCAAGGGGGCGACGCTCGTGGTCGACGACATCGAGGCCGCGCACGCCTTCCTCGAGGAGAGGGACGTCGCCAACGGCGGTCCGCAGCACTTCGTCGACGGTGTGCCCACCCCGGGGGCCGAGCCCGACCGGGCCGACTACGGCAGCTTCGTCTTCTTCGACGACCCGGACGGGAACTCCTGGGCGATCCAGGAGGTCAAGAACCCCGCCCGCTGAGATGCCCGCCGAGATGCCCGACCTCGAGGAGGCGTTCGCCCGGCATCGGCGCGAGCTGCACGTGCACTGCTACCGCATGCTCGCGTCGTACGACGACGCCGAGGACGCCGTGCAGGAGACCTACCTGCGCGCGTGGCGGGGCCGCTCCGGCTTCGACGGCGACAACGTCCGGGCCTGGCTCTACCGCATCGCGACCCACCTCTGCATCGACAGGTCGCGAGCCCGGCACCGGCAGGTCGTGGCCCGGACCGAGGTGACCTGGCTGACGGCGTACCCGGACACGCTGCTGGACGAGCTGGCGGCGCAGGAGCAGCCCGACCAGGCCTACGTGGCTCGCGAGACGATCGAGCTGGCCTTCCTCACCGCCCTGCAGGTGCTGCCGCCTCGGCAGCGGGCGGCGCTGCTGGCGCGCGAGGTCCTCGGTCTGCCCGCGGCCGACACGGCCCGCCTGCTCCGGACCAGCGTGGCGGCGGCCAACTCCTCGCTCCAGCGCGCTCGGGCCACGATGCGTGAGCACCTGCCCTCGCACCGCACCGAGTGGTCGGCCAGCGACCCGGGGCCGGAGGAGCGAGCGCTGCTCGCGGTCTTCATCGACGCTCACGAGCGCTGTGACGTCGCGGCGGCCGTCGCCGCGGCGTCCGCGGACGTGCGGGTGACCATGCCGCCGTACCCCTCGGTGTACGACGGGCTGGGGGCCGTGCGGCCGCTGATCGAGCGCGGACTCGGCCCGGACCGCGACGGTGACTGGCGCCTGCTCCCGGTCGGGGTGAACCGGATGCCGGCGGCGGTGAGCTATCTGCGCCGTCCCGGCGACTCGGCGTACCGCGCGGCCAAGGTGGACGTGCTGCGCGTCGAGGGCGGGCGCATCGTGGAGATCACCACCCTGGGGCCGGACGCCGTGCTCGGACCGCTGGGTCTGCCCGACTCGCTCGGCTGAGGTCTTCGGCGACCCGGCAGGATGGGCCCGTGGCCCACTCGCACGCGCACTCCCATCGCGCGCCCCGCGACGGAGACGTCGAGATCGGCGGGCGCGTGCGCGTCGTCCTCCTCGGCTTCCTCGCCCTCGCCGCACTGCTGACGGTCGTCGGCGTGATCGCCCTGTGGCCAGGCCACGGGCCGGTCGACCGCGCCCGCGCCGAGGCGCCGTACGCCGCGCCGGGGGTGACGACCCCGAACGCCGAGGTGCTCTCGGTGGGGCCCGCCTGCCCGGCCGGCGGCTCGCGGACCAAGGCGCCGAAGGGCTGCGACATGGTGGAGGTCAAGATCCTGGACGGGGCGGGGAAGGGCCAGCAGGCGTCGGTGCGGGTGCCGACTGAGGTGACGACGTCCGGCATCGGTCGCGGCGACCACCTCGAGCTGCTGCGGCAGCCCGCGCAGGACGGACAGCCGGTCACCTACGCCTACAGCACCGTGCGTCGCGCGATGCCGCTGCTGTGGCTCGCCCTGGTCTTCGTCGTCATCGTGCTGCTGGTGGCGGGACGCCGCGGCGCGATGGCGGTGGTGGGGCTGGTGATCAGCGCCGCGACGCTGTACTGGTTCCTGTTCCCCGCGCTGCTGAGCGGCAAGCCCGGCCTGGCGGTCGCCTGCGTGAGCGCGTCGGCGATCATGTTCGTCGTCCTGTACTCGACGCACGGAGTCTCCCTGCGCACGAGCACGGCGCTGGCCGGGACGCTCGTGGGCATCGGTCTCACCGCCCTGGTCGGGACGGTCGTGATCGGCAGCGCGCACCTGACCGGCATCGCCGACGAGACGGGAGGCACCCTCTCGACGTTCGCCGGGAGCAGCCTGAGCTTCCAGGGCCTGCTGGCGTGCAGCATGGTGCTGGCCGGTCTCGGCGTGCTCAACGACGTGACGATCACGCAGGCATCGTCGGTCTGGGAGCTGCGCGCAGCGGCCCCGGGCTCCTCACGCCGTGAGGTGTTCACGGGCGCGATGCGGATCGGGCGCGACCACATCGCGTCGACCATCTACACGATCGTCTTCGCCTACGCCGGGTCGGCGCTGGTGCTGCTGATGCTGCTCTACATCTACGACCGGCCGATCCTCGACCTGGCCTCGACGGAGTCGCTGGCCGAGGAGGTCGCCCGGACCTTCACCAGCGCGATCGGCCTGGTCCTCGCCGTACCGGTCACCACCGCCATCGCGGCCCTGATCGCCGGTCCGCGGGCCGTCGCCGACCACCCCGACGACTCGGACCTCACTCGTCGCTGAACCGCACCGTCGCGCGGGTCTGGCCGGACGCCGAGTCGTGGGCCGGGTCGACGTTGACCGACGCGTTCGCGAGCACCGCCCGCAGCCGCTCCCGATCGGGCGCCTGGCCGCTCGGGCCGCCGATGATGAGGATCGGCGACGACGGACCCGGCTCGGAGTCGGCCGACGCGTCGTACCCGGCCTGGCGCAGCTCCGTGAGCACGGCCGCGGGATCCTGACCGGAGGGCACCTCGTAGCGAACGGTCGGGCGGTCGGGCCGCTGGAGCTGGTCGCTGTGCTCCCGCTCGTCGCGCCCGAACCGTTTGATCGCGAACGCCGCCAGCACCAGCACGATGATGACCGCGACGACGGGAACGAGTACGGCGCCCATGCCCACGCCGTACCCGTGCGCCCCGCCCCCATGCGGCCCTGGTCCCACCAGTCGCACGAACCCCCGCTTACGCGGGGTTGTTGACACTTATTGGGGGTTGCAACGGCCAATAAGTGCCAACTCCCCCGCGTCAGCGGGGAATTTGGCAGCAGCGCATGACGCCACCGGGGGGCGGGAACGGGCGGGGGGTGGACGGCGATCTCGAGACTGCGGAGCACGACCGGAACCTGAAGCACGAGCTGGGCTTCTGGTCCTTGCTGGCGACCGGCGTCGGGTCGGTGATCGGGTCCGGGTGGCTGCTGGCGGCGAACGCCGGGGCGAACGCCGCGGGCCCGGCCGTGCTGGTCGCCTGGGTGATCGGCGGCGCGCTGATGCTGATGATCGCGCTGGTCTTCGCCGAGCTCGGCATGGTCCGGCCGGAGTCCGGTGGCCTGGTGCGCTATCCGCTCTACTCCAACGGCCGGCTCGCCGCCACGATCGTCGGCTGGGTGATGTGGATCTCCTACATCGGCAACCCGCCCACCGAGGCGGCCGCGGTGCTCCAGTACGCCGACTCCTACGTCGACGGGATCTTCAGCGGCGACAAGCTCACGCCGTTCGGGCTCTTCCTCGCGGTCTGCCTGATGGCGCTCTTCGTGGTCGTCAACTACTTCGGCGTCCAGTGGTTCGCGAAGACCAACAACGTCGTCACGGCGTTCAAGATCGTCGTCCCGGCCCTGACCGTGGCCCTGCTGCTGGCGTCCGGCTTCGGCCACCACCGCGGCGCCGGCGGCACCGGCAACTTCAGCTCCCAGGGGTTCGCCCCGATGGGGTGGAGCGCCGCCCTGAGCGCGATCGCGACGGCCGGGATGATCTTCGCCTACACCGGCTTCCGCAACATCATCGAGCTCTCCGGCGAGGCGAAGGATCCCAAGCGCGACATCCCGCGCGCCCTCGTCGGCACGATCGGTGTCGCGTTCGTGCTCTACATGCTGCTCCAGGTCGCGTTCCTGATGGCGGTCCCGAGCGGCATGCTCGCCAAGGCCGGCTGGTCCGGCGTCGACTTCGACTCGCCGTTCGCCCAGCTGGCCAAGCTGTTGGGCTTCATGTGGCTCTACTGGCTGCTGATCGCCGACTCGATGGTCTCGCCGTCGGGCTCCGGCATCGTCTACACGGCGTCCAACGCGCGCAACGCCTACGGCCTGGCCAAGAGCCGGCTGCTGCCCCGGATGTTCACCGACGTCAACGAGCGGACCGGCGTCCCCGCGAAGGCGCTGCTGTTCAACCTGGCCGTCGGCGTGGTGTTCATCGTCGTCCTCCCGAGCTGGCAGTCGCTGGTCGAGGTGATGAGCGTCCTGGCGGTCTTCACCTTCTCGGTCGGCTCGGTCTCGCTCCACGTCTTCCGCAACAACGACATCGGCGAGGAGTCCACCCGACTGCGGGGGATGCGGGTGATCGCGCCCGCGGCCTTCGTGGTCAGCACCCTGGTCATCTTGTGGGAGCCGTGGGACATCCTGCGCAAGACGATCCCGGTGGTCGTGGCGACCTTGCTGTACTACGTGTTCGCCCACCTGCGTCATCGCTTCGGACGCGGCGAGGTCGGCGGCGGGATCTGGCTGGTGGTCTACCTCGTGCTGGTCTACGCCGTCTCGTACGCCGGCAGCTTCGGCGGTCGCGGCTGGCTCCCCGGCCCGTGGGACTCGGTGGTGATCGGCGTGATCTCCCTGGCGATCTACCTGTGGGGTGTCCGGGCCGGCACGGCGTACCTCGGGGAGCACGACGAGATCGTCGAGGACATCGAGCGCGCCCACGACGCCTGGCAGGAGGAGCCGGCGGAGGTGTGAGCAGGAGCCCGAGCCCGGCGCCGGCCACGCCACTAGCCTCGTCCGGGTGAGGGTACGGCGGAGCGTGGCGAGGCTCGTCGGCGTCGCCGCCGCTGTCGCCGTGGCCGGCTCGGTGGCGGCCTGTGGCGGCGGGGCGTCTCCGTCGCGGCTGACGTGGCAGGAACGGAACCTGCCGGTGCCCGCGGGCAGCCACGCCGTGGTCCAGAGCGCGACCTGGTGCGGGCGCCGGTGGTACGTCGCGGGCGCCACCGCCGGCGCCCGGGGCAACACCCGGCCGGCGATGTGGGCGAGTGCGGACGGCGCGCAGTGGCGGCCGGTGGCCCTGCACCCCGGTGCCGACTACTACGCCGAGCGCGCGATCCTCACCTCCCTCGGCTGCTCGCGCGGTCACGTCGCGGCGCTGGGCGCCAAGCCCGGCGGCGCTCACGGGAACCCTCGGGTCGAGACCTGGCACCAGGGCGGGGACGGGTCGCTGACCGCCGTCCGGGCGCCGTTCGAGCAGTACGGCGGGCAGGACGCGGTCTCGGTGAACCGGCTGTCCGGCGGTGCCGCGGGATATCTCGTCACCGGCACGCGGGTGAGCGGGGCGGCCGTCTGGAGCTCGCCGACCGGCCGGCGGTTCATCCTGCACGCGCGCGCGCCGGGCCTGGCCAACACCGGCTCGGCGACCACCCAGGCGCTCGACGCCGCGTGGTGGCACGGGTCGTGGACCGTGGTCGGCGACTCGAGCCGGTCCAGCGGCCGGCTGGTGGGCACGGTGTGGTCGGGCACGGGAGCCGGCCCCTGGACGCCCGCGCCGCTGCCCGGTGGCACCCGGCTTGCCACCGCCGAGCGCGTGACCGTGGCCCAGACCGGGCCGGTCGTCGCCGGGCTCGACGACGGCGCGATCGGGCTGTGGTCGGAGGGCCCGGACGGCTGGAGCCTCGCCACGAGGTTCGGGGCCCTCCGGCCGGGCGCGACCTCGCCGGCGTTCGTCTCGGGGCTGGCCCGGACCGGCGGCGGGTTCGCCGTCACCTGGAGCGACGGCGCGGCGTTCCACCTCGCGACCGGGACCGCCTCCTCGCTCTCCGACGTGCCCCTGCCGACACCCGTCGACGTCCGCGGCGACCACACCGTCACGGTCGCCGCCCACGGCGAGCACCTCCTCCTGCTCACCGACAGTGGCCGAGACGCCCACGCCTGGCTCACCGGTGACTGAGGTCGCTCCTCGAGCAACGCAGGGTCCACACCGGGCGACCCCGTCGACCAACCGAGGGTCGGCGTAGGGTGGAGGGC
Source organism: Nocardioides sp. (assembly GCF_036267815.1). GTDB lineage: Bacteria > Actinomycetota > Actinomycetes > Propionibacteriales > Nocardioidaceae > Nocardioides. The sequence continues at coordinate 87,005 of NZ_DATAVI010000011.1, read as the reverse complement.
ACAAGACAGGGGAGCCCCGTCCGGGGCTGAGAGTGCGGGTGTGGCCGCAGACCCTCCGAACCTGATCCGGTTAGCACCGGCGAAGGGAGTCAGCTCCATGGTTGTCCACCGTCGAGGCAGGCGCACGCTCGCTCTGGTCGCCGCCGCACTCGGTGTCGTCCTCCCGCTGGGCGCGTGCTCGCTGGTCGGGTCCGACGGCGAGCACGCCAGCTCCAAGGACGTCGTGCTGGTCACCCACGACTCCTTCGTGCTGCCCAAGCCGCTGGTCGCGAGGTTCGACCAGGAGTCCGGCTACCACCTCGTCATCCACGCCTCGGGCGACGGCGGCACCCTGACCAACAAGCTGGTCCTGACCCAGGGCGACCCGACCGGCGACGTGTCCTTCGGCGTCGACAACACCTTCGCGAGCCGGGCCCTCGACGCCGGCGTCTTCGCCCGGTCCGACGTCCCCCTCCCACCGGGTGCCGCGCAGTACGTCGTGCCCGGCGACGACGGACGTCTGGCGCCCGTCGACAACGGCAACGTCTGCGTCAACATCGACACCGGCTGGTTCGCCGACCATCACCTCGCGCCGCCGCGCGGGTTCGCCGATCTCGTCAAGCCCGCCTACGCCGGCCTGATCGCGGTCCCCGGTGCCACCACCAGCTCGACCGGGCTGGCGTTCCTGCTCGGCACCATCGGGAAGTACGGCGACGGCTGGGTCGGCTGGTGGAAGCAGCTCCTCGCCGGAGGGGCCACGATCACCGACGGCTGGACCCAGGCCTACGAGACCGACTTCACCCAGGGCGGCGGCCACGGCAAGGACCCGATCGTCGTCTCCTACGACTCCTCGCCGGCCTTCACCGTGCCGAAGGGCGGCACGAGCTCCACGACCAAGGCTCTGCTCGACACCTGCTTCCGCCAGGTCGAGTACGCCGGGGTCCTCACCGGCGCGGCGAACCCCGTCGGCGCCAAGGCGTTCGTGGAGTTCCTGCTGAGCCCGGCCGTGCAGCGGGCCCTGCCCGCCGCGATGTACGTCTTCCCGGTGCGAGAGGGCACGCCGTTGCCGGCCGCCTGGGCGAGGTACGCCGTCCAGCCGCGTCACCCGTACGCCGTGACTCCGGCCGCCATCTCGGCCCATCGCGACGACTGGCTGCGCGAGTGGAGCAACCTCGTGAGCGGCTGAGGGACGTGAACCAGACCCGCCGCCTCGCCGCGCTCGCGGCCACCGCGCTCGTGCCCCTGCTGGTTCTCGGCGTCTTCTTCGGCCTGCCGGTGGCCGGGATGGTCGGCCGCGGGTTCGTCCAGCACGGCCGGCTCGACGCCGGCGGGGTCCTGGACGTCCTGGCCCGGCCGGAGATCCGCCGCGCGGTCTGGTTCACGGTCTGGACCTCCTCGGTGGCCACGGTCCTGTCGTGCGCGCTCGGGCTCCCGGCCGCCTACCTGCTGCACCGGGTGGCGTTCCCCGGCCGGGCCGCGCTGCGCGCCGTGCTCGTCGTGCCGTTCGTGCTCCCCACGGTCGTCGTCGGGGTCGCCTTCGAGCTGCTGATCGGTGCCCAGGGCCCCTTGGCGTCCCTGGGCCTGGACGGCACGCCCGCCGCGATCGTGGCCGGCATGGTGTTCTTCAACGCCTCGGTCGTGATCCGCGTCGTCGGCGGCGCCTGGGAGTCACTCGACCCGCGTCCCGGCGAGGCGGCGGCCGCCCTCGGCGCGTCACCGCGCCAGGTGCTCCGCGACGTGACCCTGCCCGCACTCCGGCCGGCCGTGGTCTCCGCCGCCACCGTCGTCTTCCTGTTCTGCGCGACGGCGTTCGGCATCGTCCTGACCCTGGGCGGCCTGCGCTACTCCAGCGTGGAGACGCAGATCTACCTGCTCACCAACGACCTTCTCGACCTCCAGGGAGCCGCCGCCCTCTCGGTGCTCCAGCTGCTCGTGGTCACGGTGCTGCTCCTGGCGGCCGCCCGGGCACGCCGTACGCCGGACCCGGCCGTGGCCCGGGTTCGCGTGCGCCGACGGCGGCTCCGGCGCGCGGACCTCCCTGCGGTGGCGGTCACGCTCGTCCTGCTGCTCCTCGTCGTCGGCCCGCTGGCGTCGCTGGTCGTCGCGTCACTGCGCGTCGACGGGTCCTGGGGCCTGGCCGACTACCGCGCGCTCCAGACCCCCGGCGCCCACCAGGCGCTGCTGGTCCCGGTCACCGACGCCGTCGTGAACTCCCTGCGCATCGCGGTCGACGCCACCTGGATGTCCCTGCTCCTCGGCCTGGCCGTCGCGACGATCGTGACCCGGCGCTCGCGCTCGCGGGCGGAGCGCCGGGCTCGGGCCCTCCTCGACGGGCTCTTCATGCTCCCGCTCGGGGTCTCGGCGGTGACCCTCGGCTTCGGCTTCCTGATCACCCTCGGCCGGCCGCCGCTGGACCTGCGCGACTCGCCGGCCCTGATCCCGGTGGCACAGGCCCTGGTGGCGCTGCCACTGGTGGTCCGTGTCCTGGTGCCGGTCCTCGTCGGCATCGACGACCGCCTCCGCCAGGCCGCGGCCACTCTCGGCGCCTCGCCGGCACGGGCCCTGCTGGTCGTCGACCTGCCGGCGATCTGGAAGCCGCTGCTGGCCGCTGCTGGGTTCGCCTTCGCCTGCTCGCTCGGCGAGTTCGGCGCGACGTCGTTCCTCGTCCAGGACGACCGGCCGACCCTCCCGGTGGTGATCTACCGGCTGATCGGACACCCGGGCGACCTCAACTACGGCATGGCCCTGGCGGCCTCGGTGGTGCTCGGTGCGACCACTGCGCTGGTGATGCTCGTGGTGGAGCGGCTGCGGGTGCCGTCGGTGGGGACCTTCTGATGGGGGCGCTCGCGGTGCGCGACCTCTCGGTCTGCTACGACGCGGTGCCCGCGGTCAGCGGTGCCGACCTCGACCTCGAGGCCGGGCGGGTGCTGGCCGTGCTCGGGCCGTCGGGGTGCGGCAAGTCGACCCTGCTGCGCGCGGTGGCCGGGCTCGAGCCGGCCCAGGGTCGGGTGACCTGGGAGGGTGCCGACGTCTCCTCGATGCCGGCCCATCGCCGCGGCTTCGCGCTGATGTTCCAAGACGGCCAGCTGTTCCCCCAGCTCAGCGTCGCCCGCAACGTCGGCTACCCGCTGCGCATCCGGCGTACGCCGAGGGTCGAGGTGGCCGGGCGGGTCGCGGGTCTGCTCGACCTGGTCGGCCTGGCCGGATTCGGCGAGCGGCTGCCGTCGACGCTGTCGGGAGGCGAGCGCCAGCGCGTCGCCCTCGCCCGGGCCCTGGCGGCCTCGCCGCGGCTCCTGCTGCTCGACGAGCCGCTGAGCGCCCTCGACGCGGGACTGCGCCAGCGGCTCGCCGAGGACCTGCGGCGCATCCTGGTGGAGGCGGGCACGACGGCCGTGATGGTGACCCACGACCACGAGGAGGCATTCGCCGTCGCCGACGACCTGGCGGTGATGCGGGCGGGGCGGATCGTGCAGGCCGGGCCGATCGCCGACGTGTGGCGTCGTCCGGCCGACCCCGAGACGGCGTTGTTCCTGGGCTATGCGCGCGTGCTCGAAGGGCCGGCCGCCGCCGAGCTCCTCGCCGCCGCCGGGCTGCCCGCCGCCCCGGCTCTCGCCGTACGCCGGTCGGCACTGACGGTGGCCGACGACGGACCTCTGCACGGTGAGGTGACCGACGTGCGGACCACCCCCGGTCAGCTGAGGCTCGTGGTCCGCACCGGCGCCGGCGAGCTGGACGCCGTTGCGGCGCTCGACCGCCGGGCTGCCCCCGGCGACGTCGTCCGGCTGCGCGTGGACCTGACCCGGACCGCCGTCCTGCCGTCTCCGCACCGGTCATGAGCCGTCCGTGGCCGCGCCTACACTGACCGGCGTGTTCCGCCGCGCCCACATCCTCATGGTGTCGATCGCCGTGTCGATGGGCGTCCTGGCGATCATCGGCGCCGTGGTCTTCAACGCCAAGCTGGTCGACCCCGACGGCTTCATCGGCCCGTCGTACCTCCGGCTGCCGACGATCCTGGCGCTCGGCTTCGGCATCGACCTGGTGCCGCGCACGCTCTGGGTCTCGCGATGCCGCCCCGGGCGGATGCCCACCGTCTTCCGCGAGCGGCTGCACTCCCACTGGACCCGTCAGCGGATCGTCCTGGTGGTCAGCGGGATCCTGTGCTTCTACATCACCTACGTCAGCTACCGGAACCTGAAGTCGCAGCTGCCCTTCATCGAGGGCCGCGACCACAAGTTCGACCGGCCGCTGTTCAGCATGGACAAGTCGATCTTCCTCGGACACGAGCCCGCGATCGTGCTCCACAACCTCCTCGGCGACGGCATCTCCGCGGAGTTCCTCTCCAGCGTCTACCTGTGGTTCCTGCCGTTGGTGCCCCTGGCCCTCGCGGTCTGGCTGGTGTGGTCGCGCAACATCGGCTTCGGATACTGGTTCGCCGCCTCGCAGTGCCTGGCCTGGACCCTAGGCACGATCTCCTACTTCGCCCTGCCCACGCTGGGCCCCGGCTTCCAGCACCCGTGGCTCTACCAGACTGTCGAGAACACCAACGCCGGCCGCCTGATGAACTCCCTGGCCAACAGCAGGGTCTGGGCGGTCAATACCAGCGCTCCGTCGCTGGAGCCGCTCACCAGCACCCTGAGCGGGGTGGCCGGCTTCGCGAGCCTGCACGTCGCGATCACGCTGCTGGTGGCGTTGATGATCCAGTACACGACGACGATGCGCTGGCTGAAGATCGTGTTCTGGGTCAACACCTGCTGCACCGCGGTCGCGACGCTCTACTTCGGCTGGCACTACGTCGCCGACGACGTCGCCGGGGTCGCGATCGCGCTCTTCTCGTTCTACGTCGGGGGCTGGGCCAGCGGCCAGACGTTCGTCCGTCACCGGGTGACGGAAGTGCCGGTGCCGGAATGACAACGTTGTAGTTCGTCAAGGCGACACGCGGGGAACTCCTGTGAATTTTGAGAAAGATGTTCCTTTTGTGACTCCTGAGCATTAGCGTGCTGCGAGTTGTCACGGGTGGAGAGGAAGCCACCCGTGACCTCTCAGCCCAGCAGCCCACGTGCCCAGCAGGAGGAACACCCGTGCACCGAGTCGGCGTCACCGCCCTCGCCCTCTCCCTGGTCACGGGCCTCACCGGCGTGGCCGCCGCGTCCGCGGCGACCTCGGCGGGGCATCACGTGTACCCCAGCAAGCACCAGGTGCAGGACGCCCGGCACCGGGCGGCCCACGCGGCCGACAGCGTCGCCGGCGTGAAGCACCAGCTGGAGCAGGCCGACATCGAGGCCCACGCCGCCGCGACGACGGCCGAGCAGGCCGCCGAGCGCTACAACGGCGCGCGGTGGGAGCTCCAGCAGGCCCGGCAGGATGCGCGCACGGCGTCCGAGCACGCGACGATCGCGGCCGGCGACGCGCGCCGCCAGCACGCGGCGTACGCGGCGACCGTGGTCACGTCGTACGAGATGGGACCCTCGCTCAGCCCGCTGGCAGCGCTCCAGGGCGCGGACGGCATGTCGTCGGTCGTCGACACGATGTCGACGCTTCAGAACGCCCAGAGCGCCATGGACCACACCGCGGCGTCGTACACCGCGTCGTCCACCCTGGCCGGCGTCGCCAGCGACCAGGCCGAGGCCGCGCAGGCGAAGGCCGCCCGGCTCGCGGCCGAGGCCAAGTCGGCCCGTGACGCCGCCATCGCCGCCGCGAACGCGGCCCAGCTGAAGACCGAGCAGATCGCGGCCCTCAAGACCCACCTGATCCGCCGGATGGCCCGGCTCCAGCACGTGAGCGTGAAGATGGCGCAGAAGCGGCAGGCGGGCATCGAGGAGGCGGCCCGCGAGGCCGCGCAGCGCGCCGCGGAGCGCAAGGCCCGCCGTGAGGCCGCCCGAGCGGCCGCGCAGAAGGCGGCCCAGCAGGCAGCCGAGAACCAGGGCCCGTCGACCTCGCCCACGACGCCGACCACGCCGACCACGCCGCCCCCTGCTCCGCCGGCTCCTTCCGGCGGTGCGGCGCGCGCGATCGCCTTCGCCCGCAGCCAGCTCGGTGAGCCCTACGTGTGGGGCGCGGCCGGGCCGAGCTCGTGGGACTGCTCGGGCCTGACCATGGGTGCCTGGCGCGCGGGCGGCATCAGCCTGCCGCACTACTCGGTGGCGCAGTACGCCGAGTCCACGCCGATCTCGCCGAGTGCGCTGCGTCCGGGCGACCTCGTCTTCTGGGGCTCCTCGGGCAGCCCGTCGTCGATCTACCACGTCGCGATGTACGTCGGGAACGGCCTGATCATCCAGGCCCCGCACACCGGCGCCGACGTCGACGAGGTGTCGATGTACTCCTGGATCGCTCCCAACTTCTTCGCCCGCCCCTGACCGCGAGGTGGGGCAAACGGCCCCGCGAGGTGGGAGGAGTGGCGCCATGTCTCCCGCCTCGTGGGGTGGGTACGTTCCTGGTATGGCGAGTGCTCCCGACCCAGCGCCCCGGGTCGACGTCGTTGCCCTGAGGCAGCTCCTGGACGGTCGGTACGCCGAGGTCCGCGACCTGGTGCGGAGCAACCTGACCGAGCACGCGGGCGTGCTCGCGGACGCCGAGACGCTGCCGCGAGCGGAGTACCGCGAGCGGGTTCTGGGGCTCCTCGTCGCGATGGCGCAGACCGGGCAGACAGGCATGGGCTTCCCCGAGGAGTACGGCGGAGGTGGCGACCTCGGCGCGTCGATCGCGGCGTTCGAGACCCTCGCCTACGGCGACCTCTCGCTGTTGGTGAAGGTCGGCGTCCAGTTCGGCCTCTTCGGCGGAGCCCTGCTGATGCTGGGCACCAAGCGCCACCACGACGCCTATCTCGAGGATCTGGTCGCGGGGCGGCTGCTGGGCTGCTTCGCGATGACCGAGACCGGGCACGGCTCCAACGTGCAGGCGCTCGGCACCACCGCGTCGTACGACGTTGAGACCGGCGAGTTCGTGATCTCGACGCCCGATGAGGCCTCCCGCAAGGACTACATCGGCAACGCCGCCCTCCACGCGCAGGCCGCGGTCGTCTTCGCACAGCTCGACGTCGGCGGCGAGCAGCACGGCGTCCACGCCTTCGTCGTGCCGATCCGTGCGCACGGCGAGCTGCTCCCCGGCGTCCGCGCCGAGGACGACGGCTTGAAGCTGGGGCTCAACGGCGTCGACAACGGCCGGCTGTGGTTCGACGACGTCCGCATCCCGCGCGCCAACCTGCTCGACAGGTTCGCCGAGGTCAGCCCCGAGGGCCGCTACGGCAGCGCGATCGACAACGCCGACCGCCGCTTCTTCACCATGCTCGGCACCCTGGTGCAGGGCCGCGTCTGCGTCTCTGGGGCGGGCATCAACGCCGCCAAGGTCGCCCTCACCGTGGCCATCCGGTACGCCGAGTGCCGGCGGCAGTTCACCGCGACCTCGCCGGACCGCGAGGAGCTGCTCCTCGACTACGGCCTCCACCAGCGCCGGCTGCTGCCGCTGCTCGCGGAGAGCTACGCCCTGCACTTCGCGCAGGAGGCGCTGGCGGCGCGCACTCACGACGTCTTCTCGTCGTCCACCGGCGACGAGAAGGCACGACGCGAGCTGGAGTCGCGCGCGGCCGGCACGAAGGCACTCGGCACGTGGCACGCCACCCGGACGATCCAGGAATGCCGCGAGGCCTGCGGTGGCGCGGGCTACCTCGCGGGCAGCCGGTTCGCGGCGCTCAAGGCCGACACCGACGTCTTCACGACCTTCGAGGGCGACAACCACGTCCTGCTCCAGCTGGTCGCGAAGGGGCTGCTGACCGACTACGCCGGCGACTTCGAGGATCTGGATCAGCTCGGCATGGTCCGCTTCGTCGCCGGGCAGGCGCTGGAGGTCGTCATCGAGAGAACCGCGGCGCACAAGCTGTTCGAGGCGATCAAGGACGCGCTGCCCGGCGGCGACGACGCCTGGGACCGGGAGGCCGGCCTACGCGACCCCGACTACCAGCTGGCGATGCTGCGCTTCCGCGAGGAGCACACCCTCTCGGGAGTCGCCCGGCGGCTCAAGCGCGGCATCGACGAGGGCCTCGACCCGGCCGTGGCCTTCTCGCGGGCCCAGGACCACGTCGTCGCGGCGGCCCGGGCCCACGTCGAGCGGCTCGTCCTGGAGGCCTTCGCCACCAAGACCGCCGACCAGCCCGAGGGCGATGTGAAGGTCGCGCTCACCTTGCTGCGCGACCTGCACGCCCTGGCCGCCATCGAGCGGGACCGTGGTTGGTTCATGGAGCACGGCCGCCTCGCCGCCCCGCGCGCCAAGGCGATCACCCGCGAGGTCAACGAGCTGTGCCGCCGGATCCGTCCGCTCGCCGGCGACCTCGTCGCGGCGTACGGCATCCCGGACGCCCTCCTCCCCGCCCCCGACCTCCAGCAGCCCTGACGCCCCCACCCACCTCGCGGCGCCGTTCGCCCCACGTCGGCGTGGGAGGGTGACGCGATGAGGGTTCCGGGGGTGGAGGTGACGTCGTTCGGGCCGGAGGGCCCGCCGGGCTCCGGCCGGGTCGGTACGGCGATCGTGCTGCCGGGGCGGGCCTACCCACCCGCCGCACCGCTGCTGTGGTTCGCCACCGCGGCCCTACGCCAGCACGGCTGGGGCGTCGAGCACGTGTGGTGGCACGCCCCCGGCCACCACGGCGACGCCGGCCACTACGGGTGGGTCGCCGACCAGCTGCTCGACCACCTGCCGGCCTCGGGCCGGGTGCTCGTCGTGGGCAAGTCCCTCGGCACCCTGGCGGCGCCGGTGGCGGCCGAGCGCGGCTACGACGGGCTGTGGCTGACCCCGCTGCTCCAGGAGGAGGCGGTGGTCGAGGCGCTCGCCGCCAACCCGGCCCGCCAGCTACTGGTCGGCGGGCTCGCCGACCGCCACTCCTGGCGCTCCGATGTCGCCGACCGGCTCGCGGGCCAGGGCTGCGACGTCGTCGAGGTGCCGGACGCCGACCACGGCATGCACGCCGCGGGGGACGCCGTTCGCAGCGCCGAGATCCTGGTCGAGGTCACCCGTGCGATGGACACCTGGCTGGCGGGTCCGGCTCTCTAGTCCCTAGGGACCGCGCCTCTCGGCCCGAGGACGGCGCCTCGGTCAGAGCACCAGCCGCACGTCGTACAGGCGCTCGTAGGCCGGACGGGTCTCGGCGACGACCTGCTCGCCCTCGGGCGTCAGCTCGACGCGGCGACGGCGGTAGGGCTCGAAGCCGGTGGACCGCAGCACCGCGTCGTACCAGTACGGCGCCCAGACGCCGTCGCTCTCCCGCGGTCCTGCGGGCCAGGCCAGCATCGCGTCGGTGAAGGGCACGCCGGCATACGCGCAGAGCCACCGCAGGTAGGCGTCGGGCATCCGCAGGAAGTCAGCGGCGTCGACGACCGGGACGTCCCCACCGAGCTGCACGTGCAGCTGGAGCTGCTGGAGGATCCCGATGTCGTCGGCGACGACGCTCGTCCGCGAGCGGAGGTACGACGAGACCACCTCGGCCGGGTCGCGGATCAGCAGAACGTTGCGCAGCGACCCGATCCACTCGCGGGGGAGGTCGGGGACGAGGTGCTGGGCCATGTGCTTCTGGTACTGCAAGACAGGCCCGCCGGGCCACGGCCGGGTCAGCGAGCCGACGACGCGACGCCAGTCGGTCTCGCCGGCCGCGATGACGCCGTCGCGGCCCGGGTGGTCGAGCCCGGTGTGGGCGAGGTACCAGGCGTAGAGCGGCTCGTCGACGACCCGCGTGTCGGGTCGGTTCTCCCAGGCGCGCATCGTCGCGGTCGAGATGCTGCGCGGACCCGACCAGCAGGCGAGCCGGATCGTCACGGAGCGGTCCGCGCCTCGACGTCACGCCGCACGAGCTCGGCGTACAGCTCCTGGAGACGTACGACGGTCGGGCCGCGCCGCCCTGAGCCGATCGTCCGGCCGTCGACGGTGTGCACCGGCACGACTCCGGCGAACGTCCCGGTCACGAACGCCTCGTCGGCGGAGTAGACCTCGGTGAGGCTGAAAAGCCTTTCCTGGCTGGGGATTCCGGCGTCTCGGCACACCCGCAGGACGTTGCCGCGGGTGATCCCACCCAGGCAGTAGGCCCCCGACGACGTCTGGACCTCGCCACCGCGCACGACGAAGAAGTGGGTGGAGTTGCAGGTCGCGACGAAGCCCTGCGGGTCGAGCATCAGCGCCTCGTCGGCGCCGGCGGTGTAGGCCTGGATGCACGCCGTGATGTCGTTGAGCTTGCTGTGCGCGTTGAGCTTGGGGTCGAGGGTGTCGGGAGCCGCACGGCGTACGTGCACGGTGAAGAGCGTGAGCCCCTCCTCGACCGTGGCGGGCAGCGGGTCCTTGTGCTCGGCGATGATCACGACGGTCGCCGGCCCGGCCGAGAAGCGCGGGTCCTGGTACGGCGTGGACTTCGGCCCGCGGGTGACCATCAGCCGCACGTGGACGCCGTCGGTCATGGCGTTGGCGCGCAGCGTGTCGTAGATGCGCGAGGTGAGCTGCTCGCGGGTCAGGCCGATGTCGAGGGCGATCGCCGTCGCTCCCTCCCACAGCCGGTCGAGGTGCTGGTCGAGGAACGCCGGGTGGCCGCGGTGGACGCGGAGCCCCTCCCACACGCCGTCGCCGAGGACGAACCCCGCGTCGAAGACCGAGACCACGGCCCGGTCGCGCGGCACCAGTGCGTCGTTGACGTGGATCAGGACGTCGCGGTTGCGAGGGTCGTCGGTGAAGTCGTGCGCGCCGTGCGCGGTGGTGCTCACCGGCGGGTCAGTGCAGGTCTTCGGGGTGCTGGCGGAGCCGGTCGAAGGACGCCCGGACCTCGGTCTCGGCGGCGTCTCGCCCGACCCAGTCGGCGCCCTCGACGGACTTCCCGGGCTCGAGCTCCTTGTAGACGGTGAAGAAGTGCTCGATCTCCATCCGGTCGAACTTCGGCAGGTGGTTGATGTCGCGCAGGTGCTCGAGGCGCGGGTCCGAGACGGGGACGCACAGGACCTTGTCGTCGGCGCCCTTCTCGTCGGTCATCCGGTACATGCCGATCGCGCGGCACTTGATCAGGCAGCCGGGGAACGTCGGCTCGCCGAGCAGCAGCACCAGTGCGTCGAGCGGGTCGCCGTCCTGGCCGAGGGTGTTCTCGATGAAGCCGTAGTCGGCCGGGTACTGCGTGGAGGTGAACAGCGTGCGGTCGAGCCGGATGCGCCCGCTCTCGTGGTCGACCTCGTACTTGTTGCGACTCCCCTTGGGGATCTCCACGAGTACGTCGAAGTCCAGCACGATGCCCTCCAGCTGTCCGGTCTGAACGCGTCACCCGAGTCGGCGGGCCCGCGGCGAGAATGTGCCCCAGTCTCCCGCAGAATGGAGGCACGTGCCCAACCCGGACACGCCTCGACCACCACCGAGCCCCCTTCAGCACACCGTCCCGGAAGTCAGCGACATGGCCGCAGCCGACCGCCCGCCGTACGGCGTGAGCCAACGGCCGCGTCGTCGACGGCGTCGGCTCGTCGTGACCGGCGTCGTCGTGGCCGCGGTGGTGGTCGCCGCCGGTGGCGTGACGGCGTACGAGACGGGGCGGCTCGCCGACTGGCTGGGCGACGGCGACGCGGCGCCCGTCGCGGACACCGTGCCCGGGTACACGGCGCCCGCCGCCCCCACGCCGGGGGTCGTCGCCCGGCCCGCGCGGGTGGGTGCCGGCGACGCGGCAGCGGTGCGCAGCGCCCTCGCCGAGCCGCTCGAGGACTCGGACCTGTTCGACCTGCGCGCCGTCGTGGCACCGCTGAGCGGGCCGGCCCTGCTCGACGTCGGGCATGGGACGTCGATGCCGGCGTCGACCCTGAAGCTGCTCACCACCACGGCCGCCCTGGAGACGCTGGGCCCCGACCACACGTTCGCGACCCGGGTGGTCGCCGGCCCTCGCCACGGCATCGTCCTCGTCGGCGGCGGCGACCCCTTCCTGGAGGGGGCCAGGCCGCCCACGGGAGTGGCGCACGACGACGCGAGCCTCCAGGCGCTGGCCTTCAAGACCGCTCGCCAGCTGGGCGCCAACGGGACCCGGAGCGTCCGGCTGTCCTATGACGACTCGCTGTTCACCGGGCCGCGGGTCAACCCGCACTGGCCGGCGACCTACATCCCCGACGACGTGGTCTCGCCGATCACCGCCCTGTGGGCCGACGAGGGCCGCAACCCCTCCGGGTACGGCCGGGTCGCCGACCCGCCGGCGACCGCGGCGGCCATCTTCGCGACCTACCTCCGCCAGGACGGGGTGCGGGTCGCGCCCGCCGTCGGCCAGGCGACGGCCCGCGCCGGCGCCCCGGAGCTGGCCCGGGTCACGAGTCCTCCGCTGGCCGACATCGTCGAGCGGATCCTCCTGGTCAGCGACAACGAGGGCGCCGAGGTGCTCGCCCGCCAGGTCGGGCTGGCCGTCGACGGCGAGGGCTCCTTCGCCGGCGGCGTCTCCGGGGTCAGGACCACCCTGACCAGGCTCGGGATCGACCTGGACGGTGCCACGATCGAGGACGGCAGCGGCCTCTCGCGAGACGACCGGGTCGCCGCCGAGACGTTGGTCGACGTCCTCCAGCTCGCGTCCTCACCTGCGCACGCCGATCTGCGCTCGGTCATCTCCGGCCTCCCGGTCGCGGCCTACGACGGGTCGCTGGGGGACCGGTTCGACGACAGCCCGGGGCGCGGCTACGTGCGGGCCAAGACCGGCACCTTGCACGGGACCAGCGCCCTGGCCGGGCTGAGCACGGACGCCCGGGGCCGCGTCCTGGTCTTCGCGTTCGTCAGCAACCATGTGAACGGCGCCGACACCCTCGACACGCGGGCCGCCCTCGATCGCCTCGCCTCCGCGCTCGCCACCTGTCGGTGCTGACCGCCGCCTCGGTCGACCGTGGGGTGGCAGGTCTCCGGCCGGCACCCGCCGAGCGTCGGTGGGCACCGGCGCCGACGCCCGGACCCATCAGGACGAGGCAAGGCCTCAAGCCCCGCAGGGGCTCACCGTAGGCTCGGCGCATGACCGAGGAGATGGTGGACTGGCGCCTGGCGGTCTCGGTCGGTGCTCATGTCGCCGGCGCGGGACCTGCGGTGTCGGCCGGCGAGGCCGCGGGGACCGTCGCGGAGCTGCGCGAGGGTGCCGCGCGGTCGACGCCGTACGTCAAGGAGTTCACCGGGCTGGACGCCGGCGAGCTCACCGCGCCCGTGCTCGTCGTCGATCGCGCAGCCTGGATCCAGGCGAACGCCGAGGGCTTCGCGCAGATCCTCGGTCCGGTGATCGAGAAGGTGACCGAGAAGAAGGGTCCGCCGGGTCCGGTGACCAGGGCCGTCGGCGCGCGTGTCACGGGGGTGGAGGTCGGGGGCATGCTCGGCTTCATGGCCGGGAAGGTGCTCGGCCAGTTCGACCCCTTCCACGAGCCTCGCGGGCGGCTGCTCCTGGTCGCCCCCAACATCGTGCACGTCGAGCGCGAGCTGGCGGTCGACCCGCACGACTTCCGCCTCTGGGTGTGCCTGCACGAGGAGACCCACCGGGTCCAGTTCACGGCCGTGCCCTGGATGCGTGAGCACCTGTTCGCCCAGCTCCTGGCCCTGGCGGACTCCGTGGAGCCACAGCGCTTCTTCGACGACGGGCTCAAGCGGCTGGTCGAGGCGGTGCGCAGTGGTCGGGCCGGGAGCCTGGTCGACGTGTTCGGCTCGCCGGAGCAGAAGCAGATCCTCGACCGGGTCACGGCGGTGATGTCCCTGCTCGAGGGGCATGCCGACTACGTGATGGACGGCGTCGGCCCGGCCGTGATCCCGAGCGTGGAGACGATCCGGCGCGCCTTCAACGAGCGTCGCAAGGGAGTCGGCGCGCTCGACCGTCTCCTGCGCAGGCTGCTGGGCCTGGAGGCCAAGATGGCGCAGTACCGCGACGGTGCCGGCTTCGTGCGGACCGTGGTCGGCAAGATCGGGATGGCCGACTTCAACGCGGTGTGGGCGACACCCGACAACCTGCCCACCCTGGCCGAGATCCACGACCCCGAGGCCTGGGTCGTGCGCGTGCACCCGTGAGCCTGCACCCCTCGCTGGCGGCGGTGCGGGGCGCCGTACGCCGCGACCTCGCCGGCTTCGAGCCCGGCGCGCGCCTGGTGGTGGCGTGCAGCGGAGGGGCCGACTCGCTGGCGCTGGCCTCCGCCACGGTCCACGAGGGGCGCGAGGAGGGATGGTACGTCGTGGGCGCCACCGTGGACCACGGTCTCCAGGAGGGCTCGGCCGAGCGCGCGGACCAGGTCCTGCGGCAGCTGGCGGCGCTGGGGGTCGACGAGACCGTCGCGACCAGGGCCTCGGTCGATGCCCCGGGACTCGGGCCCGAGGCGGCAGCCCGGGCCGCCCGCTACGCCGTGCTCGACCAGATCCGCGAGCAGCTCGACGCGGAGGCGGTCCTGCTCGGCCACACGCGCGACGACCAGGCCGAGACCGTCCTGATGGGCCTGACCCGGGGCTCGGGTGGGCGGGCGATCGCCGGCATGCGGCGCTCCTTCGAGCACTACCGACGGCCACTGCTCGACGTCGGCCACGACGACACCGTCACCGCGTGCCAGGTCGAGGGCCTGGAGGTCTGGGAGGACCCCCACAACGCCGATCCGGCGTTCACCAGGGTGCGCGTGCGACGCCGGGTCCTGCCGGTGCTGGAGGACGAGCTCGGCCCCGGCGTCGCCGAGGCGCTGGCACGCACCGCCGACCAGCTGCGCCCGGACATGGAGCTCCTTGACGCCTACGCCGGCCAGGCGGCTGCTGCGGCGGCCGTCCCGGGAGGGCTCTCGGTCGAGGTACTGGCCGGACAGCCGGCCGCGATCCGCACCCGCGTGCTGCGGGCGGCCGCCGTCGCCGCCGGGGCTCCGGCGGGGGAGACGTCCCACCAGCACGTGATGGCGGTCGACGGGCTGGTCACCGACTGGCACGGGCAGAAGTGGGTGGACCTGCCCGGTCACCTGCGCGCACGGCGCCACGACGGCGTGCTGGGCTTCGAGCCCGCCGAGGGCGGGCGGCGGGCGTGATGTCCGGGCGGCGGCGCGGCCTGCCCTAAGGTGGCGGCCATGGAGGCCTCGCACGCCGAGCAGGACCTGGTCAAGATCCTGTTCACCGAGCAGCAGATCCTGGAGCGTCTCGACGAGATGGCTGCCGAGATCACCGCCGACTACGAGGGCCGCGACCTGCTGATCGTCGGCATCCTGCGCGGGGCGGTGATGGTGATGTCGGACCTCGCCCGCGCGCTGCCGCGTCACGTCGAGATGGACTGGATGGCGATCAGCTCCTACGGGTCGGGCACGAAGTCGTCCGGCGTCGTGCGGCTCCTCAAGGACCTCGACACCGACGTCACCGACCGTCACGTGCTGATCGTGGACGAGCTGATCGACACCGGCCTCACCCTGAGCTGGCTGAGCAACTCCCTGGGCAGCCGCAACGCCGCCAGCGTCGAGATCGCCACGCTCCTGCGCAAGCCGGAGGCGCTGACGATGCCGGTCGAGCCGAAGTACGTCGGGTGGGACATCCCCAACGAGTTCGTCGTGGGCTACGGGCTCGACTACCGCGAGAAGTACCGGAACCTGCGCGACATCGCGACCCTCGCGCCCCACGTCTACGCCTGACCCGTCCTCCGAGCACCGGGTACGGCGCGCGACGGGGCTCGGCGGCGAGCGGCGGGCCGAAATCCCACTCGCGAAGTAGGAGATGAGGTCCTGGCAAGGGACAATGCGCGTTGGGGATGACGTGTACCGTCGTCATTCTCGGAAAATCAGTGTCCCGGCGCCTCTTGTCGTGGGCAGTTTTCGTCGTCGAGAGAGACCTGTGAAGCGGATCCTTAGAAGTCCCTGGCTGTGGATCGTCGGCCTGGTGCTGCTCCTGCTGCTCGCCTTGCAGTTCATCGCGTCCCCGGGCGGCTCCGACGAGATCAGCACCGGCCAGATGGACAGCTACATCACCTCGGGCCAGGTCAAGCAGGTCACGCTCATCGACGGTGGCGACCAGACCATCAAGGTGACGCTGAAGCCGGGCGTGCGGTCCGAGGGCAGCGACGTCACCGCGCACTGGCTCGCCGGCACCCAGAACAAGCTCTTCAACGACATCCAGCAGCAGATCGCCAAGGGCAACCTCCAGCCCGAGGACGCCGACGTCAAGATCAGCCACCCGAGCGTGATCGCCTCCATCGTCACGACGCTGCTGCCCTTCGTGCTGATCGTCTTGCTGTTCCTCTTCTTGATGAACCAGGTGCAGGGCGGTGGCGGCCGAGGCGTCATGCAGTTCGCCAAGTCCCGCGCGAAGCTGATCTCCAAGGACATGCCGAAGACGACGTTCGGTGACGTGGCCGGGGTCGACGAGGCGGTCGAGGAGCTCGGCGAGATCAAGGAGTTCCTGCAGGAGCCGGCCAAGTTCCAGGCCGTCGGGGCGAAGATCCCCAAGGGCGTCCTGCTCTACGGCCCCCCGGGTACCGGCAAGACGCTCCTGGCGCGCGCGGTCGCCGGCGAAGCTGGCGTCCCGTTCTACTCCATCTCCGGGTCGGACTTCGTCGAGATGTTCGTCGGCGTCGGCGCGAGCCGGGTCCGCGACCTGTTCGAGCAGGCCAAGGAGAACGCCCCGGCGATCGTCTTCATCGACGAGATCGACGCCGTGGGCCGACACCGCGGCGCGGGCATGGGCGGTGGCCACGACGAGCGCGAGCAGACGCTCAACCAGCTGCTGGTCGAGATGGACGGCTTCGACGTCCGCGGCGGCGTGATCCTGATCGCGGCGACCAACCGGCCCGACGTCCTCGACCCGGCGCTCCTGCGCCCGGGCCGCTTCGACCGGCAGATCGCGGTCGACGCGCCCGACCTCGCGGGCCGGCACAAGATCCTCCAGGTGCACTCGCGCGGCAAGCCGCTCGCGCCCGGGATCGACCTGCTCTCCGTGGCCCGGCGTACCCCCGGGTTCACCGGCGCCGACCTCGAGAACGTCCTGAACGAGTCGGCCCTGCTCACCGCCCGGGCCAACGACAAGCTGATCACCAACGCCGCGCTCGACGAGGCGATCGACCGGGTGATCGCGGGCCCGCAGCGCCGTACCCGCCTGATGAGCGAGAAGGAGAAGCTGATCACCGCCTACCACGAGGGCGGACATGCGCTGGTCGCTGCGGCGTTCCCGGGCAACGACCCGGTGCACAAGATCACGATCCTGCCGCGCGGCCGGGCCCTGGGCTACACCATGGTCCTGCCCGACCAGGACAAGTACAGCCAGACCCGCAGTGAGCTCCTCGACAGCCTCGCCTACATGATGGGCGGCCGGGCCGCGGAGGAGATGGTCTTCCACGACCCGACCACCGGTGCCGGCAACGACATCGAGAAGGCCACAGCCGTGGCGCGTGCCATGGTCACGCAGTACGGCATGACCGACCGCCTGGGCGCGATCAAGCTCGGCGAGAGCAACGGCGAGCCCTTCATGGGGCGCGACTTCGGGCACACCAAGAACTACTCCGAGGACGTCGCCGCGATCATCGACGAGGAGACCAAGAAGCTCCTGGCCACCGCCCATCAGGAGGCCTACGACATCCTCGAGGAGAACCGCGACGTCCTCGACAGCCTCGTCCTGGAGCTGATGGACAAGGAGACCCTCGACAAGGAGCAGGTCGCCAACATCTTCGTGCCGCTGCGCCTGCGGTCACCGCGCCCGGCGTGGACCGGCTCACCCGACCGCAACCCGTCGCAGATCCCGCCGGTGGAGATCCCGCAGGCGATCCGCGACCGGGCCAAGGTCAACGGCACCCGGCCCGAGTCCGAGGCCGGCGCCATCCTGACCCCGCCGGGGTCGGGCGGCGACGTGCACGGTGGCCCGATCGGCCCGTTCGGGATGCCCGACCCGCCCTCGCCCCCCTCCTGAGCCCCGATCGCCCTCGATGACCGACCCGATCGCGTGGGAGGAGCGCCCGGCCGACGAAGTCCCGGACTTCGACCACGACCGGGCAGCCGCCGCGGTGCGCGAGCTGCTGCTGGCCATCGGTGAGGACCCCGACCGCGAGGGCATGCGCGACACACCCCACCGGGTCGCGCGGGCCTACGCCGAGCTGACCGCCGGTCTGCGTCAGACGCCGAGCGACGTCCTCACCACGACCTTCGACCTCGGGCACGACGAGATGGTGCTGGTCCGCGACATCGAGCTGTGGTCGATGTGCGAGCACCACCTCGTCCCGTTCACCGGGGTCGCCCACGTCGGCTACATCCCCTCGGAGAGCGGCAAGATCACCGGCCTGTCCAAGCTGGCCCGCCTCGTGGACGTCTACGCGAAGCGCCCGCAGGTGCAGGAGCGCCTCACGACCCAGATCGCCGACGCCCTGGTCGACGGGCTCGATGCCCGGGGTGTGATCGTCGTGATCGAGGCCGAGCACCTCTGCATGACGATGCGCGGGGTCCGCAAGGCCGGGGCCCGCACGATCACCTCCGCGGTGCGCGGCCAGCTCCGCAACGCCGCCACCCGCTCCGAGGCCATGGCGCTGATCCACAGCAACAAGGGCTAGCGGTGCTCGGCTCCTCCGGTCGGCGGCGCGGACCGACGGCGCTAGGGTTCGCGGTGTGCCGCCGTTGCTGATGGGGGTCGTCAACGTGACCCCCGACTCGTTCTCCGACGGTGGACGCTGGGCGACTCCCGATGCGGCGGTCGCGCACGGTCGAGACCTGCTCGCGCAGGGGGCGGACATCCTCGACATCGGCGGTGAGTCGACCCGGCCCGGGGCCACGCGTCCGCTGGTGGCCGAGGAGGTCGACCGGGTGGTCCCGGTGATCGGCACGCTCGCGGCGCAGGGCGCGCGCGTCTCGGTCGACACCATGCGGTCCGAGGTCGCCGAGCAGGCCCTGGCCGCCGGAGCGACCATGGTCAACGACGTCTCGGGCGGCCTGGCCGACCCGCGGATCCTCGACGTGGTCGCCGCCTCGGAGGCGACGTACGTCTGCATGCACTGGCGGGGCCACAGTGACCACATGGCCGAGCTGGCGGCGTACGACGGGCCGGGCGGCGTGGTCGCGGCGGTGCGCGCCGAGCTGTGCCAGCGGATCGAGTCGGCCATGGCCGCGGGGATCCCCCGCCAGCGGATCGTCCTCGACCCCGGCCTCGGCTTCGCCAAGGCCGCCCGTCACAACTGGACGCTGCTGCGGGGCCTGCCGGCACTCCAGGAGCTGGGCTTCCCACTGCTGGTCGGTGCGAGCCGCAAGTCCTTCCTCGGCACCGTGCTGGCCGACGCGGACGGGCAGCCGCGCGCGGTCGACGACCGCGAGCACGCGACCACCGCGCTGACGGTGCTGGTCGCGCAGCTCGGGGTGTGGGGGCTGCGGGTGCACGACGTCCGCGCGGCTCGAGACGCGCTGCGCACGCTCGAGCGGTGGGAGGAGGGATGACCGACCTGCGCCGGACCGACGAGCTGTCGGTGACCGGCATCGAGTGCTTCGGCCGGCACGGGGTCTTCGAGCACGAGCGCCGAGACGGGCAGACCTTCGTGGTGGACCTGACCCTGGGCCTCGACTCGCGGCCTGCGGCGGTGTCCGACGACTTGCACGACACGGTCGACTACGGAAGTCTCGTGGCGCGGGTGAAAGCCGTCGTCGAGTCGGACCCGGTCGACCTGATCGAGACTCTGGCCGAGCGCATCTCGGACGTCTGCCTCTTGGACGATCGTGTTGAATGGGCCCGGGTCACGGTCCACAAGCCGGGAGCCCCCATTGAGGCGACCTTCGCCGACGTGACGCTGACGATCACCCGACCCATGCCCAGGCACCAGCCCAGCCACCAGCCGGACCACCGTTCTGACGTTCTCCTCGAACGTTCCGAGCTCCCGAGCAACGAGGTGTGACCCGTGACCGAGACGCCCAACCCCAACATCGTCGACGCCGACACCCTCACCGGCGAGATGCGCCCGATCCGGCGCGCCGTGATCTCCCTCGGCTCCAACCTGGGGGAGCGCCTGACCAGCCTCCAGGGCGCGGTCAACGCCCTGGCCGACACTCCCGACGTGTGGATCACGGGCGCCTCGCCCATCTACGAGACCGAGCCGGTCGACGCTCCGGCCGGGTCGGAGAGCTTCCTGAACGCCGTGGTCCTGCTGGACACCACGCTGGCCGCGAGTCGCCTGCTCGACCGGGCACATGCGATCGAGGACGCCTTCGGGCGCGAGCGCGCGGAGGGCGACCACCACGCACCCCGCACCCTCGACGTTGACGTCATCGTGGTCGGCGATCGTCGTCGTGACGACGACCGGATGCAGCTGCCCCACCCCCGCGCCGGCGAGCGGGCCTTCGTCCTCCAGCCGTGGTACGACATGGAGCCGGACGCCGAGATCCCGGGCGTCGGCGCGATCGCGGACCTGTTGGAGAAGTGCGACCGCAGCGGGCTCGTCCGTCGAGACGACCTGTCCCTGACGGTCCAGTGAGCCCGGTTCCGGCAGGGTTGCGTGGGCCGGGCCGCATGAGCCTGGGGTGAGGTCGAGGGTGAGCCGACCGTGAGCAGACGGTGAGCACCGACTCCGAGCCGCCCGACGGGCGCGAGCCTGAGCCCGAGGGCCGGCTGCGACCCATGAGCCCGGCCGGCCTGTGCATCCTCGGCGTGGCCGGGCTGGTGGCCGGCTGGGTGTTCCACCAGGTCACCGACACCGCGACGTCGGTGCCTCCGCAGGTGCCGTGGGTGCAGCCCCTGGGGCTGTTCCTGGTGGCGTGCATCCTGCTCGGGACCGCCTGGTCCACGCGCCGTACCATCGCCCAGCAGCCGGCCCGCCTGTCGCCGCACCAGGCCGTCAACCGGCTCGTCCTGGCCCGCGCCTGTGCCTACGTCGGGGCGCTCGCGGCCGGTGTCTACATCGGGTACGCCGTCAGCTGGCTCGGCGTCAGCAGCAGCGACATGGCTGGTCAGCGGGCCTTTCGGGCCGCCTGCGCGGGCGTCGCGGGCCTGCTGATCGTGGTCGGAGGGCTGTTGCTCGAGCGCGCGTGTCGCGTCCCTCCCACGGGTGAAGCGCCCTAGCCTGACCCCATGTCTTCCCCACAGGCACGTCGTAGGCTGCGCAGCGCCCGTTTGGCGCTCGCGGCCACCCTGCTCGTCACCGCGGCGGTCGTCGTTCTCGGCGCCGTCCTCAGCGCATCCGGACTCTTCGAGTCGGTCGCTGCCGTCCTTGCCGTCGTCCTCGGGACCGTCGCGGTCTGGATCGTCCACTCCGGGCTGGTCCTGGCGCGCCGTGAGGCCACGGCCGACCGCGCCCGCCAGGCCCAGGGCTACCGCGAGCTCACCGAGGCGCGCACCCGCGAGAACTCCGAGTTCATCGCCGCCATGCAGACGCGGACCTCCCGCGCCGAGGGCGCCGTCACCGAGCTCGAGTCGGCCGTCGTCGCCTCGCAGGGGCGTGCGGCGGACGCGATGCGTCGCCTCACCGCCGAGGAGCGCCGCGCGGAGCTCGCCGAGACCGAGGGCAGCCGGCTCGCGGTCGCCCTGGAGGACTCCGAGGAGCGCGCCGCCGAGGCCATCGTCCGCGTCGCCGAGCTCGAGGACGAGAACGGCGTCCTGCGTACCGAGAACGACGTCCTCCGCTCCGACCTCGACGCCGCCTCCTGGCAACCCCACGTCAAGCACGCCTGAAGACACGCCCAAGACCCGCCGACTCGGCGCATAGGTACAGCCAAATCACGCCGACTCGGCGCATGGGTACAGCCAAACCACGCCGACTCGGCGCATGGGTACAGCCAAACCACGCCGAGTCGTCATATGCCGAGTCGGCGTGGATCGGGCGTCTCTTTGTGCCGAGTCGGCGTGGATCGGGCGTCTCTTTGTGCCGAGTCGGCGTGATCTCAGGACGCGTCGGCGTCGGCGAGGCTGGCGCGGAGGGCGCGGTGGATGCCGGCGGGGGTGAGGACGCCGACGAACTGGTTGTCCGCCCTGACCCCCACCATCGGCTTGTCGTCGCGCAACAGCACGGCCAGCGCGTGCTCCAGGGTCGAGTCGAGGTCGATGGCCGCGCCCAGATCGCCGGTCGCGACACCGTCGAGCGGCTCGAGGTGGGCCCGGTCCAGCTTGGTCACGGTGAGCCGCCGCAGGCCCGCGGTCGAGCCGACGAAGTCGGCGACGAAGTCGTCGGCGGGATGGCCGAGCAGCTCTGCCGGCGTCCCGAACTGCGCGAGGTGACCGCCCTGCGCCATCACCGCGACCCGATCGCCCATCTTCACCGCCTCGTCGATGTCGTGGGTGACCAGCACGACGGTCTTGCCCAGGTCCTCCTGGAGTCGGAGGAACTCGTCTTGGAGCCGAGCCCGTACGACGGGGTCGACGGCCGCGAACGGCTCGTCCATCAGCAGCACCGGCGGGTCGGCCGCCAGGGCCCGGGCAACGCCGACGCGCTGCTGCTGGCCGCCGGAGAGCTGGTGGGGATACCGGTCGGCGTACTTCGCCGGCTCGAGTCCGACCAGGTCAAGCAGCTCGCGGGCGCGCTCCCGTGCCTGCGCCTTCGGGGTACCGATCAACGACGGGACGGTGGCGACGTTCGTGACGATCCTCTGGTGCGGGAAGAGCCCGATCTGCTGGATGACGTAGCCGATCCGGCGACGTAGCCGGACGGGGTCCTCGGAGGTGACGTCGCGACCCTCGAGGAAGATGCGTCCGCTGGTCGGCTCGATCAGCCGGTTGATCATCTTCAGGGTCGTGGACTTCCCGCACCCGGACGGGCCGACCAGGCAGACGACCTCGCCGGCGGCGATCTCCAGGTCGAGCTCGTGGACGGCGACCGTCCCGTCGGCGTACTTCTTGCCGACGCCCACGAGCCGGATCATCGCCTCGGCCGAACCGCCGCTGCTGCTGCCGGGACCCCCTGGAACGTGCGCGGGCTCCTGCTCCCCGGAGGGGGCGGTAGCGTTCATGTCCGTGACCCTACTCGTGGCACAGGGAATCTCGATCCAGCCCAGCTGCTACAGCCGGCTCGTGAACAAGTGGTACTGCACGTCGTACCTCAAGGACCGGCACGGCGACCTGACCAGCGCTCTGTCCCAGCACCTGGAGATCACCGCCTGGTCGATGGTGATCGGGATCCTGATCGCCTTCCCGATGGCTCTGCTCGCCCGCCGGCTGCCGCGCCTCCAGGGCCTGGTCCTCGGCACGAGCACGATGCTGTACACGATCCCGAGCATCGCGCTCTTCCCGATCCTGGTGCCGTTCACCGGCATCAGCATGAAGACCGTCGTGATCGGCCTCGCGCTGTACGCCCTGACGATCCTGGTGCGCAGCATGCTGGCCGGTCTGGCCGGCGTCCCCGAGGAGGTGCGGGAGTCTGCGACCGGGCTCGGCTACGGCCGGCTCCGCCTGCTGTTCAGCGTCGAGCTGCCGCTGGCACTGCCGGTGATCATGGCCGGCATCCGGGTCGCGACGGTCTCGACGGTCGCGCTGACCACCGTGGGCACCCTGGTGTCGTACGGCGGGCTGGGCAACCTGATCGCGGACGGCGTGCAGAACGACTTCAAGGCCGAGATCCTCGCGGCCAGCGTGCTGTGCGTCGTCCTGGCGGTCGTCCTGGACGCCGTCATCGTCGGCGTGCAGTGGGCGGTCACGCCCTGGACCCATCGGAGGCAGTCGGCATGAGGACCTTCCGCGACTCCTGGCACTACCTCACCACCGGCTCCAACTGGGGCGGGTCGGAGGGGATGTGGCACCTGCTCGTCCAACAGCTGCTGCTCAGCGTCACCGCCCTGGTGGTGGCCATGCTCGTGGGCCTGACGCTGGCGCTCTGGCTGGGACACCTCGGCCGCGCCGGCTTCCTCGCGGTCAACGTGACCAACGTCGGCCGCGCGGTGCCGACGTTCGCGCTCCTGGCGATCCTGGTGACCCTGGACCACCCGGGCACCGGGATCTTCGGCCCGTACGGCCGGGCCGGGCTCGCGACCCTGATCGCATTGGCCCTCTTCGCACTGCCGCCGATCTTCACCAACGCCTACGTCGCGGTGCGCGAGGTCCCGGCACCGGTCAAGGAGTCGGCCACGGGCATGGGCATGACCGGGTCGCAGCGGTTCTGGCGGGTGGAGCTGCCGCTGGCGCTGCCGCTGGTCGTCTCCGGGGTCCGGCTGGCGCTGGTGCAGGTGTGGGCGACGGCCACCATCGCGGCCCTGGTCGCTGGCCCGGGGCTGGGCACGCTGATCACCCAGGGCTTCTACCGCACCGACTACCCCAAGGGCATCGCGGCGGCGTTCCTGGTCGCCGTGGTCGCGTTCGTGCTGGAGGTGGGGGGCGCTCTGGTCGAGCGCGCAGTGGACCCGAATCGTAAGGGAACCGCAACCCGAGCCCGCCCTTCCGGGGGTCGCACGGCCGACCTCGTTGGGACATGATGGCTTCTCCACGCCCTGGCACGAAGGGGGCACCGGACACGCGCGTCGTCAGCGACGCGGGACACAGAAGGTGAGATCCAATGCAGTCACGACGTCTTCTGGTCGGGGTGGTGGCGGCCAGTACGGCCGCCCTGCTGGCGGCCTGTGGCAGCTCAAACAGCAGTACCGGCACCGGACCCGGCTCCGGCGGCTCGAGCGGCTCGACCGACAAAGGGGTCGTGCGCATCTCGGGGCAGAACTTCACCGAGGCCGAGATCGTCGCCGACATGTACGCCGACGTCCTCCAGAAGGCCGGCTACACCCCGCAGGTGCACCTGGTCGGGACCCGCGACATCTACATGAAGATCTTCCCGAGCAAGGTCGACGTGGTGCCGGAGTACACCGGCGCGATCGTGGAGTTCCTCAACGGCACCTACAACGGCACCAACGCCAAGCCGATCACGGTCGCAGACCCGAACAAGACGATCCAGAAGGCGCAGGCGCTGCTGAAGAAGAAGGGCGCGACCCTGCTCGACCCATCGCCGGCAACCGACGCCAACGCCTTCTTCGTGACCAAGAAGTACTCCGAGGACAACAACGTCACCCAGCTGTCCGACCTCAAGGGCAAGTCGGTGACGCTGGCCGCGGCGCCCGACTGCAAGGGGCGCCTGGACTGCGAGGGCGGCCTGGCGTCGGCGTACGGCATCAAGGTCACCAAGATCCTGCCGCTGGGCTACGCATCGCAGCAGACCTACGACTCGGTCCTCAAGGGCGAGTCGCAGCTCGGGGAGACCAGCACGACCGACGGGACCCTGGCCAGCCAGGGCCTGGTGCTGCTCGCCGACGACCAGCACATCCAGCCGGCCGAGAACCTCGTGCCGCTGGTGTCGTCGTCGTTCCTCCAGGCCCACCAGGACGTCGCGGCTCCGCTCAACGCCCTGATGGCCAAGCTCACCACCGAGGACCTGACCAAGCTCAACGCGGACGTCTCGGTCAACCGCGCCAAGCCCGCGGATGTCGCGCAGCAGTGGCTCGAGCAGGCCGGTCTCCTCTGACTCACTAGAGTTCGGCGCATGCCGCCCGCCCGGTCCCGCGCTCGCGAGATCGGCCGGGCGGCATTGCGTCGTGTACCCGGCAGGGCGCGGGCGCGGTTGCTGGGGTCGATGGGCGGCCGGCTCGGCCTCGAGGGGGCCGAGACCGGGGTCGTCACGGTCGTCGTGGTGGCCGAGGAGGGCGACCGTGTCGAGGAGTGCCTGGCATCGGTCCGGGGACAGACCCACGCGCTGCTCGACGTCGTCGTCTGCCCGGTCGGGTCCGCGGCCTACGGGCTGCCCGACGACCCGCGCTTCCGAGCTGTGGCGGGGTCGCCGACGTCCTCCGACGCGCTGCGGGCCGGGATCGAGGCAGCGGGTGGGCGGTACGTCGTGCCGGTGCGCGGCTGCGACCAGCTGCTGCCGCAGGCCGTCTCGGCGCTCGCCGGCTCGCTGTCGCGCAGTCGCTCGAACCTCGCCACCGGTGTGCTGGAGCAGAGCGGCGAGCCGGAGCGATGGCTGGCGCACGCGCAGGCGGTGACGCACGAGGCGCCCGGCTGGGGACGACCCGCGACCCACCTGCTGGCGGGCGACCTGTCCCTGGCCAACAAGGCCCTCACCCGCCACCTGGCCCGCCGGCTGGCCCGCGAGACACCCCCGGCCGGGGGTGAGGACTGGCTCTGCTCGACCCGGCTGGCCGCGCTGCTCCCCGGGCTGACGCTCGACGTCGTGGACCGGCCGGTCGCCAGGTTCGCCTGGCAGCGCGGCCGTCGGGCGTACGGCGCGAGTCCCAGCCCGCTGCCCGGGCTCGGGCACTGGCTCGGGCTCCAACGCGCCGTCGTCGCCAGCGTCGGGGACGACGCCGCCTTCGCCGACGGCTGGCTGCGGCACTGGTACGACGTCCTCCTCCCACGGTTCGTGGCCGACGCCGAGCGAGCCGACGACGAGACCTGGAGGCGCCTGGTGGCCCTGAGCGCCGTGCCGGCCGAGATCCCCCTTCGCGCCGAGTCCAGGGGCCTGCTCGCCCTCGCCGCGGCAGACCGTCGTGCCGACGTCGAGGCACTGTCGGCGGAGCTGGACATGCTTCGCGGCGACATCCCCACCGAGCTCACCGAGGAAGGTCCGGCCGCTCGCTGGTCGTCGGTCGAGCTGCCGGTGCGCGAGCGGCTGCTGGCGGAGTCCGAGTCCCGCCTCCGGCTGCGCGTCGTGCGCACCAGCGCCAGCGACGAGGGCGGGCGCGCCGTCGACCTCTGGGCGCGCATCGAGGGCATCGACCTGGCCGAGCAGCCGGTGGCGGTCTCGGTGACGTTCGACGGCGAGAGCCTGCCGGCCCGCACGTCCGTCGACGCGACGGCGGAGCGCTGGGCCGGCGCCCGCTTCCAGTCGGCGGCCCGGGGCGCGGCCTCGGTCGTGGCGCCGGTGCAGGCCGGCCGCCTCCAGGTCTCGATGGAGGTGGGCGGCGTCCGCCGCGAGGCCGACGTGGAGCTCCCGCAGCGCCCACCCGAGGTGACCGGCGACGAGCCCGAGGTGCAGTCGGTGACGCTGGAGGGCGAGCTGCTCGTCGTCCGGCTGGACCGGCCCGCCGACGGGCTGCGGCTTCGCGGACCCGGCACCGACGTCCTCGGCGAGCCGCGTCGTGACGGGTCGGTGGTGTTCGACACCCGCCGCGACCACTACGGCCGGCAGGTCTGGCTGCCCACCGCCATCTACCACCTGCACGGGCCTGACGGCCTGTCCGCGACGGGCGCGTGGCGCGACTCCCTGCCGGTCGAGGTCGTCGGGGACCGGCACCGGCTGCGGGTGCTGCCCGGCGGGAGTGGGGACGGCGAGACCACGGCCGGCGAGCTGCACCTGGGCCCGCCGCGCGCCGACGACGAGCTCGGCGAGCACGGCCAGGAGGTCCTGCGAGCGGCGTACGCCGTCGACCCGCGGCGGGCGGATCCCCAGCTGTGGTACTTCGAGAGCTTTGCGGGCCGATCGGCCACCGACACCCCGCTCGCGGTCTACGACGAGCTCGTCCGGCGCGGCGGCGGGGTGCGGCCGGCCTGGGGGATCCTCGACCACGGTCACTGGGCCCCGCCGGGGGCGCGGGTGGTCGTGGTCGGCTCCCGCGAGTGGTACGACGTGCTGGGCACGGCGGGCGTGGTCGTCACCAACACCGAGCCCGAGCTGTGGTATCGCCGACGCCCCGACCAGCTCATGGTCCAGTGCTTCCACGGCTACCCCTCCAAGGCGATGGGCCGCTCGCAGTGGGAGGCCAGGCAGCTGCCGCCGCGCGCCGTGGCGAGGATGCGCCGCCGCAGCGTCGAGACCTGGGACCTGATCTCGACGCCGACACCGGCCATGACCGAGCTCTACCGCGAGCAGTACGGCTACGCCGGCCGGGCCGCCGAGCACGGGTACCCGCGCGACGACGCCCTGCGGAGCGCCGACGCCGAGGAGGTGCGCGCCACGGCCAGGCGCCGGCTCGGCGTCCGACCCGACCAGACCGCGGTGCTCTACGCGCCGACGTGGCGTGACCATCTCGCGAGCAGGCCCCGCGCGGCGGCGATGTCGGAGCATCTCGACGTCGATGCGGCGGCCGCCGCGCTGGGTGAGGGCCATGTGCTGCTGGTGCGCGGGCATCGCTTCCACCGACCGGGGCCGTCTCGGCGCGGCGTGGTGGATGTGACCGACCACCCGGAGGTCAACGAGCTGATCCTCGCCTCCGACGTCGCCGTGCTCGACTACTCGTCCCTCCGGTTCGACTACGCCCAGACCGGCAAGCCGATGGTGTTCCTGGTGCCGGACCTCGCGGACTACACCGCGGGGGTGCGCGGCTTCCTGTTCCCGTTCGAGGACACCGCACCCGGCCCGTTCGTCGCGACGACGGGCGAGGTGGTCGCCGAGGTCGCAGACGTGGGTGCGCTCGCCGCGGCCTGGTCGGCGCGGGTCGGGGCCTTCGACGCGACGTACAACCCCCACCAGGACGGCCACGCCTCGGCCCGCCTCCTCGACGCCGTTGAGTCGGCCCTCCGGGCTCGTTGAGCGAGCCCGGAGGGCCAGCTCAACGAGGGCGGAAGACGGCGTCGACGAGGCGGGCGGAGGCGTGGCCGTCGTCGAGGTCGGCGTAGTCGCGCCGGAACGTCGCCCGGGCCGCGGCGGTACGCCGGGTCAGGCCGGCGAGGTCGCGAACCAGCGCGATCACCTCGCGCGTCGTGGCGACCTGCGGCCCGGGCGCCGTCGGGCCGAAGGGGATCACGCCGCCGCGCACCGCGTCGTACTTCTCCAGGTCGGGCACCAGGAAGATCATCGGCCTGTCGACCAGCGCGTAGTCGAAGCGCAGCGAGGAGTAGTCGAGGACGGCCGCGTCCGAGGCCAGGATCAGGTCGTTGATGTCGGGGTGGCCGGTGACGTCGACGATGTGCGCGCCGCCCTCGTGACGCCCGCCGGCCCGGGCGTTGAAGGCGTGCCCCCGCACCAGGAACGTGTACGACGGACCCAGCTCGCGGGCCGCCCGGTCGACGTCGAAGAAGTCGATCCGCTCGGCTGCCATGTCGTCGGCCGACATGTAGTCGCGGAACGTCGGCGCGTACATCACGACCCGTTGACCGTCGGCGATGCCGAGCACCTTGCGGACGCGGTCGCGGATCGTCGGCGCCTCGTCCGACTGGAGGATGTCGTTGCGCGGGTAGCCGATCTCGAGGATCTTCGGAGTCGCGCCGGCCGGGTCGAGGAACGCGGCCCGGAGCAGCGGCGTGGCGTACGTCGCGGGCGAGACGAAGTAGTCCCAGGCCCGGGCGCGCCGGTCGAAGCTGTTGATCTGACCGGCCGGGAAACCGCCCTTCTCCCACCATTCGTGACCCATCACCTTGTACGGGTAGCCGTGCATGGTCTGGATCAGGACCTGCCCGCGCGGCTTCTCGTACCACTCCGGCTGGTGGACGTTGACCATCACGTAGCGCGAGGTCGCCAGCGCCTCGTGCCACTCCGGCGTGCCCTCGACGAGGCCGATGCCACCCTCGGGCACCGGCACCGAGCGGTCGCGCACCGACCAGTAGCGGGTCAGGGAGGAGCCGCGCCGACCGAGCTCGTGGTGGACCCCGAGCATGTTGCAGTTGGCGACCTCGCTGTAGAGCGCCCGGAAGAACACGCTGTCCGCCGTCGCCTCCTCGACCTTGGCCTGGTTGCGCAGGCGGAACTGGTTGCGCTGGCCGCGGACGTCGTCGGCCAGCGGCTCCTGCACGTTGAGAGTGAGCATCGGGGGCCGGTTCGCCACGACCTCGACCAGGCTCCGGAAGAGCGTCGTGTGCTCGTCGGCCGGAAGCCGGTCGAGCAGCGGCGAGGACGGCGTGATCGGGAGGTCCTGCTCGCGGTCGTCTCCCGCCGCGCGCAGCAGCACGCCGTAGCGGTTGCGCGGCAGCGCGAGGCCGTCGTACCCCCAGCGTGGGCCCACCAGCGGGAAGGTCAGCGTGTAGGCGCCGTCGCGCTCGCGCCGCATCTCGCCCGGCACCTCCAGGTCGAGGCTGGACAGCGTCGGGGTGTACGCCGAGAGGTTGCCGGTGGCGTGGACCTGCACGGTCAGCGTCTCGTCGGTGAGGGCGTACGACGTGGCGACCGGTACGAGGTCCATCACCTCCAGCTCGCCGCCCTTGCCGCGGGTGAGCCGCCGCGGGCGCCCGGGCCCGGCGACCACGGCGGGCGAGGTGTCCGTCGAGGGCGGCGCGAGCAACGGCGTCCACCGGCCGTCTCGCTGACGCACCCGGATCCGCAGCGGCCGCGTCACCGCGCCGTACGACGTGGTGTTGGACCTGGGCGTCGGCAGCGCGGCGAGGTCGAGGCGCACCCGCCACTCGCCGTCGTGACCCGTGGGCTCCGGGGTGGCGGTGAGCAGCTCGCGGCGTTCGGAGTCGATGTGGTTGACCACGACCCGATCGGGGGAGCCGGCCCGGAACACGATCGTCGCGGTGCCCTCGGCGGAGACCTCCTGCGAGACGGCGTACGTCGGGTGGTGGACGACGCGGACGACGGACTGTCGCTCGTCGCCGCGCTGCACGGTGTGGGCGACACCACCGGGGCTCACCTGGGTCTGCTGCACCGACGACGAGCCGGCCATCGAGATGTCGCGCAGCCGCGAGGTGCGGCGCACCCCCGCCGCGGTCATCGTGACCTCGAGGGACCACTCCTGCTCGCGGTCGGCCGGGATCTGGTCGACCGGGACCTTGGCGCGCCACCCGCCGAGGCGGTAGTTGCAGTGCCAGTGCACCGCGAGCACGTCGACCCGCGGCTCGTCGTACAGCTCGGTCTCGAGCGGGATCCGGGTCGCGCCGTCCGCGGAGACCAGCTCCAGGAGCGCCTCGGGCGGGTTGGCCTCCAGGTCGATGTTGCGGATGTAGGACCATCCCGCGACGGTCAGCTCGTCGTCTTTCCAGACCACCCGCATCAGCCGGCTCACCAGCTCCAGCTGCGCGTCGGAGAGGATGGTGACGTCGTCGGGCAGACCCTCGGTCAGGGGGAGCTCGACGCGGATGCCTTCCGGGGATCGGCGCGTGGCGAAGCGCTTGGGGTCGCCGCCCCAGTTCTCGATGTACTCCACGGCCGCATCGCGTCGGCCGCCGGCGATCAGCTCGACCAGCACCTTGTCCTGCGCGCCGACGCTGTGCACGAACTCCTCGCGCGAGACCCGGCCCACCAGGTCGAGGACGGCCTCGCGCAGCAGGCTCCAGAACTCCTCCCCGCCCTTGACGAGGTGCCGGGTGAAGAACGTCATGTTGAACGAGATCAGCTGCAAGGCCCGGATCTGGACAGCGCGCTCCTTGCCGGCCTCGCGCAGCGCCTCGAACGACGCGGCGACGGAGTCGCTGTGCGCGGCGAGGTTGCGGGACGACCACGCGCTCTGCGAGATCGACGAGCGGTCGTTGCGGATCCGCCACGACACCGAGATTTCCGGGACGACGTCGAACGCCCGGGCCCGGGCGAACGCCGCGGCGCTGACCGGCTGGTCCTCGTAGATCCGCCCCTCGGGGAAGCGGAGGCCGGCGCGGTCCCAGAACCCCCGGCGGTAGGTCTTGCTCCACGCGACGGCGTTGACCATGGCCTCGGGGTAGGAGTCGAGGTCGACGCCGAGGCGACGACGCGCGTGAGCCGCGCGGATCCAGGTGCCCGCGGGCACCCGCCGTACACCCTCGAGCCGGTCGTAGCAGGAGAGCACGAAGTCGGACCCCGACTCGCTGAGGGCCTCGATCGCACTGGTGTACGCCTCGGGGGTCACCACGTCGTCGGAGTCGACGAACGTGAGGAACTCACCGCGGGCATGGTCGATGCCGGTGTTGCGGGCGGCGCTCAGCCCGCCGTTCTCCCGGGTGACGACGCGGACTCGCAGGTCGCGGCGCGCGTGACGTCGGGCGATCTCACCGCTGCGGTCGGGGCTCCCGTCGTCCACCACGATGATCTCGACCTCGCGGTAGGACTGGAACCGCAGTGAGACCAGGCACTCGTCGAGGAAGTCCTCGACCTGGTAGCACGGAACGACGATCGAGAGCAGGCCCGGAACGTAGCCGCGCCGGTGCAGCGCTCGCCGCGCCCGGATGCGAGCCCCGTCGCTGGCTCGGCGCGCGCGCTCGGGCGCGGTCCGGGCGAGACGCCTCACCCGGTCCAGGGGCGCGTTCGAGAGCCGGGCTGGGCGCGTGAGGCGGTTCTGCATCGGTCCCTAAGGTCGGTCCGGACGGCGAGGCCTCATGCTAACGGCGCGCGCCGCCCGCGGCCCAAGCGGAGGCGTGTCCCACCCCACCACCCGCGCGAGGTGGGAGCAACTCCTCCCACCTCGGGGCGCAACTCCTCCCACCTCGCCGCGCAACTCCTCCCACCTCGCGGCGCAACTCCTCCCACCTCGCGGGGGCGGGGGGTGGGGGGCGGGGGCTCAGCCCGGGGGCTGCGACTCCTCGACGACCGCGAGGGGGTCGAGCTTGCGGAGGTCGATGACGTGGCCGGTGCCGTCGGAGAGCAGGACGTCGATCGAGGCGCGGGCCACCGACGTGGAGTCGAGGAGGGAGTCGGGCGGCTCCTCGCCGAAGGCCTTGGTGCGCATCGGGGTGCCGGTGCGCTCGGGGTTCACGCAGTTGACGCGGACCCCGGACTCTGCCCACTCGTCGGCCAGGGCCTGGGTGAGGTTGACGACGGCCGCCTTCGCCGAGGAGTAGAGGCTGTAGCCGCTGCGACCCCGGGTGTAGCTGCTGGAGGTGAAGAGCAGCAGGCCGCCGCCCGTGCGTGCGAGATGGGGGTAGAACACCTGTGCGATGAAGACCGGCGCGAGGTAGTTCACCTCGGTGGCGGCGAAGATCGTCTCCTCGCTGGTCTCGAGCAGCGAGCCCCGGGGGAGGATGCCCGCGGTGGCGACGACGTAGTCGATCCGTCCGTGCTTCTCGACGACCTGCTCGGCCACGGCGACCAGGTCGGACCGGCGCTCGACGTGGGTGTTGGTCGAGGACCGGCTGAACGTCTCGACGATCGCGCCGTACTCGCGGGCGACCGTGGCGATGTCGGCGCCGATGCCGTAGCTGCCTCCGAGCACGACGAGAACCTTGCCGGCCAGCGCCGCGGCGTACTCCTCGAGGCTGTGCCCCTCGGGCACGTGGTCGCTGGTGAGCTGGAAGAGCTTGTCGGCCAGGAACACGTCGATCGGGTCGGTGATCTTGATGTTGCGCTCGTCGCCCGCCACCACCCAGATGGGGACGTCGGGCAGGTAGCGCAGGACGACGCCGCAGTCGTCGGTCGCGGTGAGCTCGGGGTCCTGCATGGCCGTCGCGTACGCCGCGCGGAGCACGGAGGCGCGGAACGCCTGCGGTGTCTGGCCGCGTCGCAGCGACGAGCGCCGCGGGATGTCGGCGATGGTGTTGCGCTCGGCGTCGACCTGGATGATCGTGTCGGCCGAGGGGATCGCGACGTCGACGGCGTCGTGGCTCTCGAGTGCGGTGAAGCAGTCGGTGATGATCCGCTCGCTGAGCAGCGGCCGCACGGCGTCGTGGAAGAGCACCGAGCACTCCGGCAGGGCGTCCAGGGCCCTCAGGCTGGTGTGGTTGCGGGTCTCGCCGCCCTCGATGATCGCGATCACCTTGTCGTAGCCGCCGCTCTTGACCATCTCGCGCACCGGGTCGAGGTGCCCCGGGGCCATCGTCACCAGGATCTGGTCGACCATCGGGTGGGCCTGCATCACGGCCAGGGTGTGCTCGAGGACGGTCCGGCCGGCGATCTTGAGCAGCTGCTTGGGGATGTCGAGGCCCAGGCGCGTGCCCACGCCGCCGCCCAGGATCACCGCCACCCGCGGTGTCGCGGCCCCGGTCGCGGCCCGGCTCACGGGCTCGCTCACGGGCTCGCTCACGACGTGGTCCTGCGGAGGCGCCCGACCGCGCGCTTGGCGATGCCGCCCACGCCCTGCGGCGGCTCGACCGCGGCTTGGCGCAGCTCCTCGCGCACGCGGCGTACCGCCTTGCGCCTCTCGCGCCGGGCGAAGGCTCCGGTGCGGGTGCGGGCGACGTCGAAGCACTCGTCGTAGTAGGCGCCCAGCTCGTCACGCAGGACGTCGAGCTCGCCGCGCGGCTCGCCCTGCTCCGGGGCAGGGACGCCGACCAGGCGGCCGTAGGCATCGTAGGTGCGCGTCGCGAGGTCGAGCACCCGGGCCGGGAGCTCCAGCTCGTCCCAGTCGGCGCTCGACCTGTGCAGGGTCGGGTCGACCAGGTCGCCCGCGTCGGCGAGCTGCTCCTGGCTGGCCTGCTCGAACAGGCCCATCCCGATCGTCGTGTCGGCGTGGCCGAGCGCCGCGCGCCAGTCCGCGAGGAGGTCGTCGTACCGCACGGTCGCGCGCGGCAGGTCGCGGGTGCGGACCTCGGTGCCGAGCATCATCGTCAGCCAGCCGATGACGCGGGTGGAGCTCTTGGTGCGCGTGCCGTAGGCGATCTCGCGCGAGCGCATGACCTCGGCGGGGTGCCGCAGCATCGTCGCCACCCGCATCTGCGCGCTCACCTTGACGGCCGCGGCGCGATGGAGCTGGAGGAACCACGCGAGCCTGGGGTCCTTGACCACCACGCGGTCGCTCTCGCCGAACTGCGCCTCGAGCCACTCCACGAGGGGATCGAGCGCCTTCGGGTCTCCCGCGAGCTCGTCGGTGAGGTCCCAGGCCTCGGGGCGACCGTCCTCGACGACCACGTCGACGGAGGACAGCAGGTCGTTGTGGTAGTCGACGAGCCAGCGTGGCTCACCGAAGCCACGGGGGTTCGAGCGGTTGGCGCTCACCTCCGGCTTGGGGATGTGAACGCCGAGCCGACCGGTCAGTCCGGTGAACAGACTCGTGCCGCTGCGTCCCGAGCCGGCGACGACCAGCAGCTGCCTGCCGCCCTGCCGCACCGAGGTCCCCTCGTCCATGAGGGAACTCTGTCACAGCCGGTTCCAGGCATCTCGACCGTGGGGAAGTCCCAGCTCGGCGGGACGGGTGGGACTGGCCCTAGACTTCCCAGCGCCCGAGGCGAGTGGAGGGATCGGCATGGTGACGCAGCCCGAGCTGCTTGCCGAGCGAGCGGTCCTGGTGCACATCGGTCCGTACAAGACGGGCACGACCGCCATCCAGACCAGCCTCCACGAGCACCGCCCGGACCTGCTCGAGCACGGCGTCACCTACCCCGGCCGCTACCACCGGCAGATGCGGCCGAGCTGGGCCCTGCTGGGGCGCAGCCGCGTGGGTGAGGCCCGGGTGCCGGCCCACGAGTGGGACGCGATGGCCGAGGAGGTACGGCGAGCCGCCGGGCGCGTCGTGATCAGCAGCGAGGACTTCGCCTCGGCCCGACCGGCGCAGGTCAGGCGGCTCGTCGACGAGCTCGGTGCCGACCGGGTGCACGTCCTGGTCGTCGCGCGCAGGCTCGACAAGCTCCTGCCGTCGGCCTGGCAGGAGCGCGTGAAGTCGGTCAACGAGACCCGCACCTACGACGCGTGGCTGCGCGAGGTGCTGGGTCCCGAGCGGGACGGCCGCGCGGCCCGGACGTTCTGGCACAACCATGGCCTGAGCTCGCTGATCGGGCGCTGGACCTCCGCTCTGCCCGCCGACCGGGTCATCGTGCTCGTCAACGACGAGGCCGACCGGCGGCTCCAGGCCGCGACCTTCGAGGCCCTGCTCGGCCTGCCCGAGGGGACCCTCACCCCGGGTCCGCACGCCAACACGTCGCTGTCGATGGAGCGCATCGAGCTGTGCCGGCAGGTCAACGTCGCCGCGCAGGCCCGAGGCTGGGTCGGCTCGCGCGCGCTGAACCGGCCGCGGCGGGCGCTGCTCGCCGGCCTGCGGTCCGCGCCGCTGGCGACGTTCGAGTCGCTGATCCCCCCGCTGCCGGCCTGGACCGGCCCACGCCTGGTCGAGCTCAGCGACGAGCGTGCGCGGTCGGTCGCGGAGTCCGGCGCCCGGGTCCTGGGCGACCCCGGCCTGCTCCGCTACGACGCCCCGCCCGACGCGCCGGACCTCGCGGACCCTCCCGTCGTCCTCCCGGCCGCCGCCGCGGCGTCGGCCATCGAGCACACCCTGGCCGGGGTTCTCGAGCGCCGGGCCCGGGCCCGGCGCCGGGCCGCCGCTCCTGCTCCGTCGCCCCGGCCCGACCCGCTCACGGGGGTGTCGAGCAGGGCCATCCTCCGCGAGCTGGCCCGGCGGCAGGCCGGCCGGCTCGGACGACTCCGGCCGACGTCGTCCGGGAAGGCGAGCGGGTGACCGCGCCGCCGGCCACCCTGCCCCCGGGGGCGGTCCTGCTGCACATCGGGCCCTACAAGACCGGGTCGACGGCCATCCAGCAGGCGCTGGCCGACCAGCGTGCGGCGCTGGCCGAGCACGGCGTCTACTACCCCGACGGGTGGCGCCGGCTGTTCCGCGAGGGCCACTCGCTGATGCAGTGGGCGCCGCGCGGGAAGTCCGTGCCGCCGGAGTCGGTGTGGGACGACTTCGCGGCCGGGATCCGCGCGCGGACCGAGCGCGTCTGCATCAGCACCGAGGACTTCGGCCGCCTGCGCAACGCCGACCGCGCCCACAAGATCGTCGCCGACCTCGGGCCCGACCGGCTGTACGTCCTGGCGGTCGCCCGCGCCTACCACCGACTGCTCCCGTCGCACTGGCAGGAGCGGGTCAAGAGCACCGAGACCCTGACCTATGACGCGTGGCTGCACGAGGTGCTGGAGGGCGACGACAGCCTGAACGCCCACCGCAGCTTCTGGACCTCCCACGACATCGAGCGGATGGCGACACACTGGCTGGACGTGCTGCCGGCCGAGCGGTTCACCGTCGTCGTCAGCGACGACTCCGACCGCCTCCTGCTCTCCGGGGTCTTCGAGCAGCTGCTGGGGCTCCCGGCCGGCCTGCTCGCCCCGCACGGCGGCGCCAACGCCTCGCTCAGCGGCGACGCCACCGAGGTCCTGCGCCGCGTCAACGAGGCGTTCGCCGCGCGCGGCTGGTCCGACCGCGACTACCGCGCTCTGGTGCGCCACGGCGTCGTCCGCGGTCTCCAGGACGCCGGCCGCTCGCCGTACGACGCCCCGATGCCGGGCCTGCCTGCCTGGGCCCGTCCGCTGGTGGCCGAGCGGAGCGAGCGCCGGGTCGCGGCGATCGCCGCACTCGGGCTCCGGGTCGTGGGCGACCCGTCACGCCTGCTGCCTCCTGACGAGGAGGAGGGCGACGATGACGGAGCCGGCACCGGCACCGGAACCGCGGCCGAGGCGACGGTGGCGGTGGAGACCGCGACAGCCGGGGTCGCGGGAGTCCTCGACGCCGCCCTGCGTGCGGCCGGGCGAGCAGCCGAGGCCCCGGCACAGCCGTCCCAGCCGCCACAGTCCCCGGCTGCGGGTCTCCCGGCCGTCCCGGGCCGGACGCTGGCCCGCGAGCTGGGCCGCCGCGCCCGACGCCGCCTCGACCGCTGAGCCGGAGGTCCCGGGCGCGAGATCGGAATGAGGACGGCGCGTCAACGTCGCCCACGTCACACGCCGGATCGCTACGTCGACTCCGGGCATACGGCGTAGATTCATGGGGTTCCACATCGTGTGGTACCCGTTCCGGCCCTCACCGAGGGTGGTCGGTGGGACCTGAACGCCGAGGAGCCTGATGTACCCACTCCGAGTGGGCGTGATCGGTGCCGGTCGCGTCGGTGCCGTGCTCGCCGCAGCGCTGCGCCGGCGCGGACACCTCGTCGTGTCGGTGGCCGGCGAGTCTGACGCCTCGCGGAGTCGCGCGGCGGCTCTGCTGCCCGGCGTCCCGCTGGCCAAGCCGACGGCGGTGGCCCGCGCCTGTGACCTGCTCCTCCTGACCGTGCCCGACGACATGCTCGACAACGTCGTCACCCAGCTCGCGGCGAGCGGGGCGATCCGCGCGGGCCAGTACGTCGTCCACACCAGCGGCAGCCACGGGCTCCGGATCCTCGAGCCGGCGGCGGAGCTGGGCGCGCGCCCGGTGGCTCTGCACCCGGCGATGACCTTCACCGGCACCTCCCGCGACCTCGGCCGCCTGGCCGACTGCGTCTTCGGGGTGACCGTCGGCGACGCGGAGCGCGCGTGGGCCACCGAGCTCGTCGCCGAGCTCGGTGGCTCGGTGATGTGGGTGCCGGAGGAGCTGCGCGGTCTCTACCACGCGGGCCTCGCCCACGGCGCCAACCACCTGGTCACCCTGGTCACCCAGGCGATGGAGCTGCTCGGCGCCGCCGGCGCCGTCGATCCCGCCGCGATCCTTCGGCCGCTCCTGGAGGCGGCGCTCGACAACGCCCTCGCCGACGGCGACACCGCTCTCACCGGTCCGATCGTCCGCGGAGACGTCAACACCGTGCAGGCCCACCTGAGCGAGATCGGGCGCACCGCCCCCGAGACCCTCCCGTCGTACGTCGCGCTGGCCCGGGCCACGCTCGACCGCGTCGTCACCGACGGGCGCGTGCTGCCGATCCGCGCGGCCGCGATCCGGCGGGTGCTCGACACCGCGGTCCGGCCGGCCGCGGCCGACCCGGCCGCACGCCGTACTCCGCTGCGGTGAGCGGATCTCTGCTCCTCGCGCCGACGCGCGAGGAGCTGGCCGCCGCGCTCGCGCCGTACCGCCGCTCGGGGGCGGAGGTCGGCGTCGTGACCACCATGGGTGCCCTCCACGAGGGCCACGCGAGGCTGCTCGGGGTCGCTCGGGAGCGGGTCGGCGAGGGGCCGTTGGTGGCGACGATCTTCGTCAACCCGCTCCAGTTCGGCGCCGGTGAGGACCTCGAGCGGTACCCGCGAACCCTGGAGTCGGACCTGGCCCTGTGCGAGCGCGAGGGCGTCGACGTCGTCTTCGCGCCCGCGGTGCATGAGGTCTATCCCGGTGGAGACCCGGTCGTGACCGTCGACGCCGGTCCGCTCGGCGACGAGCTCGAGGGCGAGTCGCGGCCCGGCCACTTCCGGGGGGTGCTGACCGTCGTGGCGAAGCTGTTCGGCCTGGTGCGCCCCGACGTCGCGGTGTTCGGCCAGAAGGACTACCAACAGCTGGTCCTCGTCGAGCGGATGGCTCGCGACCTGTGTCTGGGGGTCGAGGTCGTCGGTGCCGAGACGGTGCGCGGCGCCGACGGCCTGGCCCTGTCGAGCCGCAACCGGTTCCTGTCCGCGGCGCAGCGGGACCAGGCGACCGTCCTCAACCGGGCCCTGCGCGCCGCGCAGGACCGCGCGGCGCACGGCCTGCCCGCCGCGCGTTGGGCGGCGATGAGGGTCCTCGACGAGGTTCCCCAGACGGATCTCGACCTGGACTACCTCGCGATCCGCACTCCCCGGCTCGACGAGGTCACCGAGCTCCACCCGCGCGAGCCGGTGCCCGCGCGGATCCTGGTGGCAGCCCGGCTGGGTGGCACGCGACTGATCGACAACCTGCCGCTGACCCTCGGCGGCACCTCGTGACCGAGCCCGGACTCCTGCTGACCGCGAGCATCGGGAACGGCCACACCGGGCTCGGCCTGGTCCGCGGCGGCGTCGTGGAGGCCGACTGGCGGGTGGCCACGGTGGAGGGCCGGACGTCGGACGAGTGGGCCGTGCTGCTGCGCGGGCTGTTGGGTGAGCGCGAGCCGGAGCTGACGGGCATCGTCGTGGCCTCGACCGTCCCGGCGGTGCTCCGGGAGTGGCGCACCATGCTCGGGGGGCCGTTCGCCCACGTGCGGCAGGTCGTGGTCGAGCCGGGGGTCCGCACCGGCATCCCGGTGCTGACCGACAACCCGCGGGAGGTCGGGACCGATCGGATCGTCAACGCGCTGGCCGCCCTGACGCGCTTCGGCGGGCCCGTGGTCGTGGTCGACTTCGGCGGCACCGCCACGACCTTCGACGTGGTGAATTCGCAGGGTCAGTACGTCGGTGGGGCCATATCGGCGGGGATGGAGATATCACTGGCCGCCTTGGAGCGACGCGGAGCGCAATTGCGCATGGTCGAATTACGCCGTCCGCGCACCGTGATCGCGCGCAACACCGTGGAGGCTCTCCAGTCGGGAATGATCTTCGGCGTCGCGAGCATGGTCGACGGGATCGTGGCGCGCATGGTGAGCGAGCTCGGACTTGCGTCCGACACGGTGCCGGTGGTGGCGACCGGCTACCTCGCGCCGCTGGTCTA
Source organism: Nocardioides sp. (assembly GCF_036267815.1). GTDB lineage: Bacteria > Actinomycetota > Actinomycetes > Propionibacteriales > Nocardioidaceae > Nocardioides. The sequence continues at coordinate 47,121 of NZ_DATAVI010000011.1, read as the reverse complement.
CGACGAGTGCGCCTGCTTCACCGAGCATGACCCGTGGTTGACGCTACGCGGCCTCGAGCTGGTCTATCTGCGAAACGCCTGACCGAGGTCTTTATCGTCCCGATATCATCGCTAACCGTACTTCGCGCGCGCCGGTTTGTGTGACGGGACGTCATTCGACTAGGTTTTATGCGGCCCCGCAGATCATCCCCCGTGCGGGCCGATCCCCTTAGTCGACACGTCAGCTTTCGAGAGGACCGAGCATGGCACAGAAGGTGCACATCACCCTGGAGGACGACCTCGACGGTGGGGACGCCGCCGAGACCGTGGCCTTCGGCCTCGACGGACGCAGCTACGAGATCGACCTCAACGAGAAGAACGCCAAGGCCCTGCGCAACGCGCTCGCCAAGTACGTCGGCGTCGCCCGTCGAGCGGGCGGCCGCAGTGCTGCCGCCAAGCGGCGGGCCCAGGTCGGCACCAGCGCTCGCGAGATCCGCGACTGGGCGCGGTCCAACGGCCACAAGGTCCCCGACCGGGGCCGGATCCCCTCCGACGTGCGCGAGGCGTTCGAAGCCGCTCACTAGCGCTATCGAGAGGGCCGCAGGGCGACCCCCTCAACCATCGGTTTTCGCTCTTGGCGTACGCACGCGTGTGGCACCGTGGGAACACGTAGTCTGGGAGACCAGTTGGAAGAGGTGACGTCCCCGCTGTGGGGGGCGTCCCCTGTTTTTCCGCGTTGAGGAGCGATACGCATGTTCGAGCGGTTCACTGACCGAGCCCGGCGGGTGGTCGTGCTGGCCCAGGAAGAGGCCCGCATGCTCTCCCACAACTACATCGGCACCGAGCACATCCTGCTCGGCCTGATCCACGAGGGCGAGGGCGTCGCCGCCAAGGCGCTGGAGAGCCTCGACATCTCCCTGGAGGCCGTGCGCGCCCAGGTCGAGGAGATCATCGGCCAGGGTCAGCAGGCACCCAGCGGGCACATCCCGTTCACGCCGCGGGCCAAGAAGGTCCTCGAGCTGTCGTTGCGCGAGGCGCTCCAGCTGGGCCACTCCTACATCGGCACCGAGCACATCCTGCTCGGCCTGATCCGCGAGGGCGAGGGCGTCGCAGCGCAGGTGCTCCAGAAGCTCGGCGCCGACCTCAACCGCGTGCGGCAGCAGGTCATCCAGCTGCTGTCGGGGTTCCAGGGCAAGGAGCAGGGCGGCGCTCAGGCCGCGACCGCCGGCGCTCCGGCCGACACCCCGTCGTCCTCGCTGGTGCTCGACCAGTTCGGACGCAACCTCACCCAAGACGCGCGCGACTCCAAGCTGGACCCGGTCATCGGGCGCGAGCAGGAGATCGAGCGGGTGATGCAGATCCTCAGCCGGCGCACCAAGAACAACCCGGTCCTGATCGGGGAGCCCGGCGTCGGCAAGACCACCATCGTCGAGGGCCTCGCTCAGGACATCGTCCGGGGCAACGTTCCCGAGACGCTCAAGGACAAGCAGATCTACACCCTCGACCTCGGGGCGCTGGTGGCCGGCTCGCGCTACCGCGGTGACTTCGAGGAGCGCCTGAAGAAGGTGCTCAAGGAGATCCGCACCCGCGGCGACATCGTGCTGTTCATCGACGAGATCCACACGCTGGTCGGGGCGGGTGCCGCCGAGGGCGCCATCGACGCGGCCAGCATCCTCAAGCCGATGCTGGCTCGCGGTGAGCTCCAGACGATCGGTGCGACCACCCTCGACGAGTACCGCAAGTACCTCGAGAAGGACGCCGCCCTCGAGCGCCGCTTCCAGCCGATCCAGGTCGCCGAGCCCTCGATCGCGCACACGATCGAGATGCTCAAGGGCCTGCGTGACCGCTACGAGGCGCACCACCGGGTCACGATCACCGACGAGGCGCTGGTCTCCGCGGCGACCCTGGCCGACCGCTACATCTCCGACCGGTTCCTGCCCGACAAGGCGATCGACCTCATCGACGAGGCGGGGTCGCGGCTGCGGATCCGGCGGATGACCGCGCCGGCCGACCTGCGCGAGTACGACGACAAGATCTCCGAGGTGCGTGCCCGCAAGGAGGCCGCCATCGACGGACAGGACTTCGAGGCCGCCGCCAAGCTCCGCGACGAGGAGAAGCAGCTGACCGCCGCGAAGGTCGAGCGCGAGAAGCAGTGGCGTGCCGGTGACCTCGACGAGGTCGCGGAGGTCGACGAGGAGCTGATCGCCGAGGTGCTCGCCGTGGCGACCGGCATCCCGATCGTGAAGCTGTCCGAGGAGGAGTCCACGCGGCTGCTCAAGATGGAGGACGAGCTGCACAAGCGGGTCATCGGCCAGGACCAGGCCGTGGCCGCGCTGAGCCGGGCCATCCGGCGTACTCGCGCGGGCCTGAAGGACCCCAAGCGTCCCGGCGGCTCGTTCATCTTCGCCGGCCCGTCCGGCGTCGGGAAGACCTGGCTGTCCAAGACGCTCGCGGAGTTCCTCTTCGGCGACGAGGACGCCCTGATCCAGCTCGACATGAGCGAGTTCAGCGAGAAGCACACGGTCTCGCGCCTGTTCGGCTCGCCTCCGGGCTACGTCGGGTACGAAGAGGGTGGCCAGCTGACCGAGAAGGTGCGGCGCAAGCCGTTCTCGGTGGTGCTGTTCGACGAGGTCGAGAAGGCCCACCCGGACATCTTCAACAGCCTGCTCCAGATCCTGGAGGAAGGTCGCCTGACCGACTCCCAGGGTCGCGTGGTCGACTTCAAGAACACCGTGATCATCATGACCACCAACCTCGGCACCAAGGACATCGCCAAGGGCATGAACCTCGGGTTCGCGCAGAGCGGCGACGCGGCCGGCTCCTACGAGCGGATGAAGAACAAGGTGCAGGAGGAGCTCAAGCAGCACTTCCGCCCGGAGTTCCTCAACCGCGTCGACGAGATCATCGTCTTCCCGCCGCTGTCGCAGGAGCAGATCATCCACATGGTCGACAACATGATCGCGGCCGTCGAGCTCCGGCTGAAGGACCGCGACATGAGCCTGGAGCTGACCCAGAACGCCAAGGACCTCCTGGCCACGCGCGGGTTCGACCCCGTCCTCGGCGCACGTCCGCTGCGCCGGACCATCCAGCGCGAGATCGAGGACGCGCTGGCCGAGAAGATGCTCTACGGCGAGGTCGGCCCCGGGCAGATCGTGCTGGTCGACATCGAGGGCGAGGGCCCGACGGCTGAGTTCACGTTCAAGGGTCAGAAGATGGCCGAGCTGCCCGACCTGCCGCCGCTGGAGACAGTGGCTGTCGAGCCCTCGGCCGGGCCGGCCGGGCGGGGTGAGGGAGAGGGCGAGACCCCCGGTCCCGCCGACGTGGAGAAGTCCGCCGGCACTGACTGATCCCGGTAAGTCGTCGACTCGAGCCGACCGAGCCCGTTGAGCCTGCCGTCCTGGCTCGGCGGCCTCGGTTGACGGTGCGTCGTCACAGTGACTCTTGCGGCGCACGAGTGCGCGCCGGCTGCCTTGTCGTGCCCGTCGTTGCGGCCCTCGCTTCGCACACCCGAGGCGCTCCTGGGTCAGTGCGACGTCCAAAGCCGACCTGTCTCGTCGATCTGAGGTCGACATGGAGGGCATTCGTCGCATCGAGAGCCACCTCGGCCTAGGCTGGCTGCGTGAGCACGTCCTTCCTGGGGCCCGCGATCCTGGCCCTGCTCGGACTTCTCCTGGTCGTGGGGGTCGTGGGGATTGCGTGGGGTGTCATCGCCGGCCTGGTGTCGCTCCTTCGAGATGCGTTGCTGGATCTCTCGCGGGGGAGGGCGCACCTCCCGCGACGGGGACCGATCGACGCGCTTCCCAAGGCCGCGAACGGTGAGGAGGCCCTTCCGACCGAACTCCCGGACCGCTCCACCGAGACGATGTGGCACCAGATGCAGGGAAGATCGACGGGGCCTCGTGGGAGGCGTTGGATCGGCACGAGGTCGGGGCCGAAAGTGGGGTCGTGATCGGTCGGAACGACCTGACCTGCCGCTGTCCACTACTCCGCGATGAGCGGGATCGACTGGTGAGCCGCGCTCCGCAGGCACGCTGAGTGCACGCTCTGCCGCTGTCCCCTCAGCCACGACGTCGGCTCGCCGAGCCCGCCGAGCCAGGAGCCCGGGGGCTCAACGCGGCCGGGGCTCGCCTGTCTGAGCCGAGGAGGCGGGGTCGTGCGGGGTAGGCGAGGATGGGGTCTGTGATCTTGTCGGTGACCACGCTCAAGGACTCGGTGGGGAATGCCGAGAAGTGGGTGCGACGCAATCTGGCCTGCGGGATCGACCACCTGGTCGTCGTCGTCGACGGGCCGCAGCCCGAGCTCGAGGCGATGCTCGGGGCGCACCCGCACGTGACGGTCGTGCGCGGCGACGCGGAGTGGTACGCGGATGCGCCCTCGGAGCTGCTCAACGACCGGCAGATCGTCAACGCCGCACTGACCTGCCGGCTCCTGGCGGGGCTGACGTGGGCCGAGTGGGTGTTCCACCTGGACGGCGACGAGGTGGCGCAGGTCGACCGGGCCGACCTGGCCGCCCTCGGGGCGGACTGCCGGGCCGTGCGACTGAGCACGCTGGAGGCGGTCGGTCGGCTGCACCCGGCCGGCGACCCCACGTCGTTCAAGCGCCGCCTCGGTGTCGACGAGCTCCAGCTGCTGACCCTCCTCGGGGCGATCCCCGAGCCGAGCAACGCCGTCTACTTCCGCGGTCACCGCTTCGGCAAGCCCGGGGTGCGGCCGTCACTGGACCACGCCATCGGCGTCCACCACGTCATCGACCGCGAGGGCAACCAGGTCGAGCCGGCCCAGGCGCCGGGTCTGCGCCTGCTGCACTACGAGTCGTTCAGCGGCGACGAGTTCGTCCGCAAGTGGTCGGCCCTGCTGGGGTCCGGTGGCCACATCGGCCAGCGCGGGCAGCGTGCGTCCGTGGCGGGCTCGATCCGCACCCTGCTCGGGCTCGACCTGGGCGAGGCGGACACCCAGGTGTTCCTCTACCGCCTCTACCAGCGCCTGTGCGAGGACGACGTCGGCCTGCTGGAGCGGCTGGGCGTCCTGGTCGAGGTCGACCCGGACTCGCGGCGCCGGGAGGTCGCGTCCTCGGTCCAGGGCGTCGACCAGCTCCGGAGGCTGCTGACGGCCGCCCGTGACCTCCCCAAGCGCGCCTTCCTGCCCAAGGCGCTCTCGCCCGAGGCCGACGCGATGGTGGCCAGGCTCCAGGCGGCCCTGTAGACGCGCCTGCGGACCGTGTGGTGGGAGGCCGAGCGAGGTCCGAGGCCGAGCCGTGAGAAGGTGCCGACGACGCACCTGTCGAGACGCCACTGGGAGGGGGCCTCGTGATCATCTCGGCCAGCACGGTGAAGGACACCAGTGAGAACGTCGAGAAGTTCGTGCGGCGCAACCTGCTCGGAGGCATCGACCACCTGGTGATCTTCCTCGACGCCCCGCTCCCGGACGTCGAGGAGCTGCTCGACGGGCATCCGGACGTCACCTGCGTCCGCGCCCACGGGGCGTGGTGGGGGTCGACGCCCCCCGGTGGCCTCAACGAGCGGCAGATCACCAACGCTGCGCTGATCTCGCGGCTGGTCGTCGGGTTCGTCTGGGCCGAGTGGATGTTCATGCTGGACGGCGACGAGGTCGCTCGCATCGACCGCCCGGTCCTCGACGCCCTCGCGCCCCAGCAGCGTGCCGTCCGGCTGCTGCCGCTGGAGGCGGCGAGCCGGCTGCACCCGGTCGCCGACCCGACGCTGTTCAAGAGGCTCCTGAGCGCTGACGAGCTCCAGCTGCTGCATGCCCTGGGGGTCATCGCCGAGCCCAAGCAGCGCTCGTACTTCCGTGGCCACATGTCCGGCAAGCCGGGGCTCCGCCCGTCCGCCGACCTCGCGCTCGGCGTCCATCACGTCGTGGACACCGGGACCGGCGATCGAGTCGACACGGTCAAGGACCCGGGCCTGCGGGTGCTGCACTACGAGTCGCACGACGGCGAGGAGTTCGTGCGCAAGTGGACGGCGCTGCTGTCGTCGGGCCTCGACGTCGCCCAGCACAAGAAGCGGGCTCCGGTCGCCGCGTCGGTCGCGGCGCTGCTGAGTCTCGGCCTCCCCGAGGAGCAGACGGCGTCGCTGCTCGAGGAGCTCTACGAGCGCACCGCTCTCGACGACGTCGAGAGCCTGACCCGGCTGGGCCTGCTCGTCGAGGTCCACCCCGACGAGGGCCCGCGCCGGCCGCGTCCGCCCGACGACGAGGTGGCTCAGCTGCGCGAGCTGCTGCGCCGTGCTGCCGACGTCAACAAGCGGATGTTCAAGCCGCGCGCCCGGAACCAGCGGGCACCGGCTCTGATAGCGAAGCTGCAACGCGGCCTGCGCTGAGCTCCGGCGTGCGATCGGCGGTCCGGGCGCCGGACCCGTGGTGGCTGGGGCTGACGGTGTGCAGGTTGAGCACGACGACCCCGACGATGATCAGCACCAGCGCCGTGACCTTGACCAGGTCGAGACGCTCGCCGAACGCGAACACGCCCACTCCCGCGATCGCGGCGGTGCCGAGCCCGGACCACAGCGCGTACGCCACCGAGACCGACATGTGGCGCACCACCACGGCAAGCAGCCAGATGGACAGGGCATAGCCCCCCAGCACCAGGGCCGACCAGAACAGGTCGTGGAAGCCGCGAGTGCGTGGCAGGGCGGTGGTCGCACCGACCTCGATGCCGATAGCGGCAAGAAGGACGACGAACGGGCTGATCATGGTGGTCACTCTCTCCGAGTCTATGTAGCGGTCGCTACAAGACCAGTGTAGCGGCCGCTACAGGACGGCTCAAAGGAATTCTGTGACTAGGGTGTGGCGGTGGCCACACGACGTGACGAGCTGACCGAGGCGGCCACCGACTACGCCCTCGAGCACGGCCTGATCGGGCTCAGCCTCCGGCCGGTCGCCGAAGCCCTCGGCACCAGTGACCGGATGTTGCTCTACCACTTCGAGACCAAGGACGACCTGGTCGCCGCGATCCTGCGCACCAGCCTCGAGCGCTCCCTGCGGAGCCTGCGGGAGCTGCGCCCCTCCCGGGACCTCCGGTCCGCGGTGATCGACCTCTGGCGAACCCTGTCCACGGGGCCACAGGAGCGCTGCCAGTGGCTGTACGTCGAGGCGGCGGCGCTGGGCCTGTTCGGCCGCGAGCCGTACGCGACGGTCGTCCGCGAGACCAACGTGCACTGGGGAGCGGCCGTGGCCGGGCACTTCTGCCGGGTCGGGCTGACCAAGGCCGCCGCGCGACAGGCCGCCGTCCTCGTGGACGCGGCGTTCATGGGGTTGCAGCTGGACGAGCAGCTCGACTCTCCCGCCCAGCTGCGCCGCACCGTCGGCGACCTCGCCGACGCGGTGGTCGCCAGGTGGGGGGAGCCGGGTCAGGGCAGGGCGTAGCGGTCGCCGCTGCCGACGAGCAGACCGTCGGCGAGCAGTGAGTCCAGGCAGCGCTGGCGCTGGGCCGGCTCGGACCAGCCGTCTTCGAGGTCGCGCCGGGTGAGCGGCACCGGTGACTCCCGGACCAGGGCCAGCAGCCGGCCGCGACACTGACGGTCGGTCCCGTCCCAGGCCTGGCCCCGCCGGGGCGGGCCGTCGTACGCCGGGTGGCCGGCGGTGTGCCAGGCGCACCGATCGCGCAGCGGGCAGTCGCCACAGGCCGGGGACCTGGCCGCGCACACCAGCGCCCCGAGCTCCATGAGCGCGACCGACCAGGTCGCCGCGGTCGGCTCGTCGGCCGGCAGGAGGTCGCGCGCGGTCGACCGCTCCGCCACGGTCACCGAGGCCGGCGCCAGCTCGGCACCGGAGATGACGCGGGCCAGCACGCGCCGCACGTTGGTGTCGAGCACGACCTGGCGTCGGCCGAACGCGAACGCGAGAACTGCCGACGCCGTGTAGTCGCCGACGCCGGGCAGGGCGCGGAGCGACTCGTAGTGGTCGGGGACGCGGCCGGCGTGACGTTCGACGAGAGCCACCGCCGCGGCGTGCAGCCGGACCGCCCGGCGCGGGTACCCCAGCCGGCCCCAGGCCCGGATCGCCTCGCCCGGCGCCTCCGCTGCCAGGTCGCCGGGGCGTGGCCACCGCGCCAGCCACGCGTCGTACACCGGCAGGACCCGGCTGACCGGTGTCTGCTGGAGCATCACCTCCGAGACCAGCACGCCCCACGGCGTGGCCGAGGAACGGCGCCACGGCAGGTCGCGCGCGTGTGCGTCGTACCACCGCAGGAGCGGCTCGTGGAGCTCGGACACGCGGCCGATCGTAGAGACCCGACGGGTTCCGGTGTGGCGGGGCCGGTCGAGCGGCTCGGCCTCGTTAGCGTGACGACATGACCAGAACGACGCGGGGCCGGCTGCCGGCGCGCGTCTACTGGGTCCGCCGGCTGATGGTGCTCGGCATCGCCCTGCTGCTGGTCGTCGGCGTCGCCAAGCTGCTGAGCGGCGGGGGTGGTGGGTCCGGTGGCGACTCCGCCGACCGCGCCCGACAGGTCGCCGACACGTCGTCCGAGGGCGGCGATCCCAGCGACCAGGGCGCCCACCAGGGCAAGAGGAGCTCCGACGACGCCACCCCGACCCGCGTCGTGCCGTCGGGTCCGTGTGCCGCGAGCGACATCGCGATCACGCCGTCGGTGCCGCACCCGGTGGGTGGGGCCGACATCACGGTGGCCCTCGACGTCTCCAGCCTGGCGACTCCGGCGTGCAGCTGGACGCTGTCCTCGCAGACGCTGGCGATGAAGATCACCAGCGGGGCGGACCTGATCTGGACCACCGCCCAGTGCGGCCATGCGATCCCGGCCCAGGACCTCGTGGTCCGGCAGGGCACAGCGACCCGCGTCAAGGTGACCTGGGACGCGCGTCGCTCCGAGCCGGGCTGCCCCGTCGAGACCGCGTGGGCCCTGCCGGGCACCTACCACCTGGACGTCGCGGCCCTCGGCGGCCAGCCCCAGGAGACGGCGTTCCTGCTGACGGCGCCGAGCAACGACCCGACCGCCGGGTCCACCAAGCACGACTCCAAGTCCACGAAGAACACGAAGAACACGAAGTCCACGAAGGACAAGAAGCCCAAGAGGCACCACAAGCGCCCACCGGGCTGACCTCACCGGTCAGCGGTCAGACGTAGCGCTCGAGGATCGAGGACTCGGCCAGGCGCGAAAGGCCCTCGCGGACGCTGCGGGCGCGCAGCTCGCCGACTCCGTCGACCGCCTGAAGGTCGTCGACGCCGGCCGAGAGCAGCTTCTGAAGGGTGTCGAAGTGCTCGACCAGGCGCTCGACCACGGTCGGAGGCAGCCGCGGGACCTTGGCCAACAGGCGGTAGCCGCGCGGGGCGACCGCGCCGTCGAGGTGCTCGCCGAGGCCGATCGCGCGGGCCGCGGACGCCGGGTCGACAAGGTCGATCGACGACAGCGCCTCGAGCCGGGCGAGCGCGGACTCCGGGCCCTTGGCACGTCGTCCGGAGGGGAGGTAGTCGCGAACGACGAGCTCGCGCTCCTGGTCGACACCGGTGACGAGCTCCTCAAGCTGGAGCGACAGCAGTCGGCCGTCGGTGCCGAGCTCGAGGACGTAGTCCTCGATCTCGCTCGCGATCCGGGTCACCATCTCCAGGCGCTGTGCCACGACGGCCACGTCGCGCACCGTCACCAGGTCCTCGATCTCCAGGGCCGACAGGGTCGCGGACACCTCGTCGAGCCGGAGCTTGTAGCGCTCCAGGGTCGCCAGGGCTTGGTTGGCCCGCGACAGGATCGCCGCCGAGCCCTCGATGACGTGGCGGGTCTCGCCGACGTACGCCGCGATGATCTGCATCGACTGCGACACCGAGATGACCGGGATCCCGGTCTGCCGCGCGACGCGGTCGGCGGTCCGGTGGCGGGTGCCGGTCTCGTCGGAGTGGATGCCGGGGTCGGGCATCAGATGGACCGCCGCGCGGGTGATCCGGGTCAGGTCGCGGTCGAGGATGATCGCGCCGTCCATCTTGGCCAGCTCACGCAGCCCGTTGCCCGTGAAGGGGACGTCCAGGGTGAAGCCGCCGGTGCAGATCGACTCGACCGCCTTGTCGTGGCCGAGCACGATCAGCGCCCCCGTCCGGCCGCGCAGGATCCGCTCGAGGCCGTCGCGCAGCGCCGTGCCGGGAGCGATCACCGATAACGTCGCGCGCAGGCGCATCGTGTCGTCGTTCGAGATCACGCCGGCCACCCGGCCTCCCCTCGTGTGCGTGCGGCGTCAGTCTAGTGGCGGGCGAGCGAAATGCCGGGGCGGTCCGCTCCGGCGTCCACACCCGGACGCGACCCTCAGGAGGGCCCGGGGCGGTCGTCGGTGTCGTCGGTCTCCTGCGCGATCACGTGCAGGACGGCGTTGATCTGCGCCAGGTGGGTGAACGCCTGGGGGAAGTTGCCCAGGTGCTGGCCGCTGTGGGGGTCGATCTCCTCGCCGTAGAGCTCCAGCGGCCCGGCGAACGACAGCAGCTTGGCGCACAGCTGGCGGCCCAGCTGGTGCTCGCCGATCTCGCACAGCGCCGAGACCAGCCAGAACGAGCAGATGGTGAAGGTGCCCTCCTCGCCGCTGAACCCGTCGTCGGTCTCCTCGACCCGGTAGCGCAGCACCAGGCCGTCGACGGTGAGCTCGTCGCGGATCGCCATCACCGTGGCCCGGATCCGCGGGTCGTCGGGCGGCAGGAACCGCAGCAGCGGCGCGAGCAGCAACGAGGCGTCCAGCGAGGTGCCGCCGTAGTACTGGGTCAGGACGCCGCGCCCGTCGACGCCGTGGTCGAGGATGTCCTGCCTGATCTCCTCGGCGGCCTGCGCCCACTCGGCGGCCTTGGCGTCGTCGCCGTTCATCCGGGCGAGCTTGGCGCCGCGGTCGACAGCGACCCAGCACATGATCTTCGAGGACGTGAAGTGCTTCGGCTCGCCCCGCACCTCCCAGATCCCGGCGTCCGGCTCGCGCCAGTGCTCGAGGGCCTCGCCGACCTGCTTGTCCAGGATCGGCCAGATCCGGTTGTCGAGGTGGTCGGCGGCCTTGGAGTGCAGGTAGACGGAGTCGAGCAGCGCACCCCACACGTCGTGCTGGCGCTGGGAGTACGCCGCGTTGCCGATGCGCACGGGGCGCGAGCCGGCGTACCCGGGCAGGTGGTCGAGCTCGCGCTCCACCAGCTCGCGCTCGCCGCCGATGCCGTACATGATCTGGAGGTCCTGGTCGCCGCCGGCCATGTCGGCGATGAACTCGAAGAAGTCCACCGCCTCCCAGTCCAGGCCGAGGGAGTACATCGCCCACAGCGCGAAGGTGGCGTCGCGGATCCAGGCGAAGCGGTAGTCGTAGTTGCGGTTGCCGCCGGGCGTCTCGGGCAGCGAGGTGCTGCCGGCCGCGGTGACGGCGCCGGTCGGCGAGTAGGTCAGCCCCTTCAGGGTCAGCGCGCTGCGCTGGAGGTAGCTGCGCCACGGGTGGTCGGGGAACTTCCCGCGGGCCAGCCAGTGCTGCCAGTGGTGGGCGGTCCAGACCAGCCGGGAGTAGGCGTCGTCGTACGTCGTCGGCGGCTCCGCGCCGCCCCACGACAGGGCGACGAAGCGGGTGTCCCCCTCCTTCAGCAGGGTGCGCGAGCCGGCGTGCCCGCCCTCGAAGCCGAGCAGCAGGTCGGTGGTCAGGGTCAGCCGGACGTCGCTGCCCTCGGCGGCGGACGGGCAGGTCGCGACCCCCTGGTGGTAGCTCTCGCCGGTGTACTCCCAGCCGGCCAGCGACCGCCCGTAGTCGAAGACGGGCTCGCAGTCCATCACCGTCTGCACCTCACCGGACACGCAGCGGATCGTGCGCAGCAAGATGTGCTCGGCCTCGTAGTCGTTGGGCGTGCGACGGTAGGTGACCGAGCGGTCGGCGGTGTGGTGCCACGGGCCGATCAGCAGCACGTCGCGGATGATGATCCAGCCGGTCGGGGTGCCCCAGCTGGTCTCGAGGATCATCGTGCCCGGGAGGTATCGCCGGCTGGCCGGGACGCCGACGTCGAGCGGAGCGATCCGGAACCTTCCCGCGCGGCTGCCAAGGATCGAGCCGAACACGCTGGGCGCGTCGAAGCGCGGGACGCACATCCACGACACCGTGCCGTCGGGGGCGAGCAGCGCCGAGACCTCGCCGTCGCTGAGGAAGCCGTGGTCGCCGATCGGCACCGAGCGGGTGCGGCTGATCGGGTCGGTCAGCGCATCGGTGGGCGCGGTGGTCGTGGCGTCGGGCGCGTGGTCCGCCGGATCCGAGGAGGGCATACCCGCAGGATCGACCGCACGAGACCCGCGCGCAAGCAGGTCACTCCGGATCGGCCGCCGGCTGGCGTCGGGTGGTGGTCAGGCCGAGCGCCGTCAGCGCTCCGCGCAGGTCGGTGACCTCGAGCACGGTAAGACCGTCGAGGGAGCGTCGGACGGGCTGGGCGCCGCGGTCGCCCACCGGGGCGATGGCCACCCGGAAGCCGAGCCGCGCCGCCTCGGCCACCCGCAGCGGCAGCTCGCGCACCTTGCGCACCTCGCCGGCCAGGCTGATCTCGCCCAGCGCCACGACGCCCTGCGGCGGCGCCGCCTCGCGCGCCGCCGAGGCGATCGCGACGGCGACCGCGAGGTCGCTGGCCGGCTCGGAGAGCCGGGCGCCGCCCACCGTGGACACGAACACGTCGCAGACGTGGAGCGGGATCCCGCAGTGCTGCTGGAGGACGGCCAGGATCATCGCGACCCGGGCGGAGTCGAGCCCCGACGTCGTCCGCCGTGGTCGCTCCAGCGAGGTGCGGGTCACCAGGGCCTGCACCTCGGCGAGCATCGGCCGGCGTCCCTCCATGGTGACCGCGACGCACGTGCCCGGCACGCGGGTCTGGTGGTTCTCCACGAACAGGCCGGTCGGGTCGGCCACGGCGGTGATGCCGTCTGCGGCCAGGTCGAAGCAGCCGACCTCGTCGACCGGGCCGAAGCGGTTCTTCAGGGCCCGGACCATGCGGAAGCGGGAGTTGCGCTCGCCCTCGAAGTGGAGGACGACGTCGACGACGTGCTCGAGCACCCGTGGACCGGCGATCGAGCCGTCCTTCGTGACGTGCCCGACGATGATGGTGGTGATGTCGCGGGTCTTGGCCACCCGGATCAGTGCGGCCGCGACCTCCTTGACCTGGGTGACGCCCCCGGGCACGCCATCGACGCTGGCGGCGCCGATCGTCTGGATGGAGTCGACGACGAGCACCTCGGGACGCACCTGCTCGACGTGGGTGAGGATCGCGCCGAGGTCGGTCTCGGCGGCGAGGTACAGCTCGTCGTGCACCCCGCCGGTGCGGTCGGCACGCAGGCGGACCTGGGACGCCGACTCCTCGCCGGTGACGTAGAGGGTGCGGCGTTGGTAGCGAGCGGTCTGCGCCGCCACCTCCAGCAGCAGCGTGCTCTTGCCGACGCCGGGCTCGCCGGCCAGGAGGATCGCCGCACCCGGCACCAGGCCGCCCCCGAGCACCCGGTCGAGCTCGGGCACGCCGCTGCTGCGGAACGACGCCGTCTCGACCGACACCGCGGCGATCGGCACGGCGGCGCTCGAGACCGGACCGGCCTCGGCTCGGCCCACGCGGACCGGCTCGCGGGCCACCAGCGCCTGGGCGACCGACCCCCAGGCCTGGCACTCACCGCAGCGCCCCACCCACTTCGCGGAGCTCCACCCGCACTCGGAGCACTGGTAGGACGCACGGGGGCTTCTCGACATACCGGGAACGCTAGACACCGGCACCGACGGCAGGTGCGCGACGCGCCCTGGCCCCCGACGCGCCCCGTCGTCGTACCCCTACGGGTGTACCGGAGCGGCGGTATCGTGTCGTTCCTTGGATCGATCAAGGGGATCGGTCGGTCGAGGGTCGTCGACGGGGGAGGCTCCATGGCGTGGTCGGGTCGTCTCGCCCTGACCCCCCCGACGCTGGCCGACGTGGCCGAGCGGGCCGGGGTGTCGCGGCAGACCGTCTCCAACGCCGTCAACAACCCCGAGCTGCTGCGGCCCGACACCTTGGTGCGGGTGCAGGACGCGATCGCCGAGCTGGGGTACTCGCCGAACCGCGCGGCCCGCAACCTGCGCACCCGCGCCTCCCACCTGATCGGCCTGAAGTTCAACCCGGCGCAGGAGGGCACCGCCAACGCGGCGATGGACCGCTTCGTGCACACGCTGGTCGAGACCGCGGCCGACAGCGGCTACCACCTCCTGCTGTTCTCCGGCTCCACCGACGACCCGCTGGGCGGCTACGACGACCTGCTGCGCTCGACGGCTGTCGACGCCTTCATCGTCACCGACACCTACCTCGGCAACCCGCAGGCCACCTGGCTCACGTCGAGGCGCGCGCCCTTCGTCGCCTTCGGCCGGCCCTGGGACAACCCCGGAGCCACCCATGCGTGGGTCGACGTGGACGGCGCCGCCGGCACCCAGCTCGCCACCGAGCACCTCCTCGACAAGGGCCACACCCGGATCGCGTGGATCGGCTGGCGCAAGGACTCCTTCATCGGTGAGGACCGCCGCTCTGGCTGGCTGCGCACCATGCACGCCCGCGACCTGGCCACGACCGGACTGGCGTCGCGCGTCGAGGACACCGTGGCCTCGGGACGCGAGGCGGCGTCGGTGCTGCTGGACGAGGCCCATCCGTCGGCCTTCGTCTGCGCCTCCGACACCTTGGCGATGGGGGTGCTCCATGCGCTGGGCGACCGTGGCATCCACTGGGGTCGCGACGTCGCCGTCGTCGGGTTCGACGACTCCCAGGTCGCCCAGGTGGTGCCGGGGGGTCTGACCTCGGTGCGGCAGCCGCTGGAGGAGGTCGCCGTCGAGCTGGTCAGGGCCCTGGGCGGCCTGCTCTCGACGCCCCCCGTCGCCGCACCGGGCGTGCTGCTCTCGCCGACCCTCGCCGTCCGCCTCTCCTCCGGCTGACCCCCGCCCCGCTCTTGTGGTCGCTGCTGCCAAATCCCCCGCTGAAGCGGGGGATTTGGCACTTCCTGGCCGCTGCAACCCCCGGGAAGTGCCAAGAGAGGCCAGGAAGTCAGCGTCAGAACCGCTTCCACCAGAGGTTGACCGCGTAGTCGACGGTGGTGCCGCAGTGCTCGGCGAGGACGGCGTCGGCGATGTCGGGGGCGAGCTCGATGCGGACGACGGCCTCGAGGTCGGCACGGTCCGCGAAGCGCCAGTCGACCTCGAGCGGCACCCGGGTCCAGCCGTGCGCCGCCCAGAAGCGCTCGACGGCGACGGGGTCGACCAGCGGGTAGCCGCGCCGGAACCATCGGCCGAACGTCGAGCGCGTGGCGTCGTTGTCGATCACGAACGCCGTGCCGCCACGTCGTACGACGCGGGCCAGCTCCCGCAGCCCCGGCTCGCACCCGGGACCGAAGAAGTACGCCCAACGCGCGTGGACGACGTCCACCGACGCGTCCGGCAGCGGCACGGCCTGGGCGGTGCCGGCCAGAAGGGTGACACCGGTCAGCGAGCCCACCCGACGAGCGGCAAGCCGGAGCAGGGCGGGATGCGGCTCCACGCCGTACACCCGGGCCGCCGTGGCGGCGAAGCGCGGCAGGTGGAACCCCGTGCCGCACCCGAGGTCCAGGACGTCGCGGCCCGACCAGCCGGCGACGTCCGACATCGCTGCCTCGATGCGGCCGTCCTGGTCGACCGCGCGGTTCTCCAGCTCGTACGTCGCGGGGTGCTCCCAGATGTTCGCGCTGCGGACCGCACCACGCGGGAGGTCGCTCGCCACGTCGGGGTCAGAGCCGGACGAGGCCGCCCGGCGTCTGGAACTGTGCGGCGATGATGCCGGGGGTGCCGTGGGGCGCGACCCACTCGACCTTCACGTCCTCCAGCGGCGCCTCGACGGTCTCGCCGAGCCACTCGCTGACCCGGTGCGGATCACCGGCGATCTCCAGACAGGCCAGTGAGAAGTCGCCCGTGGCGGCGGCCGACGGGTGCATCGAGTCGGGGCTCAGCCACTGCACGAAGAACGGCAGCTGCGGGTCGGAGATCAGGCCGTTGACACCGATCTGCCGCCACAGCAGCTCGGTGCCGTCGGGCCGGTGCCGGTTGCCCGCGACGGACGCACGGCCGAGGCGCTGCTCGACGGGCGCGATGTCGTCGACGGCGACGACCCAGCCGAGCCAGCCGCCACCGAGCGCCGACCGCGCCCGCACGGCCTGGCCGAACGGAGCCTTGTCGGAGGCGGGGTGGTCGAGCACCTCGACCACCTCGAGGTAGGTGTGGTCGGCCAGCGGCAGCACCTTGTTGCGCGTCCCGAACCGCGGATGGATGCCGCCCTCGAGGAAGTCACGGCCGAGCAACCCCCCGATGCGCTGGGCGGTGCCGACTAGCCCGTCCGGGCCGGCGGCGTAGCTGAGATGGTCCAGGCGCATGCCGAGCATTCTGCGCCACGACGTACGCCGATCCCGACAGGGGGTCGGGTTCTCTCGACGTCGAGAAGGTGCTGGGCCGCCGCCGTCAGGCCGGGTCGGCCGGGTGGAGGGCGAGCCGTCGGCGTGCGGCCAGGTGGTGCTCGCAGTGGGTGACCAGCTCGTCGTACGCCGCCCGCCCCATCAGCTCGACCAGCTCGGCGTCGTTGGTGACGTAGAGCGGCTCGGGCGCCACGTGGGCCTCGGTGTTGCCCGAGCAGTACCAGTCGAGGTCGTGTCCGCCGGGGCCCCACCCTCGGCGGTCGTACTCACCGATAGTCACCTCGGTGTACGACGTGTCGTCGGGCCTCTCGACCGTGCGGAAGGTCCGCCGGATGGGCAGCTGCCAGCACACGTCCGGCTTGGTCTCCAGCGGGTTGCGCCCCTGCCGCAGTGCCAAGCCGTGCAGGGCGCAGCCAGCGCCCGTGGGGAAGTCCTGCCGGTTGTGGAAGATGCACGCCGACTGCCCGTCGTGCTCGACGATCCTGGTCTTGCGCTCGCCCTCGTCGTCCTGGTCGACCCAGTCGGCCTTCCTGGGCCGGCGTCCGGGGTGGAACTGCCACTGGTCCTCGCCGAGCTGGTCGACGTAGGCGGCCACGCGCTTCTCGTCGGCCTTGTCGGCGAAGTGCGCACCGAGCGCGCAGCAGCCGACGTCGGGCGCCTCGGCGTAGATGCCCTGGCAGCCCTGGCCGAAGATGCAGGTGTAGCGCGAGGTCAGCCAGGTGAGGTCGCAGCGGTAGACCTGAGCCGGGTCGGCGGGGTCGGCGAACTCGACGAACGCACGCGGGAACACCAGATCGACCTCGGGCACCGCACCAGCCTAGGCGCGGGCACCTGCGCTCTCGTGATGGAGTGTGTCCGTGACCTCGAACCTCGGCTGCGTCGGCCTCGGCGTGGCCGACTCCCAGGCGCTCGCCGATCTGCTGGCCGACCTGATCCCCACGTCCACCGCCACGCGGCAGGAGGACGGCAGCGCGCTCTACGTCTGGTCCGACGTCTCGGGCGCGCGGCTCACCATCACCACCGACCGGAGGGGCGCGATCGACGACGTCACCCCGTCGTACGACGGGCAGCAGGGCGCCGAGCTGTCGGGCCTCGTCGCGCTCCATCACACGGTCGTGTCCGCCGACCTGCTCGAGAACGGCGAGCCGGTCGCCGAGATCCTGGTCGAGGTGCTGGCCCCGGGGCCGGTGCCGAGCTCGGGCAGGGCCGTCGTGACCGCCTTCGGGCTCGACCTCGGCATCCACCAGGACGAGGGCGAGCGCGGCGAGGACGCGCTGTCCTTCGCGGCGTTCGGCGGCGAGGAGGAGCCGGGTCCCGTGGCCCAGCTGACGGGCACCGTGCTGTCCTGCCGGACGGCGACCGTGGGGGCGACCGGCCAGACCTTCCACGCCGCGCGCGTGCACACGGTCGGCATGGAGCTCGACCTCTGCCTAGCCGCGGAGGACCACGAGCACCCACCCGTGGCCGGTGACGTCGTCGCCGGGCTGGTCTACCTGGTGGCCGAGGTGGAGCGACCGTCGCCCAGACGGCCTGGCTGGTTGGGCCGCCGCGACCGGTAGCCTCGACCCATGCGCCTCGGCGTCCTCGACATCGGCTCCAACACAGGTCACCTGCTCGTCGTCGACGCACACCGCGGCGCCGCGCCGCTGCCGGCGTACTCCCACAAGGAGCCGCTGCGGCTCGCCGAGAACCTCGAGGACGACGAGCTGACGCAGACGGGGATCAAGGCGCTCACCAAGTTCGTCGCCGACGCGGTCGTCGTCGCCGAGGACAAGGGAGCCCAGGACATGCTGGGCTTCGCGACCTCGGCGGTGCGCGACGCGCGCAACAGCGACGCCGTCCTCGAGCACGTCGCCGCGCGGACCGGCGTACGCATCGGGGTGCTGCCCGGCGACGACGAGGCACGCCTGACCTTCCTCGCCGTACGACGGTGGTTCGGGTGGTCGGCGGGACGGCTTGCCGTCTTCGACATCGGCGGCGGCTCCCTGGAGATCGCGGGCGGGGCCGACGAGGAGCCCGACGTCGCCTGGTCGATCCCGCTGGGCGCGGCCCGCCTGGCTCGAGAGCACTTCCACGACGGCAACCCGGATGCGGCGACGATCCGCGCCCTGCGCAAGAAGATCCGGGCAGACATCGCCAGCGACGCCGGACGCCTCCTGCGCGCCGGCGTGCCGGACGTCGCGGCGGCGACGTCGAAGACGTTCCGGTCGCTGGCTCGGATCAGTGGTGCCGCGCCGAGCATCGAGGGGCCGCTGGTCGACCGCGTCCTGTCGCTCGCGTCGTTGGAGGAGTGGATCCCGCGGCTGGTCGACCTGGGCCCGGAGCACCTCGCCGAGCTGCCGGGCGTCTCCCCGAGCCGCACCCACCAGATCCTTCCCGGCGCGCTGGTCGCCGAGGCCGTGATGGACATCTTCGACCTGCCCGAGCTCCAGATCTGCCCGTGGGCACTGCGTGAGGGCGTGATCCTCCAACGCCTCGACCAGCTCTCAGGTGATGCTGCCCCGTGAGCCTGGTCGCCCTCTCGACGGCATCGGTCTACCCGGAGTCCAGTGCCCACGCCTTCAGCTACGCCAAGTCGCTCGGCTACGACGCGGTCGAGGTGATGGTCGGCATCGACGCCCTCAGCCAGCAGACCTCCGCGGTCAAGCAGCTCTCCGACCACCACGAGCTCCCGGTGTGCGCGGTCCACTCGCCGTGCCTGCTCTTCACCCAGCGGGTCTGGGGCACCGACCCCTGGGGCAAGCTCGAGCGGTCCGCCGAGATGGCGCACTCCGTCGGAGCCGACGTCGTGGTGGTCCACCCGCCGTTCCGCTGGCAGCGCGAGTACGCCGCCGGCTTCGTCGACGGCATCGCCGCGCTGGAGCAGTCGACGGGCCTGGCCTTCGCGGTCGAGAACATGTACCCGTGGCGCGCGTCGCCGCGTCGCGGGGTGGAGATGTACCTGCCGGGGTGGGACCCGTCCGAGGAGTCCTACGCCAACGCCACCGTCGACCTGTCCCACGCCGCGATCGCCCAGGCGTCCCCGGTGGAGATGGCGGAGCGGCTGGGCGAGCGGCTGCGCCACGTGCACCTGACCGACGGGTCGGGCTCGCCCAAGGACGAGCACCTCGTCCCCGGTCGGGGGGCGATGGATGCGCAGGGCTTCCTGGAGTACCTGTCCAGCGTCCGCTTCGCCGGCCACATCGTGCTGGAGATCAACACGCGCAAGGCGGCCACCCGTGCGGAGCGCGAGGCGGACCTGCGCGAGTCGCTGGACTTCGCCCGCCACCACTTCCGCGCCTGAGCCTCGCCACCTGCCGGGTAGTCCCTGACAGAAATGTCCCCTCCACGTCGTTCTGACGACACTTCTGTCAGGGACTACCCGCTCGGGTGAGTGCCGGGGCAGGGGCAGGGGCCGCGTAGCCTGGTTGGCATGCCTGTCCTACGTCAGCCGCTGCTGCTGCTTGCCCGCAGTGGACGGGTGAAGCGGCTGGTGACGGCGATGCCGGTGTCGGCCGGGATCGTCCGCAGCTATGTCCCGGGCGAGCGGACCCAGGACGCCGTCCGCGCCACGGGCGAGCTCGTCGACGACCACCTGCGGGTGACCCTGGACTACCTCGGCGAGGACACTCTCGACGCCGAGCAGGCCGACGCGACCGTCCAGGCCTACCTCGACGCCCTCGCCGCGCTCTCCGCGCGCGGGCTCACCCGCCACGCCGAGGTGTCGGTCAAGCTCTCGGCCGTCGGCCAGGCGATCTCGCAGCAGGGCCGCAAGATCGCGCTCGAGAACGCCCGCACGATCTGCCGCGCCGCCCGCAACGCCGGAACGACGGTCACCTTGGACATGGAGGACCACACCACCACCGACGCGACCCTGGCGACGCTGCGCGAGCTGCGCAAGGACTTCCCGGAGACCGGCGCGGTGCTCCAGGCCTACCTCCACCGCACCGAGGCCGACTGCCGCGCCCTGGCCTACGAGGGCTCCCGGGTACGCCTCTGCAAGGGGGCCTACGACGAGCCGGCCGCGGCCGCCTTCCAGAGCCGCCTCGACGTCGACCGGTCCTACGTGCGCTGCCTCAAGGTGCTCCTGGCCGGCCAGGGCTACCCCATGATCGCGACCCACGACCCCCGGATGATCACGATCGCGTCGTCGCTGGCCAGCCGCAACGGCCGCGAGGCCGGCAGCTACGAGTTCCAGATGCTCTACGGCATCCGCCCCGACGAGCAGCGCCGGTTGGCCGCGGCGGGCGAGACGGTGCGCGTCTACGTGCCCTACGGCACCGAGTGGTACGGCTATCTCATGAGACGTCTCGCGGAGCGACCGCAGAACCTGACATTCTTCCTCCGGTCCCTGATCTCCAAGAAGTAGCAAGAAGCAGCGGGAAGTCGAGGCTCACCAGTGAGCACCACCGCGATCATCGGCGCCGGCGTGATGGGGGAGACCCTGCTGTCCGGGCTGCTCCGCTCCGGCCGCCCCGTCGCCGAGCTCCTCGTCGGCGAGAAGCGGGTCGAGCGCGCCCGCGAGCTTGAGGAGAGGTACGCCGTCTCGGTGGTCTCCAACGTCGAGGCGGCGCAGCGGTCCGACGTCGTCGCGCTCGTGGTCAAGCCGCAGGACATGGGTGCGGTGCTCGAGGAGATCGGCCCTGCCGTTCGTCCCGGCCAGCTCGTGGTCTCGCTCGCGGCCGGCATCACCACGGCGTTCCTGGAGTCCCGGCTGCCCGAGGGCGTGCCCGTCGTCCGCGTCATGCCCAACACCCCGGCCCTGGTCGACGAGGGGATGGCCGCGATCGCACCGGGCTCCCACTGCGACGACGAGCACCTCGCCGTCGCCGAGGCACTGCTCGGCTCCACCGGCCGCGTACTCCGCGTGCCGGAGCGGCAGATGGACGCCGTCACCGCGATCTCCGGCACCGGTCCGGCCTACGTCTTCTTCGTCGTCGAGTCGATGATCGAGGCGGGCGTCCACCTCGGGCTGCCGCGGGCGACCGCGACCGAGCTGGTCGTGCAGACACTGGTCGGGTCGGCCAAGATGCTGCGCGAGACGGGCACTCATCCCGTCGTGCTCCGCGAGCAGGTCACCTCGCCCGGTGGCACCACTGCCGCAGCCCTGCGCGAGCTGGAGGTGCACAAGGTCCGGGCGGCGTTCCTCGCCGCGATGGAGGCCGCGCGCAACCGGTCTGCGGAGCTGGCCGAAGGCTCCTGAGGCGTCGCTCCGTCTCCCGGGTTAGCCTCCGGGGGCGGGTCCGGATCGACGACCGCGTCCCGGTCGTGCGCGGCGACCGCGCGTGGATCCCGGCTGCCGTGACCCGCACCGGCTGAGCCGCGACCGAACCGAATCGTGGGCCGTCGACGTTCTTGGGGTGCGTGCGAACCGCGGAGGTGCGATGCCGGCATTGGAGTACGACGACGTCTACGCCGCGATGTGGCCGCGTCTGGTGCGCACGGCCTACGCCGTGTGCGGCGACCTCGGCGTGGCGGAGGACGCCGTCCAGTCGGCGTTCGCCAAGGCCTACCGCAGCTGGCGTCGGATCTCGCGGCTCGACGCCCCGGAGGCCTACCTGCGCCGGATGGCGGTCAACGAGGTGCTCAGCGACCGGCGTCGTGCGCGCCGCAGGCACGAGGTGACCAGCGCCGAGCCACCGGAACGAGAGGGTCGTCCGGACGACGACCCCCTCGCCCGGGACGAGCTCTGGCGCGCGGTCGCCGCACTGCCACCGCGGCAACGGGCGGTGCTGGTGCTCCGCTACTACGAGGACCTCAGCGAGCAGCAGATCGCGGACGTCCTGGGCTGTCGGCCCGGAACCGTGAAGTCGCAGGCGTCGGCCGCGCTGGCATCCCTGCGCAGCCGGGTGCACCCCCCGAGCCGGACCAGAGAGGGACTCTGATGGACCTGGAAGAGCAGCTGCGCGAGTCATACGCCGCCCGGCTCGGCTCGCTCGACCCCACACCGGGGGACTCCGCAGCCGCGCGCCGCACCGGACAGCGGATGCGGGTCAGGCGTCGGCGGGCGGTGGGCGTCGCGGCGGCGGCCGTGGTCGCCGTCGCCGTCGCCGGCTCGCTGGTCGGCACCGGCCGGGTCACGGTGGGGCCTTCCCACACTGCCGGTTCGTGGCGTGCGCTGCCGACCCCGCCGTTGTCACCACGCGCCGACGCGCTGGCGGCGTGGACCGGCAAGGAGATCGTCGTGGTCGGAGGCGACCGCCGGCCGTGCGCGCCCAACGCCGACTGCGCCTACCAGCCCGATGCCTTGCTCCGCGACGGCGCGGCGTACGACCCCGCCGCCCATGCCTGGCACAAGATCGCACCCGCTCCGGTGCGCACCAGCGTGAGCGACCGGCTCGTCGCGGCGGCCGGCCGCGTGCTGCTCGCACACTGGCACCGGGGCCGGATCTCCTGGTTCGTCTACGACCCGGTGGCCGACCAGTGGTTCGGGATCCCCGCCGCCGGGACGCCGTCCGCCGTCGGCGACCGGGTGTACGGCTTCCGCCAGGGGCGGGTCGTGATGTACGACGCCGCGCGTGGCCTGTGGTACGAGCGGATCCCGCGTGACCCGATCCGGCCACGGCTGACCCACCGCCGGATCACGGCGACGCCGATCGGCCCGGTGGTGACCGGGTACGACGCCACCCGGCCCGACGACGGCTCGGTGGCAGACGTCGTCCTGGCCGACGTGTACGACGGCACGGCGTGGCACCGCCTGCCCGCGACCGGCCAGGTCGGGAACGACACGTGGTCCTGGACCGGCACGCAGCTGGTCGACCCCGAGATCGGCACCATGGACGGCGGCCAGGTGGGCAGCTGGGGCCGGCGATATCCGGTCGGAGGCCGGCTCGACCCGACCTCGGGCCGGTGGTCCCCGTTGCCGTCGGCGTTCAGCTCCGAGACCAGCGACGGCTGGCCCGTCGACGCCGCCGGCGGACGCTGGGTCGCGACGTCGGGGCAGGTCTACGACACCGCGACCGGGGGGGTCACGACGCTGGGCAGGCCGGCCGGGGCGCCGTCGTACGACGTCACCGCGGTCTGGGCCGGCGGCTCGCTGCTCGCCTTCGGCGGGGCGGGCGACGAGTCGGATCAGAGCTCGGGCAAGCCGAGCAACCGGGCCTGGCTCTACACGCCGTAGCCGGGTTGGTCACAGGCCCATCGCCGCGGTGGCGTCCGCGAGGACCGAAGCCGTGACCTCGCGGCAGTGCGCGGAGCCCGCGGCGAACACCGACTCGACGTACGCCGGGTCGTCGGCCAGCTCGGCGTGGGCCCTCTGAAGCGGGTCGAGGGTCGCCACCACGGCCTCGGTCACCGCCGACTTCAGCGCGCCGTACGTCGTGATGCCGTCGGCGCTGCCCCCGCAGGCGGCCAGGATGTCGAGCAGGTTGCTCACGCCGGGCTTCTCCGCCGAGACCCGGACGGCGTCGGGCCCGGTGTCGGAGTCGGTCACGGCCCGGGACACCTTGCGGCGTACGACGTCCGGCGGGTCCAGGAGCCGGATCACCCCGGCGTCGGGCTCGGCCGACTTCGACATCTTGCGCGTGGGGTCGGCGAGGTCCATGACCCGGGCGCCCGCGGCCGGCGTACGCACCTCGGGCACCACGAAGACCGGACCGTAGGCGTGGTTGAAGCGGATCGCCACGTCGCGCGTCAGCTCGACGTGCTGGCGCTGGTCGTCGCCGACCGGCACCACGGAGGGCCGGTAGAGCAGGATGTCGGCGGCCATCAGCGCCGGGTAGGTGTAGAGCGAGACCCTGGTCGATGGCACGCCGCGACCCTTCTCCTTGAACTGGATCATCCGGTTCAGCTCGCCGGTGTACGCCGTGCACTCCAGCAGGTAGGCCAGCTCCCGGTGTGCCGGCACCTGGCTCTGGCGGAACAGGGTGGCCCGCGCGGGGTCGAGGCCGGCGGCGAGGAAGAGCGTGGCCATCTCGGTGACGGTGGCCCGCAGCACCGCCGGGTCCTGGGGCGTGGTCAGGGCGTGCAGGTCGGAGAGCCCGAAGAAGCACTCGCCGCCGGCGCGGTCCTCGCCGGAAGCACCGTTCCCACTCGCGTCCTGCGCGGCGACGAAGCGTCGTAGCGCTCCGAGGTGGTTGCCGAGCGTGAGCCGCCCGGTCGGGGTGATCAGCGAGAGGTTGCGGTCCATGGTGGTCTCCTGGGTGTCGATGAGGTGTCGGGGGGCCCAGGGCGGTGGTCTCGACCGGCTCGAGAGACGAGAAAGGCCGCCCGTGGGCGGCCGTGGGATGAGTGCGTGCTCGATCGGGGTCCGCCGTCAGGCGGGCCACCAGCAGAGGGTCGAGATCCGAGGCACCCGCCCAGGATACGGGTCACCTCACCGCACAACCAGCTGTGTCCGGGCCCGCGCTACGGCAGGAGACCCCATGGCCGTCGTCGAGGCAACCGAGGCCCCCGCAGCCAGGGGGCTCTAGCCCGGAGGGTCCTCTACGTCGGGCTGACGCTGCTGAGCAGACATCCTGGCCGACACGACCGCGGCGGTCGGCCTGATGGTCGCCTTCTACCACGGGCTCACCGGCTTCGCCTGCGCCTGGCTCTACCGGCGGACGATGCGCACCAGCACCCGGGACACGATCATGCAGGGCGTGCTCCCGGTGCTGGGCGGCGCCATCCTGCTCGGCGTCGTCCTGAGGTACGCCTGGCAGCTCCGGCGGCCGGAGTGCTTCCGCGGCGACACGCTGCCGAACCGCGTCTCGAGCGAGCTGGTCCCGCTCGTCGGCGCGGTCGCGCCGGGTCTCCGGCTCCCCGACCCGGTGGAGAACACCGTGGTCGCACCCGACCTCTCCAACCTCCAGCCGGGCGCCACCGCGGTCGACCTGCGCACCGGCGGGGAGGTGAACCTCGAGCCGGGACAGCGGTATGTCGACGAGAGCGCGGCGGAGAGGAGGCCTGGGAGCGCTCGGACGACGACGGGTAGCGTCCGCTCCATGGCCGAGGTGTCCGGGGTGTCTGCGACGTCGCCCTGCGTGGGTCCGGCCTCGGTGGTGTTCGACCCGTCCTTGACGGAGTACGACTTCGGCAGCTCCCACCCGATGGCGCCGGTCCGGGTCGACCTCACGATGCGCCTCGCCGAGGCGCTCGGCGTCCTCGACGGGTTGACGACGGTCGCCGCCCCGATGGCCGACGACGACCTGGTCGCGACGGTCCACGACCGGGAGCTCATCGACGCGGTCCGGCGTGCGGGCGAGGACCCGCTCGGGTTCGTCCCGGCGTACGGCCTCGGCACGGACGACAACCCCGTCTTCCACGACATGCACCGGGCCGCGGCGCACGTGGTCGGCGCCACCGTGGAGGCCTTCCGGCAGGTGCGCACCGGCGAGAGCCTGCACAGCGTGAGCATCTGCGGCGGCCTCCACCACGCGATGCCCGACCGGGCCAGCGGCTTCTGCATCTACAACGACGTGGCCGTCGGGATCCGGTCGCTGCTCGACGCCGGTGTGGGGAGGGTGGCCTACGTCGACGTCGACGTCCACCACGGCGACGGAGTCGAGCGTGTCTTCTACGACGACCCGCGGGTGCTGACGATCTCGTTGCACGAGACCGGCCAGGCGCTGTTCCCCGGGACCGGCTTCCCCGCCGACTCCGGCGGCCCGGGAGCGGAGGGCTCGGCCGTGAACGTCGCCCTCCCGCCCGGCACCTCGGACGCCGGCTGGCTGCGTGCCTTCCACGCCGTCGTGCCGCCGCTGGTGCGCGAGTTCGCCCCCGACGTGCTGGTGACCCAGCACGGCTGCGACAGCCACCGCGACGACCCGCTCGCCGACCTGATGCTCAGCGTCGACGGCCAGCGGGCGTCGTACCTCGCCCTCCACGAGCTGGCCCACGAGGTGGCGGGCGGCCGGTGGGTGGCCACCGGTGGCGGGGGCTATGCGCTGGTGGACGTGGTGCCGCGAGCCTGGACCCACCTGCTCGCCACGGTCGCCGGACGGCCGCTCGACCCGGCGACCGAGACCCCGCAGGCGTGGCGCGCGCACGTCCGCGACCGGCTCGGCAGGACCGCCCCCGCGGTGATGACCGACGGCCGGGAGCCGGCCTATCGCGACTGGTCGGAGGGCTACGACCCCGGCACCTGGCTCGACCGGTCGGTGCAGGCCACCCGCGAGGAGGTCTTCTGGCGACACGGCCTGGACCCCCTGCCGTGAGCCTGCGAAGACCTCTTCGGACGTGTCCGGACACCCAATTTGGCGCCCATTTCAACTCGACACGCCTCGGCAACGTGGGTTTCTGTAGGGATTTCCTTCCCCACGAGTCACAAGAGGCCCTATTCTCACCACAGAGCGCGGGACGTGGAGTCATCGGAGGGGAAGCCGATGCGTGCCTGCCAGAGAGATGGTGTGCCTGCGATGCCTGCCCACGAGCCCGGAGACATCTCCGAGGTGAAGTTCCTGACCGTGGCCGAAGTGGCCGCGACGATGCGCGTGTCCAAGATGACGGTCTACCGCCTGGTCCACGGCGGCGAGCTGCCCGCGGTCCGCGTCGGCCGCTCGTTCCGGGTGACCGAGGACGACGTCAACGAGTACCTCCGGAAGAGCTTCTACAGCGCCGGCTGACGGCGTTGGTTTGCGTGTGTTGCCAAATCCCCCGCTGAAGCGGGGGATTTGGCACTTCCTGGCCGCTGCAACCCCCAAGAAGTGTCAAGAGAGGCCAGGGAGTACGCCCGATCGGCGACGAGGGTGCTGCCGACCGGGCGGCCGAGCCGGCTGGTCACGGCCGGGGTGCCATGGGTGGAGCCGTGAGAAGTTCGCGCCTGAACGACGGCCCGTTAGGCTGTGCGCGTCGTCCCGGCGTGTCCGGGACCCAGATCTGGGAGCGGAAGAGGTATTCGTGGGTTCGGTCATCAAGAAGCGTCGTAAGCGGATGGCGAAGAAGAAGCACCGCAAGCTGCTGAAGAAGACGCGCGTCCAGCGGCGCAAGCTCGGGAAGTAGTCCCGAGCGCCGGTGGCCGAGCAGAGGGTCGTGCTCGTCACCGGGGTCTCCCGCGACCTCGGTCGTAGGTTCGCGCGCCGGCTGTGCGCCGAGCCCGATGTGGCCCGCGTGATCGGCGTCGACGCCGTGCCGCCACGCGACGACATCGGCGACGTCACCTTCGTGCGCGCTGACATCCGCAACCCCGTGATCGCCAAGGTGATCGCCAAGGAGGACGTCGACACGATCGTCCACATGAGCGTCATCGCCACTCCGGGGACTGCCGGCGGCCGCGGCACGATGAAGGAGCTCAACGTGATCGGGACGATGCAGCTCCTCGCGGCCTGCCAGAAGGCCGAGACGATCCGCCACCTCGTGGTCAAGTCGACCTCGACGGTGTACGGCGCGAGCAGCCGCGACCCGGCGATGTTCACCGAGGCCATGCAGCCACGCCGCCAGCCCAGCAGCGGCTACGCCAAGGACGTCGCCGAGATCGAGGGCTACGTGCGTGGCTTCGCTCGTCGGCGCCCCGACGTCCGGGTCACCACGCTGCGGCTCGCGAACGTGCTCGGCCCCCACGTCACGAGCCCCATCACGTCGTACTTCCGGCTGCCGGTCGTGCCCACCGTGCTCGGGCACGACCCGCGGATGCAGTTCGTGCACGAGACCGACCTGATGCGGGCGCTCACCCACTGCGTCCACACCGAGGTGCCGGGCACCTTCAACGTCGCGGGCGACGGGGTGATGCTGCTTTCGCAGGCCGTACGCCGTCTCCGCAAGCCCGCGGTGCCGCTCGTCAGTCCGGCGGTCGGCGGGGTCGCCGCCGTGCTGAAGTCGGCCCGGATGGCGGACTTCTCGCCCGAGCAGCTCGGCTTCCTCACCTACGGTCGCGGCATCGACACCACCCGGATGCGCACCGAGCTCGGCTTCGAGCCTGACTACACCACCGAAGCCACCTTCGCCGACTTCGCCGCGGCCATCGGTCGTGGCCCCGGGCCGGTCGAGCAGGCAATCGAGGGCCTCGGGGCGACCCTGGCCGGTCGCGGGGCGGGACGTGCCTCCGGAGGAGCCGGCGATGGGTGACGCCGAGGTGATCCCGATCGGCACCGGCGGCAGGCCCGGCCGCGGCACCGGCGACGTCCGCCCCTCGCGTGCGTCGCGCTCGCTGGCCAGGGGCGCGGCGCCCTCGACCGAGCGGACCGACCGGCCCCTGCGCCCGGTGGCGACCACGACCGACCGGGTGCCCGGAGCCGGAATCCCGCCCGGCGACTGGCTTGCGGCGTTCCAGCAGGGCGCCAGCGAGGTCTTCGGCATCGACTGGGAGCCGCAGCTGGCGAGGTTCCTGGCGTTCCTGCGCCGCCGCCTCTCCGGTGAGTACGCCGTCGACGAGTACGGCTTCGACCGT
Source organism: Nocardioides sp. (assembly GCF_036267815.1). GTDB lineage: Bacteria > Actinomycetota > Actinomycetes > Propionibacteriales > Nocardioidaceae > Nocardioides. The sequence goes on along the minus strand of NZ_DATAVI010000011.1, from coordinate 18,481 downwards.
GAGGTCGCCGAGCGGCTCGTGCTCGCCAGCCTCCGGCCGATCGCCCGGAAGTGGTTCCGGATCGAGGCCCGCGGGGTGGAGAACCTCCCCACCGAGGGCGGCGCGCTGGTCGTCTCCAACCACTCCGGCACGCTGCCCGTCGACGGCCTGATGACGATGGTCACCGTGCACGACCACACCGGCCGCTTCCTGCGCCCGCTCGGCGCGGACCTCGTCTTCCGCCTGCCCGTGGTCAGCGACCTCGCGCGCAAGAGCGGCGCCACCCTGGCGTGTACCGAGGACGCCGAGCGGATGCTCGCCGGCGGCGAGCTGGTCGGGGTGTGGCCCGAGGGGTTCAAGGGCATCGGCAAGCCGTTCGCCGAGCGCTACAAGCTTCAGCGCTTCGGTCGTGGCGGCTTCGTCGCCGCGGCGATCCGCACCGGCGTCCCGATCGTGCCGCTCTCGGTGGTCGGTGCCGAGGAGATCTACCCCCTGGTCGGCAACGTGCCGTCGCTGGCGCGCCTGCTCGGACTTCCCTACGTGCCGGTGACCCCGACGTTCCCGTTGCTCGGGCCGCTCGGGCTGGTGCCCCTGCCGTCGAAGTGGCTGCTGGAGTTCGGCGAGCCGGTCCGCACCGACGAGTACGACGCCGGTGCCGCCGACGACCCGATGCTGGTCTTCCACGTGACCGACCAGGTCCGCGAGACGATCCAGCAGTCGCTGTACGCCCTCCTGCGTCAGCGCTCCTCCATCTGGCACTGACGCCGAGGTGGGTTAAGCTCCGCGCCGAGGGGGGAGGGCGTCAGGGGGTCTGGGTGCCGAGGATGCCGAGCAGACCGGTGACGGTCCCGTCGAGGGTCTGGGCCACCTGGTTGCCGACCTTGCCGACGGCGTCCAGCAGGTTGGTGGCCGTGTCGGTCACCGTCGAGGCGACGTCCTGCTGGAGGTCGTCGGTCAAGCCCTCGGTGAGGTGCTGGACGGTGTGCTGGACGTCCACCGCCGTCGGCACCGTGGGCGTCGGCACCTGGAGGAGTCCGGTGTCGTCAGGGTTGGTGACGCTGGCCGGCGGCAGCTGACCCTTGAGGTGCGGCAGCAGCGGGCCGCCGTCGGGGCCCTGCACGACCGGGTGTCCTCGCGGCGCGGGCGCCGCGACGGTCCAGGAGTCGACGGTGGCCCGGGTCGCCTGGGAGAGCACGCTCGGCACCGAGCTCAACGCCGGTCCGAGACACACCGCGCAGGTCTCGACGGTGGTCTGCTGGACCTGGTCGAGCGCCTGCGCGGCTTGGAGCAACGGGCCGAGCGACTGGGCCGGCACCGCCGACTGGAGGTCGTCGAGGCGGGTCATGCTGGTGACGGTGAACGTGCGCAGGCTGGTGATCGTGGAGCGGTCGCCGGTCGACTCGTAGTCGGAGACCAGCAGGTCGGAGCCGGACACGGCCTGCGCGGTGAACGCGTCCAGCGCCTGGTCCACCCGCGAGGGGTCGGCGTGGTCGCGGGTCAGCTGCTGGGCCTCGTCGAGGCGCGTGTCGGCGTTCGCCAGCAGCACGCGGCCGCGGTCGGCGCGGTTGAAGGTGAGCTCCGCGTGGGCGTTCTCCAGGCCGCGCTTGACCGAGTAGAGCCCGTCGCCCGGCAACGCCGACTGCGCGGCGTAGGCCATGGTGGCCGAGCCGGCCACGAGCACCGCGCCGCTGACCACGGCCGCGAGCCGGCGGCTTCGACGCCGCGCGTGCGGAGCCAGCGGGGTCAGCCGCAGGCGGGCGTCGTCGTGCTCGCGCTCGGCAGCGGCCGCCGCGAGGATCGACTCAGCCTCGGCCACCAGCCGGTCACGGAGGGTCGACACGAACGCCGCGTCGGCGACCGGAGCCGGAACGGCGCGCAGGGAGCCCACGACGGCGATCAGCTCGGCGTACTCGGGCGCGCCGACCGAGGACCGGTCCGCGGACTGGTCCTCGACGAGCGCGTGGAAGCGCTGAGCGCGCCGCCCCCTGGTCACGATGAGCCTCGATGCCTTGATTCGGTGTCGCGGCGAGTGCCGGACACCACGGTCAACGACGGGCCGAGGAGACGGGTTACGGGACCAAAGTCCCGAAGCAGCCGCGGGTGGCGCCGTCGCAGACGCCGAGGCCAGCGGCTACTCATCGCGCCACCCCGCCGGGACCAGCTTGGCCAGGTTGCGTACGCCGCGCAGCTGGAGCTGCTTGACGGCTCCCTCACTGCGGCCGAGGATCTCCGCGGTCTCGGCGATGCTCAGCCCTTGCAGGAAGCGCATGATCAGGCAGTCGCGCTGCTCCTCGGAGAGCCGCCGCAGGCCGCCCAGCAGCACCTCGTTGGTGAGGCCCGCCAGGACGGCGCCCTCGGGACCCTCGGTGGCATCGTCGTGGACGCCCATGTCGTCGGTGGTCAGCTCGAGCCGGGTGCGGCTGGCCTTGAAGTGGTCGGTGCACAGGTTGCGGGCGATCGTCATCAGCCAGGCCCCGAAGTCACGACCCTGCCAGCGGAAGCCGCTCATGTTCCGCAGCGCGCGCAGGAAGGTCTCCGAGGTGAGGTCCTCGGCGAGTGTCTGCGACCGGGTGCGGTAGTAGAGGAAGCGGTACACCGACGGCTGGTAGTGGTCGTAGAGCTGTCCGAACGCCTCGGCGTCCCCGTCGCGGGCCAGCTCGACCAGCGCGATCAGGCGGGAGCGCTCGGCGGCGGAGTCCTCCGACGACGCGGCCCGGCCGGAGTCGTCGTACCCGCCACCAGCACCAGGTCCGTCGCCCACGACGGCCTCGCTGAGAAGCAGCCAGGCCGGTACGCCGGCCGGCTGCGGGCGGAGTCCGAGGGCGCCCATAACCGCCGCGCGCAGGTCATCGAGGCCGCGTGCCGCGTCGTGGTCGCCCCACGTCATGGCGTGACATCCTCCCCGAGCGCCAAGGGGGGTCTGGCGCTACTTCATGGTAAGCGCGCCCGGGGCTGCGTGTAAGCCAGAGTGACGAAGCCCCTTGGCGCCCGGTTTCGGGTGAGACCGCCACCCAGGTGACTAGCGACGACGACGGACGGCGGCGCCCGCCGCCGCGGCACCGGTCGCCACGCCGGCCACGGCTGCGGCCAGGACGCCGGCCCGGGCGGCCTTGCGTCCGGTGCGGTAGTCGCGGATCCGCCATCCCTGCCGGCGCGCGTAGGCGCGGAGCCGGGCGTCGGGGTTGACGGCGCAGGGATCGCCGACCAGCGAGAGCATCGTGAGGTCGTTGTAGGAGTCGGAGTACGCCGCGCACTCCGCGAGGTCGAGACCCTCGCGCTCGGCGAGGGCCTGGACAGCCTCGCCCTTGGCCGGTCCGTGCAGCATCTCGCCGACGAGCCGGCCGGTGTAGACACCGTCGACGTGCTCGGCCACGGTGCCGAGGGCACCGGTCAGGCCGAGCCGGCGGGCGATGATGCGGGCGATCTCGATCGGCGCCGCCGTGACCAGCCAGACCCGCTGCCCCTCGTCGAGGTGCAGCTGCGCGAGGGCCCGGGTGCCGGGCCAGATCCGGTGGGCCATCGCCTCCTCGAAGATCTCCTCCCCGAGGTCCTCCAGCTCACGCACGGTGTGCCCCTCGATGAAGGCCAGCGCCGATATCCTCGACTTGGCGACGTGGTCGGCGTCCTCCACACCGACCACGCGGAAGTAGGCCTGCCGCCAGGCCGCTGCGGCGATGTCTCGGGTGGTGAAGAACTTGCGCCGGTGCAGGCCGCGCGCGAGGTGGAAGACGCTCGCGCCCTGCATGAGGGTGTTGTCGACGTCGAAGAACGCCGCCGCCCTCGGGTTCGGCGGGGTCGCGAGCGCGGTCTCCACCTCGGCAGCGGCGGCCGAGGCCTCACCGGCGAGGGCCGAGCGCTGCTGGAGGTCCAGCGGCTTGCGACTCTTCTCGGGAGGCACGCCCGCCAGCCTAGTGGCGTGCGGGCGAAAGGCCTGCGCGCTTCGCGTGCCCCCACCCGTCGCCGACGACCCGACGTCTCGCGCTGTGCGATCCTTGCCCGCATGCCTGCCCACGACGTCTCGTCGCTGGTGGCCGAGGCTGCCCTCGACCGGCCGGAGATGCTAGCCGTGGTCGAGGCCGGTGGTCGCAGCGTGACCTGGGGAGAGCTCGAGGACGACGTCGCGCGGCTCGCGACGGGCCTCGGAGCGGCGGGGCTGGTGGCCGGCCAGCGGGTGCTGATCGCGATGGGCAACCGGATCGAGTTCGTCACGTCGTACCTCGGGGTGCTGCGCGCCCAGGTCGTCGCAGTGCCGGTCAACCCGCGCTCGACCCCGGGCGAGCTGGCCCGGATGGTCGCCGACTCGGGCGCACGGATCGTGCTCGCCGACCCCGACACGATCGACACGGTGCGAGACGCCGCTCGCCTGCTGCGGTCGGCGCTGGCCGGCGAGACCGACGAGCTCGAGCCCGAGCTGCTCGAGCGGGCCCACGACCCGCGGGTGTACCTCGCGGGCGCGCAGCCCGCTGACGGCGAGCAGGCCTACGACGCACTGCGGGCCGCCGCGCCGCGCCCGGTGCCGCCGTTGCCCGACCCGGAGAAGCTGGCGTGCCTGCTCTACACCAGCGGCACCTCGGGCCGTCCCCGGGCGGCGATGCTCACCCATCGCGCGCTGGTCGCGAACATCGAGCAGGCGGCCCAGGTGCAGCCGCCGATGATCCATGGCGACGACGTCGTTCTCGGCGTACTCCCGCTCTTCCACGTCTACGGCCTGAACGCCGTACTCGGCGGGGTCCTGCGTCACCGCGCGAAGCTGGTCCTGACCGAGCGCTTCGACCCCCAGGGCACCCTCGACCTCATCGACGACGAGGCCGTCAGCGTGGTGCCCGTGGCGCCGCCCGTCTTCGCCTACTGGGTGCCCGACGAGCACCTGCGCGAGCGCCTCGGCCCGGTCCGGCTGATCCTGTCCGGCTCGGCCCCGCTGTCGCCCGAGCTGGTCGAGCGCTTCACGGCGGCTACCGGGATCCCCGTCCACCAGGGCTACGGCCTGACCGAGGCGTCGCCGATCGTGACCAGCACCCTGTGCAGCCGCGAGCTCCAGAGCGGCTCGGTCGGCGCTGCCCTCCCGGGCATCGAGATCCAGCTGCGCGACGACCTCGGCCACCCGCCCGAGGGCGACGACCCGGGCGAGATCTGGATCCGCGGCGCCAACGTGTTCAGCGGCTACTGGCCCGACGGCGACGGCGGCCCCGACGCCGAAGGCTGGTGGGGGACCGGCGACGTCGGCTTCCTCGATGCCTCGGGTGACCTGTTCCTCGTCGACCGGCTCAAGGAGCTGGTCATCGTCTCGGGCTTCAACGTCTACCCGGTGGAGGTCGAGGAGGTCATCCGCGAGGTCGAGGCCGTCGCGGAGACGGCCGTGATCGGCGTCGAGGACCCCGCGACCGGCGAGGGCGTCGTCGCCTACGTCGTACCCCGGGGCGGGGCCGGCTCCGAGGCGCTGGCGACCGCGGTGCGCGACCACTGCGCCGTACGACTGGCACGCTTCAAGCGGCCGGCTCGGGTCGAGGTCGTGTCCGAGCTGCCGCTGACGGTGACCGGCAAGGTGCAGAAGGGCAGGCTGCGCAACCTCGAACGCCGCCGGAGCCTGGGGTTGCTCGAGTGAGCGCGCGGGTCACGCTCTTCAGCCGGCCCGGCTGCCACCTGTGCGACGAGGCGCGCGCGGTCGTGGCGCGGGTATGCGCCGAGGTGGGCGAGTCGTTCGCCGAGGTCTCGGTGGACGACGACCCCGAGCTGGAGCGCCGCTTCGGCCATGAGGTGCCGGTCACCTTCGTCGACGGCCACCAGCACGACTACTGGCGCGTGGACCCCACCCGCCTCCGTGCCGCCCTGATCGCCGACCCGGCAGAAGGTCACCGCCCAGAGCGCTGACCCGGCCGAAGGTCGCCGCCCCGCAACGCCGGGTCAGCGTTCAGCCGAGGGAGGGACGGGCGCCGGGGCCGACGTGGATGCTGAGCAGGAAGCGCTCCATGGTCGAGTGGTCCCAGCCCGCGTCGTCGGGGTACTGGATCCGGACGACGCCTGCCGGCTCGCCGGACGTCGTCCGCATCGACATCGTCGTGTAGCCCGCATCGACGTGGTACGCCACCCAGCGATGTCCGCCGCGGACGCGCCGCCCGCCCAGGCGGTTGTGGTCGAAGGTGATGACGAGCTTGCCGATGAAGACGTCGGGATCCGGCGAGGTCGAGCCGCCGTCCGGCACGATCGTGACGAGGTACGGCGTCCTCGCCTGCACCGACCATCCCTTCGGGGTCAGCCCGAAGGAGTAGGGCCTCGCGTGGAACCTCGTCGCCAGCAGCGTGATCGGCGTGTCCCTGTCCGTGGCCGTGTTGGCGGTCGAGTGGCCCGCGGGGTCCTGCCCGGCCGTCTGGTCGGGGGTCGCGCGGTCGAGCGCGCCGGCGACTCCGACGCCGGCGACGAGGACGACGGCGAGCGCGCCCAAGCCCGTCTTGACGCGACGCCGAGTGCGCGCGCGTACGGCGTCCCGCGCACGGGCGAGATCCGCCTGCGGGTCCGACGGGGCCGTCGCGTCGGGCAGTGCGCGCTCGAAGGCCCGCTTCACCCTGGTCGGGTCGTCCATCAGCCCGCCCCCCGCACGGCGTCGCGGTCGAGCGAGCCCAACGCATCCCTCAGATGCCCCAGCGCGCGGGCGTTCTGCGACTTCACCGTCCCGCGCGAACAGCCGAGGAGGCGTGCGGTCTCCTCGACGTCGATGTCGTGCCAGTGCCGGAGCACCACCACCGCGCGCTGTCGTGGACCGAGAGTGGCGAGCGCCGCGAAGAGCGTACGCCGGAGGGCGACGTCCGGGTCGTCACCCGCGGGCTCGGCGCGCTCCAGCTGCTCGGGACAGCTCTCACGACGCCGATGGGCGCGACGCATCTCGTCGACGAAGGCGTTGGTCAGGCTGGCTCGGGCATAGGCCAGCGGGCTGTCTGTCGCGCGGGTCCTGGCCCACGACAGGTAGAGGTTGGTCAGCGTCGTCTGCACCAGATCCTCGGCCGTGGCCGCATCGCCCGCGCACAGCAGGGTCGCGGTGCGCAGCAGGTCGCGCCGGTACGCCGTGGTGAAGGCGACGAACTCCGCGTCACGATCAGCACGACCCACGCCACCGAGGCTACCCATGCAACCGATCCGGGCGCCGTCCCCGTCAAGGTCTTGTGAGAGCACCGGGCGCCGCGCTGCTGGTCCTGCTGGCCGTGAGTGGATGCGCGGCTCACGCGACCACCACCACGTCGTCGGCGCCGACCAGCGGCAATGCGACGCACAGCTCACCGGCCGGGCCCACGTCGTCCTCCACGCGTGCGAAGGCCTTCGACCGGAGCCGCCACTCGCTGACCGACCCGAACAGCATCTGGGTGATCGTGAACAAGAAGCACCCGATCACCCCGCTCGACTTCCAGCCCCGGGTCGCGGTGGTGCGCGGCTACCAGGTCGCGACCGCGGCGGCCGGCCCGCTGACCCGGCTGCTCGACAGCGCCGACCGAGACGGCGTCCACCTCAAGATCGCCAGCGCCTTCCGGTCCTACGCCTACCAGGAGGGCGTGCACTCCCGGCTGGTCTCCACGATCGGCCAGAGCACCGCCGACGCGATCTCGGCGCGTCCGGGCTACAGCGAGCACCAGACGGGTCTGGCCGTCGACCTCCAGCCGGTCGACGGCACCTGTGCCCTCGACCCGTGCTTCGCGGGCACCCCCGCCGGCCGGTGGCTCGACGCCTACGCGTGGCGGTTCGGCTTCGTCGAGCGGTACACGCGGGCCAACCGCCACGTCACCGGCTACTCCCCCGAGCCGTGGCACCTCCGCTACGTCGCAGTGGCGCTGGCCCGCGAGCTCCGCGTCACCGGCACCGGCTCCCTGGAGGCGTTCTTCGGGGTCGCCGGTGGCGCGTATCCCGACGCGGGCAACGCGGGTTGAGGGCGGGTCGAGGGTCGCTCACCACCAGTCGGCCGACGCCGCAGGACCGCTCCGCCCACGATTTTGTTCTCTCGTTCACAAACTCCTACAGTGAACGACGCCGCTCGGGCCGAGCCTGTCACACGGCGGGCCGACCACGTGTCCGGCGGCTGGAAAGACGAAGCTGTGAGCGCACGGACGTCCCACGACACCGCTCGGGAGATTCCCGAGGCCACGGTGGCCCGACTTCCTGTCTACCTGCGAGCGCTCAGCACTCTCTCCGAGGCCGGCACCGCCGTCTGCTCGAGCGAGGATCTCGCCGCGGCCGCCGGTGTCAACAGCGCCAAGCTGCGCAAGGACCTGTCCTACCTCGGCAGCTACGGCACCCGCGGGGTCGGGTACGACGTCGACTACCTGCGCTACCAGATCGCCCGCGAGATGGGGGCGACCCGCGACTGGCCGGTCGTGATCGTCGGGATCGGCAACCTCGGTCATGCGCTGGCCAACTACTCCGGCTTCCGCAGTCGCGGCTTCCGCGTGGTCGCACTGCTGGACGCCGACGGCACCCGCCACGGCGAGGTCGTCGCCGGCGTCGTGGTCAGAGCGTTCAGCGACCTGCACGTGATCGTGCGCGAGCACGGAGTCGCGATCGGCGTGATCGCCACCCCGGCCGCCGCCGCGCAGGACGTCGCCGACCGGATGGTCGACGCCGGGATCAGCAGCATCCTCAACTTCGCGCCCACCGTGCTGACCGTCGGCCCCGACGTCGCCGTGAGCAAGGTCGACCTCTCCAAGGAGCTCCAGGTCCTGGCCTACCACGAGCAGCGCAAGGCGACCCACCAGGAGACCGCGTCATGACCGCGCTGGTCGTCGGGCTCTCCCACCGGTCGGCGCCGATCGCGCTGCTGGAGCGCCTCGCCGTCGACAGCGACGGGGCGACCAAGCTCATCGAGGACGTGCTCGCCAACCCCCACGTCTCCGAGGCGACCGTCGTGGCCACCTGCAACCGGCTGGAGATCTACGCCGCGGTCGACCGGTTCCACGGCAGCGTCGAGGACATCTCGGGGCGGCTCCTCGAGCCGGCCGGGGAGAGTGTCGAGGCCCTCAGCCCGCATCTCTACGTCCACTACGACGACGGTGCGGTCTCGCACCTGTTCCAGGTCGCCGCGGGCCTGGACTCCATGGCGGTCGGCGAGGTCCAGGTGCTGGGCCAGACCCGCGAGGCCCTGAGCCGGGGCCAGGAGCTGGGCTCGGTGGGCCCGGTCCTCAACACGTTGTTCCAGCAGGCGTTGCGCGTGGGCAAGCGCGCCCACGCCGAGACCGGCATCGACCGCGCCGCGCCCACGCTGGTCTCCGCCGCGCTCGACCGCGCCGCCGAGGACCTGCGCGGGCGACGCGTCGTCGTCGTGGGTGCCGGCGGGATGGCGGCGCTGGCCGTCGCGACCGTCGTACGGCGTGGCGCGGGCGAGGTGGTCGTCCTCAACCGCACGGCCGAGCGCGCCCAGCGCCTGGCCACCGAGTACGCCGTCCGGTCGGCGCCGCTGACCTCCCTCGACAGCGAGGTGGCGGCCGCCGATGTCGTGGTGGCCTGCGCCGGCGCCAGCGGCCTGCTGGTGAGCCGCCAGGCGGTCGCCGCCGCGGAGCAGCCCCTGGCCCTGGTCGACCTCGCCCTGCCGCACGACATCGACCCCGGGGTCGCCGACCTGCCGGGCGTCACCCTGGTCGCGCTCGCCGACCTCGGCGAGGACCTGCGCGGCTCCGAGGTGGGCGTCGAGGTCGACGCGGTGCGCCGCATCGTCACCGACGAGGTCGAGGCGTTCCTCTCGGCGCGACGGCGGGCCGGAATGACGCCGACGGTGGTCGCGCTGCGGTCGATGGCCACCGGCGTCGTGGAGTCGGAGCTGGCCAGGCTGGAGCGGCGCCTGCCCGACCTCGACCCGGCCACGCGCGCTGAGCTGCTGCACACGCTGCGGCGCGTCGCGGACAAGCTCGTCCACCAGCCGACGATCCGGGCCAAGGAGCTCGGCGACCGCGCGGCCGTCTCCTACGCCACCGCGCTGGCCGAGCTCTTCGCCCTCGACCCCGACGCGGTCGACGCCGTGACCCGGCCCGTCGTCTCCGAGGAGTCCGCGACCGAGCTGCCCCGACCGCCGTCCGCGCACCTGACGGAGGAGGGCCCGTGACGGCCGCGATCCGGCTCGGCACGCGCGCCTCGGCCCTCGCCGTCGCCCAGTCGCGGTGGGTCGCCGATCGGATCACCGCTGCCCTGGGGCGCCCGGTCGAGCTGGTCGAGATCACGACCGAGGGGGACGTCGTGGCGCACTCGCTGACCCAGATCGGCGGCACCGGCGTCTTCGTCAACGCGCTGCGCAGTGCCTTGCGCGAGGGCCGGATCGACGTTGCGGTGCACTCGCTGAAGGATCTTCCGACGCAGCCCGCGGCCGGCGTCGTGATCGCGGCCGTCCCCGCTCGTGAGGACCCTCGCGACGTCGTGGTCGCCCGCGACGGGCTCACGCTGGCCGAGCTGCCGCCCGGGAGCCGGGTCGGCACCGGCTCGCCCCGCCGGGCAGCCCAGGTGCACGCCCTCGGTCTCGGACTGGAGATCGTCGACATCCGCGGCAACGTCGACACCCGGATCGGCAAGGTCCGGTCGGGTACCTACGACGCGGTCGTGCTCGCCCGCGCCGGGCTCGCTCGCCTCGACCGTCTCGTCGAGGCGACCGAGGTGCTCGACCCGCTCCAGATGCTGCCGGCCCCGGGCCAGGGAGCGCTGGCCGTCGAGACCCGCGACGGGGCCGACCTCGCCGGCGAGCTGGGCGTCCTGGACGACCCGGGGTCGCGGGCCGCCGTCACCGCCGAGCGCGCGGTGCTCGCCCGGCTCGAGGGTGGCTGTGCCGCACCGGTGGGGGCCCTGGCCGAGGTCGCCGAGGGCGAGGACGCAGAAGAGCTCTGGGTGCGAGCGGTCGCGCTCTCACCCGACGGGACGCTGGCGGTGCGGATGTCCGCCACCGGTGACCCGGCCGACGCACTCGGCGTCGGCGACCGCCTGGCCGGGCTGATGCTCGACGAGGGGGCAGGACAGCTGACGGACAACCAGCCGATCACACCGCACGAGCCGCCGGTGACCGACTGCGAAAGGCAAGAGGCATGACGCAAGCCCAGAGGGCCAAGTCCGAGACCACCGCACAGCCCAGGAGCCAGGGGAGCGTGGCGTTCGTCGGCAGCGGGCCGGGAGACCCCGGTCTGCTGACCGTGCGCGCCGCCGACCTCATCCGTGAGGCCGACGTGGTGATCACCGAGGGACCGGAGCACCCGGCCCTCATCCGCACCCTGCTCGGTCTTCCCGAGGGGTCCGAGGGCGGACCCGAGCTGGTCGACGGCGGCTTCGGTGAGGACGGCCAGCCCTTGACCCACGCCGCGCGCGCCAAGGTCGTCGTCCGGCACGCCAGGCGCGGCGTGCGCGTCGTCCGCCTGATGACCGGTGACCCGTTCGTCCATGCCTCGGGCCCCGAGGAGGCCTCGGCCTGCGCCAAGGCCGGGCTCGGCTTCGAGATCGTGCCCGGCGTCTCCGCGGCGTCCGCGGTCCCGGCGTACGCCGGCATCCCGCTGACCACGAAGTCCCACCGCGAGGTCGCGGTCGTGACCGCGGGCGAGAAGACCGACTGGACCAAGTACGCCGACACCACGACGCTCGTCGTGCTCTCGGCGGTGAACTCGATCGCCGACATCGCCTCGGCGCTGGTCGCAGCGGGCCGTGACCCGCAGACCCCGGTCGCGATGACCCGGATGGGCACCACCACCGACCAGGAGACCCTCATCTCCACCCTGGAGCACGTCGCGGCCGACGCCCGCGCCGCGCGCATCTCGCCGCCCGCGGTGACGGTCATCGGCGAGGTCGTCGCGATGCGCGAGGCGTTGTCGTGGTTCGAGACCAAGCCGCTGTTCGGGTGGCGGATCCTGGTGCCACGCACCAAGGAGCAGGCCGGGTCGCTGTCCTCGCGGCTGCGCGGCTTCGGTGGCGTGCCCGAGGAGGTCCCGACGATCTCCGTCGAGCCGCCGCGCAACCCGCTCCAGATGGACAAGGCCGTGCGCGGGCTGGTCGAGGGTCGCTACGAGTGGATCGCCTTCACCAGTGTGAACGCCGTCAAGGCGGTACGCGAGAAGTTCGAGGAGTACGGCCTCGACGCCCGCGCGTTCTCCGGGCTGAAGATCGCGGCGGTCGGCGACAAGACGGCCGCGGCGATCGGCGACTGGGGCCTGCGTGCCGACCTCACGCCCAGCGGGGAGCAGTCGGCAGCCGGCCTCCTCGACGACTGGCCGGAGTACGACGAGCTGCTCGACCCGATCAACCGCGTCTTCCTGCCGCGCGCCGACATCGCGACCGAGAACCTCGTGGCCGGCCTGGTCGACCTGGGCTGGGAGTGCGACGACGTCACGGCGTACCGCACGGTGCGTGCGGCGCCGCCGCCGGCGCCGGTGCGCGACGCGATCAAGACCGGCAAGTTCGACGCCGTCGTCTTCACGTCGTCCTCGACCGTGCGCAATCTGGTCGGCATCGCCGGCAAGCCACACCCGTCCACGGTGATCGCGGTGATCGGCCCCGCCACGGCCAAGACCGCGGAGGAGCACGGGCTTCGCGTCGACGTTCTCTCCGCCAAGCCCGACGTCGACGAGCTGGTCGACGCGCTTGCGGCCTACGGCGCCTCCCGTCGGGAGGAGCTCGTCGTGGCCGGCCTGCCGGTGACCCGGCCCTCGGAGCGCAAGCCGACGTCGCGGAGGAAGGTCACCTCCTCGCGATGACCGGCGGCGCGAGCGGAGTCCCGAGCCCGGTCACCCGGCCGCGGCGGCTGCGCACGACCCAGGCACTGCGGAGCCTGGTCGCCGAGACGCGGGTGGTGCCCGAGCATCTCGTGCTGCCGATGTTCGTGCGCGAGGGAGCCTCGTCGCCGATCCCGATCGCCGCGATGCCCGGCGTCGTCCAGCACACGCGCGACTCGCTGCGCAAGGCGGCCCAGGAGGCGGCGGAGGTCGGCCTCGGCGGGGTCATGCTCTTCGGGATCCCCGAGCACAAGGACGACGTCGGGTCCGGTGCGATCGACCCGGCCGGGATCCTCAACGTCGCGATCGCCGACGTCGTGGCGGAGGTCGGCGACGCGCTCACCGTGATGAGCGACCTGTGCCTCGACGAGTTCACCGACCACGGCCACTGCGGGGTCCTGACGCCCGACGGGCGCGTCGACAACGACCGGACCCTCGCGGCGTACGCCGAGATGGCGCTGGCGCAGGCCGATGCGGGCATCGACATGGTCGGCCCGAGCGGGATGATGGACGGCCAGGTCGCCGCGATCCGTGGCGCGCTCGACGGTGGCGGCCACACCGACGTGGCGATCCTGGCCTACTCCGCGAAGTACGCCTCGGCCTTCTTCGGGCCCTTCCGCGAGGCGGTCGACTCCTCGCTGGAGGGCGACCGGCGGACCTACCAGCAGGACCCCGGCAACGCCCGTGAAGGCGTGCGCGAGGCCCTGCTGGACGTCGCCGAGGGCGCCGACATCGTGATGGTGAAGCCCGCGCTGGGCTACCTCGACGTCGTACGCCGGGTGCGTGAGGCGGTCGATGTCCCCGTGGCGGCGTACAACGTGTCGGGGGAGTACTCCATGCTCGAGGCCGCTGCTGCGCACGGGTGGATCGAGCGTGAGCGGGCGGTCCTGGAGGTCCTCACCTCGATCCGTCGTGCCGGCGCCGACGTGATCCTCACCTACTGGGCCGCCGAGGCCGCGGGCCTGCTGGCTCGTTGAACGGGCCCGGCCACAACGGTCCGCTCGACTCCCTGGCCTCTCTTGGCACTTCTTGGGGGTTGCAATCCCCAAGAAGTGCCAAATCCCCCGCTTCAGCGGGGGATTTGACGCCAGCGCCGCACCCCGGTGGGGAGGGGGGTCAGCCGTGGGTGAGCTTGGTGACGCAGGCGTTGAAGGCGGGGGTGCCCTCGAGGAGGCCCTTGGCCAGGCACTGGATGATCGCCTGGGCCTCGGTGAGCAGGGTCGGCAGGGCGGTCGGGAGGATCGTGGTCGGCAGGATCGTCGGCAGTGTGATCGACGGCAGGATGGGGCTCGGGCTGTGGGTCGGGTCCGTGGTCGGACCGTTCGAGGGGCCGCTGCTGGGGCCCGTCGAAGGACCGGTCGTCGGAGCCGTGGTCGGCCCACCGCCCGGGCCGCCCGGGGAGTGGTGGCGGTGGTGATGGTGATGGTGGCGACGGTGGCTGCGACCGGGGCTGCCGCTCGTCGGGTCCGCGAGTGAGAAGCCGGTGCTCGTGAGGCCGTTCGGCACCTCGCTGAAGTCGCCCGCCTGGTAGGCCCTCTCGATCGCGAGGACCAGCGAGACGTACTGCTTGCTGTGGTTGTAGCGGTAGACCGCCGCCTGCTGGCCCGCGGTGGTCGAGAGGTCGTCGGTGCCCGAGCAGAGGTAGACCGCGGAGGCGAGCGAGGCGTCGTTGATGTCCTGCGGGTCTCGTTGGCCGTCGTTGTCGGCGTCGACGCCGACGATCGCCCAGGTCGAGGGGATGAACTGCATGGGCCCCACCGCGCGGTCGTACGCCGTGTCGTGGTCGTACTGCCCGGCGTCGGTGTCCTTGATCAGCACCGTGCCGTGCCGGCCGTCCAGGACCGGGCCGTAGATGCCGGGCTTGTCGATCCCGCGGTCGTTCAGGACGTTGCCCTGGGCGCGTCCGTGGTCGGACTCGACGCGGCCGATCGCGGCCACCAGCTGCCAGGGCAGGTGGCAGGTCGGGTCGGCCGCGTCGATCACCGTCGCCGCGCGCTGGTACGCCGCGAGGGCCGCGGTCGGGATCCCGCTCGCAGCGGACGTCGCGACGACGCGGTGGGCGTTGCGCTGGAGCCGGCGGCTCAGCGCGTGGCTCGGGGTGAGGCTCGCCGGAGCACGGACCGCCTGGCCCGGCAGGCGGGTGCCGTCGGGCAGGGTCTGCGAGCTGGCGGCGGCCGACGGGTCGGACCCGGCGGTGGCGAGACCCGCCGTCCAGGCAGCCGACAGCACGGCGAGAGGCAGCAACGCCGACGCCTTCTGTGCGCGCCCGAACCGAGTCATCGAACCTTCCTCTCGCAGGAGCCCGCGGAGAAAGCCCGGCGCCCACGAGCTCCGTGACCGGCCACGGCGTCGGACGCCCCGGACGGGTGGAGCCTCGTGTGCAGCGTTCCCTCCCTGCGTGTTCTCAAACGAGTGACGCTGCTCGATGTTACGCGGCAGTAGACGTGGGGTTGGCCACTTCACCCAACCCCGGGTCGACCGCGGTTGTCGGCCGGTTGGGCGGCTCGGACACAATGGCCTGCGTGACTCACGTCCGGTCGGAGGCTCTGTTCGCGCGCGCGAGCGCGGTGACGCCCGGCGGGGTCAACTCCCCGGTGCGCGCATTCCGGGCCGTGGGCGGGACGCCGCGGTTCATCCGCTCGGCGTCGGGCTCGCGGCTGACCGACGTCGACGGCAACGAGTACGTCGACCTCGTGGGCTCGTGGGGGCCGATGCTGCTCGGACATGCCCACCCCGAGGTGCTGGCCGCGGTGGGCGAGGCGCTCGCGCGCGGCACGTCGTACGGAGCGCCGACGCAGGCCGAGGTCGAGCTCGCCGAGGAGATCGTGCAGCGGACTCCGGTCGACCAGGTGCGGCTGGTCTCCTCGGGCACCGAGGCCACGATGTCGGCGGTGCGGCTCGCCCGGGGCTTCACCGGCCGCGACGTCGTGGTGAAGTTCGCCGGCTGCTACCACGGCCACGTCGACGCCCTGCTGGCCTCGGCCGGCTCCGGCCTCACGACGCTGGCGGTGCCCGGGACACCCGGCGTACCCGAGTCGGCGACCGCGCTGACCCGGGTGCTGCGGTACAACGACGCCGAGGCCCTCGAGGCGCTGTTCGCCGAGGAGGGCGAGCACGTCGCGTGTGTGATCACCGAGGCGGCGCCGGGCAACATGGGCGTCGTCCCGCCCGACCCCGGCTTCAACCAGCTCCTCGCGCGCACCTGTGCCGACCACGGCGCGCTGTTCGTCAGCGACGAGGTGATGACCGGCTTCCGGGTCTCGCGCCAGGGCCAGTGGGGCCTCGACGGCGCGACCGAGGGCTGGGCCCCCGACCTGATGACCTTCGGCAAGGTGATGGGTGGCGGCTTCCCGGCCGCGGCGTTCGGTGGCCGGGCCGACGTGATGGCCATGCTGTCGCCGGTCGGCCCGGTGTACCAGGCCGGCACCCTCTCGGGGAACCCGATCGCGGCCACCGCCGGCCTGACCACCCTGCGGCTGGCCACCGACGAGGTCTACGTCCGCGTCGGCGCGGTCGCCGAGCTGGTGAAGGAGGCCGCCGACAAGGCGCTGTCGGACGCCGGCGTCGCCCACGCCGTGCAGGCCACCGGGACGATGTTCTCGGTGTTCTTCGCCGACGGTCCCGTCCGCGACTACGACGCAGCGCAGCGCCAGGACACCGCGGCGTACGCCGCGTTCTTCCACGCGATGCTCGATCGCGGGGTCTACCTCCCGCCCTCGGCGTACGAGGCGTGGTTCCTCTCCTCCGCGCACGACGACGCGGCGGTCGGCACGATCGTCGATGCCCTTCCGCACGCCGCTCGGGCCGCAGCAGACGCCCAGGAGGCCGCGCGTGGCTGACTCCGCCGGTCAGACCGTCGTCCACCTCGTCCGGCACGGCGAGGTGCACAACCCCGAGGGCGTGCTCTACGGCCGCCGCGACGGCTACCACCTCTCCGACCTGGGTCTTCAGATGGCCGAGCGCGTTGCCGAGGTGCTCGGCGAGCGCGACATCGTCCACCTCCGCAGCTCTCCTCTGGAGCGTGCCCAGGAGACCGCGGCGCCGCTCGCCGCTGCCCGAGGGCTCACCCCCGTGCTCGACCCGCGCGTGATCGAGTCGGCCAACGTCTTCGAGGGCAAGCGCTTCGGGCACGGCGAGAACGCCCTGAGGAAGCCGTCGACCTGGATCCACCTGCGCAACCCGCTGCGGCCCTCGTGGGGCGAGCCCTACAAGGAGGTCGTCGCGCGGGTGCTGGCCGCCGTGCACGACGCCCGCGACGCCGCGCGCGGCCACGAGGCCGCGATCGTCTCCCACCAGCTGCCGATCTGGGTGACCCGGCTCTCGCTGGAGCGCCGGTCGTTCCTGCACGACCCGCGGCGGCGTCAGTGCACGCTGTGCTCGGTGACGTCGCTGACCTTCACCGGCGACGACCTGACGACGATCGCCTACTCCGAGCCCGCCGGTGACCTGATCCCGCTGCGCGACAAGAGGGCGCCGTTCTCCGCCGGCAACGCCCCGGACTCGCGAAAGCCCTAGCGACGTGATCCGAGGGGTTCGTGCGACGTTCGTGGCGGCGATGGTGCTGATCGCCACGAGCGGCTGCTCCCTGCACGGCGTCAACGGCACCGACGGCAAGGACTACGTGTCCGGGGACGGCGCGCCCCGGCAGATCGCCGTCGCCGACCGCGGTGCCCCGATCGACTTCAGCGGCGAGGACCTCACCGGGAAGCCGCTGTCACTGGCCTCGATGCGCGGGAAGCCGACGGTGATCTCGGTGTGGTGGGCCGACTGCCCGCCCTGCCGCAAGGAGGCCCCGCTGCTCGTGGGGGCGCAGAAGACGCTGGGGAGCACGGCGAACTTCGTCGGCATCGACGTCCGCGACAGCGGTACGGCGGCGCCCAAGGCGTTCCAGACCCAGTTCGGCGTCTCGTGGCCCTCGTTCTACTCACCCGGCGGCGAGGCGCTGCTCGCCTTTCCGGGAACCCTCACGCCGAACTCCATCCCCGCGACCGTCATCCTCGACGCGCACGGGCGCGTGGCGGCCAGCATGATCGGCGCGGTGCCGTCGCAGCTGACCGTGGTCGAGCTCGTCCGGCAGGTGGCGCGCGGTGGGTGACTGGTTCCGCGAGCAGGCTCTGTCCGGCTCGCTGCTGCTCGCGATGCCGGTGGCGCTGGTCGCCGGCCTGGTGTCCTTCTTCTCGCCCTGCGTGATCCCGCTGCTGCCCGGCTACCTCTCCTACGCGACCGGCCTGTCGGGGGCCGACCTCGAGCACGGACGGCGCGGCCGGATGCTCGCGGGGGCCGTGCTGTTCGTGCTCGGCTTCTCGGTGGTCTACGTCGTCATCGGGTTCACCGCAGGCTCGCTCGGCACCTGGCTGGTGCGACAGCGGACCGACCTCGAGGTCGTGCTCGGCATCGTGATGATCCTGCTCGGCCTCGCCTTCGCCGGGCTCGTGCCGTTCCTGCAACGCGACGTGCGCGTGCACACGGTGCCGGCTGTCGGGCTCGGTGCCGCACCGCTGCTGGGCTTCCTCTTCGGGCTCGGCTGGACGCCGTGCGTCGGGCCGACCCTGAGCGCCATCATCACCCTCGGGCTCAACGAGGGCACCGCCGAGCGTGGCGCGCTGCTCGCGGCGACGTACTGCGTCGGGCTGGGGGTGCCGTTCATCGTCGCGGCCCTGGCCTACCGGCGCGCGCTGGGCGCCTTCCGCGTCATCCGCCGCCACCAGCAGTGGGTCACCCGGATCGGCGGCCTGATGCTCGTGCTCGTCGGGCTCGCCCTGGTGACCGGCTTCTGGGACCAGGCGGTCACCTGG
>NZ_DATAVI010000010.1:0-13652 GCF_036267815.1 Nocardioides sp. | reverse complement strand
GCGCACGAGGGGGTGGTAGGAGTACCACACCGACGCCTCCGTGACCGGTGCGCCGCAGGCGGCGTTCAGCGCGTCGTCGCCGGCGTTGGTCGTGGCCTGGGTGGTGTCCTCGGTGACCCGGTCCCCGAGGTTCAGCGCGATCGCGCCACCGACCTCGTCGTTGCCGGGCGGGGCCGCGCTGGCCGGCCCGGCGGCGAGTGGCACGAGTGCCATCGCCAGGATTGCTGGGAGGAAAAACCGTGGTGTCTTCATGCGTGCCCCTTCGGTCCTCGCTCGATGATCCGAGGAGGGTACTGCGAGGTGTCCCCGTGCCGCCCGCACCGATGTGGCTCCGACCATGCCGTGAGACACCGGAGGGCGACCGCTCGCGCAAGCGAACGTCATGCCGGGCTTGCGACTTCGACGTCGGTTCGCAGCGATTAGTTTCCGGGCGCGGCTGGGTACGCCCGGTCAGCTCCCGCCGCTGCTCGCGTCGAGCCTGCCGACGTGCCCGCCCCGCCCGGCGTACCAGATGACGTAGCGGCCGGCGACGTGAGGCGGGTTCTCGTAGTCGGGGACCTGCCTGCCGAGGTCGATCAGCTCGCCAGTCATCAGATCAGCGAGGTAGCTGTCGTGCTCGCCGCTCGGCGGCTGGTCGATGAACCCGATGGTCTGGTCGCTCAGCACGACGTTGTAGATCTGGCGGCCGCTCCCGGCATCGAAGTCGGCCACGAGCCGGCCGGACAGGTCCGTGACGACCACGCGCGTGGTCCGCCAGTCCGGGCAGAACTCGGTCAGCGCGATCAGGGAGCCGTTGGTGACGAGCGTCCCGCGCGCACCGCCACCGCTGAGCCAGCTCAGTGGAACCATCCGGCAGCCGGCGTCCAACGACACCGGGACCTGATGCACCTGCCGGCTCGCCAGGTCCTCGGCGTACACCTTGGTGTCGCTGGCGTCGACCCAGACGGCTTCCCCGTTCGCGACGTCGATCACCGACACATCGGCGGCCGCCTCCCGACGCAGCTGCCCGGGGTGGGCGGGGTCGTAGGAGAAGAGGGAGACCCACTGCTGCTGGTGGTTGCCGTGCCCCACGACCTTGGTGATCGCGCTGAACCAGACCCGCCCGTTGTCGACCCACAGGTCTCGCCAGGGCTGCCCGGCGACGCCAGAGGGCACTCCGACCTGGGACTCCGAGGGCGCGACCCGCCGGGCGTTCGCACCGTCGACATCGGTCGTCCACAGGTGGATCCACTGTCCGGTTTCCTTGGACCAGAGCAACCGGCCGTCCGGCGTGAAGGTGGCCTGCCAGATCCCGTACTCGATCGACCCGCCGACCGGGTCGGAGATCGGTCGGGCCGGTCGGCCCGGGCCGGGCACGAGCCGGTAGCTCGCCGTGGGTGCCCGACCGTGCAGGTACAGGTCCGTGAGGCGGCCGCTGGCGTCGATGTCGAGGTACTCGGCAGCCGGCCCCAAGGTTTCGCCACTGGCCAGCGGGAGCGGCGGGTTGTCCGACGGCACCCCGTAGTCGAGGACATGGAACCCTGGCGCACGGGCGGCGGGCACGGCGTCCGACAGCTTCAGGTGCTGGCCGTACTTGTAGGGGCCGAGCGGCTCGGGTGTCGACTCGTGGTCGACTCCGAGACTGTGGATTCCGACGGGGACCACCACGGCAGCCGCGACGGCCAGGGCGACGACGCCGGTCTGCGACCGGCGACGACGGTGGTGGCGTGACCGCGCCGCCTCGACGAGGCTGCCCGGTGACGGAGCGTCCGCGGCTCTCGTCGTCAGGACCTGCGACAGTCGCTGCTCCAGCTTGTTCATCGCGCCTCCACCTCCACCAGGTCTCGCAGGACGGCCAGGCCCCGGAAGACCCGCGACCTGGCTGTCGTCTCGGGACATCCGACGAGCTCGCCGATCTCCTTGAAGGACAGCCCTTCGTAGTAGCGAAGGACGATCGCGACCCGCTGCGGCTTCACCAGCTGCGAGCAGGCCTGCCACACGGCCTCGTCGGACACCGCGTCCAGGACCGTGTCGGCCGGATCCGCGGCTAGGGGTTCGTCGACCGACCGGACCTCCGACACCGGAGACTCCTTGCGCCGGAACCGGCGCCACGCCGATACGTGGGCGTTGACGACCATCCGTCGCAGGTAGGCGTCGACGCCGTCCACGGACCGTATGTGGTCCCACTTCGGCAGGGCCCGCGACAAGGCGATCTGGACGGCGTCCTGGGCATCGGCGGCGTTCCCGGTCAGGACGTAGGCGAAGCGCAGCAAGGCCTGGCCACGCGCCTCGACGTAGGCGGCGAAATCGTCGCTCGTCTTCTCCGCACCGTGTCGTCCGATCGCCGCCACGCTCTCCATGGTCTACCAACGCCTCCCCGGGAAGATTCGTTGCGCGCCCTTTTTTGTCAGCTCCGGACCATGCCCCGTGCCACACTGGCTGCATCGGAGGTGTGGCCCATGATCTGGATGATCTGCGGTGCCGTGTTCCTGGTCATTCTCGGTCTCGGGTCGTGGCTCTTCGCACCCACGATCCGCGCGCTGCTCGGCCCCTCCTTCGAGCCGGCGTCCAAGGACGAGGCCAGCATTCTGCGGGCCCAGCAGTCCGGGAACAGCTCGGGCGCCGGGGAGTGACGCGCGGCTGGGCCTCGGCCCAGCCGGCTGAGGTGGTTCTGAGCGACTCCTCGCGCGCGTCCTAGCGAGGGTCGCCTGCCGAGGCGACCCGGGCGAGGATGGCGTCTCCCAGGGAGTCGGGAGCATGCGTCGGCACCCAGTGGTCCACGCCGGTCAGGACGACCAGCTCGTACGGCGCCCGCACGAAGTCGGCGGTCAGCTCGGCGCCGCGACGCGCGAGGGCGACGTCGCGGTCGCTCCACACGTGCGTCGTCGGCACCCGGATGCGGCCAGTCGACGTGCGCAGGGAGAACGGGAGGGCGCGGTACCACGCCAGCGCGCCGGGCAGCGCGCCGTACTCCACGATCTCGGTGCGGAAGCGCGCCACCTCGTCTGCGGTGAGCCCCCCGGAGCCCAGGAAGCGCTCGACCCTCTCCGGTGACCTGCGTGCGACCAGCTCCACGAGCCCGGGCGGCTGGAAAGCCAGCATGTACCACGACCGCCGGGCCTGGTCGCTGCTCACCAGGGAGCGCGTGAACGCCGCGGGGTGCGGGACGGAGACCGTCGTCAGGCTGCGGACGAGGTCGGGGCGCGCCCCGGCGGTCGCCCAGGCGACGGCCGCTCCCCAGTCGTGCCCGACCAGGTGGACCGGCCCGCCGTACCGCCCGACCAGCGCGACGACGTCGGCGACGAGCCGCGACAGGCGGTAGGCGTAGCGGCCTCGTGGCCGCGCCCCCGGGGAGTAGCCGCGCTGGTCGGGAGCCAGGGTCCGCAGACCGTGCGCGTGCAGCGTCGTGCTGACGGCCTGCCAGTGCGAGGCGCGCTCGGGGAAGCCGTGCAGGAGGACGACGGCCGGCGCGTCGCGCGGCCCGCCGTCCACCACGTCGAAGGTCAGCGAGTCGTGCCGAAAGCTGTCGATGCGCGTCCCTTCGACCACCGGGCGACGGTACCCGGTCGGGGGTACGTCGCCTCCGATGAGAGCGGCATCCCTCTGCGGAGGGATGTGTGGCGGCGTCGCGAGTGCCAGCATCGGCCCATGAAGCGGTTGGTCGTGTGCTGTGACGGGACCTGGAACAAGCCCGACAACGCGAACGTCACCAACGTCGAGAAGATCGCCCGCACCGTACAGACCGATCCCGACAAGACCGGCGACGTCTACCAGCTCGTCTACTACATCAGCGGGGTCGGCGCCGACGGCTACGAGGCCGACCGGCTGCTGGGCGGGGCGTTCGGGTTCGGCCTGTTCCACAACGTGATCGCGTGCTACCGGTTCCTGGCCCAGAACTACGAGCCCGACGACGAGATCGTCATCCTCGGCTTCAGCCGCGGCGCCTACACCGCCCGCTCGCTGGCCGGCATGCTCGCCACCGTCGGCCTGCTCACCAAGGTCGCGCTGGTCGAGGAGCGCCTGCCGTGGGCCGTCCACCTGTACCAGGCGACGGCGATGCCGTCGGGTGCGTTCGGCGAGAGCGTGGACGAGTTCAAGCACGACCACTGCCACGCCGCGAAGGTGACCTTCTTGGGCGTCTTCGACACGGTGGGTGCCCTCGGGGTCCCCGGCTTCGAGAGGGAGACGCCGCGCTTCCACAACGTCCAGCTCAGCGATCAGGTGCTGTGCGCCAGGCAGGCGCTGGCCATCGACGAGACGAGACTGAAGTTCGCGCCCAGCCTCTGGGAGGCGCCGAGCGAGGTCGAGGGGCCGCCGACCGAGGACCCTCGGGTCAAGCAGGTGTGGTTCGAGGGCGCGCACTCCGATGTCGGCGGGGGCTATGCCGAGACCGGCCTCTCGGACACGGCGTTGCTGTGGATGGTCAAGGAGGCCCACGCGGCCGGCCTGGTCTTCGACCCGACGCTGCTGGGCACCTACGTCGACAGCGGCTCCGACCCCATCTGCCACAACCCGCTGAGCCTGATGTTCAAGGCCGACAACGAGATCCTCGAGGCGAAGGACCATCTCCCGTGGCAGCGCCACCTGGATGCCGAGTTCAGCCACGGGATGCGGGTGCTCACCAACCCCCGCGCCCTGTCCGTCCGGGTGGCGTACTCGGCGGTCAGGCACCTCCAGGACGACACTGACTACGCGCCCTCGAACCTGACGGCTCTCGCGGCCGAGACGAACGGCTTCGCGGAGATCCTCGAGCACGTCGTGCCGCTGCCCGAGGCCGGGCTCGAGTTCGCAGACCTGGGCAGCCCTCCCCCACCGGCCGCCTCCCCCTCGACGACCACTCCCTAGTCTCCTGGCCGCCACCGCGGGCCGGTCGCGACAATGACCGTCATGGAGAGCGTCGAGGTCGTGGTGGCCCATGACCAGCGCGCGACGCTCCGGGTCGGCGGGGTGTTCCTGAAGGTCGACGCGGACCAGGCCGCCACCGACGTCGAGGTCGAGGCGATGGCGCTGGCCCCGGTGCCGACTCCCGCGGTCCTCTGGCGCGAGCCCCCCGTCGTCGCGCTCGCGGCGGTGAGGGGTACGGCGATCGGCCGCCTGGGCCGGCCGTCGACCGCGTCGGCGGCGGCGTGGGTCGCGGCGGGTGCCGCCATCCGGAGGCTGCACGACGCGCCGCTGCCGTCCTGGCGCGGACGAAGCATCGACGAGAAGGCGTCCGGGCTCGACCGCGAGTGCGCCTGGCTGGTGGCCAACGACGTCCTGCCGGCCGATCTCGTCAGCCGCAACCGGCGCCTCGCGCAGGTCGCACTGCGACCCTCGACGCCGGTGTTCATGCACGGAGACCTGCACGTCGCCCACGTGTTCGTCGACGGCGACGAGGTCACCGGCGTGCTCGACCGGTCGGAGGCGGGCCAGGGCGACGCGATGTACGACCTCGCCAGCCTCACGCTCGGTCACCGTGAGCACCTCGCCGACGTCCTCGTGGGCTACGGCGCCGCGGACGCCGATGCCGAGGTGATCCGCGCCTGGTGGTCGGTGCGATGCCTGACCGCCATCCGCTGGCTCCTCGGGCACGGCTTCGACCCGGCGGCGCCGGGCTGCGAGATCGACGTCCTCAGGTCACAGGCCTGACCGGACCCTCCTCGCCACGCCCTCCCCGGGAGTCCCCTCCTCGTGAACCGGAGTGCGGGCGGTCCGGCCCGAGCACTACGGTCGCCGACATGACCTCGGACGCGTTCACACCCGCGGGCTTCGAGCCACCCACCTCGCTGGTCGGCGCCGGTTTTCGCCTCGAGCCGTTGGGACCACAGCACAACGAGTCGGACCACGCCGCCTGGACGTCGAGCATCGCGCACATCCGCAGCACTCCCGGCTTTCGCGACGGGAGCTGGCCGCCGGTCGACGGGATGACCTTGGAGGAGAACCTCTCCGACCTGCGGCGCCACGCCGACGACTTCCGCACCGGGGCGGGCTACACCTTCACCGTGCTCGACCCCGACGCCGACGCCGCCGAGGTGATCGGGTGCCTCTACCTCTACCCCTCACGCGAGGAGGAGTGGGACGTCACGGCGCTCTCCTGGGTGAGGGGCGACCGGTCGCACCTCGACGGCCCCCTGGCCGACGCCGTCGCCGACTGGCTGGCCAGCGACTGGCCGTGGGCGCGGGTGGACACCCGCGGCCGCTGAGTGCCCCGTCCCGGCAGCGCGACCTGCGATGCCCAACCCGGATGTCTCAGTCGAAGACGGCGCTGTAGGCGTTGAGGGCGGGTTGCCCGCCGAGATGGGCGTACAGGACCGTCGAGCCCGGCTCGATCTCCCGCGACGTGACGAGGTCGAGGAGACCGGCCATCGACTTCCCCTCGTAGACCGGGTCCAGGATCATGCCCTCCAACCGCCCACTGAGGCGGATGGCGTCGACCGTCGACTCCACGGGGACGCCGTAGAGGTCGCCGGCCCAGCCCTCGAGGACCGCGATCTCGCCGTCGCTCAGATCGCGTCCCAGCCCGATGAGCCCGGCCGTGTGACGGGCGATCCGCGCCACCTGGTCCCGCGTCTTGTCGAGCGTGGCGGAGGCGTCGATCCCCAGCACCCGCCGCTGCCGCCCGCCGGCCTCCTCCAGCGCGGCGAACCCGGCGACCATGCCGGCGTGCGTCGATCCGGTGACCGTGCAGACGACGATGGTGTCGAAGAAGACGCCGAGCTGCTCCTCCTGGGCCGCGACCTCATAGGCCCAGCCGGCGAAGCCGAGCCCGCCGAGGTGATGCTCCGACGCCCCGGCCGGGATGCCGTAGGGCTTCCCGCCGGCCTCCTCGACCTCACGCAGCGCGTCCTCCCACGACGAGCGGATCCCGATGTCGAAGCCGGCGGGGTCGAGGTGGACGTCGGCCCCCATGATCCGCGACAGGAGGATGTTGCCGACCTTGTCGTTGACCGGGTCGTCCCACTCGACCCACCGCTCCTGGACCAGCCGGCACCTCAGGCCGAGCCTGGCGGCGACGGCAGCGACCTGTCGGGTGTGGTTGGACTGCACCCCGCCGATCGACACCAACGTGTCGGCACCCTGGGCGAGCACGTCGGGCACGATGTACTCCAGCTTGCGGACCTTGTTGCCACCGAACGCCAGGCCACTGTTGCAGTCCTCCCGCTTCGCCCACACCTGCGCGCCGCCGAGATGGCGGGTCAGCCGGTCGAGGGGGTGGACCGGGCTGGGTCCGAAGGTGAGCGGGTAGCGCTCGAAGTCGTGGATCGACACAGGCGGGCTCCTCCGGGAGTCGGGGCGCGGCGAGGGAGCCGGCGTCCGGGGATCTCAGCCTAGGACCGCCGGCTCGCGGGTCGTCGCGCCTCGGGCCGCTGGGGCTGCTCGGGCTGCTCGGGCTGCTGGGGCTGCTCGGGTCACTCGACGACGATGTCGAGCTCGCGCCGCCAGAGGTCGAGGGAGGCCTCCTCGAGCGCCACGGGCCACTGCTCGCCCAGAGCCGCTGTGAGACGACGGGCTCGGGTGAGGTACTCCCGCGCGATGGCGGTGTGTGCCCGGACGAGCTGCTCGGGATCGGAGCCGATCGCCGGGATCGCCCGGATCGCCGCGATCTGCTCGGCGGTCAAATAGCGGTTGAGCCGCTTGGCGCCGTCGGTCTTGCGCACGCCGTTCTCGGCGAGCATCAGCGGGATCAGGAGGGTGTCCCTGAAGGCGGCAGCCCCCTGGGCCAGGGCCAGCCACTCCTGACGCCGGACCACGGTGACCGTGACGCCCATGAAGTACAGGAAGAGCTCGACCTGACCGTCCGGGAGGTAGGGCTCGCCCGCCATCTCGTCCGCGGACGACGCGACGTCGCGCACGAGGCCCCGGCGATCGAGCAGGACCCGAGCCGGGTAGGCGTCCTGGGCGAAGTCCGCCCGGTCGTGCCAGACGACGTCGACGTGGATCCACTCGGGGGTCACGAAGACGAACCCGTGGGTGACACCCGGGATCGGGTGTGCCATCGCGGTCGGCATCACGCGGGCGAACCATGCGGCGACGTCGGCACCGAACGCCTGGGCATCGCTCACCAGCAGATGCAGGTCGACGTCGCTCCAGTCGTCGGCGGTGTCGCGCGCCAGCGAGCCGCCGACCCAGGCCGCCAGGACTTCGGGGTCGCGCTCGCACGCGGCGACCAGGAGGGACACGGCCTCCTCGAGCCGGCCCGGGATCCACGAGGCGTCCACGGGTGCCACCCTAGACACGAGCGGGTCGGCGCTCAGGAGGCCAGGACGCTCACGAACCCAGGACGCTCATGAACCCAGGGCCGCGAGGACCACGATGAGCGCGGACACGAGCCCCGCGACGAGCAGGAGCCGCTCGGCGACCGACGACACCTGCCTCATGACGGCGGCATCGGCTGAGCGATGCCCGAGATGATGCATAGCTGAATTCCCCCACCTGAAGGTGTGGCGCCATCCCCCCGACGGCGACCCGGGTACACGCTTGCATTGCGTCAGCGGCTCCCACCAGCCCTCGAAGGGCCCCGCGTCGTAGTCCCTTGAGACCACGGGCGAGCCTCGGGCGTGGACCGAACCTTCCGGGCCGGTGCGGCATCTGAGCCACCGACGCCGGGAGGTTCCCGGCCGGGTGGGTTCATGGAGGTAGTGCGATGACGACGATCCGGTCGCTCGAGGTGGCGACGGTCCTGGCCGCCGTGCTCGCGATGCCGCTGATGGCGATGACGTCGGGCCCGGCCCTCTCCGAAGGCGCTGTCGCGCGAGCCTCCGACCCGCACGTCACCGAGCTTCAGCTGCCCCAGAACCTCCCCATCGGCGCCGAGCCGCAGGTGGCGTACCTCGCCTTCGCCGACTTCCCCCACTCGACCGAGAAGCTCATCTTCCGGCCGGGAGAGACACCCCTGGATCCGGAGAGCAAGCACGAGGACGAGCACCTGACCCGCGTCCGGCACGGCTTCGTGCTCACCTCCAACCACACCCGGGTGCGGTTCGTCCGCGACGACGGGAGCCAGCGACAGCTGGTGCGCGCGAAGTCACCCGACTACGTCGCGGACGCGATCGCGTCGCGCGACGGCCGGTTCGTGGCCGTGACCCTGCACAGCGTGCTCCAGGCTCGCGAGAAGATCGTGATCCGACGGATCTCCGACGACGCGCTCGTCGCGCGGCGTGCCTTCGACTCCCCGATGGTCGTGGCGACGTTCACCCGGCACGTCGCCCTGCTGACCACCGGCAGGTCCGCTGTCGACGGACCCCGTCCCCACCGACGCATGCTGACGCGCAGGTGGGACCTCGACACGGGACGCCTGCGCACCCTCGACGACGCGGGACGACGCACGCTCGGCACCGACCCGATGTACCAGCCGGGCGACCTGACCGCCGGCCAGGTCGCGGTCAACCGGGGACACCACGACCGCGTCATCCCGATCCGTGCGTCCGCGCACGTGCGGGTCTGGCGCACAGGAGCCCACGAGCGCGTCCAGTCGTGGTCGCCGGACGACCGCTTCGTGCTCACCGCCGCCCACCACGGCACGAGTGGCGGCTGGGACCTCCTCCGCGTACGGCGCGCCCGCGACGGAGCGCTCGTCACGACGTACCTCGGGGCGAACAACCTTTTCACCGACAACTCCTGGGAGCCCGCCTGGGAGACCGCCTCGACGTTCGTCTTCACCGCCGGCTCCGACTGCGGCCCCGACGGCAGCCCCGAGGGCGGCGACTGCATCTCCCAGCTCACGATCCGCTGCACCGTGCGTGGCGCCTGCGAGCAGGTCGCGCTCCCGGTCGGCGCGGACGCCCAGGCGCAGGAGCGGCAGCTCCCGCCGTCGTGACGCCTCGCCTCGCGCGCCGCTGCTCAGCGGGTCGCGTGGCAGACGTCGCGGCCAGGCAGGGCGGGCATCGTCCGGCCCAGCTCGGCCGAGACCATCGCGATCACGACCGGGCTCGCGGGCAGCTGGGTGTGCGAGAGCTGGAGACCGGGGCAGACCCGCTGCACGGAGAAGTCCAGCGCCCCGGTCAGGCTCGCGGTCCGCGGCGGCGTGGAGACGCGGTCGTCGTCGGTCCAGATCGAGACCCAGGCGGGGCCCGGCGGTGTCTCGTCTCCGCTGTTGAGCTGCTGGATCAGACTGCTGTCGGTGGCCAGCTGCTCGCAGGCGGTCGGGCACTTGTCGGGGGCCAGGTCGCCGGCGAGCGCCGCGAGGTCGGTGCCGTGCTGGGGCGAGCCCAGAGTGACGATCCGACGGGCCACCGAGCCGCCGTCGTACTGACGCGCCCAGAGCCGCACGATCACGCCTCCCGCGGAGTATCCGACCAGGTCGACCGAGCGCGCACTCGTCGACAACACCTGACGCACGGCGTCCTCGACGACGTCGGCCTGGCGGTTGAGGTCACCGGTGCCGTCACCCTCGAGCGGGACGACGGTCACGGTGCGGCCCTCGCGGCGCAGCGCGGCCGCCATCACGTCGAGCCCGGTCGTCCCGCCGCCGTACCCCGGGATCAGGAGCACCGGTGGCTGCGCGTCCTGCGCGACCGGGTCGGTCCCGGCCCGGTCGCGGTCCAGGTGCGGCGCCACCAGCACGACGGCAAGGACGACGAGGCCGGCGAGGACCAGAGCCGTCGCCGTGAGCACGAGCCGTCGCCGCGCCGGAGCCAGGTCGTCGAGCACCCGCCCAGTCTGGCGCGCCACCCCAAGGCCCCCACCACCCACCCCGGTGGGATGGTCCGTACCGGACTCTCGGGAAGGAGTGTGGTCGTCAGCCGCCGGCGACGGCGGGGATCACCGAGATCTGGGTGCCTTCGGGGGTGGCGGTGTCGAGGTTGTCGAGGAAGCGGACGTCGTCGTTGCCGACGTAGACGTTGACGAAGCGGCGCAGCTCGCCCTGCTCGTCGACGATGCGCCCCTTGATCCCGGCGTAGCTGGTGTCGAGGTCGTCCAGGACGGCCGCGACCGTGTCGCCGTTCGCCACGACCTCGGACTCGCCGCCGGTGTAGGTGCGCAGGATCGTCGGGATGCGGACGGACACACTCATGGGTACTCCTCCTCGGTGGGCTGGTCCGCTGTCTCAGGCGAGGCCGGTCGCGGTGAAGGCAGCGTAGGACGGGTCGATCGTGGCGGCGGGTCCCACCGAGTCGGCGACGGCGTCCAGCGTCTTCAGGCCCATCCCGGTGTTGATCACGACGGTCTCGAGCGCGGGGTCGAGCCGACCGCTCTCGACCAGCTTCTTCAGGCAGGCCACGGTGGTGCCACCCGCCGTCTCGGTGAAGATGCCCTCGGTGCGGGCGAGCAGCAGGATCCCGGCGCGCACCTCGTCGTCCCCGACGTCCTCGACGGCGCCGCCCGTGCGCCGGCAGATGTCGAGGACGTAGACCCCGTCCGCAGGGTTGCCGATGGCCAGGCTCTTGGCGATCGTGTCCGGCTTGACCGGCCGGATGGCGTCGACGCCGGCCTTGTATGCCGTGGCCACCGGCGAGCAGCCGGTCGCCTGGGCACCGAAGATCCGGTAGGGCTTGTCCTCGACCAGGCCGAGCGTCACCAGCTCGCGCAGCGCCTTGTCGACCTTGGTCAGCTGCGAGCCCGAGGCCACCGGGATCACGATCTGGTCGGGCAGGCGCCAGCCCAGCTGCTCGGCGATCTCGTAGCCGAGCGTCTTGGAGCCCTCGGCGTAGAACGGGCGGACGTTGACGTTGACGAACGCCCAGCCCTCCTCCTCCCCGGCGATCTCCGAGGCCAGGCGGTTGACGTCGTCGTAGGTGCCGTTCACGGCGACCAGGCGATCGGTGTAGACGGCGCTGTTGATCTGCTTGGGGCGCTCGAGATCGGCAGGGATGAAGACCACCGTCGGGATCCCGGCCCGCGCGCCCGCCGCGGCCACGGCGTTCGCGAGGTTGCCGGTGCTGGGGCAGGCGAAGACCTTGGCGCCGAGCTCCCGGGCAGCACTGAGCGCGCAGGCCACGACCCGGTCCTTGAAGGAGTTGGTCGGGTTGGTCGAGTCGTCCTTGACCCAGAGCGCGCTCAGCCCGAGCTCGCGGGCGAGGTTGTCGGCCTTGAGCAGCCGGGTGAAGCCAGGCTCGGTGTTCGGGCTCTCGGTGATGTCGTCGGGGACCGGCAGCAGCGCTTGGTAGCGCCAGATGTTGGGGGGCCCCGCCTCGATCTGCGCGCGAGTGACCGCGGGGAAGTCGTAGGTCACCTCCAGCGGGCCGAAGCACTCCGGGCAGGCGTACTGCGGGCCGAGCTCGACCTCGTGCCCGCACTCGCGGCACGAGAGCGCGCGGGCGTTGCCGAAGGCACCCTCGCGGACCTCTGGCTTCGGGTGGTCTGGCTTCGGGTGGTCTGGCTTCGGGTCCTCCGGCTGAGAGCCGGCTTGGGCCGGGTCCGGCGCGGACGAGTGGGTCTGGGCCTCGGTGGCCAGCGTGGTCACGACGGACTTCCTCCTCCTCATCTTCCCCGCGACGTCTCTCGCCACGGGACGGATTTGGCACCATTCCCACGCCATACGCCGATGACGCGTCGTGCGTGGTGGTTGCCGGGACGTCGACGGGCCGTTCCCTCAGTCCCTCTCGATGAGCTGGTCTCAGCCTACGAGCGCCCCGCCGGGCGGCGTACCGCTCATCCATATATTGGACACTCGTCTCGCTTCGTGGACGTGCTGATGGGTCGTGACGGCATGGGCCGAGGACGCGCGAGACCCTCACGAGCAGCCGCTCGGAACGCTCGACGACGCGGACTTCCTGGCCTCTCCTGGCACTTCTTGGCCGCTGCAACCCCCAGGAAGTGCCAAATCCCCCGCTTCAGCGGGGGATTTGACGCCAAACCTCAGCTCAGCCCGCCGCCCCGGCCGCGGCCTGAGCCCGGGCGTCGGCGGTGAGGCGCCGCAGGAGGTCGAGGACGCCGTCGGGACCGTGGACGACGACGTCGGAGCGGTCCAACAGGGCGCTCTCCTCGTCGGACGCCGAGCAGACGAGCAGGGTGGCCAGGCCCTGGTCCCGGAGCTCGGCGACGGCCTCGAAGGCCTCGACGTCGCCGAGGTCGTCGCCCGCGAAGAGGAAGCCTCCCGCCGAGGTCTGCTCGACGAGGTCGCGCACGACGGCCCCCTTGTCCATGCCCGGCGCCCGCGCCTCGATCACGTTGCGGCCCGGCTCCAGCACCAGCTGATGGCGATCGGCCAGGTCGCGCAGCCGCGGCTCCAGGCGGGCGAACGCCTCGGCCGGATCCGCCAGGCGTCGGGTGTGGACGGCGACCGCCAGCCCCTTGTCCTCGACGAACGCATCCGGTGCCCCGGACTCGCGCAGCAGGCCGGGCAGCTCGCGCAGGTATCCCGACAGACCCGGCGGCGGCCGCGGCGAGACCACGCGACGACGCGACGACGTCCATCTCTCGAAGCCGTACTGGCCGAACACCATCAGCTCCCTGTCGCGCTCACCGATGCGACGTCCCACCTCGTCGAGGCCACCGAGGGCGAGCACCTTGCGCGCCGGCCGGCCGGTGACCACGGCGACGGCTCGCACGACGTCCGCGAGCTCGAGCAGGACCTCGGGCGCGTCGGGATGGATGTGGGCCGAGTCGGGGTCCTCGACGATCGGCGCGAGGGTGCCGTCGAAGTCCAGGCCTACGACGACCGAGCCCGCGGTCGCCACGAGCGCGGCGTACCGCTGCTCGGCCTCGGGCGTGGTGAAGCGCACGGCCCACACCCAATCATGCGGGCGCGGGCG
>NZ_DATAVI010000009.1:0-88028 GCF_036267815.1 Nocardioides sp. | reverse complement strand
CCGCCCGGCTGTGAATTGCGGGCCGGGCGCGCTGACAGACTCAGCCCGTAGTGTGAGAGTCGCGAATGGCAACTCGGACGGAATGAGGCACGCGGCATGCAGGTTCCCTCACCGATCGAGTACGCGAGGGCGACGAGCGTGGACCACGCCATCGCACTGCTCGAGCGCCTCGGGGAGGAGGCGCGGATCGTCGCCGGTGGTCACAGCCTGTTGCCGATGATGAAGCTGCGGCTGGCCAGCCCGGAGTATCTCGTCGACATCAACGACCTCCACGACGACCTGGCCTACGTCCGGTTCAGCGAGGGCGAGGTGCGCATCGGGGCGATGACCCGGCACCGTGAGCTGCTGGAGAGTGACACGCTCAACGCCGTGTTCCCGATCTTCCGCGACGCCGAGCGTGTCATCGCGGACGTCCCGGTCCGCAACCGCGGCACGCTGGGCGGCGCGCTCTGCCAGGCCGACCCCTCCGAGGACCTGAGCAGCGTCTGCACGACGCTCGACGCCCGCTGCGTCATCCGGAGCAGCCAGGGTGAGCGGACGGTGTCCATGGACGACTTCCATCGCGGTCCCTACCAGACCGCGGTCGGCCAGGCCGAGCTGCTCACCGAGGTGCGGATCCCCGTGCGGCCACACGGCGGCAGCGCCTACGCGAAGGTGGACCGGCGGGCGGGCGACTGGGCCGTGGTGGCGGCCGGCGCCGCGGTCTGGCTCGAGGACGGCCTCATCGTGGATGCCCGGGTCGGGCTCGCAGCGGTCGGCCCCAACACCACCGGCATCCCGAGGATCTCGAGCGCCCTGCGGGGCCGGCGGCCCGACGACGAGGCTTGGGCGGTCGCGGGCGAGATCGCGGCTAGCGGGTGTGCGCCGGTCACCGACGGTCGCGGCACCGTCGACTACAAGCGCCACCTCGCCGACGAGCTCACCCGGCGCACGCTGCTCACGGCTGCGGAGCGGGCCGCCGGATGATGGTCTCCATCACCGTGAACGACCAGCTCTTCACCCGGGAGGTGGAGGCGCGCCTCCTGCTCGTGCACTTCTTGCGCGACGAGCTCGGCCTCACCGGCACGCACTGGGGCTGCGATACGTCCAACTGCGGCGCCTGCGTCGTCCTGTACGACGGCGAGCCGGTCAAGTCCTGCACCGTGCTGGCGGCGATGGCCGACGGCCACAGCGTGCGTACTGTCGAGGACCTCGAGCAGGACCAGGTGCTCGACCCGGTCCAGCAGGGCTTCATGGAATGCCACGGCCTCCAGTGCGGCTTCTGCACACCGGGCATGCTCATGTCCGCGCGGGCGCTGCTCGACCGCAACCCGCATCCCACGGGCCAGGAGGTCAGGGAGGCTATCTCGGGACAGATCTGTCGGTGCACCGGCTACGCGAGCATCGTGAGGTCGGTCCTGTGGGCAGCCGAGCACTCGGAGCGGGAGCCGTCGTGACCGAGGCCAAAGGGGTCGGTGACATCCGCGGCCACGGGCGGATGCTCCGCAAGGAGGACAAGCGGTTCGTGCGTGGGAAGGGCCGCTACTGCGACGACATCCAGCTCCCGGGGATGCTCCACCTCGCCGTGCTGCGCTCGCCCGTGGCCCACGCTCGTCTGGTCAGTATCGACACCTCCGCGGCCGAGGCGCACCCGAAGGTCAAGGCCGTCGTCACCGGTGCGATGCTCGCCGAGCGCGGCCTCGCGTGGATGCCGACCCTCTCCGGCGACGTCCAGGCGGTGCTGGCCACCGACAAGGTTCGGTTCCAGGGCCAGGAGGTCGCCTTCGTCGTGGCGGAGGACCGGTACGCCGCGCGAGACGCCCTCGAGCTGATCGACGTCGAGTACGACGTGCTCCAGCCGGTGGTCGACGTGCGCCACGCGCTCGACCCGGGGACGCCGCTGATCCGCGACGACGTCGAGGGCAAGACCGACAACCACTGCTTCGACTGGGAGACCGGCGACGCGCTCGAGACCGCCGCGGTCTTCGCCCGGGCTCCGGTCACGGTCGAGCAGGAGATCGTCTTCCCACGGGTCCACCCCGCGCCGCTCGAGACCTGCGGTGCGGTGGCGGAGTACGACCGGATCGAGGAGAAGCTGACCCTCACCTGCACGACGCAGGCGCCGCACATCCACCGCACGCTGTACGCCGACTACGCCGGAATCCCCGAGCACCGCATCAGGATCATCTCGCCCGACATCGGCGGCGGCTTCGGCAACAAGGTCCCGATCTACCCGGGCTACGTGTGCGCGATCGTCGGCTCGATGATGACCGGCCGGCCGGTGAAGTGGGCCGAGGACCGCACCGAGAACCTCACCGCCAGCGGCTTCGCCCGCGACTACGTCATGCAGGGCGAGATCGCCGCGACGCGCGACGGCCGGATCCTCGCGATCCGTAGCCATGTGCTCGCCGACCACGGCGCCTTCAACGGGACCGCGGCCCCGATGAAGTTCCCCGGGGGCTTCTTCGGCGTCTTCACCGGCAGCTACGACCTTGAGGCGGCATACTGCTCGATGACCGCCGTGCACACCAACAAGGCGCCCGGCGGGGTCGCCTACGCTTGCTCGTTCCGGATCGCCGAGGCGGTCTACCTCGTCGAGCGGCTGGTCGACCTGCTCGCCGACGAGCTGGGCGTCGACCCGGTCGCGCTGCGGCTACAGAACTTCCTGCGCCCGGAGCAGTTCCCCTATACCAGCCGCACCGGGTGGATCTACGACTCCGGCGACTACGAGACCACCATGCGCGAGGCGTTGCGGATCGCGGGGTACGACGAGCTCCGCCGCGAGCAGGCGGAGCGGCGGGCGCACGCCGGCGAGCCCGGGCAGAGCCTCATGGGTATCGGCGTTGCGTTCTTCACCGAGGCCGTCGGTGCCGGGCCACGGGACACGATGGACATGGCGGGGCTCGCGATGGCCGATGGGTGCGAGATCCGGATCCACCCCAGCGGCAAGGCCGTCGTCCGACTCTCGGTGACCACCCAGGGCCAAGGCCACGAGACGACGTTCGCGCAGATCGTCGCCGAGGAGATCGGCATCCACCCCGACGACATCGACGTGATCCAGGGCGACACCGACAACACGCCCTACGGGCTCGGCACCTACGGCAGCCGCTCCACGCCGGTCTCGGGGGCAGCCGCGGTGCTCGTCGCTCGCAAGATCCGCGACAAGGCCAGGCTCATCGCCGCCCACATGTTCGAAGTCGCCCCCCACGACCTCGACTGGCACCAAGGCACCTTCAGCGTCCGTGGCGTCCCCGGAGCAGAGGTGACGATCCAGGACATCGCCCGCCGAGCGCACGGCCCCGGCGGGCTGCCCGACGGCATGGAGGGCGCGCTCGAGGCGCAGATCTCCTACAGTCCGAGCAACCTCACCTACCCGTTCGGCGCCTACATCTGCGTGCTCGACATTGACCCGGGGACGGCCGCGGTGAAGGTGCGGCGGTTCATCGCGGTCGACGACTGCGGCACCCGCATCAACGAGATGATCGTCGAGGGCCAGATCCAGGGCGGGCTCACCGACGGCGTCGGCATCGCCCTCATGGAGATCGTCTCGTTCGACAAGGACGGCAACTGCCTCAACGCCTCGCTCATGGACTACCTCATCCCCACCGCGCTCGAGGTCCCCGACTGGGAGAACGGCAAGACCGTGACGCCATCCCCGCACCACCCGATCGGCGCCAAGGGG
This sequence comes from Nocardioides sp., assembly GCF_036267815.1. Lineage (GTDB taxonomy): Bacteria > Actinomycetota > Actinomycetes > Propionibacteriales > Nocardioidaceae > Nocardioides. Next base: position 84,367 of record NZ_DATAVI010000009.1, on the reverse strand, counting down.
GTCGGGGAGTCGGCCACTGTCGGCTCTCCGCCGGCGATCGTCAACGCGGTCATCGACGCTCTCGAGCCTTACGGCGTACGCCACGTCGACATGCCGCTCACCCCCTCGCGGGTCTGGGAGGCGATGCGTGGGAACGCGGAACCGCCCTACTGATGTCCGTCACCGGTCTCGTGCTCGCCGCCGGAGGCTCTCGCCGCCTCGGCCGGCCCAAGCAGCTGCTCCCGGTTGGTGACGGGACCCTGCTCGACGCGACCCTGAGCGCCGTCCGCCGGTGCGGGTTCGACCAGGTCGTGGTCGCGCTCGGCGGTGCCGCCGCAGCGGTCCTGGAGGGCGCCGACCTGGACGGGTGCGAGGTCGTGCGCAACGACACGTACGCCGCAGGGTGCTCCTCTTCCATCGCCGCCGCCCTCCCCGTGGTGGACCTCACGGCCGACGGGATCGTGCTCCTCCTCGGCGACCAACCACGGGTGGCCCCGTCGACCGTGGCGGCGCTCGTGGCGCGGGCGCGCACCCGGGACCTGGCCGTCTGCTCCTACGACAACGGCCTCGGCCACCCGTTCTGGCTGGGACGAGGGCTGTTCGAGAGGCTGGCGACGCTGCACGGCGACAAGGCGGTCTGGAAGCTGGTCGACGCCGCCGGTGAAGACCTGGTGACGGTTCCCGTGGCCGGAGACGTCCCGCTCGACGTCGACACGGAGGGCGACTACCGGGCGTTACTCGACCAACTGGGGCTAGGTTCGTCGCCACCATGACCCCGACCCAGCTGCGTGCCTTCGCCACGGTGGTGCGGCTCGGGTCGGTCAAGGCCGCGGCCGCGGACATCGGTGTCACCGAGGCCGCGGTCTCCCTCCACGTCGGCCAGCTCCGCAAGGAGCTCGGGGACCAGCTGTTCAACCGCACCGCCTCGGGGCTCGCGTTCACGCCAGGCGGGCTGCGGCTCGCCTCACGCGCGGTGGAGATGCTCGGCCTCCAGGACCGCACCGTGCTCGAGGTCCGCGAGGCGGGCGCCGGCCGTCGGATGCTGCGGCTCGGCACCTCAGCGGTCTTCGCGGAGTACGCCGCCCCCGGCCTGATCACCCTGTTCGCCGAGCGCGCGAAGGACCTGGACGTCGAGCTGAGCGTGCACCGGACCTCGGAGTTCGACCAGCTGCTCGTCACCCGGACCGTCGACGCGACCATCGGACCGCGCCCTGCACGCTCCGACTCCTCGATCGCGAGCACCCTCTTCCTCAACTACGAGGTGATCGCGGTCGCCGCCCCGGAGCACCCCTTCGCCGTGTCCGAGCCGAGCCTCCAGATGCTCCGGGACGAGACCTGGCTGCTCGGGCCGTCGGCCGCCGAGGAGTCGGGGGTGATCCCGGCCATGGTCCGCCGGCTCGGTGTGGCCGAGGAGCGCCAGCAGATCTTCCAGAGTCATGCCGCCGCGCTGGAGGAGACCAAGCGTGGCCGCGGGCTGAGCCTGACCCTGTCCTTCACCGTGGCCCGCGACCTAGCGGCGAAGGACCTGGTCCGCATCCCCGGCCGGCTGCTGCAGGCCCAGGGCTCGTGGAACATCTCCACCCTTCCCGGGCAGCAGGCCACCGACGCGGCCGAGGAGATGACCCGCTTCGTCACCACGCCCCGCGCCATCCAGTCGATGCTGCGCGGCCGGGCGGTCACGCATGGCCGGTTTCACCCGGCGGTGCACGTCACACTCTGGTCCTGAGCGGGTCGACTACAGCGGGCGACAGTTTCTGACGGGTCAGCGGGAGGTGGGGCCGAGGTCCCGCGGCCGGATCCCGTCGGGCGGGTCCAGCTCGTCGAACCAGCCCGAGCGCACAGCACCGGCCGGCCGGTCGAACCGCTCGACGTACGGCTTGACGTCCAGCACCGGCGTGCCGTCGAGCAGGTCGACGCCGACGAAGCTGAAGCCGGTCGCGGAGACCGACAGGAGCGAGACCAGGGAGAGTCCCAACGGGGTCGGCCGGCGCGGGCCGCGCATCGCGAAGACGCCCTTCTGCTCGCCGGTCGGCCGGAGCAGGAAGGGCACCGCCACCCACGTCGACGCCTCCCCAGGGTCGTCCGGGCGGTCCAGCCAGGTGAGCAGCCACGCGTGGGAGAACCCGTCGAGGCCCAGCAGCCCCGGTCGCGCCGCCGCGACCAGCTCGACCGAGCCGAGGTCCGAAAGGTTCAGCGAGGACTGGATCGGAGTGTCCTCGGTCTGGTCGTAGGCCGAGTGCACAACCCCGACCGGCGGCCACGGCGACTCGCCAGCGCTCACCGGGTCAACCTAAGCCCTTGCTTGATTCGCTGTTGTCCCGCAGCGCTGCCGGGGCCAGAGTGACCGCCATCACCGATTCGAGAGGGGACCAGGTGGCCGACGACGCTGGCCGCGCGGGCAGCCCGCGCATGGCCGAGTTGTTCAAGGACGCGCCGAAGACGGGCAAGAGCCCGACGGTGTTCGCCTTCCCCCAGTTGGTCGACTACCTCGGCGTCGCCGGCCAGCCGGTGCAAGGGCCGTGGCCGCCGCACCAGGAGCCGCGCCCCGACCCGACCGACATCGACGGCGCGCCGGTCGCCATCCCCGACCCGGCCTCGCGCCCGGCTCCGACCCCCGACGCCCGCTCCGAAGCGGCACCCGGGCTGCCCGACGTGAGGCCCTGATGTATCCCACCCGGTTCCGCTACGAGGCGCCCCGCAGCCTGGAGGAGGCGATCGCCCTGCTCGCGGACGGCGCCGGTGAGGCCAAGGTCCTCGCCGGCGGCCAGAGCCTGGTCCCGCTGATGAAGCTCCGCTTCGCCAGCCCCGAACTGCTCGTCGACATCAACAACCTGCCCGGCCTCGACCACCACCAGCAGGACCCCGACGGCAGCATCCGGATCGGCGCCCTCTGCCGGCACGCCACCCTCGAGCGCTCCGCCCTGCTCCCGGCCAAGCAGCCCACGATGGCTGCCGCCGCCCCCCTGATCGCCGATCCGATCGTGCGCACCCGCGGCACCCTGGTCGGCTCGCTCTGCCACGCCGACCCGCAAGGCGACTGGGCCAGCGTGGTCACCGCGCTCGGCGGTCACGTGGTCGCGCAAGGCCCCGGTGGCCGGCGCACCATCGAGATCGCCGACTTCGTGGTCGGCCCGTTCCAGAACACCCTGGCGTACGACGAGGTCGCTGTCGAGGCCGTGATCCCCGCCGCCCAGGGCACCCTGGCCGGCGGTTACCTCAAGCTCGAGCGCCGGGTCGGCGACTTTGCCACCGCCGGCGTCGCGGTCTCGGTCGACATGGTCGGTGGCCGGGTGGCCCGCGCCGGCATCGCCCTCACCGGGGTCGGCAGCTCGACCATCGACGCCACCGAGGCCGCCCAGGCACTCGTCGGAGGGTCGCTCGACGAGGGGGGCATCGGCCGCGCCGCCGACCTCGCCGCGGCCGCGGCGCAGCCCAACAGCGACCACCGGGGCAGCGCCGGCTACAAGCGCCACATCGTCCACACGTTCGTCACCCGGATCCTGGCCCGGGTCGTGGACGGCCAGGAGAGGGCAGCGTGACCACAGCATGACCAGCCTGTTCGACGAGATCACCGCTGCGGCGCCGGACGACGCGGTGCCCGTACGCCGCGTCACCATCAGCGTCAACGGCGTCAAGCGCACCGCTGACATCGAGCCGCGGCTACTGCTCGCCCATCTACTCCGCCAGGGACTGCGACTCACCGGCACCCACACCGGCTGCGACACCACCAACTGCGGCGCCTGCACCGTGCTCGTGGACGGCAGCCCGGTGAAGAGCTGCACGATGCTCGCCGTCCAGGCCGACGGGCACGAGGTCACCACCGTCGAGGGGCTCGGCACACCGAGCGAGCTCGACCCGGTCCAAGAGGGGTTCAAGGAGGAGCACGGCCTGCAGTGCGGCTTCTGCACCCCGGGGATGATGCTCGCCTCCAAGGCGCTGCTCAACGAGAACCCGAATCCCACCGAGGACGAGGTGCGGTTCGCGTTGTCGGGCAACCTCTGCCGCTGCACCGGCTACCAAAACATCGTGAAAGCCGTCCTCTGGGCGGCCGCGAAGCAGCGGGGAGAGTCCCCGTCGTGACCGCCACCCAGGACAGCTACGCCCTCGACGAGATCAAGATCGGGGGGATGGGGGCCAGCCGGAAGCGGGTCGAGGACAACCGGTTCATCCGCGGCAAGGGCAACTACATCGACGACGTCGTGCTGCCCGGGATGCTGCACATGGAGATGCTGCGCAGCCCGCTGGCGCACGCGCGGATCAAGTCCATCGACACCAGCGCCGCCTACGCGATCCCCGGCGTACGCCTCGTGCTCACCGGCGAGATGATGGCGACCCGCAACCTCGCGTGGATGCCGACGCTGTCCTACGACACCCAGGCGGTGCTGGCCACCGACAAGGTGCGCTTCCAGGGCCAGGAGGTCGCCTGCGTCATCGCCGACGACCCCTACCTCGCCAAGGATGGTTGCGACGCCATCCGGATCGAGTACGAACCGCTCCCGGTGATCGTGAACCCGACCCAGGCGCTGGCCGCCGACGCGCCGATCATCCGCGACGACAAGGAGAACCAGCCCGACAACACCTGCTTCACGTGGGAGGTCGGCGACAAGGAGGCCACCGACCGGGCCTTCGCCGCCGCGGACCTGGTCTCCACGCTCAAGCTCCACTACCCACGCTCGCATCCCTCGCCACTGGAGTGCTGCGGCTCGATCGCGGACTTCAACCGTTCCACGTCCAGGCTGACCGTCTACATGACGACCCAGGCGCCGCACATCGTCCGAGCCGCGGTGGCGCTGATCGCGGAGCTCCCTGAGCACCTGATCCGAATCATCTCGCCCGACCTGGGCGGCGGCTTCGGCAACAAGGTGCCGGTCTACCCGGGCTACGTGATGTCGATCCTCGCCTCCATCCTCACCGAGCGGCCGGTGAAGTGGATCGAGGACCGCACCGGCAATCTGATCTCGACCGGCTTCGCCCGCGACGTCTACCTCGACGGCGAGCTGGCGCTGCGCAAGGACGGCAAGATACTCGGCGTCCGGATGCACACCGACTCCGACCACGGCGCCTTCTTCGCCGACGCCCAGCCCAGCAAGTTCAAGATCGGACTGATGCACTCCGCCTTCGCGGCCTACGACATCCCGGCGGCGCACCTCACCGCGCGCGGTGTCTACACCAACAAGGCCCCCGGCGGCGTCGCCTACCGCTGCTCCTTCCGCGTTACGGAGGCGATGTTCTTCCAGGAGCGGATGGTCCAGGCGGCCGCCGACGACCTCGGGATGGACCAGGCCGAGTTCCGCCGGGTCAACCTCGTCCGTGACGACGACTTCCCGCACCGGACCCCGTTCGGCTTCCTCACCGACTCCGGACAGTACGCCAAGTGCCTCGACGTCGGGCTGGAGGCGATCGGGTACGCCGACTTCCGCCGTCAGCAGGAGGAGGCGCGCAAGCGGGGCCGGCTGCTCGGCATCGGCATCTCGACCATGACCGAGCCGCTCGGGGCCGGCAACAGCCGCGAGTACGACATCCTCGGCATCAAGATGTTCGACTCCGCCGAGCTGCGGGTCCACATGACCGGGAAGGCGCTGCTGCGCACCGGGGCGAAGTCGCAGGGGCAAGGCCACGAGACGACCTGGGCCCAGATCGTCGCCCACGAGCTCGGCATCCCTGCCGAGGACGTGGTCGTTGAGGAGGGCGACACGGACACGGCGCCGTTCGGGATGGGCACCTACGCCTCGCGCAGCACGCCGGTGGCGGGCGCCGCGGTGGCGATGGTCTCGCGCAAGATCCGGGCGAAGGCTCGCAAGCTCGCCGCGCACCTGCTCGAGGTGTCCGAGGAGGACGTCGACTGGGAGCTCGGCCGGTTCTACGTGCGAAGCAACCGGGCGCAGGGAGTGAGCATCCAGCAGTGCGCAATGGCGGCCTACAGCAACATGCCCGACGGCATGGAGCCCGGCCTCGAGGGTAACGCCTACTACGACCCGCCCAACCTGACCTGGCCCTTCGCCTGCTACATCGCCACGGTGGAGGTGGACCCGCAGACCGGGGTCTGGGACGTGCTCCGGTTCGTCGCTGTCGACGACTGCGGCGTCCGGATCAATCCGATGGTGGTCGAGGGCCAGATCATGGGTGGCCTCACCGAGGCCTACGCGATGGCGAACATGCAGTTCATCACCTTCGACGCCGACGGCAACTGCATCGGCTCGAACTTCATGGACTACCTGCTCCCGACCGCGTGGGAGACACCCGGCTGGGAGCTGCACGAAGTCGTTACGCCGTGCCCGCACCACCCGATCGGCGCCAAGGGGATCGGCGAGTGCGCGACCGTCGGCGGCCCGGCGGCCTTCGTCAACGCCGTCCTCGACGCCATCGGCAGCGCGCAGGTCCGCAACATCGACATGCCGCTGCTGCCCGACCGGGTCTACGACGCTATCGCCCAGCAGCACGACGTCTCCGGCGCGCCGCCGGTCAACCAGGGCGACTGAGCGAGGACCGCCATGGGTGACGAGAGCTGGGAGATCCTGCAACGGGCCCGCGAGCTGGCCGACCGGGGCGAGGAGTTTGCGCTCGCCACGATCGTCTGGCGGCAGGCGCCGTCCTCGGGGCAGACCGGTGCGCGGGCGCTGATCACCGCCGACGGACAGATCCACGGCTTCATCGGCGGCGCCTGCGCCGAGCCCGTGGTGGTCCGGGAGGCGCAGCGGGTGATCCGGTCCCGCGAGGCCAGACTTCTCTTCCTGGGCACGACCGAACCCGGAGACGCGGCGTTCCCGGCGGTGCCGGGCGGGATGGTCTACGTCCCGATGTCCTGCCAGAGCGAAGGAGCCCTCCAGGTGTTCGTCGAGCCCGTCGTACCGGTCCTGGACCTGCTCGTGGTCGGCCGCTCCCCGATGGTCCTTCTGCTCGCCGAGCTCGCCAACGACCTGGGGTGGAGCGCGCGCGTCGCCGACCTCCCCGGGCTCACCGCCGACGACATCCACGAGCGGTCGCTCGTGGTCGTGGCCACCCAGGGGCACGGCGACGAGGAGGCGCTGGAGCTGTGCGCCCGGGCCCGGCCGGCGTTCCTCGGGCTGGTCGCCTCCTCCAAGCGCGGCGTCTCCCTGCTGGAGTACCTCGCCGAGCGGGGCGTCCCCCAGGAGCTGCTCAACCGCGTGCACACGCCGGTCGGGCTGGACCTCGGCCACACCTCGCACCGCGAGATCGCGGTGGCCATCCTGGCCGAGCTGGTGCGGCTGCGGGCCGCGGGCGCGTTCAGCACACCTGCCCAGCAGGCCTCCGCGGCGAGGCGGGCGACGGACGAAGCCACCCAGGCGATCGACCCGGTCTGCGGAATGATGGTGACCGTGGACGCCTCCGGCTGGTCGGCCAACACCCACGAGCACGATGGCACGACCTATCACTTCTGCTGCGTGGGGTGCCGGGACCGGTTCGCCGGCGACCCCGCGCGCTATCTGACCGATCAGGAGGTTTGAGAGGCATGTTGGTCAGCAACGAGTTCGAGGTGTCGCAGCCGCTCGACAAGGTGTGGGAGTTCTTCCGGGACGTGCCGGGCGTCGCCGCCTGCCTGCCCGGCGCCGCGCTCACCGACGACATCGGCGCCGAGGAGTACGCCGGCACGGTCAACCTGCGGATGGGGCCGGTCAAGCTGGCCTTCGCGGGCAAGGCCCACGTGGCGGAGCGCGACGAGGCGGCCAAGCGGCTGGTCCTTGACGCGTCCGGCTCCGACCAGCGTGGCCGTGGCAACGTCGAGATGACGGTGACCGCGCGGCTGAGCGAGGGCGCGAGTGGCCACACTATGGTCGCCGTCGACCAGGACCTCCAGATCTCCGGGGCCGCCGCGCAGTACGGCCGCGGGATGATCACCGACGTCAGCACCGTCATGATGAAGCAGTTCGCCGACAACATGCAGAGGCGCATCAGCGCGGTCGAGCGGGGCGAGTCCGTCGACCAGCTCGACGCCGGCGAGGCCAGTGGGCTCGCCATCGGGCTCCGGGCCGCCCAGCTGGCGCTGATGCGCGTCTTCCGGCGGTTCTTCCTGCCCTACGACCCCACACCAACGTCGAACCGAGTCCCCAGCCGAGGAGGCGCCTGATGGTCCTGTGGTGGATCGGAGACATCGTCCTGCTGGTCGTGGTGGTGCCCGTGCTCGTGGCGCTGCTCAACCGGGTCCTCGCCGCGCTCGAGCGGATCCGCGGCGCGTCCGACGACGTCCTGGCCGGCGGCGGTGCCCTCGCCGGCCGGCTCGACGGCGTACCCGAGGCGCTGACCAGGACCGACGCAGTCGTCGCTGACGTCGCCAACGGCGCGGTCCGCTACGCCGGCTCCGTCGGAAAGCTCCTGGGATGAGGAGGAACCACTGATGCCTGCTGTCGCCGTGGTGACACTGGTCGTCGCGACCCTGATCATCGCCGCCGCCGCCCTCGGGCTGCTGCGCGTGATCCTGCACCTCAAGGCCGTCGCCGGCACCCTCGACGGCGTTGTCGCCGGTGTGGGCGTCGTGGCCGAGCGCACCGCGCTCGTGCCCGCGGGGCTGGCCTCGGTCAACGCCAGCCTCGAGCCGGTCGCCGACTTCTGCGAGACGATATGAGCGTCCTGCTGACCGTCCTCGCCACGGGCTCGACCCTCGGGTGGAAGGTCGGCTACGTCATCACGATCGTCGTGGTGCTCGTCGTCGTCGCGCTCGTCGTGCCGATCCTGCTGCTCGCACACCGGATCGGCGGCCAGGCGGCCGCGATCGACGAGTCGCTCCAGCACTCGGTGACCAACACCGCCGGTCTGACGCAGCTGAACACGACGGTCGACCTGGCGACCAAGATCATCGCGGGGCTCACCCGCGGCCGGCATCGGCTGGGAGGCTGACCATGCAGAGCCACGTCATCGTCCTGCTCACGGACACGCAGCGCTCCCTCTGGTGGGGAGCAGTGATCGGCGGGTTCGTCATCGTGCTCGCCGTCGCCGCCCTGCTCACCGTCCTGGTCGTGGAGGTGCGCACCATCGACCGGCGCGTGCTGTCGGTGAAGGAGACGCTGAAGCAGGCGAAGTCCAACACTGACGACACGGCCCTGATCGGGGTCACCGCCACGGGAGTCGAGGCGGTGCTGGCCGAGGGGCTCGAGCACCATCTCTTCCTCGGCCGGGTCCTCGCGAAGGTCCGCTCATGAGCACGCTCGTGGTGCTGTCGGTCGTCGACATCGCGCTGCTCATCGCGGGGCTCGCCTTCTACCTCTTCCTGGTCGGTGGCCAGTTGACCCGGATCGCCGGCAACCTCGAGGAGTGCGCCGACATCGTCTGGGAGATCGAGAAGAACGCCGAGCCGATCGTTGAGGGCGTGGCCCGCATCAACCGGGTCGGCGGCGTCGTCGCCGGCGCGCTCCCGCTGCTCTACGGCATGGCCGAGGGCATCGTGACCGGCGCGACCTACCAGTCCCCCCCGGAGCGGCCCCCCGCCGCGCCGGCGTCCGGGACCCGGCGCTCGCGGTTGCATGAGATGGTCGGCTACGTGCCGGACGGCAACGCCGCCGCCGCGCGTGCGGATCAGGCGCCGGTGCCGTCCTGAGCGTTGGCCGCGGGGTCACGGTCGAGCCGTGACTGCCCCGGTTGTCGGCCGGTGCCGAGCGCCCCCCAGGTCGGCGCCTCGTAGCCGGCGATCCAGTGGTCCTGCCAGGCCTGGTCGAACTGCTGCCCGTTGCAGCTGGGCTGGTAGACGGCGCACAGCTCCTGGACGATCAGCTCGCGGTGCGAGGCGAGCCCCCCGGGGACCTCGTAGGTCGCGACGTGGACCTTCCACTTCGAGCCGGCCCGCTCGACCCAGCAGGGTGACCGCGGGTGTCTGAAGGGCAGCCCCTCGGTGGAGAGGTCCGCGGTGTGGTCGACGTAGGTGACGGCGTACTCCTGCTTGGCCGGGTCGGGGACGTAGAGGATCGCGTAGACCGCGGGGAGCGCCGGCGCCGTGAAGCCGGCGAGGAGCCGGGGTCCTTCGAACGGGTAGCCGGCCAGCGAGCCGAGCCGGATCACTCGTCCAGCTCCAGCTCGTCCTCGACCTCGGAGATCGCGTCGAGACTGCTGACCGGCCAGGGGGGCAGCCCCGCGGCGGCGGCCGCCGCCACGAAGATCGCCTGCCCGAGCGCCATCGCCTCGTCACGGTCCGCCGCCTCGACGACCAGCTGGGCGCCGTACGCCGCCTCGCCGATGCCGGAGGCGACGCCCTGCGCCGCCGCGACGGCGTCCGCGAGCTCGACGATCTCGTCGTGGGTCACCACGCGGTCGCCGCTCGCCTGCGCGCTCACGCTCCAGAGCACGGTCCCGTCACCTCATCCGGGTCAGGGTGGTGGCGAACTCCTCGAGGCTGGCCAGGTCATGGCCGGAGAGGAGCTCGTCGACGTACGGCGCGGCGACCATCATGCCCAGGGTCGTGGGGACGAGCTCCTTGGCGCGGCCCTTGTGGGGGTTGAGCCAGATGATGCGGTGGCAGAGCCGGGAGAGCCGCTCCATGGCGGCGGACAGGACGTCGGGGTCCCCGCGGTCGAGGCCGTCTGAGCAGATCACGACGATGCCCCCGCGGCAGAGCCCGTGCCGGGCGTGGTCGCGCACGAACCGGTCGAGCGAGGTGCCGATCTGGGTGCCGCCGTTCCAGTCCCGGACCGCCTCCGCGGCCAGGTCGAGGGCCTCGTCGGGCCGGCGCCGGTCCAGCTCACGGGTGATGCGGGTCAGCCGGGTGCCGAAGGCGAAGATCTCCACCCGGCTCGGGGTCCGGGTCGAGGTGTGCGCGAACTGCAGCAGGTTGCGGGAGTAGTCGACCATCGACCCCGACACGTCGAGGATGAGGGTGAGCGGCCGGTGCCGCAGCCGTCGCTCCCGACGGAGCAGCCGGGCCGGCTCGCCGTGCAGCCGCAGCGTCTCACGGACCGTGCGGCGTACGTCGAGCGAGCGGCCCGAGAGGGACGGCCGGGTCCGGCGCGAGCGGGAGCGGGGGGGAGTGAGCCTCATCGTGCGCAGGATGCGGCGGAGCGCCGCGAGCTCCTCGGGGGTGCAGCCGCCGAAGTCCTTGCGTCGCATCGTCTGCGCGCTGGAGGCGACCAGGCCGAGCCGGGTCTCTTGCTGCTCGCGCTCCTCGCCACCCACCTCGGTCTCGGGCACCTCGAGGGCGGACCTGGCCTCGACGCGCTGCTCAGGGGTGAACCGCTGCGCCGCAGCCTCGCCGAGGCCGTCGAGGAAGTACCGCTCGAAGGCCTGGTGGTAGACCGGCACCTGGTCGCGGCGACCGATGAGAGTGGTCCGGCCGGCCCAGTAGAGGTCCATCAGGTCGGTGGCGTCCAGGGTGGCCGCCGCCTCGGCGTAGGTGAGCACGTCCCCCGAGCCGACGCGGACGCCTCCGGTGCGCAGGGTGGCCGCGAAATCGACCAGCATCGCGACGTACTGGTCGCCGGGCTGGTCGCCGGGTTGGTCAGTCACCGGAGGTGACCCGGTCGAGGTCGCCGGCGACCAGCTCGAGGTCGTCGCGGTCCTTGATCACCGCGCCGAGGGTGTTTGGCACGGCCTCGTGGTGGAGGTCCTCGGCGCCGACGACGCCGAGGGTGTTGACCCAGTCGACCGTCTCGGCGACGCCGGGTGCCTTGGCGAGGTCCATCGCGCGCAGCCGGTTGACCGCCGCAACCACGGAGCGGGCCAGCCGCTCGGACACGTCGGGCGCGCGGACCAGCACGATCTCGACCTCGCGCTCGGGGCTCGGGAAGCCGACCCAGTGGTAGAGGCAGCGGCGCTTGAGCGCGTCGTGCAGCTCGCGGGTGCGGTTGGACGTGAGGATCACCAGGGGCGGCTGCTCGGCCCTGACCGGCCCGATCTCGGGGATGGTGATCTGGAACTCGCTGAGCAGCTCGAGGAGGAACGCCTCGAACTCGTCATCGGCCCGGTCCACCTCGTCGACGAGGAGCACTGCCCGGTCGCCCGCACGTACGGCCTCGAGCAGCGGCCGCTCGACGAGGAACCTCGGCCCGAAGAGCGCGTCCACCGACCCCTCGTCGGTGAGCTGGTGCTCCGAGAGCGCCCGGATCTGGAGCATCTGGCGGGCGTAGTCCCATTCGTAGAGCGCCTGCTGGGTGTCGATGCCCTCGTAGCACTGCAGCCGGATCAGCCGTCGGTCGAGCAGCTCGGAGAGCGCCCGGGCGACCTCGGTCTTGCCGACACCGACCTCGCCCTCGAGCAGCACCGGCCGGCCGAGCTGGAGCGCGACGTGCAGGGTGGTCGCGAGGCCGCGGTCCGCCAGGTAGCCGACCCGTCGCAGCGCCTCGGTCAGCTCTGGAACCGACTCGGGCCGCGCCATCTCTCTACTGGTCTCCCAGGACGAGGTCGCGGAGGCTGCCCGAGCTCAGCTTGCCCTCGCGCGCGAGCTTGTCGCGCCAGGCTTGGCCGAGGTCGCTGCCCGCGGGCGCGAAGCCGTCGAAGCTGACGTCCTTCATGTTCCTGCACACCTTGTTGCTCTCGGGCGTGCAGTCCTCGTCAAGCTCCTGACCCTCGGTCTGCCAGAGCGCGCGCAGAACCTTCTGGGGCTCATCCATGCCTTCACTGTAGGTCGGCCACCCGCTCCCGACGAGGTGTACCTAAGCCTTTGCTTGGGCACGCCCGGACCGCTCCGCGATGGCCTGGGCCAGGATCGCGACGGCGACCTGCGCCGGGCCGTCGGCACCGATGTCGAGCCCGGCCGGGGTGTGGATCCGCTCCAACCCCTCGATGCCACGGCCGCTGAGCCAGGTCTCCCGGCTCTGCTGCATCGCTCGGCTGCCGAGCGCGGCGACGTAGCCGGCGCGGCCGTCGAGGGTGCTGGCCAGCACGGGCCCGGCGAGCTCGACGTCGTGCATGGCCAGCACCACTGCGTCGCCGGGACCCAGCCCGACCACGAGGGCCCGGGCGGTGTCTGCGTCGCTCGCCCGCTGGGCCCGCCAGCCGAGCAGTGGTGCCATCTGCTCCAGGGCCGCCAGGACGGGGCCGCCGCCAGCCAGCACCACGGTCGGCACCGGCCGGCAGGTCGTGACGACCTCGAGGTCGTTGACGCTGCTTCCGGCTTCGTGGCCGTCCGGGTCCTGCAATGCGGCCGCCGTCAGCTCGTCGCCCTCCCGAGCGAGCCGGACCCGCAAGGGCTGGCGCTCCTGCAGCAGCTCCCACGTTGCGGCCGGCAGCAGCTCGCCGTTCAGGACCACCGCGGTCGCCGTACCGGCACCGGCCAGGCCGAAGGCCTCCGCCTCCAGCTCGCCCACGGCGACCCGGACCACCCGCCCGCCGGTCTCGCCCAGCACGGACGCGTGCTCGGCCAGCTGCTGGTCGAGAGCACCGGCGCACAGGCTCCCGACCCGGCCTCCACCCGGTGTCAGGGCCAGCGAACTGTTGGGGTCCAGTGGCGCACCCCCCGCCAGGGTGAGGTCCGAGCCCACCACCCAGGACACGTGGACCCGGGTGCCCGAGCGCAGGCAGGCCGCCACCGTGAGCGCGATGTCGTACACGAGGCGAGGATAGGTCCAGCCCGCGCCGGCGCCGGTTACCTCCTAAGGGTTCGCTTAGCCTGCGCATCCCGCTCGAGCCCCGTTCGGCCATGCTGTCGACGTGCTGGGCCTGGGCGTCGTCCTCATCGCGGTCGCGACCCTCGCCGGTTGGGCCCTCGCCGACCGGCACTCGGACCGGCGCGAGCTGGTGCTCGGTGCTGCGGCCGGCGTCCTGCTCGTGATCGCGGGGCTGCACCTGCTGCCCGACGCCTGGTCGGACGCAGGAGAGTCGGGGCTTCCCGTGTCGGTCGTGCCGCTGACCGCGGCGGCCGGCTTCGCGCTCGCCGGGTGGCTGACCCGGCGAGGCTGTGCCTGTGCTCGCGACAGCGAGCCGGCCAACGGGGCGGCGGTCACCGTCGCCCTGGCCGCACACCGCGTCCTCGAGGGCGCGGCCCTGGCGCTCATCGGCTCGGCGACGGTCGTCGTCGCTCTTGCGACCCACGCCTTCGCCGAAGGGCTGGCGGCCGGTTCGCTGCTGGCCTCCGCATCGCGGCGCCGGACCCGGTGGGGGCTCGCGGCCCTGTGCCTGGGTCCTGTCGCGGGCGTCGGGGTCGCCCAGATCGCGGTGCCGGAGCAGCTCGAGCCCCTGCTCGTCGCGGCCGCCGCCGGCGTACTCCTCCAAGCGGCACGGATCGGCCTCGCCGCGGCATTCTCGTCGCGGCCGGCGTCAGTGGTCGGCCCGGCGGCGGCGCTGGTGGGTGCCGGTCTGGTGACCGCGCTGGCGGTCTACGGCGTCGGGTAAGCCTCGGGCCATGGAGCCCGCGAGCTCGTCGAGGCGCACGGCCCGAGATCCGCCAGATCGTCACCCCCATCGACCGCGCCACCCTCAAGGGCGCCCGCGACGCCGCGATCGTCCTGTTCGGCTTCGCCTCAGCCCTGCGACGATCCGAGCTCACCGCACTGACCCTCGCCGACGTCGAGACCAAGCCGGCCGGGGTGCTCCTGCACCTTCGCCGCTCCAAGACCGACCACGCGGCCGCGGCCAGCTCGTCGGAGTCGCCCACGGACAACACGCCCTCATCGACTCCATCGCCGCGCTCGCCACCTGGACCGGCTTCCGCGGTGACACGCCCGGGCGCCTGTTCGCAGGTTGCTCAGTCTCACCTGGGTACTCCGGGGGCGAGACGATAGTTGGTCCTTCAACTATAGTTCGATATTCTGGTGATCCGGACTGGAGTCCGGGCACGCGTTGTCTAGCGCGAACGCCGGACCGGCCGGGATCGCTGAAACGAGCACGGGCGTCGGGAGGATTGACATGGGTAGCTGGCAGCTTGACCCGTACCACACGCAGGTGGAGTTCGCGGCGAAGCACCTGGGCATGATGACGGTGCGTGGGCACTTCTCCGAGGTGACGTCCACGGCGGACATCGACCCTGATCATCTGGAGAACATGCGTGTCGAGGTCACGATCCAGGCGGCCAGCATCAAGACCCATCACGAGGTTCGCGACCAGGATCTTCGCTCGGAGAACTTCCTGGACACAGACAAGTTTGCCGTCATGACGTTCACGAGCACCGGCGTCGAGTCGGCTGGGGAGGACCAGTACATCGTGACCGGCGACCTGACCATCAAGGGCATCACGCGAGCGGTCGCCTTGCAGATGAGCCGGCTGGGCGAGTTCAACGATCCGATGATGGGTCACCGGATCGGCTACAGCGGGCACACCAAGATCAACCGCAGAGACTTCGGTCTGACCTTCAACCCCGTGCTCGACGGGCGGTTCGTCGTGAGCGACGAGATCAACATCGCGCTGGAAGGCGAACTGGTCGAACAGGCGGACGAGGCCCCGGCCACCTGAGCCTCTCGTTCCAAGTTGCCCGGCGTTGCCTGGATCGCCATCTCATGCCCGGGTGACCCATCGAGTGAGCCTGTCGACGTCCCGGGGCGAGCCGTCGATCCGAACGTGGGCAGCGTCGAGCCTGCCGGATGCCTGCAGGACTGACCTCGGGTGGTGAACCGGCCATGGACACGGATCCCGGCCCGGTCCGTGCACGCGAGTGCCTGCGCCACTGTCGGGTGCGACTTCTGCCCATACCGGTGCTTTCCGGCGGGCGCGTTTGAGGATCGGTCCTGTGGACCGCCAGATCTCGTCGAGGTCGGCCGCTGGCAGGCCCCGAGGCGCAAGCGGCTCTCATCGAGCAGGCCGTCGCGGACCTGAAGGGCAACGCGTTGGCCCACCGGCCCACCCGTGTCCCGACTACGGGCCGAGCTGTTCGTCGACGGCCTGCACAACGCCATCTGGCTCAGCGGGATCGCCCTCCTGATCACCGCCGCGCTCGGCGCTGCGCTCCTCCGGCGGCACCGCCCAACGCACCATGAGCAACGGCGCTGAACCCACCACGCCGCAATCCCACAACTGGCGGAACACCGGCCAGGAGTTGGAAGCGTCCGGGCCGGCTGGCGACCTGAGCCGCAGACGTTCTGGATTCCGTTCCATGAACGGCATTGCACTTTGGGCGCTGGTCTCTGGTACCTCGGGGGAAAGAGGACTACACGGTCTGCGGATCCTCTCCGTGGGTGCTGAGCGGGCGGTCCCGGCTGGCGAGCATCCACGGTGTGAGTAGTTTCGAACATCGGGCGCACCATTTGTGCGCCGTCAAGGTCTCGGAGGTGTCGCATGGTCATGGTCATCGGGGCGACAGGCAACGTTGGTCGCCACGTGGTTGATGGCCTGCTCGGACAGGGCTTGTCGGTCCGTGCTCTGGCCCGTGACCCCGCTAGCGCCGGTCTCCCGGAACGGTGTCGATGTCGTGGCGGGCGACCTCAGGTCCACGAGGGGTTTGGCGAACCATCTGGACGGCGTCGATGCGGTCTTCTTGGTGTGGCCACTCTTGTTCTCCGATCGGGCGAGCAAGGTGGTGGCCATCCTCACCGGGCGTCACCTTGGTGGTCGTCGAGCAGGTCTATCTCGACGCTCATGGCCGGCCCCGCAACAGCTCGGCTCGTCACACGCAGACGTACGTGGTCAGCCTCGATGACGCCGAGCCGCAGGTCCTCTCCGGTCAGAACACCGTCCACGTTGCCGACACCGGCAGCTGACACGGATTGGCCGCCGTTGTGATTCACCGCTCCTACGTTGTGACCGGGGGAAGCCAAGGCGTTGGGCGAGCCATCGCTGAGCGTCTCGCCACGCAAGGCCATGTCGTGGTCCTCGACATCGCGCAGACCTCTGCTGGAGACCACTCATCGGTCGAGTTCGTCATCGGCGACGCCCGCATCCCGAGGATCGCCGAGCGCGCCGCCCTGCGGGCCGAAGCTGCTGGCCCCTTGGTTGGATGGGTCAACAACGCGGCGATCTTTCGCGATGCCACGCTGGCCTCCGCCGCCGCGGACGAAGTCCTCGACCTCATCACCGCGAACCTGGCCCTGGCGGTCATCGGGTGCCACACGGCGGTGAACCACTTCCTCGCCCACGAACGCCCCGGCGCGATCGTGAACGTCTCATCCCACCAGGCACAACGCCCGGTACGCGGGGCGCTGCCCTACGCGACGGCCAAGGCCGCAGTGGAAGCCCTCACGAAGGCTGTCGCCATCGACCACGGACCCGCCGGCATCCGCACCAACGCGGTCGCACTCGGCTCTATCGGCACCGCCCGTTACGGGGCCTACCGCGAGCACCACCCCGACGTCGAGGCGCAGATGGCCGCCCTACATCCGCTGGGCCGGGTGGGGACCAGTGACGAAGTCGCCGACACGGTGACATATCTGCTGTCCGACAACGCCAGTTTCATCAACGGCGTCGTCCTTCCCGTCGACGGCGGCCGCGCAGCCCAAGGCGCGGATCCTGAAGCTGACTAGACGGTATGACGTGACCCGGTCGGACTGACGGGGCCCCGGGCCGGGGCCTCACTCACGACATTCGTGGGTGACCGAGCAGTGGCTGCCCGCTCGACCCATCCGACATTCGTGGGAGGCCCGGTGTTCCCCGAGCGTACGAGGGTGGGGCTCGACGTGCATGCACGATCGGTCGTCGCAGCAGCGATCGATGGCGTCACGGGCGAGCTCATCCAGACCAGACTCAGGTCACGGAAGACGACGTCAGTGTCGGTGGCGGTGTCGAATCCGAGCCTCTCGTAGGCGCGGCACAACGCGTCCCATGGGTGGCTCATCCGGGTTGAGGTGATCGGCAGCGGCCCCGCGGCCGCGACTGCCCCCAGCCCGAGGTCGAACTCCTCCTGCCCACCGATCAGCCGCTGCACAGCGACGACCTTGAGGGCCTCGAGCTCCTGCACGTCATGTGCTGGTCCCAGATGCTCGATCTTGCGTGATCCACGCCGCGAGGAGTGCACGATCTGGACCGCCGTCGCCCGTCGAGGACTTCACAGTGCGCACCTACGCCACGAACCAGGACTCTAGAGCCCACGGCTAGTGCGCAAATTCGTGCCTGGCAGCCAATGAACACGCAGGTCAGCGAGGTGGGCCTCGCCGCAGCCTCAGACATGGCCTAAGTCACGCTAGGGCTGTGGCCTCAGGGCCGGCCCAGCAAGGCCCTGAGGCCTCCTGAGCGCCTTGACCGTCGACCACCAGCTACGTGGCGCTCTGAGGCTTCGGGTGATTCGGTGGTCGACGTATCGCGACCTGGGCAGTCGGGGCAGCGGTCGCACGGTGCGGTCGACGAACAAGAGAGTCAGTGGAGGTCGAGTCTCGCGAACGCAGCCACGCACACCACAGCAAGCGCGGCGCACGTACCGCAGAGCACGGTAGCTGCGGCCCAGCAGAGGCCGTGGTCGAGCTGATGGTTGCCGACGCTGTAGTAGAAGAGCGAGGCGAAGCGGAGTGGGTGGACCCAGTTCACGGCTGGTGCGAGGGCGCTGAGGATGTAGGACCCGGTGGCGGCTGAGCCTGCGACGGCGATCGCGGTTCCGCGGCTTCCGGTGGCGGCGCCCACGGCGAGGGCGAGGAGGCCGAACGCCGCGCCGAGGAGGAGGACGCCGAGCGTGGTGCTCAGGACCGGCCAGATCCCAAGGGGCAGTTGGAAGGCGCGGCCGGCGAAGACGCACGCCACGGTGGCGGTCGTGGCTGGCAGTGCCATGAGGAGCAGTGCGGTCATCTTCTGCGACACCAGGTCGCGCCTGCTGAGCGGAAGGGCGGCGACCAGGCTCAGCGTGTTGGCCTCGTCCTGTCCGGCGATCGCGTCGGCGCCGTAGCCGATCGTGATGACGAGGACGAACAGGGGGAGGAAGTTGGCGTAGAGGTTGGCGTTGACCCAGCCGACCGGCGAGGTCAACGAGCCGCTGGCGCCGAGGAGTGCGCCCAGGGTGTTCCCGTTCGCGGTGAGCGCGTCCAGGGAGGTCTGGTTCTTGAACGACGGGTAGAGCGCCACGATGACGAGGGTGTAGCCGGCCAGACCGAGGGTGAAGCCCCAGATGCCGCGTCGGCGCAGCCGTAGGTCCAGGCGTGTGATGTCAGTGCGCATCCGGGGCCTCGGATCGGTGCTGGGATCGGTAGAAGGTGCGGAACAGCTCGTCGAGGTCGGCGGACCGGGCGGTGATATCGACCGCGTCCTGGTCTGCCGCTGCTGCCAGCACCGGCGCGACGGCGCCGGCCACTGACAGCATCATCGTGTTGTCGGCGACGGAGAGGACCTCTACCCCGTCCAGGGACGCGAATGCCATTCGGGGGGCCGGCCCGGGAAACCACAGCTCGATCCGGCGCGGTGAGCGGCCCCTGAGTCCTTGGACGGTGTCGACGGCCACGATGCTCCCGTCTCGGATGATCGCGAGCTCACCGACGACTCGTTGCACCTCGTCGAGGTCGTGGGAGGAGAGGAACACGGTCGCTCCCGTGGCGACGGTCTCGTGCAGCAGGGAGGCGAACTCGTCCTGTACCAGCGGGTCGAGCCCCGAGGTGGGTTCGTCGAGGACGACGAGCTCGGGCTGGTCCATGAACGCGAGGACCAGGCCGAGCTTCTGCCGGTTGCCCTTCGACAGTGTGTGCACGGGCCGGTCCACCTCCGCACCGAACCTGTCCACCAGCTCGGTGCGGTAGCGCAGATCGCTCAGTCCTCTGGCCGCGGAGAACCGGTCGAGCGTCTCCTGGCCGGTCAGACGGGGGAACAGGCTCAGCTCGCCGGGCAGATAGCCCATCCGGCGACGTAGGACCGCGCCGTCGCGCCAGGGGTCGAGACCGAGCACTGTCGCGGTTCCGGCTGTGGGCCGATAGAGGCCCAGGATGAGTCGGATCGTGGTGGACTTCCCGGCGCCGTTGGGACCGAGGAACCCGAAGACCCCACCGGTGGGTACGTCGAGGCTGACGCCGGCAATGCCACGTGTGGTGCCGAATGTCTTCGTCAGCCCCCGCAGGCGCACCGCATAGGGGCCGCTTGAGTGGCCGGGTTGCCCTGTCGGTTCACCGGGACGCGGTTGGGGCGTGGGGGTCATGATGCTGGTCGGACGGGCTCGAGACTGGCCAGCGCGTTCTGGTAGTCGAACCAACCGACCACGCCGGCACTGGCGGCAGACAGGACGGGGATCGCGCCACAGTCGCTGGCGTCCAGGGCGCGGATCGCATCCGCGACCTCGGTGTCCTCGCGCACCGACGAGGGAAGCTCCACCAGCAGCTCGACGGGGGTTGCGTCGTGCCGGCCGTCGGAGAGCGCCTCGCTGACCGCGCGTGCGGTGACCACTCCGAGGTAGGTGCCGTCGCGGGCGACCGGGAGAACGCCGTACCGCGTCCGGGCCAGCTCGAGCGCGACGTCGGCGAGCCGGGCGTCCGCGGCGATCGCGGGTGGGAGTGGCTTCATCACCGCCGACACCTGGACGCGTCCTCCGGGTGCGATGGTCTCGCGGATGCCAAGGTGTACGCCGCGGCGGCGCAGCTTGAGGGTGTAGATCGTGTCCTGGGTGAGCCGGTGCCCGATGCCGGTGGCCAGCACGATCGCGGTCATCAACGGCAAGATGATCGTGTACTCGCCGGTCAGCTCGAACATGATGACCACCGCGGTGATCGGGGCACGAGCCGCCCCCGCGAAGACCGCGCCCATTCCGATGAGGGCGTAGGCGCCGGCCGGTCCCGCGCCGGGCAGGAGCTGGTGGGCGACGATCCCGAAGGCGGAGCCCAACATCGCCCCCATGAACAGGCTGGGGGCGAAGACCCCGCCAGAGCCGCCGATCCCGATCGTCAGCGAGGTCGCCACCATCTTGCCGAGCAGGAGGACGAGGAGGAAGACGAGTGCGTACTGGCCGCTGACCGCGTTGCCGAGGACTGGGTAGCCGACGCCGTACAGCTGCGGCAGCACCAGTAGCACCACCCCGAGGGCGAGGCCACCGACCGCGGGCCGCAGCCACTCCGGGCCACGCCAGATGGCGTCACAGCCGTCCTCGATCAGATAGAGGATGCGGGTGAACCCGACGCCCACGCAGCCGGCGATCACCCCCAGGACGGCGAAGTAGACGTATTCCGCGGGGTGCTGGACGGTGAAGGTCGGCAGGGCGAGGAACGGCCGGCTGCCCAGGGCCGCGCGTCCGATCACGCTCGCGGTGACCGCAGCAAGCACCACCATGCCGAACGACTCGGCCGCGAAGTCGGCCAGGATCAGCTCCATGGCGAAGAACACCCCGGCCAGTGGCGCGTTGAACGTGGCGGCTATCCCGCCCGCTGCGCCACAGGCGACCAGGACCCGCATCCGCCCCTCGGGCACCCGGAGGACCCGGCCCACCGTCGAGCCGAGGGCGGACCCGATCTGGACGATCGGCCCCTCACGGCCCACCGAGCCGCCGCCACCGATGCACAACGCCGAGGCCAGCGCCTTGACCGCAGCGACCTGGGGCGCGATCCGGCCACCACGACGCGCCACGGCGTACATCACCTCCGGCACGCCATGGCCGCGGGCCTCGCGGGCGAAGAAGTGAACCAGCGGACCGTACGCCAGCCCCGCCACCACCGGGGCACCGAGCAGGAACCATCGGCCCAGGCCGGGCAGCCCCGGATGCGCGGCTCCGGGCACGGCGGCGTAGTCCGGGTGCCCGGACAGGACGAGCGTGAACTGCTTGATCAGCCACCGGAACACCACGGCGAACAGCCCCGCCCCAGCCCCTACGACCAGCGCGAGCAGCACCAGCCCACCGGCACCCGAGCGGGCTGCAGCGTTCACGCGCTCCACACCGGACCGGGGCAGCCTCAGCCAGCCGGCGTGCCCGGAGACCATCGGGGGATCGCTTCCAGGCATGACTTGCAGTATGCAATAGTTGCTTACCTGAATGCAACATGAGGTGTCGGCGCCGGCACCGGGCACCACGACGATGCCCGGTCCGAGGCAGCGGGCGACCCTGAGCTGGACGACTTCGTCACTGTCCTCCTGACCGCCTCGCGTGCGCTCCTCGGAGTCACCGCCCGGTCGTTGGCCGATCTCGATGACGTGGTCACCGTGCCCCAGTTCCGGACTCTCGTGGTGCTGCGCAGGCACACGGCACCAGCAGGCTGAACACCCTGACCGACCGGCGCCGGGTGCAGCCGTCGACCGCGCTGCGCAGTGTCGACCGGCTGATCATTGACCAGCTGGTCACCCGGCACGAGAACGCCAGGATCGAGGTCGCGCGTCGTGCTGCGGGTTGTCAGCGGGTCCTCCACGATCCACCTCGGTACGACGTCGTTGGCGCGCGCGGTGGTCGAAGCCTCTGGCGTCGCCGACGCAGCCTCGGCACCAACCCTCACCTTGCAGGGTCGCGCCGTGGTGGTGAGCCAACCGCGCGAAGCAGCCCCGGGACCTGAGCTCGACTCCGCCTCGCTCGTGACGTCACTGGCGGATCGAGCTCGACGCCGGCGCGTCGTCGGTCGACCTCGACCTCTCGCGGGGACGCGTGTCCGCCATCGACGTCACTCAAGGGGTTTTCGGCCTTCGCCATCGCTCTCCCCGAACCACGAGGGACGCTGCCCGTGACCGTCATCGGGGCACCAGCTCAGTCCGTCTCGCAGTCACCGGAGCCGTGCCCGTTCGCGCGACCATGGTCGGCGGTGCCGGCAGCGTTCGTCTCTACCGAACGGCGACCATCGGAGTAGCGGGCGGATCCGTGCTCGAGTCGCCCGGCTGGCGAAGAGCGCGCAACCGCCTTGTGGTCGACTGCGTGGCCGGTGTGTGGAGCCTCGTCGTGCGTTAGGGAAGTGCCGATCAATGGCGCGCAGCAGGCGGGATTGGTCAGCGCTTCCTTGGGCCCGGCGGCCTGTGTCGTGACACGCCGCACCGGGTACGTAGCAGGCAAGGAAGGTGGAGATCTCTGATGACCGCAACGCCCAACGAACCGAACGTCCGGCCGGACGTCACCCAGGACCCGCAAGAGCCCAATCCGCCCTCTCCGACGGAGCCCGCCGAGGCCGACTCCGACACGTCGCCGGACTAGGCGTCGGTTGGGTCAAGTGGTCTCGGGATGTTTCGGCAGGACACCGCGCGGCGGTGCGTCGGGCCCGAACTCGGCCTCGCCGTCGTCGATGCGCTCCTCTGCCGCGGCCACGAGCTCTTCCGCGTCCAGGGCGGGCTGATCTGAATGGGGTTGGCGGGGTGGCTCGGTACGGCTCAGGGCTCCACGTTGCCGTGGTCGGCGTCGTACGTCGCCCCGGTCATCTTGGTCTTTGCGAAGCTGATCAGCGAGGCGACCTTGCTACCGGGGGTGTCCCAGTACTCCGCCTGCTCGACATCGACTCGAAGCAAGGTCGCGTTCGGGTCCTCCGGTCCACCGGGCAACCATGCCTCGGCGAAGCTGTTCCACAGCTGCTCCACCTTGTCCGTGTCGTCGATGACGAATGCGCGTCCCGTCGCGGCCACCCGGGCGTCCCGCGACGAGAACGTCACGGCCACGTGCGGCACCGCCCGCAACACGCGCACGTGAGCGGTGTCGCGTGCCGTGATGAACCACAGCTGGGCTCCCGGATCGACGTCCTGTCGAGCCATCGGCACTGATCGCGGGCCGTCTGGACCGAACGTGGTGAGCATGCCCACACGCATCTCGCGCATCAACTGGACCAGCTTGTCCCGGGAGCCGCTGCCGACATTCTGGCCGGCGTCCGCCGTCGGCTCGTCCCTCATCTTGCAGTGGGTACCCCACCTGGCCGGGCGCATGCCGCTAGGCACGTCGGAGCGCCGGAGACCGGCCCAGGATGCCTCAGGTCTCGAGCCGGTCGAGGATGGTGCTCATGCGCTCCTCTGTCTCGTTGGCGATCCTCTCGAACACGAGCTTGACCGCCGTCGTCGCGAGCTTCGGCGGCCCGCTCATCTCGATGGCCGCCTCGTAGGTGACCTGACTTCCACCGCTCGGGTGCGGGTCGACGGTGATGGTGTCGGTCTACGTCGCCGTGTCGTTGCTCCCGGCCAGCACGATGCGCCTGCTCGTCAGCTCCTTCAGCTCATAGGTCAGCTCGGTCGAGACCCCAGCGATCTTGGACTCGTTGTGCCACCGGCTCCCGACGCGCACCTGGCCCTCATCGAGACGTACGCACCGTTGGGTTCCGGGATCCCACTCCTCGGCGTGGCCGAGCTCCTTGAGGTAGTCGATGACGGCCTCAGGGGATGGCTGCACGGTGAAGGTGCGACTCACGGTGGTCATGCAGCAACTGTGCCGCCAGCCCGTCACCAGGAGGACACCTGCCGGGGTGACCTCTGGAGGCGCGGAGATCGCCCCGGAGCTGTCCCGCGCCCGTTGGACCTCGCGGCGTCAACGTCCTCTCGTGGCTGGCGCGCGGTCACGGGGCGAGCACTACGATGTCGCCGCGGCCCGCTGGGGGCCTGCGCCCGTGGGGGTGAGCTCATGCCGACACTGTTGGACGTATGGAATGTGGCCCGGCTCAGGCTTCTCATCGAGCTCGAGAGGTCCGAGAGCCTGTCGAAGGCTGCCGAGGTCGTGGGGATCAGCCAGCCCACGGCCAGCGAGCACATCCGCCTGCTGAACGTCGCGGCCGGCGAGCCGCTCGTCGCCCGCAGTGGTCGCTCCCTGCATCTGACCGGTGCGGGCCAGATCGTGGCGGCGCACGCGGCACAGGCCCTGTCGAGCCTGATGGCCGCGGAGTCCGACCTCGCCGCGCGGGCGGGTCTTCGCACCGGGACGCTCCGACTCGGAGCGTCCTCGGTGCCCGGCACGTACGTCGTCCCCGACGCCCTGGCTCACTTCCGGCAGCAGTGTCCGGACGTGGAGGTACACCTGTCGGTCGGGTCTACGGCACAGGTCGTGCGGTGGCTCCTGTCGGGGCGGGTGACCTGCGCCGTCACGTGTGGTGAGGTGCGCGACGAGCGACTCGTGGCCACCCCCCTTGGGCCGGACGAGATCGTCGGAGTCGCGAGCCCGGCGCTGCTCGACCTCTCGAGTACCGCCGAGGTCACGGCCTCGGCGCTCGACGGTGCCACCCTCCTGGTGCAGGAGGAGGGCTCCAGCACGCGCGACTTCGCCCTCGGGATCCTGGCCGCGACGCCGTACCGTTTCGGAGACGTCTGGGAGCTGGGATCGGTCGACGCCGTCAAGCGCGCGGTACGTCGCGGGAGCGGGGTCGGGTTCCTCTCGACGCACACGATCGTCGAGGAGCGTCGACGCGGCGAGGTCGTCGCGTTCCGCGTCGCCGACGTGGCCACCCCGCGACGCCAGGTCGGCCTGCTGAGGCTCGGACAGACGAGCGCCAGCCCCGCCGAGCGCTACCTGGAGACCGTCCTGCGCTCCCATCTGGCTCGGGTCAGAGGAGTCGCCGCGCTCACCTGACACATCGGGAAACCCGATGTCTCCAGCCGGCAACGTGCGATCTGACGATACCCAGCGCGGTTCGACCGGCAACTCGTTGACCTGTTTCATCGTCTCTCCCTATCGTCCAGGCCATCGTCAGACCGGGAGCTACGTCGGAGGTGCGTGTGCGGAGCCACCACGCCGACACCGCCGTGCCGACGGCCGTGGAGAGCCCGGACGTCGTCATCGTCGGCGCCGGAGTGGTCGGGACGTCGACGGCCATGGCGTTGTCGCAGCTCGACGTCGACGTCGTCGTGATCGAGCGCCGGCAGGACGTCGGCGACGAGGCATCGCGCGCCAACAGCGGCATCACCAACTCCGGATGGTCACCGGCGCCGGGGTCGCTTGAGTCCGACCTGTGCCTGCGCTCGGACGGGCGCTGGGAGGCTCTCTCGGAGCGGCTGGGAGTGAGGTTCCGGCGCGTCGGATGCACGGTGCTCGCGCTCGACGAGGAGGAGGCCGCGCTGATCCCGGCCATGGCCGAGCGCTGCGAGACAGTCGGGGTCGAGGCACAGATCCTCAAGGGCGACGCACTCGCTGAGGTGGCACCCCACGCCTCGGCGGACGCCGTCCTGGGGTTGCACATCCCCGCGGAAGGAGTCGTCGACTCCGTACGGCTCTCGGTCGCCTACGCCGAGCTTGCCGAGACCAACGGCGTGCGGTTCCGTCTGGGAGAGGCTGTCGTGGACGGCGTCCGCCAGAACGGCCGCATCACCGAGATCGTCACGACCCGCGGCCGATACCGCCCGAAGTTCGTGGTGAACGCCGCAGGGGTCGGCGCCGACGCCGTCTCGGAGGCACTGGGTGGCGAGGACTTCGACGTCGTGGCGCGACGAGGTCAGTGGACCCTGCTGGACCGCGAGTTCGGCAAGCAGGTGCCGTCGATCCTCACCGGCGTACCAGGCCCGCTCGGGCACGGGCCGATGGTGATCCCGACAGCGCATGGCTCGGTGCTGGTCGGGCCGGACGCCGAGGACCTGCCCGACAAGCGCGACCGCGCGACCACCACCGAAGGGATCGCCGATGTCCTCGGGCGCTGCCGGCGACTCATGCCCGGGCTCGACCTGTCCTTCGCGATCAAGACGTTCGCCGGCCTGCGTCCGCACAGCGACCCGACCTACCGGGTCGGCTGGTCCGAGTCTGCCTCGAACCTGCTGATGGCCGCGGGCATCAGGTCCACGGGCGTCTCGTCGTCACCCGCGATGGGTGAGCATCTGCGAGACCTGCTGGTCGCTGCAGGCCTTCCCGGTTCGGCTCGGCCGGCGGCGCGAACCTCGTTGGACTACGAGCGGCCGCTCTGGTGGGACCTCGACGGCGCTCGGGTGGCGACGGACCCCCTCGGTCGGACGGTGATCTGCGCCTGCGAGAAGGTCACCGCCGCCGATGTCCACCAGGCGCTGCGACCACCACTCGCCGCGACGACGATCGGCGGGGTCGCGCGCCGTACGCACGCGACCTGGGGACGCTGCCAGGGATCCGCGTGCCTGTCAGGGGTCGCCTTCGTGACGTCGCTGTATGCGGACCGTCCGGCATGGGAGACGCCGATGAACGAGCCCGGCTCGACCATCGGTGTAGGTGAGACCCATGGCTGACGTTGTCGTCGCGGGTGCCGGCAGGTCGGGTCTGATCGTCGCCAGGATGCTCGCCGAACGCGATGTCCGG
Source organism: Nocardioides sp. (assembly GCF_036267815.1). GTDB lineage: Bacteria > Actinomycetota > Actinomycetes > Propionibacteriales > Nocardioidaceae > Nocardioides. The sequence continues at coordinate 57,504 of NZ_DATAVI010000009.1, read as the reverse complement.
GTGAGCGTCGTGGAGCGGCTGCCAGCGGCAGGTGGGCAGGAGCCCGAATCGGACGCCGAGTCCTTGGCGCGGGCAGCCGACCGGGCCGGTGTCAGCTGGAGGCTCGGGACGATCGCCCTGGAACGCCGGCCCGGGGCCGTGTGCACGCTCGGTGTCGGCGGGGCGGAGTCGCTCGACGCGGCAGTCCTGGTGCTGGCGACCGGGACTCGTCCGGCCACCAGGGCAGAGCTCGGCATCGTGGGCGACCGGGGTGCGGGCGTGCTGCCGGGATCGGTGGCGCACCACTACCTGGACTCGGGGGTCCTCCCTGGTCGGCACCCCCTGGTCGTCGGTGACGGCCAGCTCGCGGAGGAGCTCTGCGAGCAGCTCGAGCGCGCCGGCGCGTCGCGCGTCGTCCGGGTACGCCGTACCGCCGAGCCGACGGAGTCGGGGGACGGCGAGCTCGGCGAGCTCGGGGAGGTCCGGTTCGCCGACGCCACGGTCGAGGCGGTGCACGGCTTCCCACGGGTGAGCGGTGCGACCGTCCGTCAGGGCGGGCGAGTGACTCACGTGGCGACCGACGCCGTGCTCCTGGCTGCCGGGCGGATCCCGATGCGCAACGTCGAAGGGGCGCTCTTCGCGAGCGACGACGTGGTCGAGTGCTTCAGCTCGGCCGACCCCAAGACCCACGAGGACGCGGTCGCAACAGCGACACGTGCATGCGAGCAGGCTCTGGCGGCCGTTGGACGCCGGACGTTGTGACGGTTGGACGGAAGTGGGAAGAGATGCAGGTACTGTCGCCGGTCGGCCGGTTCCGGGTGAGCCTGGGTGGCGTCCGCATGGACCGCGGCCGTCCCGTGCTCGACGTTCGCATGGGTGCCTGGCGGTCCGAGGTCACCCTGGAGCCTCGGGACCTACCCCTCCTGGGCGCGGCAGCCGGCATCGTCGCCTGCGCGGCGTGGGGCGGTTGGCGGGCCGGGCTGCGGAGCCGGGCAGCCTCGTGAAGGCCCTCGTCTTCGACTGCGACGGCGTACTCGCAGAGACCGAGCGCGACGGGCACCGCGTCGCCTTCAACCAGATGTTCGACGAGCAGGGCCTGGGTCTCTCCTGGAGCACCGAGGACTACGCCGAGCGGCTCACGGTGGCGGGCGGGCGTGAGCGGCTCATGCGGCTGTGCACCGATGACTTCGTGCGCAGTCACGGTCTGCCCACCGACCCCGCCGAGCTCGAGGGCGTCGTTCGCGGCTGGCATCGGCGCAAGACCGAGATCTTCGTGGGGATGGTCCGCGACGGCCTGCTCGAGCCGCGACCGGGGGTACGCCGCCTGGCGGAGGACGCGCACGACGCCGGCTGGGTCCTGGGGGTGGCGTCGACCTCGGCACAGGAGTCGGTGTGCGCGATCGCCGACCGCGCGCTGGGGGACCTGATGCCGCACCACATCGTGGTCGTGGCTGGCGACATGGTCGCCCACAAGAAGCCGGCCCCCGACGTCTACGTACGGGCCCTGGCCGACCTGGGGAGCAGACCCGAGGACTCGGCGGCGATCGAAGACTCAGCCATCGGCGTCGCCTCGGCGCGCGCCGCGGGGATGTCGGTGGTGGCGACCCAGAGCCACTACACCCGGGAGGAGGACCTCGGCGGCGCCCGGATCGTGGTCGACTCGCTCGGCGAGCCTGGAGGGCCGCAGCTTCGCGTGGTGCTGAACACCACGAGGGTGCCTGTCGGCGACTACGTCGGTGTCGCCCACCTCGAGGCCTGTGTCGGGGCGGGCGTCTCGTGAGCGGCGCCAACCAGCCTTTCGAGCGGCCCGGCTCGCCGTCGACCATGCCGCCGACGGTGGAGCTCGCGCTCCAGCGGCTGTGGCCCGGAGCTGCGTGGAGCTCGGAGCCACTCGAGGGCGGCATGACCAACCGCAACTTCAAGGTCGTGCTCGAGTCCGGGCCCGAGGCCGGTCGCGCGGTCGTCGTTCAGGAGCAGCTGCCCGACGCGTTGGCCGGCGTGGTCGGGATCCAGCGTCGTACCCAGAGCCTGGCCCTGGAGGAGATCGCGTCGCTCGGCCTCACCCCGCCGGTGCTCGCGCAGCTTGCTGACCTCGGCGTTCTCGTCGTCGACTTCGTCGACGGCTCCCTGCTTTCCGACGTCGCAGACCGCGCCGGCGCACTGACGATGCTGGGTCAGACGCTGGCTCGGCTGCACGCCCAGACGCGGGGAACGTCGGTGCACGGCCTGGTCTCCGACCCGTTCTCGGGCACCACATGGCTGTTCGAGCAGGTGGACCGGGAGAGCCCGGAACTGGTCGAGGACTTCGGCTGGACGATGCACACCCTCCATCGGATCGGTACCGCTCGTGGATCCTATGTGGCGCCCCTTCTGCACGCTGACGTGTCCGAGGGCAACGTCGTCTTCACCGCCGACCGGGCCTTCCTGATCGACTGGGAGTACGCCGGCTCCGGTGACCGGTTCTTCGACGTCGGCGACTTCGCGGAGAAGGCGAAGCTGGGACCCGAGGAGGTGGCCGCTCTCGTCTCCGGGTACGGCGAGGCCGCCGACGAACGAGTGCTCGCGGCGGTCCGGTGCTACCGCTTCGTCAGCATGCTCCGCGAAGGGCTCTGGTCGCTGCGCGCGGGGACCACCGGCTTCCTCGACTTCGACCACGCCGGATACGCGCGCACCTGCCTGGCGCGGATGGCCGAGATCGCCTCCGAGGCGTCGTTCGAGTCGGACCTGGCGCTCCTCGAGCGGGAGGAGAAGCTGCCGTGATCGCTCGGGCCAGCCCGCGACCGGTGGGCACTCGTCGTACGTCTTCCGAGAGCGCCCGCTCTCGACCCGCCAACGCGGGGCAAGGCCGGGGCTCCGGTCAGGCGACACCTGTCGCTCCAGGAAGGTCTCGGACTCCAATTGTGTCAACGAGGTGAACATGAGCATCAACCAAGATGACTCCGACTCGGCGGTGCTGGCCCGGCTCGGGTACCAACAACAGCTGAAGCGCCGCATGGGCGCCTTCACCAACTTTGCGATCTCCTTCAGCATCATCTCGGTGCTGGCGGGTCCGATCACCAGCTACTACATCGGGTTCTCCTACGGCGGCCCGGTGATGATGGCCTGGGGATGGCCGCTCGTCTCCCTCATGTGCGTCATCGTGGCGCTGGGCATCGCCGAGCTCGCGTCGGCCATGCCTACCGCCGGCGGCCTCTACTTCTGGGCCTGCCGGATGGCGTCTCCGCGGTGGGGATGGTTCACGGGGTGGTTCAACATCGTCGGGCTCGTCGGCGCCGTCGCAGCCGTCGGGTACGGCTTCTCGCTCACGTTCACCTCTCTGCTCGTGCTGCTGTGGCCGGGCGCGTTCTCGGCTACGACGGGCACCCTGTACGCGGTGTACGCGATCGCCATCATCGCGATGGGAGCCGTCAACTACTTCGACATCCGGGTTGTGGCTCTGACCAACAACATCTCGGCCTGGTGGCACATCATCGGCACCGCGGTGATCGTCGTGGCGCTCGTAGTCGTCCCCGACCACCACCAGTCCGCCTCGTACGTCTTCACCAAGACGATCAACGCCTCAGGCTTCGGCGGACATCACTGGTCGCAGCCGATGTTCTGGTTCGTGCTCGGACTCGGACTCCTCCAGGCGCAGTACACGATTGGTGGCTTCGACGCCTCGGCGCATATGTCCGAGGAGACCAACAACGCCGCCCGCGCCGCCGCACGAGGAGTGTGGACGTCGGTGTTCTGGTCGGGCGTCGGGGGGTGGATCCTCCTGCTCGCGATCACGTTCGCGATCCCCAACACCCAGGACACGCTCAACGCGGGTGCGTTCGACGTCCAGTACATCTGGTCGACGGCGCTCGGATCGCGCTGGGCAGAAGCGCTGCTCCTCATCGCCAGCGTCGCCCAGTTCCTGTGCTGCAACGCGGTTGTCACGGCGAGCTCCCGGGTGGTGTGGGCGCTCTCACGAGACCGGGCCACCCCGGCGTCGCACCTGTGGACCCGGCTCAACAAGTTCCAGGTGCCGTTCAACGCCGTGGCCGTCATCGTAGGCATCAACCTGCTGCTGATGCTGCCGACGTTCTGGAACGCGACCATCGGCTACCTGATCGCGACCGCCGTCGTCGTGATCGGGCTGTACCTCGCCTATGCCTTCGTGATCCTCCTGAGGTTCCGGCTCGGCGACGAGTTCGAGACCGGACCCTGGAACCTCGGCCGCTGGTACAAGGTCGTCGACCTCGTGAGCATCGTGTGGATCGGCCTGGTCTGCCTGCTTTTCATCTCGCCCACCACGCCGGCCGGAATCCCGTTCCACCACGACTTCTCGTGGAACTCGTTCAACTACACACTGCTCGCCGTCGCCGGTGCCCTGCTGCTCTTCGGAGGATGGTGGGTCCTCTCGGCCAGGCACTGGTTCAAGGGGCCGGTGCCTGACATCGACCCGGCAACTCGCGCCGCCGCCGAGGCTGCCGGACCGGAAGGCGTCCCTACCTGATCGAGCGTCCACGGCGGCGCGGCTGCGGCCCCGCGCTGCTGCGCCGCCGTGGCCCTGTTGGCACCAATCGGAGGAGCTGACCTTGTCGAGCCATGCCGCCTTCGGGCACGCGACCACGGCTGCGCCGGAGCACGTGCGCTGATGACCACCACTTCGTTGTCGACGATCCTCGACGACGCGTTCAGCAACCGGTACGGCGTCCCGGCGATCAACGTCGTCAACGACCTGACGATGGAGGCGGTGCTCCGGGGCGCCGTCCAGGCCGGGTCGCCGGTGATCGTCCAGACATCGGTCAAGACGGTCCGCAGCGTCGGCGTCGACGTGCTCGCAGCCATGTGGCGGGCGATGACCGAGGGGATCGACGTACCCGTCTGCCTGCATCTCGACCACTGTCCGGACCGGGAGGTTCTCTCAGAGTGCCTCCGGGCGGGATGGAACTCGGTGTTGTTCGACGCCTCCCTCCTGCCGATTGAGGAGAACCTCCGGCAGACCATCGAGGTGGTGGCCGAAGCGCGGAGGTACGGCGCGAACGTGGAAGGCGAGATCGAGCACATCCAAGGCGTCGAGGATGGCGTGGGCAGTGACGAGGCGTCGGCTCAGCACTCGCTGGACGTCACCCTGGACTTCCTGAGGCGGACGGAGGTGGACGTCTTCGCCCCCGCCATCGGGAACGCCCACGGCGCCTACACGCGCACACCTACGCTCGACGGCGACCGCGTCAGCGCCATCGTGGCCGCGCACCCGATCCCGATCGCCCTCCACGGTGGCAGCGGGCTGACCGACGAGCAGTTCCGAGACCTCATCTCCCGCGGCTGCGCCAAGGTCAACATCTCGACCGCGCTCAAGACGACGTTCATGCGGTCGTCGCTTCGCGAGCTACGTCGTGCCGAGGAGACGGACCGGTGGGACCCACCATCGGTCTTCCGCTCGGTCGGTGACGACGTCGCGGCACTGACCGTGCAGCTCGCCGAGATCCTCGGGAGCGCCGAGCGGGCGCCCGGGGCTGGGTGAGCACGTCGATGCCGTCCCCCTCCGAGGTGCCCCGCCGGACCCTGTGGGCATCACCCAGGCGGGTTCTCGGGCTCGTCGCCTGAAATGCGAGGCGCCCCCGCTCGTGTGTGACGAGCGGGGGCGATCGGCGCCGGCTTCTCTCCCCCCGGTGTGAAGCGCACCCCCGGTCGGCTCGCGACCTACCCCCCGATGGTCCGAGCCAGTGTTCGTGGTTGGGCTTCCCCCGAAGTCCTGGCCACAAGGATGATTGAACGCGACCCGTGCCACCGTCGTAAGGTGTTGCCAGCACACTGGCCTTTACCTTGCCCGCCGGTTGGCAATTCTACGGATTCCGCAGCATTCCCTCGTTTGCGCCGCCAAGATCGACCTCAAGACGTTCAGATCTATGGGGAGAACTGACGATGATGATTACCTTGTGCACCGTGTTCGGCTTCGCGATGGTCGTAGGGACCATGCGGGTGAACGACTGGCTCCGGACCCGCCGTCCGATCGTCGTGATGGCGACGCCGGCGTGGGAGATCGACTGACGATCGACGCACCGCTCAACCGGTGCCGTAACGGCGACCACACGCTCGTCCGCTCTGCCCGAGGATCGTGGGCACGACCGCCGATCGCACCGCGTCAGCAGGCGGCGTGGTCCACCTTCTTGGTCACGGTGACGGCGATGGTGCCGTCGCTCAGCACGGGGGTGAGCGCGAAGAATGCGGCTGAGCCCTTGTTCACGACCCGGCGCGTCTCGAGGCCTCTGACCGTGGAGACCGGGGCGGGCCCCAGCCCGGCCTGCGAGTCGGCGTACTGCACGTCGTAGTGGTCGACGTGGGCGTAGGGGTTGGGGGTCCACGACAGCTCGACGTCGCACTGGGTGGAGCTGTGGTTGCTGACGGAGATCGACACCCGAGCGACACCCACGGGCGAGGACTGCGCCGAGGCCGCGGTCGCGCCGGCTCCGACAAGGGCGGCGGCGGTGAGGGTGGTGGCGAGGATGCGGCGCATGTCGAGTTCTCCCAGGGTCGTGTGGCCAGCGCTTGCGGCTGGTGACGGGCGGTGCTTGTGAGTGCAACTGTCCAGGAGCCAGGCTTGGCGGACCGTTCGCCCGCTGACACTTCCGGCTCCTCGGGGGCGAGTCGGGGACCGGCGCTGTGCCTCAGCTGACGCGGGTACCGTGCCGTCGTACGCCCGCGTCCGCCGGACTTCCTGGCCTCTTCTGGCACTTCCCGGGGGTTGCAGCGGCCAGGAAGTGCCAAATCCCCCGCTTCAGCGGGGGATTTGGCAGCCACCGCCCACCCGTCCGGAGCAGGGAGAGTCGAGACGTCAGGAGGTGCGCGGCCGGTAGTGGCCGTCGAACGCCGTCGTCCAGGTGGTGCCGTCGTCGGCCGAGGACTCCCAGTGCTGGCGCACCCCACCATCCTCGGGGGTCCAGGTGATCCGCTGGCGCTCGAGCACGTCGTTCTCTCCGGGCGCGGTGCCCTCGAGCACCATCGACTCCTTGACGAGCCCGCCGTCGAGAAGCAGCAGGCCACCGGTCGAGTCGACCCAGGTCTGGTGCCAGCGGTCACGGCTGGGGTCGTAGGCGTTCAGGCTGTGGCCCTCGACCCCGCCGCCGCCCTGCCAGTGCTCGGCGACGGCGCCGCCGTCGAAGAGCAGGGCGACGGTGTTGGTGCCGACCAGTCGCCCATGGGGGCCGAACACGTCCCACCCTCCGACCCAGAAGTCGAAGTCGCGAGCGGAGCCCTGCTGCGCCATGACCAGAACCTAGGGAGAACCTCCCGGCTCGGGGAGGGCCCGGACCGAGTCGTCACCGGATCGAGACCCCGTCGTGACCAGCAGGTAAGGGGCAGGTCAGCTCGCGCGCGCCGCCAGCAGCCCGGCAGCGTCGACCACCAGCGGGTCCAAGGCGTCGTCCTGCGCCGCCACCAGGGCCTCGAGGTTGCGGCGCATCCGCGGCTCCCAGAAGCGCTCGATGTGGTCGGCGATGGCCTCGGCCGCCTGGGCGGTCGGCAGGTGTCCCAGCTGGCGCGCGATGTCGTTGCCCATCCTCGCCTCGGGGGGCACGTTCATGCGTGCGTCTCTGCCGGCTCGCGCACCTCGGTGACGGCGTCGGTGCCGCGCGCGTTCGCGACCCCGACCTGGACGGCGGTGACCTTGTACTCCGGGCAGTTGGTCGCCCAGTCGGAGTTCTCGGTCGTCACGACGTTGGCCCCGGTGATCGGGTGATGGAACGTCGTGTACACCACGCCCGGAGGCATCCGCTCGGAGACCAGGGCACGCAACGTCGTCGAGCCGACCCGGCTCGCAAGGTCGACGAGGTCGCCGGAGGAGATGCCCCGCAGCTCGGCGTCCGCGGGATGGATCTCCAGGACGTCCTCGGGGTGCCAGGTGTTGTTGTCGGTGCGTCGCGTCTGCGCGCCGACGTTGTACTGCGTGAGGATGCGCCCCGTCGTGAGCAGCAGCGGGAACTTCCGGTTGGTGCGCTCGGTGGTCGGCACGAACCACGTCGGGATGAGGTGACCCTTGCCGCGGACGAACTCGCCGACGTGCATGGTGGGCGTGCCGTTCGGGGCGTTGTCGTTGATCGGCCACTGCATCGACCCCTCCGCGTCGAGTCGCGCGAAGCTCACGCCTGCGAAGGTCGGGGTGGTCGCGGCGATCTCGTCCAGGATCTGCGCGGGGGACTCGTAGGACATGGCGAAGCCCATGGCGGTGGCGAGCTCGCAGACCACCTGCCACTCGTCCTTGCCCACGCGCGAGGAGAAGACCGGCCGCACCCGACCGAACCTGCGCTCGGCGTTGATGAACGTGCCGTCCTTCTCCAGGAACGACGTGCCGGGCAGGAAGACGTGGGCGAAGCGAGCCGTCTCGTTGAGGAAGAGGTCCTGCACGACGACCAGGTCCATGGCGCGCAGGGCCGCCTCGACGTGCTGGGTGTTGGGGTCGGACTGGGCGATGTCCTCGCCCTGCACGTACAGCCCTCGGAAGCTGCCGGCGATGGCGGAGTCGAACATGTTCGGGATCCGCAGGCCGGGCTCCGGGTCGAGCGTCTTGCCCCAGAGCCTCTCGTAGATGCCGCGGACGTCGTCGCGGCCGACGTGGCGGTAGCCGGGGAACTCGTGCGGGAAGGAGCCCATGTCGCACGAGCCCTGGACGTTGTTCTGGCCGCGCAGCGGGTTGATGCCCACGCCGGGACGGCCGATGTTGCCGGTGAGCATGGCCAGGTTGGCCAGGCCCATCACCATCGTCGAGCCCTGGGAGTGCTCGGTGACCCCGAGGCCGTAGTAGATCGCCCCGTTGCGTGCCTGGGCGTAGAGCCGGGCGGCTGCCCGGAGCTCGTCGGGGTCGACTCCCGTCGCGCTCGCGGTGGCCTCGGGGGAGTTCCCCGGGTCGCGGACGAACTCGAGATACTCGTCGACGCCCTCACAGCGCTCGCGCAGGAACGCCTCGTCGTGCAGCCCTTCGGTGACCACCGTGTGCGCCATCGCGTTGATGTAGGCGACGTTGGAGCCGGGTTGCAGCGGGAGGTGGTGGGTCGCCTCGACGTGGGGACTGCGCACCAGGTCGATCCGTCGCGGGTCGGCGACGATCAGCTGGGCACCCTCGCGCAGCCGCTTCTTCATCCGCGAGGCGAAGACCGGGTGGGCGTCGGTCGGGTTGGCGCCGATCAGGAGGATGACGTCGGCCTGGTCGACCGAGGCGAAGTCCTGGGTGCCGGCCGAGGTGCCGAAGGTCTGGCTGAGGCCGTAGCCCGTGGGGGAGTGGCACACGCGTGCGCAGGTGTCGACGTTGTTGTTGTCGAACGCCGCGCGGACCATCTTCTGGACGACGTAGACCTCTTCGTTGGTGCAGCGGCTCGAGGAGATCCCGCCGATCGAGCCGACGCCGTACTCGGCCTGGATCGCCTTGAAGCCGGACGCGGCCCGGGCGATGGCCTCCTCCCACGAGACCTTGCGCCACTCGTCGTCGATGGAGTCGCGCACCATCGGTGACATCTGGCGGTCGCGGTGGCTGGCGTAGCCGTAGGCGAAGCGGCCCTTCACGCAGCTGTGGCCCTCGTTGGCGCCCCCGGACTTCGAGGGCGTCATCCGGACGACGCGGGCGTCGTCGCCGTCGCCCTGGACCTCGGCGCGGAACGAGCAGCCGACGCCGCAGTAGGCGCACGTCGTCTCGACCGACCGGGTCGGCATGCCCAGCGAGACGATGGAGTTCTCCTGGAGGGCGGACGTCGGGCAGGCCTGCACGCAGGCGCCGCAGGACACGCACTCCGAGCTGAGGAAGTCGGTGCCGCCGGCGCTGATCCGGGAGTCGAAGCCGCGTCCCTCGACGGTCAGGGCGAAGGTGCCTTGGATGTCGCCGCAGGCCCGCACGCAGCGGGAGCAGACGATGCACGACGACGCGTCGAACGCGAAGTACGGGTTGGACTGGTCGAGAGGCTGCGGGTGCGCGACGTCCAGGCGCGTCTCGGGGCGGCCGTAGCGCACCTCGGCGGACCCCACGGTGGCGGCGAGCGACTGGATCTCGCAGTTGCCCCGGGCGCAGCCGTCGCAGTCTTCGGGGTGGTCGGAGAGATAGAGCTCCATGACGTTGCGCCGCAGCTCGCGCACCGTGTCGGTCTGGGTGCTGACGACCATGCCGTCGGCGCACGGCGTGGTGCAGGAGGCGGGCACACCCCGGACGCCGTCGACCTCGACCAGGCACATCCGGCAGGAGCCGAACGCATTCAGCGAGTCGGTCGCGCACAGCTTGGGGATCGTCACCCCGGCCTCGGTGGCGGCGCGCAGGACGGAGGTCCCAGCGGGGACGTCGACCTGGTGGCCGTCGACGGTCACGGTCACCGATGGCGTCACGGTATCGACGTCGTGCATCGGCGGCGTGCCGAAGTCGAGCTCGGGTGACCAGATGCTCGGCTCGTCGACCATGCTCATACTGCTGCTCCGCTCGCTTCGTCTCGCTGAGGCTCGAAGTCCTCGGGGAAGTGCTTGACCGCGCTCTGGACGGGCATCGGCGTCAGTCCGCCCATGGCGCACAGGGATCCCTTGGTCATGGTCTCGCAAAGATCGTCGAGCAGCACCAGGTTTGCGGTGATGTCGTGGCCGGCGATGATCCGGTCGATCGTCTCCACGCCACGCGTCGACCCGACCCGGCAGGGCGTGCACTTGCCGCACGACTCCACCGCGCAGAACTCCATCGCGAAGCGCGCCATCTTGGCCATGTCGACGGTGTCGTCGAAGACGACGATGCCGCCGTGCCCGAGCATCCCCCCGGCCGCGGCCATCGCCTCGTACTCCATGGCGACGTCGAAGCCGGACGCGGGCACGTAGGCCCCGAGCGGGCCTCCGACCTGCGCGGCCCGCAGAGGACGCCCGGACAGGGTGCCGCCGCCGTACTCCTCGACGAGCTCGCGAAGGCTCACGCCGAAGGGCAGCTCGACGATGCCGCCCTGCTTGATGTTGCCGGCCAGCTGGAAGACCTGGGTGCCGCGCGAGCGGCCGGTGCCCAGCTCGGCGTACCCCTGCCATCCAGGGCCGCCGTCGACGGTGTTGCTCAAGATCATCGGCACCGCGCACAGCGTCAGCACGTTGTTGACCGCGGTCGGGCGGCCCCAGAGCCCCTTGATCGCCGGGATCGGCGGCTTGGCCCGCACCTCGCCGCGCCGTCCCTCGAGGCTCTCGAGCATCGAGGACTCCTCGCCGCAGATGTAGGCGCCGGCACCGACTCGCACGTGCAGGTCGAAGGTGAGGCCCGAGCCGAGGATGTCGCCGCCGAGGAAGCCATGGGTGTACGCCGCGTCGATCGCGCGGCGCAGGGCGGCGACGGCGTGGGGGTACTCGGAGCGGGCGTAGACGTAGCCCTCGCTGGCGCCCACCGCGTGGGCCGTGATCGTCATTCCCTCGATCAGGGTGAACGGGTCGCCCTCGACGACCATGCGGTCGGCGAAGGTCCCGGAGTCGCCCTCGTCGAAGTTGCACGCGACGAACTTGAGGTCGGACCCGGCCTCCAGGACCGTCTTCCACTTGATGCCTGCCGGGAAGCCGGCGCCGCCACGGCCGCGCAGACCGGAGTCGGTCACCTCCGCGACCACCTCGGCCGGTGACAGCGACAGCGCGCGCCGGAGTCCGGCCCACCCGCCGTGTGCCTCGTAGTCGGCGACGGACGTCGGGTCGACGACGCCGACTCGGGCGAAGCTCACCCGGCGCTGGGAGGCCAGCCAGGGATGCTCGTCGACGACCCCCATGGATCCCGGGCGGGCGAGGAGGTCGCTCTGCGACCGGGTCGCAAGCGCCTGCATCAGGGCGGGGACGTCCTCGGGGGTGACGTTGCCGAACCCCACCCGCCCCGCGTCGGTCTCGACCTCCACCAGCGGCTCGAGCCAGAGCATGCCGCGCGAGCCGTTGCGCACCACCTGCGCTCCGGCCGCCTCGACCGCGGCGGCCACCTCGTCGGCACCCACCGATACCGCAGCGGCGTCGCCCGGGACGAACACCCTGCCCGCCTGGTCCGTCAACGCCATGCCTCCGTGAGGGTGTCGAGCCGCTCGCGGGACAGCCGGCCGTGCAGGCGCCCGTCGAGCATGCCGGACGGGCCGAGCGCGCAGTTGCCGAGGCAGAAGACCTCGCTCACCTCGACGCCGTCGCCGAGCTCAGCGGCCCTGGCATGCGTGTCGTCGTAGAGCGGCTGGGCGCCGACCGACTGGCAGGCCTCACCGCGGCAGAGCGCGACCGTGTGTGCGGCCGGAGGGGTCGTGCGGAAGTCGTGGTAGAAGCTCACCACGCCATGGACCTCGGCGACCGAGAGGTTCAGCACGTCCGCGATCGCCTCGACGTCCTCGCGGGCGACGTGCCCGAGCTCCTCCATGACGTCGTGCAGGATCGGCATCAGCGGTCCGCGCTCGGCGAGGTGCTGGGTGGCAATGGCGCGGACCAGCGCGACCCGGTCGGTCGTGGGCGCGGTCGTCATCAGGCGGCTCCGGTGGTGGTGTGTCCTCATCCTAAGCGGTTGTTCACTATGAGCAATGCTCGCTCGCCCAGCGAATTCCGTACCCCCGAACGGGCGTGGTGGCTCACATGTCGACGGTCACCACGTCGAGGACCCGATGCGACTCGTCGACCAGGGGGATGGCGGGCCACCGGTCGAAGGCGCCACACGGGTGGCTGATGCCGAACGCGAGCAGGTCTCCGGGAGCCAGATCGTGCTGGCTGCCGGGTTCCTCGCCGTGACCGTCCTCGAGGCGCAGGTGGCCGTGCTGGTCGTTGACCTTCGCCACCGGGATACGGGGGAGCGGCTGGAGCACGCCGTCGGCGTAGCGACCCAGCAGGATCGGCAGCTGGTCGTCGAACGGGACGTCGCGGCGGCCGAAGTCGACGATCGCGAGGCCGCGCTCCGGGGTCGACAGCACCCGCGCCAGCAGCTCGAGAGCCGGGCGGAACGTCGGAGCGTCCGGTGAGGTGCGACGTCCGTCGAACGGCGAGGCGCGGTGGTACATCCCGTGGTCGTGGGTGACGTAGCAGCCGCTTCGCAGGACTGTTCGGAACCGCGGACCGACGATGTCGGGACCGAGTCGCGCAACCACCTGGTCGAAGTAGGAGCTGCCTCCGGCGGTGACGATGGGCGCCTCGACCTCCAGCAGGTCGGCGGTCACGAGGTCGCGAGCCGTCTCCGCGATCGCGTCGAGGAACGGCACCAGGCCGGCCGGGTGGCCGGCATCGGGGTCGCGGTGCATCAGGCCCTCGTAGCCCCCGACCCCGCTGAGCACGAGCCGCGCCGAGCGTTGCACCGCCCGGGCGGTCCAGAGTGCCTCCTCGCGGCTGCGCGCGCCGGTGCGGCCGCCGTCGTAGCCCCGCTCGACAAGGACCTGGAGGGGTCGCTCCGCGTGCAGCTCGGCGAGCGTGTGCTCCAGGAGGTCGACCCCGGCGACGCTGTCGACGTAGCACCACAGGTCGGTCTGGTCGTGGCCGGTGCTGTGGGTGCTCGTGGCGAGCAGCGTCCGTGCCAGCCACTCGATGGCCTTCGGGTCCACGAGGACGTTGGCGAGCAGGATCCGCCGGACGCCCCAGCGATGCAGGGCTCGCACCTGTCCCACCGTCGCCGCGGTCATGCCCCAGGCGCCGCCGTCGAGCTGGGCAGAGACGACGTACCTCGACAGCGACGTCTTGGCGTGGGGAGCCAGGAGCACCCCGGCGTCGCGCACGTAGGCCTCCATGGTCGCGATGTTGTGCCGGAGCGCCTCGGCGTGCAGCACCATCACCGGCGTCTCGAGGTCGGTCAGGGCACTCCACCCGAGATCGCCGACGGCGTCGAGCGGGACGCCGTCCGGCAGCACGATGCCCTTGAGGCGGTGTTGCTGCTCGCTCATGAGCGGGAGACTACGACGCGGGTCCGGGGCTCATCGCCCAGGGCTCAGAGCTCCGCCTCGTCCTCCAGCGCGTCCTTCAGCTCGGCCTTCGACCTCTGCGTGGAGCGGCTCAGGTCGAGGTTGCGCGCCTGCTGCTCCAGCTCGGCCCTCGTCATGTCGTCCGGCTGGTCGCCGAGGTGCTCGGCGCGGGCGGCGAGGAACCGCTCTCCGAGCTGCTGCAGGCTGTCGGCGTCCATCCGCTCGCGCATGTGTGGCAGCACGGTCTCCTCCTCCTCTTCGAGGTGGTGGGTGACCGCATGGACCAGCTCGTCGAGCACCTCGCCGAACTCGTCGGACTCGGGGTCGAGCCCCGTCAGCCGCTCAGCCAGCTGGTCGGCGACCAGGTGCTCCTTCTGGCTGTGCTCGACGTCCTCCTCGACGCCGGCGTCGCGGGCCCGGGGATAGACCTCGGACTCCTCGGCCCGGCTGTGGGCGAAGAGCAGGGTGCTCATCACCGGTGCCATGGCCGCGCGCTTGGAGCGGTCGGTGCGGAGCACCTCGAACATCCGCTGGAGCTCGCGGTGGTCGGAGATGATCAGGTCGACGACGTCGGGCATGGGTCCTCCGGAGGCGGTGGGTGCGACGAGGGCGTACCCGCCTCGGGGAGCACTCATGCGCGAGCGGGTCCTGCGGCCCGAAGGTGGTGATCCCGCTCGGGCGAGGGCGTGACCCGGGCGACGACACCGCCTTCGAACGTCCTCGTCTCGGCCACGTCGAGCGAGCCCCACCCAGGGCGAAGGAGAGTCGAGACCTGCCCGAGGTCGCCGAGCTGGAGTAGGGCTTGTCCGGCGTCGGTCACGTGACGCTCGATCACCCGGAGGCACTCCCGCGCGACCGACAGCCCGTCGTCGCCCCCGTCGATGGCCCGCGGCGGGTCCGCGGGGAACCTGCCGATCTCCGGATGGGCCACCCAAGGCGGGTCGGCGATGACCAGGCAGAACCTCTCGTCCCTGTCGAGAGCCTCGCGCAGGGTCCCGACCCGAACCTGCACCCGACCTTCCAGCCCGGCCCGGCGCGCGTTGGCTCGCGCGAAGTCGGCCGCCACAGGGTCGACGTCGACGCAGACCAGGGACCTTGTGGTGCCGCTCACGGCCGCCAGCCCGATCTGCCCGGCGCCACAGCAGAGCTCGAGCACCGGTCCGGGAGAGAGCTCGGTCAGGAGCTCGGCCGCCCAGCGCGACTGCGCGAGCGTCCACGGGCGTGGTCTCAGCACGCGCGAGTCGAAGGCGATGCGGAGCGCGCCGAACTCGACGAACTCCGGGGAGGTCCCCGTCAAGGCACGTCCCTGCGTACCGACTTGTGGGTGCCGTCGCACCAGGGCTTGCGTGCAGATCGGTCGCACGCGCACAGGGCCACGACCGGCCGTCCGACAGGGTGCTCCTTCCCTTCGTCGTCCACCACGACGTCGGCGCCCCGTACCAGGAGCGGACCACGCGGACAGGCCCGCACGCGCACCTCGGCGCTCACGACGCCATCCCGCCGAGGGGACCCGCGACGAGCTCACCGTCGGCCGGGTGCCAGCGGCCGAGGAGCTCGTCGGCGAACAGCTCGTCGAGATGGAGAGCGCATGCTGCGCCGAACACGATCTCGCCCACAACGCCCGGGTCCTCGGCCACCATCGCCCCGCACACGTCGCGGGCCGCGATCTGCTCGTGGACGGCGTCCGCCTCGACGTGCTCGTCGAAGTACGGGATGGCATCGGGGAGCCCGAGTCGCTCGAGGCCGGCCGCGATGCGCCGGGACGGCGTCGAGCTCGAGGCCTCGAACGCCGCGAAGTGACCGACGCCGACCGGCACGAGCCGACGGTTGAGTGCGAACAGCGACATCACGTTCGCCGACGCCAACGACAGAGCGGAGACCTGGTCGACATAGGCGCCGTAGGCCGGGTCGAGTCCGACCGCAGCCAAGGTCTGCGCGAAGAGGGCCTGGTGGAGCGCCTCCGGCCGGCCCGCGCCGAACTCGTCGTACTGGACCTCGGCCAGCGCGACCTTGGCGGCCCCGCTCATGCGCGGCAGCAGGAAGGCCTGCGGGTCGGACTCCTTCAGCTGCTGGACGCTGCGCTCCCTGAGGTACTCCCGCATCTGGTCGGCAGTCGCCTGCCGTCGCAGGTACGACGAGAGGCGCGGGCCCTGGTCGTCCGCCGCCATGCCCAGCACGATGTCGCCGATGTTCCCCTCCTGGTCGAGCTGGGACGTGACCCGAGTGCGGGTGGCCGATCGCAGCTCGCGCTCGAAACGCGTCTCGAGGGTGCGGCGCAGGCCCACGACCTCGACGTCCCACTCCAGGTCGGGGTCGACGTCCGCGAAGCCGCGGTAGGACAGCTCGTAGATCGTCCAGAGCGCCAGCTGGCAGTCCCGGTCGTGGACGATCCCGTCGCCCGTGCCGTCGTCCCAGGACAAGGGAAACGCGCTTCGCCGACCGCGCAGCGTGTTCACGACCCTGCGGCTGACCGGACCGCATGCCCTCGGAAGGTCCACGTTCCCGTTCGTCCTCTCGTTCGGTGTCTGTTGGCGGTGCGGGTCCGTACCCAGGCATCCAGGCCGCATGCCAGCGAGGTGTTGATCCGTGTCAGACCCGTCGGCCGCCACGCTCCTCACCCGTCCGCGCCGAGCGCGTGCGGCGCAACGGCGACTGGGAGATGCTCGCCTCGGAGCGGCCCCGCGGGATGTTCAGCCGGCAGCTCGTGCTCGGCGACAACCTCGATCTCGACCGGATCGAGGCGAGCCACGACGCAGGTGTGCTGCGCTTGACGATCCCGGCCGAGGCCTGACCTCCGCGGTCCGGCCGCACGGGCCGACGTACGCCGGACGGCCCGTGGCGGTGCCACGTCCCGGACCGGCCGGGTCGAGCGGGATCTGCCGAGCGCTCCTAGGCAACCGGCCCGGGCCGGAGAGGCCGCGTCGCCGGTCCTTCGAGCACGTCGCCGTCGGGGCCGAAGCGAGAGCCGTGAAGTGGGCAGTCCCAGGACCGCTCCGCGTCGTTCCAGGTGAGGGTCCCGCCGAGGTGGGTGCACAGCGCGACGACGGAGCATCGCCGTCCGTCTACCCGGGCCTGCCCGACGGGAAGGGCTCCCCGGCGGGCGACGACGCCCTCGCCCTCGGCCGGTTGGCGCGGCGCGCGGAGCTCCGCGCGCGCCAGGTCGCCCACCAGTCGCACGCCGACCGCGGCGTTGAGTCGCGCGATCTCCAGGGCGCCGCTCGGCCGAGTCACGCGTCGCGAGATCGGCTGCTGCCAGGTGGCGCGATGGCCGTGGACCTGCTTGGTCAGGGAGAGAGCTGCCGCGACGCCGTTGGTCAGACCCCACTTGCCGTACCCGGTCGCGACGTAGACGTGCCCACGCCCGCGCGGAAGATGGCCGATGGCAGGAAGGCCGTCGTGCGAGGAGTAGTCCTGGGCGGACCAGGCGTGGGTCTCCTCCGCAGCGGGGAACCACGACTGCGCCCAGCCCCGCAGCGAGTCGAGATGGTGGCTGGGAGAGTGCGCTCGGCCGACCGTGTGGCCCTCACCGCCGACCAGCAGCAGCGGTCCGTCGTCGGAGGCGGCGTCGCGAACGCTCCGCGTCGGCGAGCCGGCCGAGAGGAGCATGAGCTGTGGTGGGCTCGGGTGCGTGAACGCCAGGGCGTAGGAGCGCTGAGGCTCGACCTTGGCGAAGTACAGGCCGCGGTCGAGGATCGGGGTCCCGGTCGCCAGGATCAGGTTCTCCGACTCGACGCGGGCTCCGTCCTCGAGGTCGACCGCCGTGGGGTGCGCGAGAGGTGCGGCGACCACTCGCCTCCCGGTGACCACCGTGCCGCCTTCGCGGCGTACCTCGCGGACCAGGACCTCCAGGAGTTCCATCGCGTCGAGCTGCGCCTGGTCGGCCAGCGTCGTGGCTCCGGCGTGCGGGAAGGGCACTGCGAGCTCGTCTTCCCAGACGACCTCCAGGCCGAGACTGCGGGCGGCCTCGTGCTCCTCCCTGGCGGCGCGCAGCGAGGAGGCGTCCGCCGCGTACGTCGCCGCGGTGCGCCGCTGGAATCCGACACCGTGCTCCTCGCAGAAGCGGAGCAGCCAGGCCTGGCCTTCCCGGTTGGCCTCGACGTACGCCTCGGCGACCCGGCGGCTCTGTCGCTGGAGGACGCGCGAGAGGCGAGTGCCTTGGAGCAGGGAGACCTTGCCGGTGGTGTTCCCGGTGGTGACCGCGCCGACCTCTCTCGCCTCGATCACCGCGACGTGACGCCCGGAGCGCGCGAGCAGCAGTGCGGTGGCCAGCCCGGTCAGCCCGGCGCCGACCACGACGTCGTCGTAGCGCCCGGCCAGCTCGGTGTCGGTCTCGATCGGCGGACGGTCGCGCCACAGGGAGGTCAGAGGAGTCGTCGGGGGCATGCGACCTCGGTACCCAGTGCCGGCGAGGGCACGCGCGTCCGGGCGCATGCGCGCGGATCGCCACGGGCACCGGGTCGTCAGGCTGTGTCGCCCGATACGGGGCGGCACGCCCAGCGCCGAGCGGACGCGGCCTTGGTGCCGGGCCCCACGACCCGCGAGGTCACTGCCCGTCCAGCACGCCGGATCCGCGACGACGGGGCCGGTTCAATCGCTTGTCGGCGGGGTACGGACGGTTGTGAACCGAGTGCAGCAGGACGTCGATGCCCCGCCGGAGGACGTCTGGAAGGTCCTGGCTGACGGATGGCTCTACCCCTTGTGGGTCGTGGGCGCGACCAGGATGCGACAGGTGGACGACGAGTGGCCCAGCCCGGGCTCGCGGCTGCATCACTCGGTCGGCGTGTGGCCGCTGGTGGTCGATGACGACACCGAGGTCGTCGACTCGGTGGAGGGTCGGATGCTGCGGCTGCGCGCCAAGGCCTGGCCCGGAGGTGAGGCTGACGTGCAGATTCGGGTCGAGGACCGTGGTGCGGGCGCCTCGCTGACCATCGAGGAGGACCTCGTCACCGGTCCCGCCCGGTTCGTGCCACAGCCGATCCGGGCGCTGACCCTTCAGGTGCGCAACCGCGAGACGCTGCGCCGGCTCGCCTGGCTCGCCGAGCGGCGTGGGTGACCGTGCCCGCCCCGCACGAGACCTACGACGCGGTCGTGATCGGCGCCGGCCCCAACGGCCTCGTCGCCGCCAACCGGCTCGCTGATGCCGGTTGGTCGGTCGTCGTCCTCGAGGGCCGGCCGCACATCGGTGGGGCGGTGCACAGCGACCGCTCGGTCGACCCGGCGTTCGAGCACGACATGTTCAGCTCGTTCTACCCGCTCGGCGCGGCATCCCCGGCGCTACGGTCGCTCGATCTCGAGGGGCACGGGCTGCGGTGGCGTCACGCTCCGGCGGTGCTCGGGCACCCACGCCCGGACGGCACCTGGGCGACGCTCCACCGCGACCGGGAGGTGACCGCGTCGCTCCTGGACGGTCTGTGTCCCGGCGACGGAGAGGCCTGGCTCGCGCTGTGCGAGCGGTGGGACCGCATCGGCGACGCCCTGGTCGAGGCGCTGCTCACGCCGTTCCCGCCGGCGCGGGCGACTGCCAAGGGACTGCTGCGGCTGCGCTCGGCGGGCGGGATGGACCTGGTCCGGATGCTCCTGACGCCGGCACTGGACGACGCGCTCTGGCCCTTCCGCGGTGAGGCGCCACGGCTGCTGGTCGCGGGGAACGCCGCCCACTCCGACATCCCGCTGGACGCACCCGGATCCGGGCTGATGGGCCTGCTGATGACGTTGGTCGGTCAGGTCCATGGCTTCCCGGTGCCCGAGGGCGGCAGCTCCCGGCTCGTCGAGGCTCTCGCCCGCAGGCTGGACTCGCGAGGTGGTGAGGTGCGGTGCTCCGCCCCGGTCGACAGGATCGAGGTAGAGGGCGGGCGGGCCGTGGCCGTGCGGTACGGCGGCGGGTCACGGGTCGTCGCCGGACGGGCGGTGGTCGGTGCGGTCGTCGCTCCGATCCTCTACGAGCGCCTCCTCGACCCCGCGGACCTGCCGGACCGCGTTCGCCGGGGGATGCGGCGCTTCCAGCTCGATCCTTCGACGGTCAAGGTCGACTGGGCGCTCGACGGCCCGGTGCCGTGGCAGGTCCCCGCGCCGTACGCCCCGGGCACGGTCCACGTCGGCGACTCGCTGTCGCAGCTCAGCGAGTCCGTGGGGCAGATCTGGGCCGGCTACGTGCCGGCCCGACCGTTCCTGCTCATGGGTCAGATGACCACGACCGATCCGACGCGCTCGCCCTCCGGGACCGAGGCGCTCTGGGCCTACACCCACGTGCCCCAGCAGGTGCGTGGCGACCGGGGCGACGAGGGCATCACGGGCTCCTGGGATGCCAGCGAGCGCGAGCGCTTCGCGGACCGCATGCAGGCCAGGATCGAGGAGCGGGCACCGGGGTTCGCCGGTCGGATCCGGGCCCGGCGGGTCCTCGGGCCGCGCGAGCTCGAGGCCGCGAACCCCAACCTCATCGGCGGAGCCGTCAACGGCGGCACGACGCAGCTGCACCAGGAGCTGATCTTCCGGCCGGTGCCCGGGTGGGGACGGGCGGAGACCGGGATCCGCGGCCTCTACCTGGGCTCGGCGTCGGCGCATCCGGGCGGGGCGGTGCACGGGGCGCCGGGCATGAACGCCGCGCGAGCCGCGATCGCCCACGAGCGCTTCCGAGCTCTCAAGCTGGGTCGGCGATCTCGGCCCGGGTCGAGGTAGCTGCCTCCGGCGGTCTGCGCCGGGGTGTCGTGGTCTCTCGGTGGCTGTCCGCAGATCCTCTGGTGCCGTGGACTCGTCGGCAAGAGTGAGATCTTGGGCGTGGGTCGCGCCGGCCGCCTGTTCACCGGGCCGCTCCGCACCGCCCTGGACGCCCGCGACCAGCACTGCCGCACCGAGGGCTGCGACTGCCCCGCCGCCTGGACCGAGGCCCACCACAAGACCCCTGGACCCGAGGCGGCCCCCCTCCCTCGACCTCCCTCGACAACGGCATCCTCCTCTGCCCCTACCACCACCGCGCCCACGACCCCGCCACACCACCGAGCTACCTCCTCAACGGAGACAGCCGACTCCACCGGAGAACCTGAGGGGTGACCCTGAGGGCTAGGAGACCCCGGCGCCGGTCTCCGGCGCGCCTTCCGGTGAGCTCTGGGTGAAGAAGGAGACCTTGCCGTCCGCCTCCAGGACCGCCAGCTCGACGTCGCCGATGCTGCGGATCCCCTGCTGGCGGGCGATGGCGAGAAGGTCCGCGGTGGAGAGCCGCTGCTGACGGACCGGCGTCGCGAGCACCTCGCCGTCCCGGACGATGACGACGGGCTTGCCGTTGATCATCGGGCGCGTGCGCGGGAATCGCCACTGTGTCCAGCCGAGGACGACGGTCAGCAGGGCGAACACCGAGATGGCCAGGATCCCGGAGGTGACCGAGTAGTCCTGCTGGGTCACCGCCTGCTGGATCAGGTCGCCCAGCACGACGTACAACAACAGCTCGAAGGTGCTCAGCTCGCCCAGGGTCGAGCGGCCGACAGCGCGCGTGACCGCCCACAGGAACAGGAACATGACGGCCGCGCGGATGACGATCTCCACGTCGGGCTCCTCTCTCGGGACGGATAGCGGTCAGGGCAGCAGCCGGGTGCGGTAGTCGAGCGAGACCACGGGCTTGCCCGCGTCGAGCACCGCGAGTCGAGCGGACTTGCCCTGCTGGCTCGCGGGTTGGATGTAGGCGTCGTAGTAGACGACGAAGGTGCTGCCGGGGGGCGCCTCGAAGGTCAGGTACAGGGTGTGGCCGTCGCGGGTCTCGTCCGACGGCTCGGGGTGGAAGCCCTGGGTCTCGAAGATGTCGAAGTAGTCGGCCGTCACCGCCAAGGTGACCTCCTTGCCGAACCCGCCCGGGTGGGTGACCGTCGCCTGCCACTCGACGTCCAGCCCGGCGCGGGCGACCCAGGGGTAGCGCAAGGAGAGGGTGTAGCCGTTGCCACTGGCCGTGGCCGTGCTGGTGTGGACGCCGAGGAAGCTGGTGAGTGCGCCCAGGACCACCAGGACCATGGCAGCGAGCATCACCCGGCGGGCCCAGACGGCGGCCGGATGGCTGCCGGAGTCCAACGGCACACCTGCGTCGAACTGGAGGGTGGACACCTCCGGGACAGCCCTGCTCACGTGCCGCACGTACCCCTCGGGGTGAGTCAGCATGCCAGGGCTCCGGCCCGGGCCGGAGGCTCACGGTCGCGCTCATGGCCAGGCCGCGTACCGGGTAAGGAGTGGTGTGCAACGCCCTGACTGCGACGCAACGTCAGCGTCCTCGAGGCCTGACGCCCCCGAGACCACGTCGACCAGCCCACCCGAGATGGATGCCGAGGAGCGGGGCCATCGGTGGCGCGCCTTGGTGCTCTGCCTGGTGGCCGGCGGGATGTGCTTGCTCGATGTCAGCATCGTCAACGTCGCGCTGCCGTCGATCCGCACCGGCCTGCACGCCGGAGAGAGTGAGATCCAATGGGTCGTCGCCGGCTACTCGGTCGCGTTCGGCATGGCCCTGGTCCCCTCAGGCCGGCTGGGAGACGCGCGCTCGCGACGGCTCGTGTTCCTGGTCGGCGTGGCGGTCTTCACCGCCTCGAGCGCGGCCTGCGGGGCGGCCGTGAACCCGCTCTGGCTGGCCGTGGCCCGAGTCGTCCAGGGAGTCGGCGGAGGGCTGATCACCCCGCAGGTCTCGGGGTTCATCCAGACGATGTTCCGCGGCGAGGAGCGGGGGCGTGCGTTCGGCCTGTTCGGCGCCACCATCGGCATCTCGACGGCGCTGGGGCCGTTGCTGGGCGGAGTGCTGATCCAGCTCGGTGGCGTGAGTGAGGGCTGGCGCTGGGTGTTCTACGTCAACGTCCCGATCGGGATCGCCCTGGTCGCGCTGGCGCGCCGTTGGCTGCCCAAGGCCGAAGGCAGCCGGTCGGCGTCGTTGGACCCGGTTGGGGTGCTGCTGTTCGCGGCGGCGACCTTGCTCGTGCTGCTCCCGGTGGTCGGCGGCTCCCAAGGACAGGCCCTGTCCAGCCGGCCGTGGTGGCTGGTGGGAGCGGCCGCCGGGGTGCTGGTGGCCTTCTTCGTCTGGGAGGTGCACTCGACGCGGCAACAGCGCCAGACGCTGGTGGACCTGAGCCTGCGCCGCATCCCGTCGTACGTGTTCGGACTCTCCGTGGGGACCTTCTACTTCGCCGGGTTCACCGCGATCTTCCTGATCCTCACGCTCTACCTCCAGGAGGGGCTGGGCTACTCGGCGCTCCAGGCCGGGGCCACCCAGACGTCGTTCGCCGTGGGCTCGGCGGCCTCCGCGTTTCTCGCCGGTCGCCTCGTCAACCGGTTCGGGCGGCGGCTCGTCGTGGTCGGGTTGGTGGTCATCTGCGGCAGCCTCGTGGCGCTCGACCAGGTGGTGCCGCACGTGCACAGCCACGTCGGGCTGGCCCTGGCTCCGCTGCTCCTCTGCGCGGGCTTCGGCGGGGGGATGGTGATCTCGCCGAACGTGACCCTGTCTCTGGCCGAGGTCGACCCGGCTCGCGCGGGAGCCGGCGGTGGGCTGCTCCAGACGGCGCAGCGAGTCGGGTCGGCCATCGGGGTGGCCGTCGTCCTTGCACAGTTCTTCGAGTCGCTGAGCTCGACCCGGGGGGACTTCGCCCAGGCGTTCTCCGACGCGCTGCACACGACGATCGTCCTGCTCCTGGTGGCCCTGGTGCTGGCAGTCGTCGACGAGGTACGCCGGCAGCGGACCTGAGCGAGGCCCGAGTGTGTCCGAGTGGGCCCGAGTGGGCCCGAGTGGGCCCGAGTGTGTCGTAGGTGCCGTTCGCCGGTCCCTGTCAGAGCAGCGGCGCGGGACTGTCGGGGTGCACCGAGTCCGCGGCCGCGGCGAAGGTCGCGAGACTCGCGACGAGCGGGCCGATCTCGTCGGAGTCGAGGCGGGTCAGGACAGCGCGGGCCCACCGCCGGCGGGCCTCGCGCACCGCCCGGACCTGGCGGCGACCCGCCGGTGACAGCCGGAGCTCGACCGACCGACGGTCCGCTGGCGCCTCGCGGCGGTCGACCAGGCCGAGCTCGTCGAGGCGGGTGCAGTGCCGACTGGCGTTGGACTGGTCCACGCCGAGCCTCGTCGCCACGTCGGTGACCGAGAGGCCTCCGCTCTCGTCGAGCAGGAGCAGCACTCGGTGCTGCGCCACCGTCACCGGCATCGGCCCTTCGGCGACGGTCTGGATGGCCATCCCGACCAGTGCCCTGGCGGACGTCAGCAGCGCGTCCACCACGGCGTCAGGCGGTGCCTCCACGCAGTCAGGTTACATGCGACGCCGCATGTAGTCCGACAAGCGTGGGTACGGCGTGCCCGAGGGGGTACCTGACCCGCGTGCTGCCGTTCTCCGGAGGTGACCTATGACCCACACGCTCGACCCGACCCGACCTCGCGACCCCGCCGCGGCGGAGACCCTCGACGCCGTCTCGGCCCTGCGCGCGCGGGTGGACGGCGAGGTCAGGTTCGACACGGGGTCCAGGGCGGCGTACTCCACCGACGCCTCGAACTTCCGCCAGGTGCCGATCGGTGTCGTCGTGCCTCGCACGACCGAGGCAGCCGCGGAGGCGGTCGCGGTCTGTCGCGAGTACGACCTGCCGATCGTCAACCGCGGAGGCGGCACGAGCCTGGCGGGCCAGTGCACCAACGAGGCCGTCGTGCTGGACTTCACGAAGTACTGCCACCGGCTGGTGTCGGTGGACCAGGATGCGCGCACCTGCGTGGTCGAGCCCGGGATCGTCCTCGACGTCCTCAACCGGCAGCTCGCCTCGACCGGCCTCCGCTTCGGGCCCGAGCCCGCGACCCACCAGAACTGCACGCTCGGCGGGATGATCGGGAACAACTCCTGCGGCGCCACCGCGCAGCGCACCGGCAAGGTGGTCGACAACGTCGTCTCGCTCGACGTCCTGCTGTACGACGGCACCCGCTTCACCGCCCGGCGCACCGACGACCAGCAGTACTCGGTGATCGAGCGGATGGGCGACCGCCGCTCCCAGATCTACCGCTCGCTACGACGTCTGCGCGACGAGCACGCCGAGCTGATCCGGAGGCGCTACCCCGACATCCCGCGGCGTGTCTCGGGCTACAACCTCGACTCGCTCCTCCCCGAGCACGGCTTCGACATCGCCGGCCTGCTCGTGGGCAGCGAGTCCACCCTGGTCACGATCCTGGGAGCGGAGCTCGAGCTGGTGCCGGTCGTGAAGGCGCGCACCCTGGTGGTGCTGGGCTTCGACGACATCGCGAGGGCGGCCGACGCCGTGCCGGCGATCGTCGAGCACGAGCCGATCGCGCTCGAGGGGGTCGACCACTACCTGATCCACGACGAGCAGCTGAAGGGCATGAACGCCCAGGCGCTCGGAGAGCTGCCGGACGGGACCGGCTTTCTGCTGGTGCAGTTCGGAGGCGAGGACGCCGACGAGTCCGACC
The DNA here is from genome assembly GCF_036267815.1 of Nocardioides sp. Classification (GTDB taxonomy): domain Bacteria; phylum Actinomycetota; class Actinomycetes; order Propionibacteriales; family Nocardioidaceae; genus Nocardioides. Next base: position 32,262 of record NZ_DATAVI010000009.1, on the reverse strand, counting down.
GGCGCGCGCACGCCATGCTCGACAGCCTCGGCGACACCGAGCACGACCCCGACGTGAGGTTCATCGACGACCCGGAGCGCGAGGACGAGCTGTGGCAGGTGCGCGAGGCCGGACTCGGTGCCACTGCCCACGTGCCCGGCAAGCCGGACACCTGGGAGGGCTGGGAGGACTCCGCGGTCCCCGTCGACCGACTCGGCGACTACCTGCGCGACCTGCAGCGGCTCTATGAGGAGTTCGGGTACGCCTCGGACACCGGCCCCGCCCTCTACGGCCACTTCGGCCAGGGGTGCGTGCACACGCGGATCCCCTTCGGCCTGTACACCACCGAGGGCGTCGCGAGGTACCGCCGGTTCCTCGAACGTGCCGCGGACCTCGTCGTGTCGTACGGCGGCTCGCTGTCCGGCGAGCACGGCGACGGCCAGACCCGTGGCGAGCTGCTGCCTCGGATGTTCGGCGGCGAGGTCGTCTCGCTGTTCGAGGAGGTGAAGGTGCTCTTCGACCCGCAGGACCGGATGAACCCCGGCAAGGTCGTGCACCCAGCCCGCCTCGACGAGCACCTGAGGCTCGGCGGCGCATGGGCCCCCCGCGACCTCCACCCCCTCTTCTTCCACTACCCCGACGACGGCGGCTCCTTCCGCCAGGCGGCGAACCGCTGCGTCGGTGTCGGCAAGTGCCGCAAGCACGAGAACGACGGCGGCACCGTGATGTGCCCGTCGTACCAGGTGACGCAGGAGGAGGAGCACTCCACGCGTGGTCGGGCGCGCCTGCTCTTCGAGATGCTGGACGGCCACCCGGACGGCGTCATCAGGGACGGCTGGCGCTCCGAGGAGGTCAAGAACGCCCTCGATCTCTGCCTGGCCTGCAAGGGGTGCAAGACCGACTGTCCGGCCAACGTCGACATGGCGACGTACAAGGCCGAGTTCCTGGCGCAGCACTACCGGCACCGGCTGCGCCCCCGTGCCGACTACGCCACCGGGTGGCTCCCGGCGATGGCCGCGGTCGTCGCACGAACCGGCGCTGCGCGCCCGCTGAACGCGCTGGCCGCTCGACGTCCCCTGGCCCGCCTGGCCACGCGCGCGGCCGGCCTGGAGGACCGGCCGGTCCCGCGCTTCGCCCCCGAGACCCTCCAGCAGTGGTGGGGCCGCCGCATCTCGGGCGCGGCGGACTGCCACCGCCCCGCACCCCGCGGCCGGGTGCTGCTCTGGCCGGACACCTTCACCAACGCCTTCAACCCCGAGATCGGCAAGGCGGCGGTCGAGGTGCTCGAGGCTGCCGGGTGGGAGGTGGAGATCCCCACGGAGCATCTGTGCTGCGGCCTCACCTGGATCTCGACCGGCCAGCTGGGGATCGCGCGACGAGTGCTGCGTCGGTCGATCCGCGCGCTCGCGCCGCACGTCCGTGAGGAGGGCTACGTCGTCGGCCTCGAGCCCAGCTGCACCGCGGTCTTCCGCTCCGACATGCACCAGCTCTTCCCCGACGACCAGGACGCGCACCGGGTGGCCGACCACGTCGTCACCCTGGCCGAGCTGCTCACCGAGCACACGGACGGCTGGGAGCCGCCCGTGGCGCCGAAGGACACCCGGGCCATCGCCCAGGTCCACTGCCACCAGCACGCGGTGATGAGCTGGGACGCCGACCAGAGGGTGTTGGAGAGGGTCGGCGTCGACGCCGAGCGGCTCGACTCGGGGTGCTGCGGCCTCGCCGGGAACTTCGGGTTCACCGCGGGCCACGGCGACGTCAGCAGGGCCCTGGCCGAGCAGACGCTCCTGCCACGCGTCCGCGACGCGGCCGACGACACCGTCGTCCTGGCCGACGGCTTCTCCTGCCGCACCCAGATCCAGGACCTCGACAGCGGCGGCCGTGAGGGCGTCCACCTGGCCGAGCTCCTGGCCGACCTGCTGCACCGACAGACCGAGGACCCGAACCGAGGAGGAACACGATGAGCACCACCGTTGCCGACCAGCTGCTGGAGCGACTCCGTGCATGGGATGTCCAGCAGATCTTCGGCTACCCCGGAGACGGCATCAACGGCATCGTCGGCGCCCTGTCGCGAGCCGACGACCAGCCCCGCTTCATCCAGGCCAGGCACGAGGAGATGGCGGCGTTCGAGGCCGTGGGGTACGCGAAGTTCAGCGGCCGTCCCGGCATCTGCCTGGCCACGTCCGGCCCCGGCGCCATCCACCTGCTCAACGGCCTGTACGACGCCAAGCTCGACCACGTTCCCGTCGTCGCGATCGTCGGCCAGACCAACCGCTCGGCCATGGGCGGCAGCTACCAGCAGGAGGTCGACCTGCTCAGCCTCTTCAAGGACGTCGCCAGCGACTACGTGCAGATGGTGACGGTGCCCGAGCAGCTGCCGGGCGTCCTCGACCGTGCCATCCGCATCGCGACGAGCCGCCGTGCCCCCACCGCGATCATCATCCCGAACGACGTCCAGGAGCTGGAGTACGAGCCGCCTGGTCACGAGTTCAAGATGGTCCCCTCGAGCCTGGGCACCAGCTGGGGTCACGTCGTCGCGGACGACGACGGACTGGCGGCCGCCGCCGAGATCCTCAACGCCGGCTCCAAGGTCGCCATGCTCGTGGGCCAGGGTGCTCGAGGTGCTGCTCACGAGGTGATGCAGGTCGCCGACGTCCTCGGAGCGGGGGTCGCCAAGGCCCTTCTGGGCAAGGACGTGCTCTCCGACGAGCTGGCGTACGTGACAGGCTCGATCGGCCTGCTCGGCACCCGGCCGAGCTACGAGATGATGCAGGGCTGCGACACGCTGCTCACCGTCGGCTCGAGCTTCCCCTACACGCAGTTCCTGCCCGACCTCGACCAGGCACGCGGCGTCCAGATCGACCTCGACGGCGGCATGATCGGGATGCGCTACCCCTACGAGTGCAACCTCGTCGGAGATGCCGGGCGCACACTCCAGGCGCTGTTGCCGCTGCTGGAGCGCAAGGCCGACCGCGGCTGGCTGGAGACGATCCAGCACAACGTGAGCCGCTGGTGGGAGGTGATGGACGCCGAGGCGCACGTCGCCGCCAAGCCCGTCAACCCGATGCGGATCTTCAGCGAGTTCTCCAGCCAGGCGCCCGAGGACTGCATGGTCGCCGCCGACAGCGGCTCGGCTGCCAACTGGTACGCCCGTCAGGTCAGGTTCCGCGGCGGGATGCGCGGCTCGCTGTCCGGAAACCTCGCCACCATGGGCCCGGCCGTGCCCTACGCGATCGGAGCGAAGTTCGCCCATCCGGAACGGCCGGCGGTGGCGTTCGAGGGCGATGGCGCGATGCAGATGAACGGGCTGGCAGAGCTGCTCACCATCGCGCGCTACTACAGGTCCTGGAGCGACCCCCGGCTCGTCGTCGCGGTGCTGCACAACAACGACCTCAACCAGGTCACCTGGGAGCTGCGGGCGATGGGCGGGACGCCGGCCTTCATCGAGTCGCAGGCGCTCCCCGAGACGTCGTACGCCGAGTTCGCGGCCTCGATCGGTCTGGACGGGCTGACGATCACCGACCCCGACGACCTCCAGGGCGCCTGGCGCCACGCGCTCTCCGCCGACAAGCCGGTGCTGCTCGACGTCCACTGTGACCCGGACGTGCCACCGATCCCGCCCCACGCGACCCTCGAGCAGATGACGAACATGGCGCGGGCGCTGATCAAGGGCGACACCTCGCGCTGGGGTGTGGTCAAGGAGGGGTTCCGGACCAAGGCCCAGGAGCTCCTGCCCCTGGGCTCCGACTCCGAGGGGAGCTCGGACACCTCCGGGCGAGCCGACGGCCATGACCGCGACTGAGACGAGCCGCGTCGAGGTGCCAGTGGCCTCGGTCGAGGCGACGGCGTACACCGTCCCGACCGGTCGTCCGGAGGGCGACGGCACGCTGACCTGGGACTCCACGACGCTGGTGCTCGTGCGCGTCTCGACGCCGGACCCGTCCCTGCCGGTCGGCACCGGATGGACCTACGGGCCGGCGGCGGCTGCGGCCGTGGTCGGCGACCTGCTCGCCGGCACCGTGGTGGGAGAGGGGGCCATGGACGTCGCCCGGTCGTGGCAGTCCATGGTGCGGGCGGTCCGCAACGCCGGGCGGCCGGGGCTGGTCGGCATGGCCGTCTCTGCTGTCGACACGGCCTTGTGGGACCTGCGTGCACGCCTCCTGGGTTTGCCCCTCGCGACGCTGCTCGGCGCCGTCCGCGACGACGTCCGCGTGTACGGCAGTGGCGGGTTCACCACCGACTCCGGACCGCACCTGAAGCACCAGCTCGAAGGCTGGATGCAACAGGGCTTCGTGCAGGTGAAGCTCAAGATCGGCGAGTCCTGGGGCACCGAGGTCGACCGGGACCTGGTCCGGGTGGCCCTGGCGCGCGAGGTGGTCGGCGACGCCGTCGACGTCTTCGTCGACGCCAATGGCGGCTACCAGGCGCAGCAGGCGGTGCGCGTCGCCCGCCGGCTGGAGGACATGGGGGTCGTGTGGTTCGAGGAGCCGGTGAGCTCCGAGGACCTGCCGGGTCTGCGTCGGGTCCGCGAGCAGAGCGTCGCCGACGTGACCGCGGGGGAGTACGGCGACAGCCTTGCCTACTTCGCCCACCTCCTGTCCGCCGACGCCGTGGACTGCGTCCAGGTCGACGTGACGCGCTGCGGCGGCTACACGGAGTGGCTGCGGATCGCGGCGCTCGTGGCGGGGTACGGCCTTGAGGTGTCCGGTCACTGCGCTCCCTCGCTGGCGGCGCCGGTCGCCCTGGCCACTCCGAACCTGCGACACCTCGAGTGGTTTGAGGACCACGTGCGCGTCGAGAGCCGGTTCTTCGAGGGATTCCCCGATCCGGCCGGGGGCCGGATCGTGCCGGCGCACGCACCAGGCCACGGCCTGGCTCTGCGCGACATCGACCTCGCGACGTACCGCGTCGCCTGACGGGAGGAGCAAACGAGTGAGTCACATGTCCGAGCCACCCGTGCGCCACGGGCGCACCCACACGGTCCGCCCACGCTGGACCTGGATCGCGCTGGTCGTCATGGTGGCGGCTCTGGTCCTGATCGGTGCGGGCATCATCGTGCCGTCCTGGGCGTGGGCCGTCTCCGGCCTCGTGCTCCTGCTGGTGGGCGGTGGGCTCGCCCTCTACGGCGGCTTCTTCTACGACGTGCAGGGCGGCGGCTCGGCGTCCGACCAGCTGCGCGACGTGGTGCAGGACAACGAGCACGAGTTCCCGGACCCCACCACGAAGCGCACCGAGGACGAGGTCAAGCGCGACGTGCACCGACGCTGGCTGGGAAGGCGGGCATGACCACCGCGTCCGGGCAGCGCGTCGTCGTCGTCACCGGTGCCTCCGGCGGGATCGGGCGGGCGAGCGCGAAGCTCTTCGGCGGCCGGGGCGACGCCGTGGCGCTGGTTGCCCGGGGCGTGCGTGGCCTGGAGGGCGCCCGCGCCGACATCGAGGCGCTCGGAGGTACGGTCGCGGTCTTTCCCGCCGACACGGCCGACGCCGCGGCGTTGGACTCGGTCGCGAGCCAGGTCGAGGAGCAGCTGGGCGAGATCGACATCTGGGTGAACGTCGCCTTCACGTCGGTGTTCGCGCGCTTCGTCGACATCGAGCCCGACGAGTTCGAGCGGGTCACCCGGGTGACCTACCTCGGCTTCGTCAACGGCACCCGCTCGGCGTTGTGTCGGATGCTGCCGCGCAACCGCGGCACGGTCGTGCAGGTGGGGTCGACGCTGGCCTACCGCGGGATCCCCCTGCAAAGTGCCTATTGTGGCGCCAAGCACGCCACCCAGGGCTTCCACGAGTCCGTGCGCACCGAGCTCCTGCACGAGAAGAGCGCCGTCCAGGTGACGATGGTGCAGATGCCGGCTGTCAACACCCCGCAGTTCTCCTGGGTCCTCTCACGGCTTCCGGACCAGGCTCAGCCGGTGCCGCCGATCTACCAGCCCGAGGTGGCCGCCCGGGCCGTGGTCTTCGCCGCCGACCACCCGCGTCGCCGGGAGTACTGGGTGGGGGAGACGACGGCCGCGACCCTGCTGGTGAACGCCGTGGCGCCGGGACTGCTCGACCGGTACCTCGCCCGCACCGGGTTCGACTCTCAGCAGACGGGCTCGCCCAAGCCGGCCGACCAGGCGGCCAACCTGTGGGAGCCGGCCGACGGGCCCGACGGCCGCGACTACGGCGCCCACGGGCTCTTCGACGACCGTGCTCACGGCCGCTCCCCGCAGGTGTGGGCCTCCCAGCACCATGGGACGGTCGCCGTCGCCGGGCTGTGCCTGGCCGGGGCAGTCGTGGCCGCCGTGCGCGCCGTACGCCGGTGAGGGCGGCGACCGCCTCGCGGCTCGCCGTCGGAAGCGCCTGCCTGGTCGTGCCCCGGCAGGCGCTGGCACTGCTCGGCGCCGCCGATCGCGACGACCCCGTGGTCGCCGCTGTGGCCAGGGTGCTGGGGGTGCGACTTCTCGTGCAGGCCGGCGTCGAGTCCCTTCTGGGCGGTCAGGCGGCAGGCCGGGCTCGGTGGCTCGGTGCGGCCGTCGACCTCGCGCACGCGGCGAGCATGCTGCCCGTCGCCCATCGGTGGCCCGAGCATCGCCGCAGCGCCCTGGTCAGCGCCGCCGCCGCCACCGCGACCGCCGCCCTCGACCTCGCCTCCCGTCGAGACGGGTCCGAAGGCGTCACTCGACGGGTCGGCGCGGATCTCAACGGGTACATGGAGCGGCGTGGGGCGGGTACTGGGTGAGCCATGGAGATCGGCTACTTCCTGTCTTGCGAGGAGTACGGCCCGGACGAGCTGCTCGAGCAGGCGGCCGCCGCTGAGCGGGCCGGCTTCACCGGCCTGTGGGTCAGCGACCACTACCACCCGTGGAACGACGAGCAGGGCCACAGCCCGTTCGTCTGGGGCATGATCGGAGCGCTGAGCCGGGTGTGCTCACTGCCCGTGACGACCGCGGTGACCTGCCCGACGGTGCGCGTCCACCCCGCCGTCATCGCCCAGGCGGCCGCGACGGCCGGGGTTCTGCTCGACGGCAGGTTCCGGCTCGGCGTCGGCAGCGGCGAGGCCCTCAACGAGCACATCCTCGGTGACCCTTGGCCCTCCGTCGACCGGCGACTGGAGATGCTGGAGGAGGCGGTCGCGGTGATCCGCGAGCTCTGGAGCGGCGAGGTCGTCTCCTGGGAGGGCAAGCACTACCGGGTCGACCACGCGCGCATCTACGACCTGCCCGAGACCCGCCCGGAGATCTACGTCTCGGGCTTCGGGCCGAAGGCGATCGACGTCGCCGCGAAGATCGGGGACGGGTTCGTGAACACCGCGCCCGAGGCCGAGGCGGTGCGCCGGTTCAAGGACGCGTCGGGTGGCAAGCCGGCCCAGGCCGGCGCGAAGGTGGCCTACGCCTCCTCCGCCGAGGAGGGCTGGGAGCACGCCCACCGCTTGTGGCCGAACGCCGGCCTCCCTGGCGAGCTCGCCCAGGTGCTGCCGACGCCCGAGCACGTCGAGCAGGCCAGCGAGCTGGTGACGATGGAGTCGACTCGCGGCTCCGTCGTGGCGGGACCGGATCCCGAGCGACACCTGGCGCAGATCGCGGCCTACCGCGAAGCCGGCTACGACGCGCTCTACATCGCGAACATGGGACCGGGCTACCGCGAGATGATCGACTTCTACGGCGAGCAGATCCTGCCAGCCGCAGGATGACCCCCGCGGTCAGTCCTCCTGGTCCTCCTCGTCCCAGACAGGGTCCTTGCGGTTCACCTGCTCCTCGGGCTCCTCGTCGACGCGCTCGGCCGCATCGGCGTCCGAGATCTTCTCGCCGGCGGGCACGCCGCCGAGGTCGATGCGGTCCTCATCCAGCTCGCGGTCACCGAACTCGCTCATGGGGCGGACGTACCCGCCGCGAGGAGCCTCATGCGGAGTCGCCGCCGGCGCAGCGGAGCACCTCGTCGATGCGGTTCAGCAGCTCGTCGGGGCCGTCACAGACGAGGGCTGCGCCCTCGTCTGTGAGCTCGGCGCGGCCGAAGCCGCCGCAGAGCAGGCCGATGACCGGAAGGCCCGCGGACCGGGCGGAGCTGACGTCCCACACGGAGTCGCCCACCATGACCGCGCGGGAGGCGTCGACCTCGTCGAGGGCCACCTGGACCAGCTCGGGGTGGGGCTTGGACTCGTCGGCATCCTCGCTCGTGGTCGCCGCGTCGATGTGTCCGCTCGACCCGAGTAGAGCGAGCGCGTTCCGGGTGTGTCGGGGAAGCCCCGAGCTGGCCAGCGAGACTCCGAACCCGCGTCCGTCGAGCTCCGAGACCAGCTCGGGTGCGCCGGGGAGGGGGCGGATCTGCGCCAGCACCGCGTCGTAGTGCCGCTCCCAGGCGGTGCGCACGCGGTCTCCGTCGCGTTCCTCGGCGTCGTCGCCCGCCACGGCTGCCACCAGGCGGTCGCCGCCCATGCCGATGGAGCGGTGGATCCGCCAGGCCGGGACGTGCCTGCCTACGTCACCGAAGGCTCGCCACCACGCCAGCGTGAGGTGGTAGTTGGAGTCGACCAGGGTGCCGTCGACATCGAGGACGACGGTGTCGACGACGATCGGGAAGGAAGGCATGGGCCGGGCGTACCCGTCCAGGAAGGTCCCATGCCGGCTGGTGTCACAGCCGTGCCTCCCACCGGGCTCACGACAGCCGGGTACGGCGGAGCCGGCGGCCCGGGCGGGCACCCGTGGGGGCACCGTCGCGGAGGGCCAGGACGCCGTTCACGACGACGTCGCGCACCCCGACGGAGAGCTGGTGGGGATCGGCGAACGTCGCGCGGTCGGCGACCGCGGCCGGGTCGAGGACCACGAGGTCGGCGGCGTAGCCGGGCTCCAGCACGCCGCGGTCGGTGAGGCCGAAGGTCGAGGCGGGCAGCGAGGTCATCTTGCGTACGGCGTCGGGCAGGGTCAGCACGCCCAGCTCTCGGGTGTAGTGCCCGAGCACCCGCGCGAAGGAGCCGTAGGCGCGCGGATGGGTGGGGGAGTCCAGGCTGCGCCCGGACGGCGCGATCGAGGCCGCGTCGGAGCAGACGCCGACCCACGGGACGGCCAGCTGTCGACGCAGGTTGTCCTCGCTCATGGAGTGGAAGGCGGTGAAGACCGACGTGCGCTCCGAGGCCAGGATGTCCAGTGCGGTGTCCAGCGGGTCGTGTCCGCGGTCGTCGGCGATCTCGGCGAGGGTGTGGCCCTGCCAGCGTGCGTTGTCGGGATGACGCAGCCGCAGCAGCAGCACGTTGCGGGCGTCGGGGGTGTCGCCGTACCTCCCGATCGTGGCCATCTCCGCGCGGATCCGGGCCCGGGTGTCGGGGTCGCAGAGGCGGTCGAAGAGGGCGTCCGGGCCGCCCTCGTGCCAGTGCGGGGGCACGTTGGACGACAGGCCGGTGCCGCTCCAGGTGTAGGGGTAGACGTCGGCCGTCACCGACAGCCCGTCGTCGCGGGCCGCCTGGAGCATCTCCAGGGCGGGTGCCATCAGCGGCCACTCCGTCTCGCCGGCTGCCTTGAGGTGCCACATCTCGCCGTGCACGCCGGACCGGCGGACGATCTCGAGCAGCTCCTCGATCGCAAAGAGCAGCTCCGCGCCCTCGTTGCGCACGTGGGAGGCGTAGGTGCCGCCCACGCGGCCCGCGACCTCGCACAGCGCGACCAGCTCGGCCGTCGAGGCGTAGCTGCCCGGCGCGTAGATCAGCGACGAGCCGATGCCCAACGCGCCGTCGGCCATCTCCTCGGCGAGGACCTCGCGCATCACGTCGAGCTCGTCGTCGGTGGCGGGTCGGTCGTCGTAGCCGACGCCGAGGATGCGCATCGTGGCGGCCCCCACCAGAGACGCGACGTTCTGCGTGCAGCCGGCCCGCTCGACGGTGTCGAGGTACTCCGACAGCCGGGTCCAGGTCACCTCCACGCCGTACGCCGCGGCCTCGCGGACCAGGGTCTCGCGGTCGTCGGGCGGCACGGGACCCATCGAGTCGCCCTCGCCGAAGATCTGCGTGGTCACGCCCTGGACCAGCTCGCCGAGCGACGTGCCGTCCTCGAGCACCGACAGGTAGGAGTGCGACAGCGGGTTGACGAAGCCGGGACAGACGACGAGGCCGTCGGCGTCCACCGACGCGGCCGCGGGCTCGTCCGCCGGGAGGTCGCCGACCGACACGATGCGGTCGCCGGCCACCGCCACGTCGGTGCGGCGTGGCTCGCCACCCCGGCCGTCGAGCACCTGTCCGCCTCGCAGGATCAGGTCGTACATCCGGTCCACTCCTCACTCCTCGCGCGCGACCGCCGGGCCTGGTCCAGGAACGCCGTGAACAGCCGCAGGTGCGCGGGCTCGGCGGCACGCAGGTCCTCGGGGTGGTACTGCACCGCGACCAGCCACCGTTCGTCGCCGCCCCACTCGAGCGCCTCGACGCAGTCGTCCTCGGCCCAGCCGGTGGCGACCAGTCCGGCCCCGAGCCGGCCGACGCCCTGGTGGTGTGCGGTGTTGACCCGCAGGCGCGTGGACCGCGAGATCGCCGCGATCCGCGAACCCTCCAGCAGTCGCAGCTCGTGGGCGATGGTCGTGCGGTCGCCTGCGCCGCGGTGGTCGACCGGCTCGGGCGGGAGGTCTTGGACCAGCGAGCCGCCGAGCGCGACGTTGACCACCTGGAGCCCCCGGCAGACACCCAGGACGGGGAGGCGGCGCTCGAGGCACCCGCGCAGCAAGGAGTACTCCAGCTCGTCGCGGCCCTCGTCGATGACCGTCGTGGGGTGGACCCGCTCGCCCCACAGCCGTGGGTGCGGGTCCGGTCCGCCGGGGAGGACCAGCCCGTCGAGACCGTCGTAGAAGGCCTCGTCGAACGGCGCGTGACCGAGCGCGGAGACCAGCCGCAGCGACGCGCCCGCCGCGACCAGCGTCTCGAGGATGGCCCCCCGGACGCCCAGCTGCCCGGGGTTGCGCGGGAGGTCGTACCCCAACGTCACCGCGACGACCGGCCCGGGCCGGGGACTGGTCGTCATGCGTCGCCGTCCGGGCCCGAGCCGCCGAAGGGACGCACCCACTGGTCGGCGATCGACCCGTACCGGTCGAGCCGGGCATTGCCGGCCGCGCCGAGCCGGCGGGCCACGTCGGTCGCGAGCGTCTCGACCACGGCGACTGTCGGCGTCAGGCTCTCGAACGGCGACGGGCCGTCGACCTGGGCGGGCAGGACCGCGTCGGCCAGGTCCGCGATGGGGGAGAGCCAGGGGTCGGTGACGAGCACCAGGTGCCCGCCCCGGTCGCGAGCCAGGCGCGCGAACTCGAAGGTGTCGAGCTCGTAGCGCCGGAAGTCGAAGACGACCACCACGTCGCCGCGCCTCAGGTCTGCCAGCGCCGCGGCCCGCTCCGCCGCCAGGGAGGGCACGTGATGCACGCCGGAGCGGAACGGCCGCACCAGCGAGGTGAGCATGGCCGCCAGCAGGTGGCTGGTCCAGCCGCCGGTGACCAGCACCCGGTGTCGCTCCGCCGCGAGCAGGGCGGCGGCCCGCTCGAAGTCGGGCGGACTGAGCTGGGCCAGGGTCCCGGTGACCGCCTGGGCCAGGGCGTCGGCGGCGAGCCCGAGCGGAGTGCGGTCGGAGCTGGCCAGGTCGTGGCTGCGGTACACCTCCACCGGCGAGAGCACCCGCGCCGAGAGGTCGTCGCGCAGTGCCTGCCGGAACGCCGCGTAGTTGTCGAAGCCGAGCCGGGTCACGAAGCGGCTGACCGTCGGCCCGCTCACGTCGGCGCGCGCGGCGAGCTGGCTGACCGACTCCAGCCCGGTCGTGGGCGGGCCCGACAGGAGGGCCCTGGCCACCTTCCGCTCCGACTTGCTGAGCTGTCCCAGGCTACGACGGACCCGCTCGGTGACACCCAGGGACGACGCCGGGCCCTCTGACATGGCCCGAAGAGTAACTGATTCATTTCGTTCAGACGAGAGCGTTGACCAGACGTTCTGAATGGTGCTGTACTTCCGCGCGTGACGCTCGACACACCTCCGGCGTCGATGGGCACGTCGACGGGAACGGGGACGACGGACGGGTCGAGCGCGCCGGCAGCCGCCGTCCAGGCGGGGCTCGCCGAAGCCGCGGCGCGGTTCGGGACACCGGTCTACGTCGTCGACGTGGATGCGGTGACCCGGGCCGCGGCCGCGGTCGAGCGTGCCTTCCCGAGTCCGTGGGTCCGGCAGTACTCCCTGAAGGCCAACGACCTCCCGGCGGTGGCGGCACTGCTGTCGAGGCGCGGCTGGGGAGCCAACGTCGTCTCCAGCGGTGAGTGGGCCGGTGCCCGCGCCGCCGACGTCCCGGTCGGGCGGACCACGCTCGAGGGCGTGGGCAAGACCGACGCCGACCTGCTGGCCGCCGTGGACGCCGCGGTCGCCGGCACGCCCCTGCGGTGGCTGGCGGTGGAGTCGGCCGACGAGCTGACCAGGCTGGCCGAGCTGCACCGGCTGCGCTGCGATGCCGCGGGGCACGACGCCGACCTGCCGGTGCTGCTGCGCCTCAACCCCGACGTCCAGCCCGAGACCGCACCCGGCCTCGCGGTGGGACTGGCCGTCAGCAAGTTCGGCCTCAGCGCCGGCGACCTCCTGGGGCTGGCGGCGTCGTCGGTCTGGCGCCGCGGGCTCCGCCTCGCCGGCATCCACGTCCACATGGGGTCGCACCTTCGCGACGTGTCCGCCTGGGCACTGGCCGGCTGCCGCGCCGTCGGCCTGCTCGAGCGGGCCGGCGCGGCGTACGCAGGTGACGGGACGCCGGACACCGTCGACTTCGGAGGCGGCTTCCCGGCACACGGCACGAGCCCGGCGCCGGAGGACTTCGCCGCGGCCCTGGCCGACGAGCTCGGGCGTGTCGGGCTCGCCCTCCCCGCGACCGCCGCCATCGAGCCGGGTCGCGTGGTCGTCGGGGGCGCCGGCTGGCTGGTCGCGGGCGTCCTGCACACCCGGCTGCGCGGTGACCAGCGGCAGGTCGTCCTCGACGCGGGCATGACCGAGCTGATCCGGCCGGCCCTCTACGGCAGCCACCACCGGGTCACCGCGCTCCTCGACCCGGAGCCCGGCGACCTCGGCCAGGGCGCGCGCGACGGGGTCGGCGACGTCCTGGTCCAGGGCGCGGTCTGCGAGTCCACCGACACCTTCGGCGTGCATCGCCTCCCGACGCTGCGGCGCGGCGACCTCGTCGTGCTGCACGAGGCCGGCGCCTACGCCGCCTCCTTCTCGTCTCGGTACAACGGCCGGCCACCAGCACCCGAGGTGCTGCTGTGGCCGGACGGCACGCTCTCGCTCGGAGAACGGGCCCCGCTTCCCTCCCGGGCAGCGGCGGGGGACCTCATCCGGACCGACGACGCGCGGTCGCGGTCAGAAAGGAGTCAGCAGTGACCACAACGAGGCGAGATCTCACCCGGAGGCACGGCCGTCGGCGCAGCGTGGCAGCCCTGGTGGTCGCCGGGCTGGCGGCGGCCGCGCTGCTGACCGGTCAGGCGGCCGGCGGGAGTGCCCAGGCGGCGTCCTCGGACACCACGACCCTGACCGTCAACGCCGACACCCAGATGACGACGTTCAACCCGTTCCTGAGCTACTACGACGGGGAGCTCAACGTCATCGGCACGATCTACCCGTCGCTGACGATGCTCAACGACCAGGGCGAGCCGGTGCCCTACCTCGCCGACTCCTGGACGACCTCGCCGGACAAGCTGACCTGGACCTTCAAGATCCACCCGGGCCTGAAGTGGTCCGACGGCCAGCCGCTGACCGCGGCGGACGCCGCGTGGACCTTCAACCTGATCATGCACAACGCGACCGCGGCCACGTCGAACGGCTCCCTGGTCGCGAACTTCAAGTCGGTCACTGCGCCCGACGCCACCACCTTGGTGATCAAGACCAAGCAGCCACAGGCCAACATGCTCTACCTGAGCGTGCCGATCTCGGGAATCCCGATCGTGCCCGAGCACGTGTGGAAGAGCCACGTCTCCGGCTTGAAGAACTACCGGAACATGGACTTCCCGGTCGTCGGCTACGGTCCGTTCGTGCTCACCGGCTTCAAGACCAACCAGTACGCCGAGATGACCGCGAACAAGAGCTTCTTCCTGGGCGCGCCGCACTTCGACAAGGTGGTCACCAACTACTACTCCAACAGCGACGCCGCGGCCGCGGCGCTGACCAGCGGCGAGCTCGACCAGATCGACGGGCTGACGCCCGCTCAGTACAACGCGATCTCGAAGAAGAGCGGGATCCAGACCTACCAGACCCAGTCCAACGGCTGGTCGGCGATCGAGATCAACTCGGGGGCCAAGACCCGCAGCGGAAAGCCGCTGGGCACGGGGAACCCGATCCTGAAGGACATCAGGGTGCGGCAGGCCATCGCCCTGGGCATCAACCGGCAGGAGCTGGTCACCAAGGTGCTCGACGGCAACGGCGTCGTCGGGGCGGGCTATCTGCCACCGGGGTACCCGCAGTTCTTCTGGAAGCCGTCGGCCTCGGAGTCCCTGGACTACAACCCGGCCCGGGCCAAGCAGATGCTCGACGCCGCCGGCTACAAGATGGGGCCGAACGGCGTGCGCGTGGCGCCCGACGGCAAGCCCCTGGAGTTCCGGCTGGGCATCCACTCGGACGACGCGACCGACGCCGCGATCGCGCCGTACGTCAAGGAGTGGATGAGCGCCATCGGGATCAAGCTCGACGTGAACTCGATGAGCTTCGACCAGCTCAACAACAACCTGGCCAAGGGCGACTGGGACATGCTGATGGATGGGTGGAGCACCGGTCCCGACCCGACGTATCTGCTGTCGATCCAGACCTGCGGGACGCTGCCCGACGACAACGGGCAGAACGGCAACACCGACGCGTTCTTCTGCAACAAGAGCTACGACAGGCTGTACTCGCAGCAGCAGACGCAGTTCAACGCCGGCCAGCGGGCGGCGACGATCGCGAAGATGCAGAAGATCCTGTACGCCGGGAACGGTGACCTGATCCTGTTCTACAAGAACGGTCTGGACGCGCTGCGCACGGACTCGGTGACCGACTACCTCCAGGGAGCCAAGGCAGCCAACGGCTTCTACCCGCTCCAGCACGGCTTCACCAGCTGGTGGAAGGCCGAGCCGCCCGCCGGTGCGGCGACCGCGGGACAGAAGGCCAGCCAGCAGAGCTCCAACGCCTTCAAGTGGATCGGGCTGGCGGTCCTGGTCGTCGTCCTGATCGGGGTCGCCGTGATGTTCCTGCGTCGACGTACCGCGGCCGAGCGCGAGTGAGCCGACAGATGGCTACTTCGTGAGTGTCGGCGTCCAGCTGGATGCTCCGGCCGTCTCGGGCCCCGAGGAGGCGCCCGAGCGGTCGGAGTTCTGGGTCTACCTGGCTCGCAAGGTCGGAGCCGCGATCGTCAGCTTCGTCATGCTGCTCGTCGTCGGGTTCGTGATCTTCAGCCTGATCCCGTCCGACCCGGTCTCGGCGCTGACCCGAGGTCGGCCGACCTCGGACGCGCAGATGAACCACCTGCGTGCCCAGCTGGGCCTGGACAAGCCGCTGTGGGAGCGGTTCCTGACCTTCGTCGGGCACACCGTGACGGGGAACCTCGGCTACTCCTACGAGTACCACCAGTCCGTCTCGTCGCTGATCGCCGACCGGCTGTGGCCGACGCTGCTGCTGATGGGCACCTCGACCCTGATCTCGATCTGGCTGGGGATGTGGCTGGGCATCCGCGCAGGGTGGAACCCGGGCAGCGTCTTGGACCGCAGCGCCAGCGCCGTCTCGCTGGCGCTGTGGTCCGTCCCGACGTTCTGGCTCGGGCTGATCCTGCTGGTGGTCTTCGGCAGCGGGTCGGTCGGCGGAATCCCCGCGATCTTCCCCGCGGGCGGGCTCCAGACCCAGGGGACGGCGGGTGGCCTCGCGCCCTCGCACATCCTCGACGTCGGCTGGCACCTCGTGCTGCCGTGCCTGACGCTGGTGGCGGTGATCTTCGCGCAGTACGTCACGATCATGCGCTCCTCGATCATCGACGAGCGCGGCAACCCCTACCTGTTGACGGCCCGGGCCAAGGGTCTGCGCGACGAGGTCGTCCGCCGCCGGCACGCCGTCCCCAACGCCCTGCTGCCGTCGGTCACGGTGATCTTCCTCCAGGTCGGCGGCATGATCGGAGGGGCGATCACCGTCGAGGTGGTCTACTCCTGGCCCGGCCTGGGGTACCTCACCTTCACGGCCCTGCGCATCCCCGACCTCCAGCTGCTCGAGGGCACCTTCATCGTGTTCAGCGCCGCGGTCATCATCTGCAACCTCATCGCGGACCTGCTCTACCGCGCACTCGACCCCCGGGTGAGGCGACAGTGAGCGCCACCGACCAGTCCCGCCCGCCGCAGCCTCCGCAACAGCGGCAGCCGGCCGGAGCCGGACCCGGGGCGGACATCGAGGAGAAGGCCCCGTCCCGGCTGGTGCCGGTCTGGCGCTTCACGGTCGCGGTCCTGCGGATGCCGAGCGGCCTGTTCGGCGTGCTGGTGATGCTCGGGTTCGTCGTCCTGGCGCTGGCGTGCCCGCTGTTCATCCATCCCAGCGACCTCTCGGTCACCCAGGCGACCGGGCCCCTGCTGGCCTCGCCGCGGCACGGCTACCTCCTCGGCACCGACCCGGCGGGTCGGTCGGTGCTGACCCTGGTGCTCTGGGGGTCACGCACCTCGTTGGCCATCGGCGTCATGGCCACGGCCCTGACGATGGTGCTGGGCGCGACGATCGGGCTCCTGGCCGGCCACTTCCAAGGGCACGTCGGCCGTCTGCTGATGCATGTGACCGACTGGTTCATCGCGCTGCCGAGCCTGCCCTTGGCGATCGCCCTCGCGGCGGTCCTCGGGCAGGGCGCGGCCTCGATCACGATCGCCATCGGCGTGACCTCGTGGACGGGCACCGCCCGGCTGGTCCGGGCCCAGACCCTGGCGGTCGAGGCGCGCCCGTTCATCGAGCGCGCGCGGGCCCTGGGGGCGACCGACACGCAGCTGATCACCCGCCAGGTGCTGCCCAACGTGATGCCGCTGATCCTGGTCTCGAGCACCCTGACGGTGGCCAGCGCGATCCTGTCGGAGGCGACGCTGACCTTCCTCGGGCTCGGCGACCCCACCTCGGTCTCGTGGGGCTCGCTGCTCAACAACGCCTTCATGCAAGGAGCCGTCACCGCCGGTGCCTGGTGGTACCTGGTCCCGCCCGGCATCGCGATCTTGGTGATCGTCCTGGGCTTCACCCTGGTCGGCCGGGCGGTGGAGCACGTCCTCAACGCGCGGGTGCAGCCCCGGTGACCGCGCGCGCCACCGATCCGAGCCCGAGCCGTCGTACGCCGGGGGAGCTGCTGCTGGACGTCCGCGGCCTGACCGTCACGTACCGGTCGGGTCGCGACTCGGTGTTCGCGGCGCGCGGCGTCGACATCGCCCTGGCTCCGGGCGAGACGCTCGGGATGGCAGGGGAGTCGGGATCGGGCAAGACGACCGTCGCGATGAGCCTGCTGCGGCTGCTGCCGGCCGATGCGCTGGTGACGGGCGAGATCCGGTTCCACGGCGAGGACCTGCTCCAGGCCAACTGGGCCCGGATGCGCTCCGTGCGCTGGGCCGAGGCGTCGGTGGTGTTCCAGGGCGCGATGAGCGCGCTGAACCCCGTCCGCTCGGTCGGCGACCAGATCGTCGAGCCGATCCTGCTGCACGAGAAGGTGGGCGAGAAGGCGGCCCGCGCCCGGGCCCGCGACCTGCTCGACAGCGTCGGGGTCCCGTCCCGCCGCGTCGGCAGCTACCCGCACGAGCTCTCGGGCGGCCAGCGGCAGCGGGTCATGATGGCGATGGCGCTGGCCTGCGACCCGGACCTGCTGATCGCCGACGAGCCGACGACGGCGCTCGACGTGATCGTGCAGGCGCAGATCCTCACGCTGCTCACCGACCTCGTGCGCGAGCGCGGGATCTCGCTGATCATGATCAGCCACGACCTCTCGGTCCTCGCCTCCACGTGTGACCGGATCGCGGTGATGTACGCCGGGCGGCTGGTCGAGACCGGACCCTCGCGGCAGGTCATCGGCTCGCCGCTGCATCCCTACAGCCGCGCGCTCGCCGGGGCCTTCCCGACCCTGGGCGACCCGGCCTCACGCCTGGCGCCCGGCGGTCTGCCCGGTGACCCACCGGACCTGCGCGAGCGGATCGACGGCTGCCCGTTCGCGCCGCGGTGCCCCGAGGTCGAGGAGCGCTGCCGGTCCGGCGAGGTCCCGCTGCTGGAGCTGGAGGGCGGTCGGGCCGCGGCCTGCCTCCATGCGCCCGGCTACGACCAGGGCCGGGACAGGGCGGTGTCGCGTGGCTGAGCAGCCCGAGCAGGAGCAGGCGCAGGCACGAGAACGGGAACAGGCGCGGGGCGAGCGAGGAGGGACACGGCAGCCGGCCCCACCGGTGCTGGAGGCCCGCGGGGTCGCGGTCACCTTCCCGGCCCGGCGCGGGCACGGCGCGGCGCACGCGGTCGACGACGTCAACCTGACCTTGGGCCGAGGCGAGGTCCTGGCGCTGATCGGCGAGTCGGGCTGCGGCAAGTCCACGCTGGCCCGGGCGCTGGTCGGTCTGGTCGTGCCCGACCGCGGTGAGATCCGCTACCTCGGCAAGCCGCTTCGTCGCACGCGTGCCGGCCTGCGCGAGTTCCGCCGCCACGTGCAGCTGGTGCTCCAGGATCCGTACGGCGCGCTGAACCCGCGGCAGAACGTCCACGACGCGGTCGCCGAGGGCCTGCGGCTGCACGGGCAGCGGGCGGGGCTGACCCGACGCGTCTCGGAGGCGCTGGACGAGGTCGGGATGCGGCCGCCGGAGCACTTCTTCGACCGCTACCCCCATCAGCTCTCGGGTGGACAGCAGCAGCGCGTGGTCATCGCCGGGGCCCTCACGCTCGGTCCCGACGTGCTCGTGGCCGACGAGCCGGTCTCGTCGCTGGACGCGTCGGTCCGCGGCGAGATCCTCAAGCTGTTCCTCCAGCTGCGCGACACCCTGGGGCTGGCCGCGCTCGTGGTCAGCCACGACCTGGGTCTGGCCTGGAACATCGCCGACCGGGTGGCCGTGATGTACCTCGGGCGCATCGTCGAGGTCGGTCCGGTCGAGGACGTGCTGCTCCGCCCGCAGCACCCGTACACCCGGGCCCTGCTCGACGCCGTCCCCTCGACCTCGCAGATCGAGGCGGCGCGCGTGCTGCGCGGCGAGCCACCGGACCCGACCCGGATCCCGGGCGGCTGCCGGTTCCACCCGCGCTGCCCGCTGCGTCCCACGCTGGACGAGGCCGCTGCGCAGCAGTGCCTGACCGACGTACCGGTGCTGCCGCCGGGCGTCGGCGAGCATGCGGTCGCGTGTCATCACGTGACGGCCCCCCCAGCGGCCTCCCGCTCCCCCCGCGACCCCTCCGAGGTGACCCCGTGACCGAGCACGACCCGCGCCGTACGTCGCTGCGTCGCCCGCCCCGGCTCCGCCCCGGAGACCGGGTCGCGCTGCTCACGCCGTCCAGCCCGGCCAACATCGAGCGCATCGACGAGGGCATCGACGTGCTGCGCTTCTGCGGGCTCGAGCCGGTCGAGCTGGCGTCGGCCCGCGCGCGGGGCACCAGCCAGCCGTTCCTGGCGGGCAGCGACACCGACCGGGCCGCGGACCTGCGGGCGGCTCTGCTCGACGACTCCGTCGCCGGAGTGATGACCGTCGGCGGCGGCTACGGCTCCCAGCGGATGCTCGAGCGGGTCGCCTGGACCGGCCTCGACGCGGTGTCGCCCAAGGTGGTCGTGGGGTACTCCGACGTGACCGGGCTCCTCGAGGCGCTGGCGAGCCGCCTCGGCTGGTCGTCGGTGATGGGCCCGATGGTGGCCGAGGGCGAGTTCCGCGAGTCCTACTCCTTCTCCTCCCTGTGGGCCTGCCTGAGTGCGCCGGACCGCTACGGTCCGCTGGCCTTCCGCGGGGCCCGGACCCTGTGCGGCGGGGCCGCCGAGGGGCTCACCGCGGGCGGGAATCTGTCACTGGTCGCCGGCTCCCTCGGCACCGACACCACGTGGTCACCGCCCGGGGCGATCGTCCTGCTCGAGGACGAGAACGAGGACGCCGCCCGGGTCGACACGATGATCACCCACCTGCGTCGCTGCGGGTACTTCACCGACGCCGCCGGGGTGGTGACGGGGAAGTTCACCAACGCCGGGGACTCCTCGGAGGCCGAGATCCGAGCCGTCCTCGATGACCGTCTCGGTGATCTGGGGATCCCGGTCGTCGCCGATGCCAACCTCGGCCACGGAGGTCACGTCCAGACCTGGCCGGTGGGGGTGCGAGCGCGACTCGACGCCGACGCCCGCACCCTGACCTACCTCGAGCCGCCCCTCACCTGAGAGTTGCAGGGTCTGGTCGGAGGATCCGACCCCCAGAATCTCTGGGGGCGTCTTCCTTGAGAACGCCGGCGGCGCCTGACAAGACTCGACGTGCTCCCACCGTGCCGGGCACTCGACGGCTGGCGACACGCTCGTGCTGCCCACCGCGCCGTCGAGTGTCCGCCGACCTGCTCGGCGCATCGGGAGACCGGCACGTCCGGGTCCGGGTCGGTGGATGTGTCTCGCCCATGACAGACGTGGCGATGCGCCTGGCTGATCCTGACACGCGTCAGGTTCCCTTCGAGATCGGATGACGACGATGTTGGTTCACCACACCACCGTTTCCTCGGTCGCCGTCCTTGTGCGCTCGACGCGAGCCTCCACGAAAACCTCGCACTCCGGTCAGTTAGCACCACAGACCCTTGCCCTCGGGTGCGTGTGTGCCCCGGGCTCGCCTCGCTACGGTGCGCGCGTACCCCTTCCGGGTTCTCGGGGTGAAGGGCCACAACGATGCTGAAACCACTCCACCTGAACACGCTCGCGGTCGTCGTCCGCAGCGGCTCCTTCTCCCAAGCGGGCCGCGAGCTCGGGTACACCTCCTCGGCGGTGGCCCAACAGGTCGCCTCGCTCGAGCGCGAGCTGGGGCTGCCGCTGTTCGTCCGGGAGCCCCAGCGGATCCGGCCCACCGCGGCCGCGCTCGTCCTGGCTCAGCGCGGGCAGCACGCCCTGGACGTCCTGGAGTCCCTGGAGAACGAGGCCCGTGCCGTCGCCTCGGGGCGCCTGGGCCGGATCAGCCTGGGCACGGCGCTGGACGCCGGCAGCGGGATCGTCGCCGACACCATGAGCGTCCTTCGCGACGCCGGGCCGGGCCTGGACATCGAGATCCAGGACGGCCTGTCCACCGAGGTCCTCGATCGGGTGCAGATCGGGGCGCTCGACATCGGCCTGCTCTACGACTACGCCTGCGCTCCTCGCGAGCTCTCACCCAGCCTGCACGTGATCCGGCTCGAGGAGGCGCCGCTACGCGTGGTCACCCCCTCGGGGGTGGCCTGCCCGGCCAACCTCGCCGACCTGGCCGACCGCGAGTGGTTCTGCGGTCTTGACCAGCCCGACGGCGAGCGCGCGCTGCGCTCGCTGTGCCGCAGCGCCGGGTTCCAGCCCAGGGTCCAGGTCTCCACGGCCAACCCCGAGCTCGTCTTCGGGCTCGTCGCCGCCGGGCTCGGCGTCGGCGTGGTGCCCACCTTGGCGTGGGCGGCACCCGGTGGGGTCAACATCCGGGCCCTCCAGGAGGAGGACGCTCGTCGCCGCACGGTCGCGGTGTACCAGCGCCGCCTGGGCAACCGTCAGGCCGTGCGGGCGCTCCTTCGCGCAGCCCGTCAGGCCGTCATGCGTCCCGAGGCCGAGACCGCCTGACCGCACGTGGCCATGGCCTCGTGGGCGGTCATGGGCCTCTTGTCGGAATCCGTGGCGTGCCGGCCGGGATCTCGCTGGGATCTCGTTGCGATCTTCGTCGGGGATCTCAGCGGGGATCTCAGCGGCGTGTCACGAACCAGACGGAAGGCGTCCGGCCGAGGTCCCACCCTGGTGATCCCACAGGAGTCTCCCGAGGAGCGGACATGCCCCAAGACCAGTTCTCGTCGGGGCGGCGCCGGCGTCGTGCCGTCGTCGCGATCGCGTCGATCGCGTCGCTCGCCTCGCTGGCGTTGGCCGGCAACGGAGCGGTCGGCACCGGCGCGGCCGCGCAGGCGCCGTCCCGGCCGAGCCAGAGCGTGCTGGACATCGACGCCGCGACCGGCACCGTGCGGTTCCTCGCCGACCTCGACGGCTATCTGACCGCACCGAGCCGGCGGTCGCCGAGAGCCGTTGCGCTGGCCTACGTCCGCGCCCATGCCGCCACCCTCGGGCTGACGAGGTCCGACGTGGCGACGTTCCACCTCGAGCGCGACTACCGCGACATCGCGGGCATCCACCACCTCTACTTCACCCAGCGGGTCGACGGTCGAGCCGTGCCGAGCCACGGGCTGACCGCGTCGGTGACCCGGTCGGGTCGCCTGCTCACCGTGGGCGGCTCGCCGGTCAGCGGCGCCCAGCACGGCCGGGCAGGATCGGGGGCCCGAGCTGCCTGGTCAAGCTCGTCGGGGACCACCTCACGTGTTCATGCGCTGTCGACCGGGAAGGGCTCGACGCCCCCGGATCGGATGCTCGCAGCCTCGACGCCCCTGGCGTCGCTGCACAGCGGACCCCTGACGTCGCGGACGGCGGACGTCCAGGGCGGCCGCGCGTCATCGCCGCGGCACAGCACCGCCCGCGTCTTCCGCTACTTCCCCGGGGCCTCGCGCGGGGGACACCAGGTGCGGGTCGACCTGACCGCGAACGGCTGGCTCGGCGCCCACGCGCGCACCCTGTCGGGCAACAACGCCCACGCCTTCTCCGACGTCGACGCCAACGGACGGCCCTCGCGGCGCGAGGAGGTGCATCCCCGGCACGGTCAGTCCTGGGGGTACCCGCTCACGACGTTCCACCCCCGCTGGGCCGACGAGTTCTGCGGCAAGCCGTGGCCGTGCTCCTGGAACCCCAACCGGACCTACTCGTGGCTCAAGAACCGCGCGGAGGCCACCACCCAGGCCTTCTACCTCGTCAACCAGTTCCACGACCACCTGGACAAGAGCCCGATCGGCTTCACCGAGGCAGCGGGCAACTTCCAGCGGGCCAACCACACGGGCCTGGGCCGCGGGGGCGACCCCGTGCTCGTCGAGACCGACACGGGTGCGGACACCGGCACCGGTCGCCTTCACGGGTTGCCGGACGGGCACAACGTCGACGACGCCTACATGGACACCCCGCCCGACGGACGTTCGCCGACCATGCACCTGTTCTTGAACCACAAGCCCTTCCACGGCTACCCGCGGGCCGACCCGTGGGCCCCGGTCAACACCGCCGACGAGGCCGACACCGTCTACCACGAGTACACCCACGGCCTGTCCAGCCGGCTGGTCGTCGACGTGCACGGCCGGGAGACGATGGATCCGGTCCAGGGCGACGCGATGGGGGAGGCGTGGAGCGACTGGTACGCCATGGACTACCTCGTCGACCAGCACCTCCAGGCCGACCGGCCGGGGGTCGCGGACGTCCGGATGGGTGCCTACGAGGGTGCCGGGATGTACGAGGACCGCACCGAGGCCCTCGACTGCAAGGTCGGGCAGGACTCGCCGGCGTGCGGCGGGGGACGCTCGGGGCATCGCGGTGGCTACACCTACGCCGACTTCGGCCACGTGGTCGGTGAGCCCGAGGTGCACGCCGACGGCGAGATCTGGGGTCAGACCCTGTGGGACCTGCGCGACCGCCTCGGCTCGTCGAAGTCGGAGATGGTGGTGACCCGGGCGATGGAGCTCGCTCCGTACGACCCGTCGTTCCTCGACATGCGCAACGCGATCCTGGTCGCCGACACGGCCGTCTACGGCGGCTCACACCACACCGCGATCTGGCAGGTCTTCGCCCACCGGGGCATGGGGTTCGACGCCGGGTCCCTGGGTGCCGGCGACACCGATCCGGCCGCGGGCTTCGCGATGCCTCCGGCCGCCGTGACGACCGGGACGATCCAGGGGCAGGTCCTGGACCGTGAGACGGGTGAGCCGGTCGCCGGGGTGCGGGTCGTCCTGGCCTTCGACGCCTGGGGCGCGGTCGACCCGACCGCGGTCACCGACGCCGACGGGCACTACACGATCACCGAGGTGCCGGTGGGTCACTACGACAAGCTCGCGGTCGAGGGCGGGCACTACCGGGGCCGGCAGCAGGTGTCGGCGGACGCCGGTGCCACCACCGCCGACTTCGCGCTGCGCCGTCGCTGAGAGGCACGGCGAGGGTGTGTCCCCGCCACGGCCCTGCGGCTCGGAAGGGCCTACCCCAACAATCTTGCGGGCTCGTTCGCTCTCCAAGCCGGGTCTCGACCAGATCCGCTGGCTACCGTGTCGGTGGCGCTCGGGGCTCCGGGTGCCTTCGCACGGCATGAGGAGTGACGATGCACCCCGAGGACGGCCCCCTCCCGGCCTCCGGCCAGCCCTGGCGCCCGCTCTCTCGGCGGAGCCTGGTCCGTGCGGCTGCGTGGACGGTGCCGGTGGTGTCGGTCGCGGCAGCCGCTCCGGCGTACGCCGTCATCTCGAGCCACGGGCCGCTCCAGTCGACGACCGCGGAGTTCTACGTCGTCGACATCGGCGACGAGACCTTCGGGGTGGTCCCGTACCTCACGATCTACAACCCCCGCAGCGCGCCGGCGCACAACGTGCTGGCGACCATGGTCTTCCCGGTGGCTGACTTCCAGGGCGTGAACACGTTCACCGACCCCCCGACGCCCGGCGAGACGAACTCGCATCTCTTCGACGACCAGGGGTGGACGATGAGCTGGGAGGATCCCGAGCCCGGGGACAGCGACGTCTACATCGACTTCGCCCTCGCAGGGCAGCTGGCGGGCGGCTCCATCGCCTCGTTGGGAGCCTACGGCGGACCGACCCGAGCGAGCCTCGACTTCAGGCAGGACCCGACCGCGCAGTCGATCGCCGTGGCCATGTCTGCCACCTTCCCGGACGCGACGAGCACCAGCTCCTTGGTGCTGTCGCGGACCTCACCGCCGCGGTGAGCCCCTCGATCGAACCGGCCGAAGCCTCACGCCGGACCTTGATGCGTGCCGCCGTGCACACGGCGTGGGTGGTGCCTGCGGTGTCCTTGGCGACCGCCGCACCGGCCCTGGCCGCCGCCTCGGGGACGCCCCTGCGGCTCGATGCGTCGAGCGGGTGGTTCTGGGTGAAGGACTGGAGCTGGTACGACGGGACGTTCGGCGTCGTGCCCCAGCTCACCATCACCAACACCACGTCCCTCCCGGCGGGCACGGTGACGCTGACTCTGGAGTTCCCCGTCAGTGACTTCATCGGTCCGCTGACGAGCAGTGACCCCTCCTCGCCGAGCCTGGTGAACCTCTCCGAGCTCAGCAACGACCGCTGGACCGTCCAGACCCCTGGTCCGAAGCCGGGGGACTCCAGCGTGCTGATCGAGTTCACCTCGATCGCCGGCCTTGCGGCCGGCGCCTCCATCACGCTGGCCAGCTCGGGGGGCAGAGACAACCCTGGCTCCATCGGCTGGACCAACGACCCGACGGCGAGCGTGCCCTTCGTCGTCACGGCCACCGGCCCCGGCTTCGTGCCGACGACCGGCAGCTTGGTCAGGAGCGCGGAGCCCGCGGTCGGCAGCTGACCATCACCGGCTCGACAGCGTCTGACTGTCGAGCGCGCAGCCACCACAGATGAGGAGCACGTGATGCAGGGCGAGAGCGACACCACGACCGGACGCGCGGGCCGAGCCGCACCATCCCGGCGGGCCCTGGCTCGGGCCGGCGTCCACGCCGCCTGGGCCGTCCCGGCGGTGGCCCTGGCGACGGCGGCGCCGGCCGAGGCCGCGACGTCGGCGCCGGCTGCGCCGCAGCTGGTGATGACCGAGGCGACCTACTGGGTGAAGACGTGGTATTTCGCGACCGCCGTCTATGGCGTCGTCCCCCACTTCACGGTGACCAACCCCGCCTCCACCGCCACGTCGTTCTGGGTGACGATGCGCTTCAGGACCAGCGACTTCACCGGGCTCGACCACTCGCACCAGCCACCCCGGCCCATGATCTACAACTCAGGGCTCCTCCAGCCCTCTGGCTGGGAGCTGGAGGTGCTGCCGGGGGGTGCCAGTGACGACTTCGTCGACCTCCAGTACGTCCACGACGCAAGGCTGGGGCAGAACGAGTCCGTCGTTCTGGCGATTCCGACGAGCAACAACCCGGGCGCGATCGCCTGGGCCAACAACCCGACGGCGACGACCACGATCCCTTGCACCATCACGCCGTTCAGTGCGGCCCTCTCCGCCTCCGTGGGGTCACTCACGCAGATAGCGAAGCCTCCATCCGGCCCGTGACGCCGAGGGGTCGGCGTCACGGTCGGGTCCGCTGGCTCGCGACGGGGGTCGACCCGCAGGATCGATGCCGCGGGTGACCCAACCCGTCCCGCAAGGATCGCGGCCTCGCGGCGAATCGGGCATCGAGGCGCCCGATCGGGTTCAATGGGCCTGCTGTCGCCGATCCCGGTCTCGGACGCGCCCTGAGGAGCCCGCATGTCGATGCCGCCCTACGGCATCAAGCCCGGCCGCCGCAAGGCTGGACCCCACCGCTGTGGCTCCGTGCTGCACGCCGTCGGCTGGACCCTGCTGTCGGCCGTCGTGCCCGGCTCGGGACTGCTGCACAGCCGACGTCCTCGGCTCGGTGCGGCAGTCCTGGTCGTGGCCGTCGTCGGTGCGGTCTGGGCAGTGCTGGTCGCGCCGCACGACCTCACGGACGCACTCGACCTGGCCTTCGACCCGTCCCGGCTGACCCGGGCCGCGGCGGTGACCGTCGTGTGCGTGGTGCTGTGGGTGGCCTGCGTCGTGGGCACGTTCGTCGTCCTGCGGCCGCGGCCCACCGAGCCGCGCTGGCAGCTGGTGGGCGGTAGTGCCTTCGTGGGGGCGCTGTGCCTCGTCGTCATCGCGCCGGTCGGCTTCCTGGTGCGCGATGCCATCGCCCAGGCCCACGTGGTGAACGCCGTCTTCACCGGCAACCGCACCGCGACCCGGCCCTCGGTCAAGCCGGAGGACCCCTGGCACGGGCGGTCCCGGGTCAACGTCCTGCTGCTCGGGGGCGACTCCGGCCCCGGCCGCGAGGGCACCCGCACCGACACCATGATGCTGGCCTCGCTCGACACCCGCACCGGCCGGACCGTCACGTTCGGTCTCCCGCGCAACCTCGCCGACGTCCCCTTCCCGGCCGGCAGCCCGCTGCACACGCTGTACCCCGACGGGTTCACCGGCCCCGGGGATCCGAGCAGCTGGATGCTCAACGCGGTCTACCGCGAGGTCCCGATCCTGCACCCGCACGTGCTGGGCAAGTCCGCCGACGAGGGCGCCGACGCGATCAAGGAGGCGGTCTCGGGAGCGACCGGCCTACCGGTCGACTACTACGTGCTGATCGACTTCACCGGGTTCCGGCAGCTGGTCGACGCGATGGGCGGCATCACGGTCAACGTCAACGTCCCGGTCGCGATCAACGGTCAGACCGACGCCGGGATTCCACCCACCGGCTACATCCAGCCCGGAGCCGACCAGCACCTGGATGGCTTCCACGCCCTGTGGTATGCCCGCGGGCGCTACGGCGCCGACGACTACCAGCGGATGGCACGTCAGCGCTGCGTGGTCAACGCGATGATCGACCAGGCCAACCCGATCAACATGCTCCGGCGCTACCAGGCCATCAGCTCGGCGGGCAGCAAGGTCGTCAGCACCGACATCCCCAAGGAGCTGCTGCCGGCGTTCGTCCAGCTCGCCCTCAAGGCCAAGGACCATCGCGCGAAGTCGGTGCTGTTCCGGCTCAGCGACCAGTTCAACCCCAACGACCCCGACTTCGCCTACATGCACCAGGTCGTGCAGAAGGCGCTGGCCGCCCCCACCGGGCACCGCCGCCACCACCCGGTCTCGAACGGCACCCAGGACGACACCGACGCCTGCGCCTACCACCCGGGTCAGTCGTACTGAGCCGATGACGACCCAGCCGCGCCCTCAGCAGCAGTCGGGCGTGCGGCTGGCCGAGCTCCTCGCCGTGCTGTCGCTGGGGGCCGACCTCGGCATGGGTCAGCCGATGGAGCACGCCATGCGCCAGTGCCTGATCGCCCTACGGCTGGGGGAGCGGGTGGGCCTGTCGGAGGAGGAGAGAACCGATCTCTACTTCGGCTCCCTGATCGCCTGGGTGGGCTGCCACGTCGATGCCTACGAGCAGGCGAAGTGGTTCGGCGACGACCTCGCCCTCAAGGACGGGTTCCGCCATCACGACCTGTCCGGCCTGCGTCCCCGGCTGGCGATGACCGTCGAGCACCTCGGACAGGGTCGCCCGCTGGGCGACCGAGCCCGAACCGCCGTCGCGTTCGCCGGCCAGGGACGACGCGACGTCGGAGCGATGCTGGCCAACCACTGGTTCGCCGCCGACCAGCTCGCTGAGGCGGTCGGGCTCGCGGAGGGCGTGCGGACGACGCTGCGCCAGACCTTCGAGCGCTGGGACGGCAAGGGAGCGCCGTACGGCGCGCGAGGTGAGGAGATCTGCCTGACCTCCCGGATCGTCAACCTCGCCGACGTGCTCGAGGTCTACCACCGCACCGAGGGCGAGCTCGCCGCGGTGGAGGTGGCCAGGGAGAGGGCCGGCACCCAGTTCGACCCCGGCCTCGTCGCGGAGATCCAGGTCGGCTCCGACCAGCTGCTCGCCGACCTCGACAGCGCCACCACCTGGGACGAGGTGATCGCCGGCGAGCCGGGACTCCGGCGCCTCCTCACCGAGGGCGAGCTCGACCTGGCGGTGGAGGCGTTCGCCGACTTCATCGACATCAAGTCCCCCTACACGCTCGGGCATTCGCGAGGGGTGGCAGACCTGGCCAGCCGGGCCGGAGGGGCCGTGGGCCTGACCGCCGACGAGCAGCGACGCCTGCGGCACGCGGCGCTCCTGCACGACCTCGGGCGACTGGGCGTGTCGAACGCGGTCTGGGACAAGCCGGGCGCGCTCACGTCGGCCGAGAGCGAGCGGGTGCGCCTGCACCCCTACCTCACCGAGCGGATGCTCGCCTCGTGCCCCGCGCTGGCGGCGGCGGGCAGCATCGCGATCCAGCACCACGAGCGCCTCGACGGATCCGGGTACCCGCGGGGGCTGCGCGGCGACGCGCTGACGCCCGCCGGCCGGGTCCTGGCGGTGGCCGACGCCTACCACGCCAAGCTCGAGCCTCGTCCCTACCGGCCACCGCTGGCCCGCGACGACGCGGCGCGGTGGCTGCGCGACCAGGTTCGGGCGGGCCGGCTGGACGGCGAGGCGGCCGACGCCGTGCTGACCGCGGCCGGGCACGCCGTACGCCGGCGCCGCGACTGGCCTGCGGGTCTGACCACGCGGGAGGTGGAGGTGCTGCGCCTGCTGGCCCGCGGCCTGTCCAACCGGCAGATCGCCGAGCGCCTCACGATCTCGCGCCGGACCGTGGACAACCACGTCGAGCACGTCTACACCAAGCTCGGTGTCTCCAATCGTGCGCGGGCCAGCCTCCTGGCGGTGCGACATGGGCTGATGTCGGTCGCCGACGACGCCGAGCCGCATTCCTGACCCGGCCGACGGCCGGTGCGGAAGCCCGTGTCCCTTCTGGATGTCTCGGTATCCCTCTCAATGTTTCGACCTGTGGTGCCACGACGCGACCTGGCGACAAGGAGACTCAGTTGATGGCGATCCGAGTTCCGCGGGTGGTGCTGGGGCTGGCCTGGGTGGGCTCGGTCACGATCCGGAACGACGGCACGGTCGCCC
Organism: Nocardioides sp.; assembly: GCF_036267815.1. Classification (GTDB taxonomy): domain Bacteria; phylum Actinomycetota; class Actinomycetes; order Propionibacteriales; family Nocardioidaceae; genus Nocardioides. Next base: position 2,610 of record NZ_DATAVI010000009.1, on the reverse strand, counting down.
CGGTCGCGGCCCCGGCGCTCGCGCCAAGCCCGATGCGCACGGCTGGTGGCGGCGGCGTCGGTGTCGGTGACCCGGAGCTGGACCGACCAGCTGTCCGGGTCGACGACTCGGCCTGCACGATCTCGGGCTCGGTCACCGACCAGGAGGCGACCACCGAGCGGGCGACCTGTGCCGACCAGGAAGGCAGCGTTCGGCATGGGTCATCAGATGAGGTGGGCCCGGCGATGCCGGGGCGACGACGCCTGAGAGCTCAGCCCACCGAGACCCGGGGGTCGAGGAAGCTGTAGACGATGTCGACGATGAGGTTCGCGACCACGATGAGGATCGCGGCGACCAGCACGGTGGCGCTGATGACGTTGACGTCGATGGGTGAGGTGAGGGCCTGGAGGCCCCAGTGACCGATGCCGTCGATCCCGAAGATCTGCTCGATGAACACCGTGCCAGACAGCAGGCTCGCGAGGTCGAGCCCGAAGATCGTGACCACCGGCACGATCGCGGCACGCAGGGAGTGCTTGAACAGGATGCGGGTGGTCCTGACCCCCTTGGCCTGGGCGGTCCGGATGTAGTCCTCGCCCAGGGTCTCGACCATCTGGCCGCGGGTGAACCTTGCGTAGTCGGTGAGGTTGGTGACGCCGAGCACGAGCCAGGGCAGCATCATCCAGCCGACGGTCTTCAACGGGTTCTGCGTGATCGGGTAGTACCCGACGTTCGGGAAGATCTGCCAGCGCAGGGAGAAGAAGATCCAGGCCATCAAGATGATCACGTAGTCCGGGATCGAGGACCACACCAGCGTGCCACCCACGAGGAGACGGTCCAGTGCGGTGCCCCGCCAGCGCGCGGCGATCGTCCCGAGGAGCACCCCGAAGACGAGGTAGAGGGTCGCCCCGCCCAGCGCGACGGTGAGCGTGGCGGGGTACTTCTGCCTCAGGTCTGTCCAGACCGGGTCGTCGGTGGTGATCGAGATCCCGAGGCAGGGAGCCGGGCACTTGTAGTACTTGCCGTCGGCATAGACCTTGTCGCGACCCACGAAGATGCCCTTGGCCCAGATGCCGTAGTCGGTGCTCATCGGCTTGTCGAAGCCCATCTGGTGCTTGATCGCGTTCAGCTTGAGCGTGCTGCACTTGCCCTGGGCCAGCTTCTCGCAGTAGTTCACGGCCGGGCTGTCGCCGAGGCCCTTGAAGAACAGCACGAAGACGAACATCGAGGTGAGCACGATGACCAGCACCGAGCTCACCATCCGGCGCACGATGAACCCCGTCATGCTCGTCCTCTCCTGCGCCATGCCGACGGCCCGCGCCAGGGTACGGCCTGGACGCAAGTCGCGAGACGTCACCCGCTGGCCTGCCCCCGACCGGACCCGGCATCTCGGCGCCCGACCCGGCTCGGAAATGGCGGAGGACGGGGCGCGGGAGCTCCGCGCCCCGTCCTCCGGGGGTGTCTGTCGATGAGTCTCGCTCACCGCGAGGTCACGGTGATCCTCAGCGTCCCTTCCGAGTAGTCGGCACCGCTGATGTCACTGTGAGACCCACATGTCCTTCCAGGTCGGCATGCCGACCGTGTTGTCATCGTTGTCGCCCATGATCTTCGACCCGTGCGCCTCGGCGATGCCGGTGTAGTACGTCGTGAACAGCGGGAAGTACTTCGTGGCGATCTGCTTGTCGAGTGCGTTCCAGGCGGCTGCCTGGTCGGCGAGCGGCATCCGCTGGATGGCGTCCATCCTCTGGTCGGCCTTCTTGTTGCCGAAGGCGGAGTAGTTCGACCCGAAGGAGTGGGACTGGTCCGGGTTGGTCGAGCCCAGCACCGGAGGCATCCAGGTCGAGCCGGACGGCCAGTCGGAGCACCAGCCGGCCGAGCGGACGTTGATGTCCTCGGAGGTGTTGTCCCGCGCCGCGGTGTAGTTCGCCGTCGTGGTCGGGACCGGCGTGGCCTTGAAGCCGGCCGCGGTCAGACCCTTGACGATGGCGTTCTTCACCTGGACGTTGACCGAGTCGTCGGTCCGGTAGAGGAACTTGATCTCGTAGCCCATGGCACCGGCCTGCCTGAGCAGAGCCTTCGCCTTGGCGGCATCGGTGTTGAAGCCCGTCCGGCCGGTCACGTTGTACTCGGTGCGGCCGGGGACCCCCGGAGGCATCAGGTTCGTCGACGCGATGGCCGTCACGCCGGGGATCAGACCCGAGGCCAGGATCACGTTCTTGTAGGGGTAGGCCCACGAGAGAGCCTCACGCACCTTCTTGTTCGTGATCTTGCGGTTGTCCGGTGCCCAGTAGTAGGTGCAGGGCGACGGGCCGAGCGTGAGCCGGTTCGGGTCCTTGGACTGCATCTGCGTGTAGTCCTGCGACAACAGGTTGTCGTAGGTCAGCGTGGACTGCCCGGGACCACTGTCGGCCAGCATGATCTGGTCGATCTTCTCCGACTGCTGCTGGAGCTTGAAGTCGTACGCGTCCGGGTACGCCGTGCGAGCCGGGTCGGTCGCGGCGTTCCAGTACGGGTTCCGCTTCAGCGTCAGCTCCTTCTGCGGGCTGAACTTGTCGATCATGTACGGACCGGTCGACCAGGGGTTGTTCTTGTAGGTCTTCGGGTCGCTGACCTTGCCCGAGGGAACCGGGCCGT
>NZ_DATAVI010000008.1:0-19430 GCF_036267815.1 Nocardioides sp. | reverse complement strand
TGGGGATGCGCAGGTGCGCTGGCACCGTGGCGAGCCATCCGGCCAGGTCAGGCCTCGTCGGGCTCCGCCTGCTCGGCGCGCTCGGACAGCTCGCCGCGGTCGGAGGCCCGCAGCCCGTGGTACGCCGGAACGCGCGGGTCGTGCTCGAAGCGGCTCCACACGCTTCCCTCGCTGCCGGTGGTCACCGGCACATCGTAGGACGCGTCGTCAGCACGGCCTCAGGCGGTGAGCTCGGCCCAGGCCGCGGCAGCGACGCGGGCGATCCCCGCCTCCCGCTCCTCCTCGGTGCCGGGCGCCGAGACCAGGACGGCGAGCGCGACCGGCGGCAGCCCCGGCGCCCGCACCAGCGCGACGTCGTGGTTCACCGCGGTCACCCACCCGGTCTTGTTGCCGATGAGCAACCCGGCCGGGAGCCCGGCGGGGATCCCGCTGCGGTACTCCTGGGCCTGGAGGATGCGCTCGCACCCGGCCGTGGCGTGGGGCCCCGCCAGGCGGCCCTCGGCGAGCGCGAGGAGGAGCCGGGCCATGTCGTCGGCCGTGATCAGGTTGTCGATGCCGGCGTCGCGCGCGTGGTAGTCCTCGATCCCGCGAACGATCGTCGTGCGTGGCGAGCAGCCGGCATCGGCGAGAACCGCCGCGACCTCGCCGGTGCCGACCTGGTCGAGCACGACGTTGGTGGCGAGGTTGCCCGAGACCGTCACCATCCGGTGGACGAGCTCGCCGAGCGGGACCTCGGTGCCCAGGGCCGCCCAGGTCGCGGGGTCGGAGTCCTCGGACTCGTCCATGGTGAAGCGCTGCCCGGGCACCTGCGAGTCGAACTCGTCGTGGACCGGAACCGCCCGGTCGAGGTCGAGCTGCCCGCGCTCGGAGAGACGGAGGGCGGCCACCAGGATCGGCAGCTTCATGATGCTCGCGGAGTAGTGCCGGGCTTCGGGCTCGACGCTGACGCGCGGCTCGCCGTCGCCGGAGACCCGCGCTACGACGGACACGGTGCCTGAGTCGCCACGCAGCGACGAGACGGCGGCGGCGAGGGCGGGGGAGGGAGAGGACGTGTCGGGAGGAGATGGGCTCACGGGGACATCGTAGGAAAGTGCCGCACGGGCGCGCGTTCCGGCCGCCGGCCGGTCCCAGGCGGCTTACGATGCGCACGACGCGTGACACCGGCCGAGCCTGGGAGGGGGCCAAGACCGTGTCCGTGAGCCTGACGAACCGCTGGTTGACGATGCTCGTCGTCGTCCTCGCGCTGGCGGCTGTGCTCGGCGGCGCGCTGAGCTGGCGGGCGCACGGCGACCGCGCCCAGGCCGCGACCCGGCAGGAGCGGTACGGCGCCGCGCTGGCCGCCGCCGACGCCGAGGTGACGGCGTTCGTCAACCTCCGCTACGACCGGGCGGCCTCGTCTGTCGACGCCGTCGCGACCGGCGCGACCGGCGAGTTCCGCGAGCACTACGGCAGGTCGGCTCCGCAGGTGATCCGGGTGCTCCGCCACAGCCGCTCGGTGATGAGCGGCCAGGTGGTCTGGTCCGGTGTCAGCGACATCAGCCCGACCCGGGCCACCGTGATCGTCGCGACGACCGGGACGGTGTCCAACCGCCGTACCCACGGCGTGGGACGCCCCCGCGCCTTCCGGTTCCAGGTGAGCCTGGTGCGCGTGGACGGTCGGTGGCTCACCTCCGACGTCGGCTTCGTGGGGGAGGGGCGGTGAGGCGGCTCTCCGTCGTGCTGGGCGCTGGGGTGCTGGTCCTGGTGGCCGCGCTCGGCTCCGAGGCGTGGTACCTGTGGGGGGCCGCGTCGCCGGTCCCGAGTCCTTCGCGGCCGGTGGTCGTGGGCGACATCGACGCCCGGACCGCGGTCGCCACCGCGGCGACCGACGCGGCGGCGATCTTCTCGACCTCGTGGCGCCGCTACGACACCCATCTCGGGCAGGTCACCCCGCTGATGACCGGCGCCATGGCCGCGCGCTACCGCTCGACCGCCGGTCCGGTCCGCGCCCGGGTCGTCGCCGCGCACACCACCACCGTCACCCGCGTCGCTGCGTCCGGGGTCGTCCGGGCGACGCCCGCCCAGGTGCAGGCGCTGCTGTTCCTCGACCAGCGCACCACCAGCGGCGACGGCCCGCCGTCGTACGCCGCCCGGCGGGCACTGGTCACGATGGTCCACACCGAGAGCGGCTGGCTGGTCGCCAACGTCCAGACCCGCTGAAGGGATAGTACGGATCACCGTGCTGGTCTCTGACGTGCGCTTACCAGCGTGGTGATCCGTACTATCGGGAGGTCCGGCGGCTAGGACGGCCTGTCGGAAGAGGGGCGGGTTGCGGCAGGCTAGCCGCGTGGCACACCTCGACACCGACCTCGCGATCATCGGGGCCGGCCCCGCCGGACTCTTCGCCGCCTACTACGCCGGGTTCCGCGGACTCCGCGTCGCCGTCATCGACTCGCTGCCCGAGCTCGGGGGCCAGGTGACGGCCATGTATCCCGAGAAGCTGATCCTGGACGTCGCCGGGTTCCCCGCGATCAAGGGCCGAGATCTCGTCGACGGGCTCGTCGAGCAGGCGAACACCGCGGCCCCGGACTACGTGCTCGACCGCACGGCCACCACGCTCACCACGACCGACGACGACGTGACGATCGTCCTGGACGACGGCACCACCGTGACCGCCAAGGCGATGATCATCACCGCCGGGATCGGCAAGTTCAGCCCGCGTCCGCTGCCGGCCGGCGACGGCTGGCTCGGCCGCGGCATGGAGTTCTTCGTGCCCAGCTTCGCGCCGTACGCCGGCAAGGACATCGTGATCGTGGGCGGCGGAGACTCGGCGTTCGACTGGGTGGTCAACCTCGAGCCGATCGCACGCTCGATCACGCTCGTGCACCGACGCGACGCGTTCCGCGCGCACGAGCGCACCGTCCAGGCGGTCCGCGACTCCAGCGCGGAGATCATCACCAAGGCGCAGGTCACCGGTCTGTTCGGTGACCCGACCGTGTCCGAGGTGGAGATCACCGTCGACGGCGAGGCGCCCGTACGCCGTCCCGCGCAGGCCGTCGTCGCGGCGCTCGGCTTCGTGGCCGATCTCGGGCCGCTCCAGCAGTGGGGGATCGAGGTCTCGAAGCGGCACGTCGTGGTCGACGGGTCGATGCGCACCAGCCTGCCTCGGGTCTTCGCCGCCGGCGACATCACCGAGTACCCCGGCAAGGTCCGCCTGATCGCCGTCGGCTTCGGCGAGGCGGCGACGGCGGTGAACAACGCGGCGGTGGTCATCGACCCGAGTGCGCACGTCTTCCCGGGTCACTCCAGCGAGGCCAGCTGAAGGGCCCGCCTGGTCGGCTCGGCGGCCCGGATAGGGTCGTCGTCCTGGTTGGCAGCACTTCATCGCTCTCCCGTCGTCCCGCGGGTGGGCCACGTCCGGGAAAGGTGGTCGGCGTGCGGGTCGCGATGCTGTCCTACCGCAGCAAGGCACACTGCGGGGGCCAGGGCGTCTACGTGCGGCACCTGAGCCGTGAGCTGGTCCGGCTGGGCCACGACGTCGAGGTCTTCTCCGGCCAGCCCTACCCCGAGCTGGACGACGGCGTACGGCTCACCAGGGTGCCCAGCCTGGACCTCTACCGCGAGCCCGACCCGTTCCGCACGCCGGCTCGGCACGAGTACCGCGACCTCGTCGACGTTGCCGAGGTGGCGACGATGTGGACCGCGGGGTTCCCCGAGCCGCGCACCTTCAGCCGCCGCGTGCTGCGCCTCCTGCGCGAGCGCGCCGGCGAGTTCGACGTCGTCCACGACAACCAGTCGCTGGGTGCCGCGCTCCTCTGCGTCGAGGCGGTGACCGGGCTGCCGCTGGTCGCCACGGTGCACCACCCGATCAGCGTCGACCGGCGCGTCGACCTGGCGATGGCGCGGACCTGGCAGCGCCGGCTGTCGGTGCGCCGGTGGTACGGCTTCGTCCGGATGCAGGCCCGGGTCGCCCGGGGGATGCGGATGGTGCTGGTCCCGTCGGAGTCCTCGCGGGCCGACGTCGTCCGCGAGTTCGGGGTCGATCCCGAGCGCGTCCGGGTGGTGCTGCTGGGGGTCGACGACGGCTTCGTCCCGCCGACGGCCCCCCGCGTGCCGGGGCGGATCCTGGCCATGGCCAGCGCGGATGCGCCCATGAAGGGGATCGCCACGCTCCTGGAGGCCTTCTCCAAGCTCCGCACCGAGCGTCCCGAGCTCGAGCTCGTGCTGGTCACCAGGCCGGTGCCCGGGGGCCGCACCGACCAGCTGCTCGACGCCTTGGCGATCCGCGACCACGTCCGCTTCGTCAGTGGCATCAGCGACACCGAGCTGGTCGAGCTGATGGGCTCGGCGGAGGTGGCCTGCGTGCCGAGCCTCTACGAGGGCTTCTCCCTGCCGACGGCCGAGCTGATGGCGACGGCCACGCCCCTGGTGGTCTCGCGCGCGGGCGCCATCCCCGAGGTCGTGGGCCCCGACGGCCTGTGCGCCGACCTGGTGACGCCCGGCGACGTGGGGGAGCTCGGGGCCGCCCTCGGCCGGCTGCTGGACGATCCCGAGCGTCGCCGGAGGTACGGCGCGGCCGGCCGCCGCCGCGTCGAGGAGCGGTTCAGCTGGCGTGCGGCCGCGGCAGCGACCGGCGCGGCGTACGACGAGGCGATCTCCGGCTTCGACGCCCGCGGCGGGAAGGGGAGCCGGCGTGCTCACCGTTGACTTCGACCGGCTCGGGCTCCAGCCCGGGGAGCGGGCGCTGGACCTCGGCTGCGGGGCCGGCCGCCACGCCTTCGAGATGTACCGCCGGGGCGCCGACGTGATCGCCTTCGACCAGGACCCCGACGAGCTGTCCGGGGTCCGCGAGATGTTCGCCGCGATGCGGCAGGCCGGCGAGGTCCCCGTCGGTGCCGAGGCCGACGTCAAGGAGGGCGACGCCCTGGCGCTCCCGTTCGCCGACGGGGAGTTCGACCGGATCGTCGCTGCCGAGATCCTCGAGCACGTCCCCGCCGACCTCGCGCTGCTCGCCGAGCTGGTCCGGGTGCTCCGACCCGGTGGCACCGTCGCGCTGACCGTGCCGCGGTGGTTCCCCGAGCTGGTCTGCTGGAAGCTCTCCCGGGAGTACCACGACGTCCCGGGCGGTCATATCCGCATCTACAGCGATGCCGAGCTGGTGAGCAAGGCCGAGGGTGCGGGCCTGGTCTACGACGGCCGGCACTACGCCCACGCGTTGCACGCGCCGTACTGGTGGCTCAAGTGCGTGGTCGGTGTGAACGACGACGACCACCGGCTGGTGGCGGCCTACCACCGCCTCCTGGTCTGGGACATCATGCGCCGGCCACGGCTCACCCGTTGGACCGAGCGGGCCCTCGACCCGGTGCTCGGCAAGAGCCTGGTGGTCTACCTCCACAAGCCCGAGGCAGCGGGTAGGGCCGGATGAGTCCTGAGCTGCTCACCGTGGCCGAGGTGGCCGCGTCGGGCTGGGCGATCGCGGCCGCCCAGGAGCCCGACGGCGCCATCCCGTGGTCGGTCGGCGGCCACACCGACGTGTGGAACCACGTCGAGGCGACCATGGCGCTCCTGGTCGCCGGGCGCATGGCCGAGGCCGAGCGGGCCTGGGCCTGGGTGCGCGAGACGCAGCGCCACGACGGGTCCTGGCCGCGCAAGGTGGTGCGGGGGAGCGTCGAGGACGCCAGCGGCGAGACCAACATGGCGGCGTACGTCGCGGTCGGGGTCTGGCACCACTGGCTGGTGCGGCACGACCTCGGGTTCGTGGTGGCCCACTGGCCGGCCGTACGCCGGGCGCTCGACCTGGTCTGTCGGCTCCAGCTCCCGTTCGGGGGCATCGCCTGGTCGCAGGAGTGGGACGACGACGGACCCGCGCGGACCAACCAGGAGGCGCTGCTGGCGGGCTCCGCCAGCACCCATCAAGCGCTGCGGGCGGGGCTGAGTCTCGCCGAGCTCCTCGGCGACTCGCAGCCCGAGTGGGAGCTGACGGCCGGTCGGCTCGGGCACGCCCTGCGGCACCACCGCGAGCTGTTCCTCGACAAGTCGACCTTCTCCATGGACTGGTACTACCCGGTCCTGGGTGGCGCGGTCCGCGGCGAGGCCGGACGCCGGCTCCTCGAGGCCCGCTGGGAGTCCTTCGTCGTCCCGGGGCTCGGCGCGCGCTGTGTCGACTCCCATCCGTGGGTCACCGGAGCGGAGACCTGCGAGCTCGCCCTCGCCCTGGACGCCGTGGGAGACCGGGAGCGCGCCCGCGCGGTCTTCGCCGCCGCCCGCCGACTGCGGCAGCCCGACGGCTCCTACTGGACCGGGTACGTCTACACCGACGGCGTGCCCTGGCCCGCCGAGCACACGACGTTCACCACCGCGGCCGTGCTGCTAGCCCACGACGCCCTGGCCGCGGTGACCCTGGGCGGCGGCGTGTTTCGCGGCACCGGGCTGGTGCCCGACCCCGAGCCGCTGGCGCTCGGGTGCGGCTGTGCGTCAGCCGACGCCCTCGCCGGCCGAGCCTGAGGTACGACGCAGCACGCGTAGCGAGCCGATGGCCTCGTGGTCCTCGAACGCCCCGGACGCCAGGGCCCGCAGGTAGATCTCGTACGGCGGGCGGCCGCCGTCGGCCGGGTCGGGGAACACGTCGTGGATGGCGAGCAGGCCGCCGGCCTGCACCCAGCGTGCCCAGCCGGTGTAGTCGGCATGCGCGGGCTCGGTGCCGTGGCCGCCGTCCACGAACAGCAGCGACAGGGGGGTCCGCCAGTGGGTGGCAACGGTGGCGGACTCTCCGACCACGGCAACGACCACGTCCTCGAGGCCGGCGTCCGCGATGGTCCTCCGGAACGCCCCCAGCGTGTCGATCCGGCCCGTGCTCCTGTCGACCAGCCTCGGGTCGTGGTGCTCCCACCCGGGCTGGTTCTCCTCAGAGCCACGGTGGTGGTCGACGGTGAAGACCACGCCACCAACCTCGCGGGCCGCGGCCCCGAGGTACGTCGCAGACTTGCCGCAGTAGCTGCCGACCTCGAGCACCGGTCCGTGCGGGAGGCGCTCGCCGGCGAGCCGGTGGAGCGCCAGTCCCTCGGAGTGCGGCATGAATCCGGTCGTGATGCGCGCCCGTGCGAGCAGGAGGCGAGGGTTGTTCATCGTCGATGACGCTATCGCGTCAGGCTCACGGTGGCGGGTCGACGTCACGACTTCGCGCAGCTGGTCACGCGGCCGACGTGATCGAAGACGACGGTGACGACACCCGGGTCGCTGACGTACTGCCCGGCGCAGTGCTGGAGGAGCTTGGCGCAGCTGGCGGAGTACCCCATCAGCGCGTTGTCGGAGTTGCAGATGTCCTGGTCGTAGGTGATGTCGTTGGTCGCCGACCTCAGCTCCCCGGGCTGGAAGGTCACGGTGTGGTTGCCGCCGGTGCTGGTCACGATCGCGGCTCCGGAGGTCCCCCCGTCGAGGCTGATCGCGCCCGCGCCGATGGCGGCGACGCCCGCCCCGGCAGCGAGGAGGGCGGCCACGGCTCCGGCGGCGGCGGTGCGGTTGATGTTCTGAAGCTTCATATCGCATCCTCGGGTCTGGTCCGGGCTTCCGGCCATCAGGTGACTGGGAGTGGCTCGTGCAGCAGCCTGATCCGTCTCGGTCCAGCGGTCTGTCGCCCCGATGACACAACGACGAGATGCAGCTGCCCGGCGCGCTAGGTGAACGACACCGCGGCTCCCACGGCGACGAGCAACCCGAGCAGAGCCCACAGCGTGAGCCTGGGCAGGCCGTGATGGATACGGGCGAGTGGGCAGTGGCTGGTGGTGTGGGTCATCTCGACCTCCTCGTGGTCGGCGGCGGTCCGCGGTGACCACAGGATCCGCGCCCACCCGGCTCCACGTCTGTCAGCCCACCGACAGTCGCGCTCCACGGTCCTGCGCACGCAGGGACACAGGGGACGCGTGGCCCGTCGGCTCGGGACCCCCGCCCCTGGTGCGCGGGCCGTCCGGTCCGCAGGTTGGGTGGTACGGCGCGGGATCGGTGGTGGACACCGGTCCCGGCCGAGCCCGGCAGCACGGCCGGGGTCTGGACGGGGGACGAGCATGGAGCAACTGACCGAACGAGAGCACGAGGTCCTCACCCTGATCGCTCGGGGTCTGTGCAACAGGGAGATCGCCGGCGAGCTGTACCTCAGCCAGGCCACGGTCAAGACACACGTGGCCCGGGTGCTGCGCAAGATGGAGCTGCGCGACCGGACCCAGGCCGTCGTCGCGGCATACGACCTCGGGATCGTGCAGCCGAGGCATGTCGAGGCAGCACCACAGCTGTTGCTCGCCTGGGCCTGACGCGAGGGTGCGCGCCTCCACTGGGTAGTGCAACTACCCTGCGGGCATGGCCTCTCGCGCATCCAACTTCTGCATCGACGCAGCCGACCCCTACGCCCAGACCATGTGGTGGGCGCTGGTCCTCGAGGACTTCACCGTCGACGAGTCCTGGGACATGAAGGCCGGCGACGACGAGTGCGGGCTCTCCGGACCCAACGACCGCTTCCTGCTGTTCTTGAAGGTGCCCGAGCCGAAGACGGTCAAGAACCGGATGCACCTGTGCCTGCGCCCGACCGACCGGTCTCGCGACGAGGAGATCGACCGGATCCTCGGGCTAGGGGCCACGCTGGTCGACGACCTGCGCAAGGGCGACCGGGGATGGGTCGTCCTGGCCGACCCGGAGGGCAACGAGTTCTGCGTGCTGACGCCGTACCGGCCCGCGCCGGCGACACAGCCCTAGGGTGTGGCTCCCCGTTCAGGCCCCCTGCTGCGCTAGGGCGCCGAGTCGGGAGCCACGCCGTAGCACCCGTCGATGACGTGCAGGTGACGATTTCGTGAAGGTCTCTAGCCAGGAAGGCCCACGGACCTATATGTTCGCGCACGAAACATAAACCGGTGCGGCGGCGCTCCCGTCGTACCGCCGGACTGGAAGGGCCCAGCCGAATGCGCAGGACCACAGCTTCGATCGGCATGCTCGGAGTCGCAGCGGCACTCAGCCTCACCGCCTGCGGCTCGAACAGCAGCAGCACTCCCACCACCTCGGGCGGCTCCAGCAGCAGCGGGGGCAACGTCACGGCGGCCTGCAAGCTGGCCAGCCCGCCGACCAGTGGGGCGCAGCTGCCCCAGTCGGTCGACCTGGGCAAGACCAGCGGCAAGGTCGGGGTGATCCTGCCCGACACCACGTCGTCTACTCGCTACGTGCAGTACGACAAGCCGCTGCTCACCAAGGCGCTCACCGACGCCGGCATCACCGCCGACGTCCAGAACGCCCAGGGTGACAAGAACAAGTTCGCCTCCATCGCCCAGCAGATGATCAACGAGGGCGTCAAGGTCCTGATCATCGACTCGATCGACCCGGCCTCCGGTGCGGGCGTCGAGAAGGCTGCCGACCAGGCAGGCGTCAAGGTCATCGACTACGACCGCGTGAACCTCGGTGGCACCGCGCCGTACTACGTCTCCTTCGACAACGAGGACGTCGGCAAGCTCCAGGCGCAGACGATGATCGACTGCCTCAGCCAGCAGGGCGTCACCGACCCGAAGATCATCATGATGGACGGCGGCACCGACGTGGACAACAACGCCGTGCTGTTCGCCAAGGGTGCGCACGAGGTTCTCGACCCGCTGGTGAGCGCCGGCAAGGCGCAGATCGTCAGCGAGCAGGTCGTCAAGGGCTGGGACGTCGCCAACGCCCCGGGTCCGTTCAACCAGGCGCTCCAGCAGGCCGGAGGCCAGGTGGACGGCGTGCTCGCGGCCAACGACGACATCGCCAACGCGGTCATCGGCGTCCTGAAGAACAACGGCCTCAACGGCAAGGTCGTCGTGACCGGTCAGGACTCCGGCACCGAGGGTCTGGACAACATCATCAGTGGTCAGCAGAGCATGACGGTCTTCAAGAACGTCAAGCTCGAGGCCAACGCGGCCGCCCAACTGGCGATCGCGCTGATCGAGGGCAAGGACCCGACCGCCAACGGCATGCAGCTGAGCGACTTCGCCGACCCCAAGTCGTCGAGCCACAAGATCCAGGCCCTGCTGCTTCCCGCCCAGGTCATCACGCAGGCCAACGTGCAGGACGTGATCAAGGCAGGCGCCCTGACCGCGAGCGAGATCTGCGCGAAGGTCCAGTCCGACTGCACCAGCCTCGGCATCAAGTAGCAGTCGACCGCGGCTTCTCCGCTGACCGTGGGCGGCCGGGCACGACCCGGCCGCCCACGGCACCGATTCGACCTATCGAGGGGTGACATGGCCGACCCGATCCTGTCCGCCCGCAAGCTCAACAAGAGCTTCGGACCCGTACACGTCCTCCACGACGTCGACCTGGCCGTCTACCCGGGCGAGGTCACCGCGCTCGTCGGAGACAACGGTGCCGGGAAGTCGACCTTGGTCAAGTGCTTCGCCGGCATCAACAGCATCGACAGCGGCGAGGTGCTCTTCGAGGGCAAGCCGGTGAGCCTGCACGACCCTCGCGACGCGACCGCCCTCGGCATCGAGTTCGTGTACCAGGACCTCGCCCTGGCCGACAACCTCGACATCACCCAGAACATGTTCCTGGGGCGCGAGATCACCAAGCCCCGCGCCATCCTCTCCGACGGCGAGATGGAGAAGCAGGCCCGGGCCACGCTCTCGAGCCTGTCGGTCCGCACCGTCTCGTCGGTGCGGCAGCTGGTCGCCAACCTGTCCGGTGGCCAGCGCCAGACCGTCGCCATCGCGAAGGCCGTCCTGTGGAACAGCAAGGTGGTCTTCCTCGACGAGCCGACGGCCGCGCTCGGCGTGGCCCAGACCCGGCAGGTGCTCGACCTCGTACGCCGTCTGGCCGACCAGGGCCGCGGCGTCGTGCTGATCTCGCACAACATGAACGACGTGATGGAGGTGGCCGACCGTGTGGTCGCCCTGTACCTGGGCCGGGTCGCGGCCGAGGTCATGAAGACGGACACGAGCACGACCCAGATCGTGGAGCTGATCACCTCCGGCCGCAGCGGCTCGGTCGGCCTGGCCACCACGACCGCCGACGAGAGCATCTGAGGAGGCCGAGATGGCTACCACGACCCCCGAGTCCTCCTCGCCGAGGCCCCCCGGGCAAGCCGGTCAGTTCAGCCTCGACATCGACGAGCGCGGCATCCGCGACGCCTTCCGGGCCTGGGTCGGCCGGCTCCGCACCGGTGACCCCGGCGCCCTCCCGTCCGTCCTCGGCCTGGTCCTGCTCGCCATCATCTTCAGCCAGCTGAGCGGCCGGTTCCTGACCAAGTCCAACCTCGGCAACATCCCGGGCCAGGGGGCCTACATCGCGATCATCGGGCTCGGCCTGGTGTTCGTCCTGCTCCTCGGCGAGATCGACCTCTCGGCCGGCACCGCCGGCGGCACCTGCGCGGCCGTCGCCGCGGTCGCCGTGTCACAGGGCAAGCTGCATGGCGGCGGCGCCCTGCCCAACGCGATGTACTGGACGCTGGTCGTCGGCCTGCTCGTCGCCATCGGCCTCGCCGTCTGGCTCAGGGCGTACACGGCGGCGGTCGTCATCGCGGTCGGCTTCGTCCTCGTCGTGACCAACCTGACCCAACACCTGTTCCTGGCGCTGGTCGCGGCGATCTGCATCGGTGCCGCGATCGGCGTCCTGAACGGATATCTGGTCGCCAAGGTGGGGATCCCGAGCTTCGTGGTCACCCTGGCGCTGTTCCTGGCCTGGGAGGGTGTGACCCAGTTCGCCCTCAACGGCCAGCCCGTCACGGTCTCCAACTACAACCTCTGGTACAAACTGACCTACGGCAACCTGTCGGTGCTGTGGACCTGGATCTTCATGGTCGTGTTGGTCGGCGGGTACCTCGCCTACACGCTCCTGATGTCCGTGCGAGCCCGCCGAGCGTCCCTGGCTCACGACAAGATGGAGCTGGTGCTGCTGCGCGGTGGAGCGCTGGCCGTCGTCGCGATCATCATCACCGTGCTGGCGACGCAGAACCGCGGCTTCAGCTCGCTGGTGCCCAAGAGGGGCCTGCCAGTGCCCGCGGCCATCGCGCTGGTCCTGATGGTGCTGTGCACCCTGCTGCTCACCAAGACCACCTGGGGACGCCACCTCTACGCGACCGGCGGCAACGCCGAGGCGGCCCGGCGTGCCGGCATCGACGTCGTGCACATGAAGGTCACCGCCTTCTGCCTATGCACCTCGTTCGGAGCCCTCGGAGGGATCATGCTGTCGTCGTACCAGTCGTCGGCCTCGCTCGACCTCGGCTCCGGGAACGTGCTGCTGTTCTCGGTTGCCGCGGCGGTCATCGGAGGCACCTCGCTGTTCGGCGGCCGAGGCCGGCCGCGCGACGCGATCATCGGCGCCATCGTGATCGCGATGATCCCGAACGGTCTTCAGCTCAACCAGAAGCTGGGCGCGGACCCGCAGTGGCAGTCGGTGATCACCGGCGTCGTTCTGCTCCTCGCCGCAGGAGTGGACGCCGTGTCCCGACGACGGGGCGCGAGGTCCTGACACGACCGTGCGTGGACGACGTACCG
The DNA here is from genome assembly GCF_036267815.1 of Nocardioides sp. Taxonomy (GTDB): domain Bacteria; phylum Actinomycetota; class Actinomycetes; order Propionibacteriales; family Nocardioidaceae; genus Nocardioides. The sequence continues at coordinate 6,960 of NZ_DATAVI010000008.1, read as the reverse complement.
CGGGCGCCGTGCGTCCCGACGACATCAGGCAGCACAACCTCTCGCTGCTGCTCAGCCACGTCCATCGCGACGGGGCGCTGACCCGAGCCGAGCTCACCCAGCGGCTGAGCCTGAGCCGCTCGACGGTCGGCGCGCTGGTCGGTGACCTGGCCCAGCTCGGACTGGTCGAGGAGGTCGTCCCGAACGGCGGCGCGCGCGTGGGGCGCCCGTCGCACGTCGTGGCACCCCACGCCTGCGGCCCCTACGCCGTCGGCGTCGACGTCGACGTCGCGCACGTGACGGTCGCGGCGATCACCCTGGGCGGCACGATCACGGCCCGAGAGGTGATCGCCACCGACGGCGTGGTCAAGCCCGACGGGCTGGTCCGCCTGGTCGTCGACGCGATGCGGCGGCTCGGGTCGGCGGTCGCCTCGCCGGGCCGGGTCTGCGGCATCGGGGTGAGCGTCCCGGGCACCGTCGACGTCTCCACCGGCCTGATCGGAGTGGCCCCCAACCTCGGCTGGGAGGGCGTCCCGCTGGGGGAGATGCTGGAGGCCGAGCTGCCGACCCAGGCGCCGGTCGTGGTCGGCAACGACGCCGACCTCGCGGTGCTCGCCGAGCACGAGCGAGGCAGCGCCCGCGACTGCGACGATGTCGTCTTCCTGATCGGCCGGATCGGTGTCGGTGCCGGCATCATCATCAACGGCGTCCCGGTGCGCGGACGCGACGGCCACGCCGGCGAGATCGGGCACAACGTCCTGGACCCCTCCGGCCCTCTGTGCCACTGCGGCAAGCATGGCTGCATCGAGACCTTCCTGGGCGAGGGTGCCCTGCTCGAGCTGGCCGGACGCCGCCTGCCGCGCACCGACTCCAAGGTCGCCGCGCTGTTCGCCGACGCCCGTGCGGGAGACGTCGCGGCACTGGGCGCGATCCGTGCCGCGGCCGAGACGCTCGGCCGGACCATCGCCAACCTGCTCAACACCCTCAACCCCGAGCGGGTCATCCTCGGTGGCTCGCTGGGCGATGTGCTGGAGCTGGCCCGCCCGGACGTCGAGGAGGCCGTCGTCCGCTACACCTTCGGCGACGCCGGACCCGGGGTGGTCCTGGAGACGCCGGCCTTTGGCCCCGACTCGGCGCTGGTCGGAGCCGGCGAGGTGGCGTTCACCGCCCTCCTCGCCGACCCCCGCTGAGTCCTGCTGAGACCCGGGTCCGGCTCAGGGACCGGTGGGCGTCCCGTAGACCTCGAGCTCGCTGAGGTCGGTGTAGTGGCACCCGCTCGGACCCCCGCCGTTCGCGCACGCCGCGGTGTAGTCGGAGGGGACCAGGGTCGTCTGGTTGTTCTCGATGGTGAACCGGACGTACTGGACGCCGCCCTGGGTCCCGGAGAGGTCGACCGGGGTCAGGATCCCGTTGTCGGCCTTGGTGAACGTCCCGGTCCTCACCGTCGTCCAGGTGGCCTTGTCGGGCGAGGTCTCGATCTTGTAGCCCTGCACGGACGCGGTCTCGTCGTCGCCGCAGGTCGACGACGGGTCGACGGAGAAGGCGGATACGTCGAGCGTGGTGCCGAGCTTGATGGTGAGCGACTTCGGCTTGAAGCCCTTGCCGCCGTCGGTCGACGAGCCGGGACCGGCGTTCGAGCTCCAGCCGGAGGACTGGCTGCCGTCGATCGCGGCATCGGGCCCGCACCCGGGGTAGGGCTGACCGGTGACGCTGTCGACCGTCGTGCCCGTCCCCGGTCCGGCCCAGTCCTTGCGCAGGCTGAAGTCGGCCGTGGTCGAGGTGCCTGCCGTGACGGTGACCGCGGCCGAGCCGGCGTAGCCCTTGCCCGAGGCCGAGAGCTTCCGGTAGTGCCCGGCCGGGACCGGGAGCGTGTAGTCGCCGTTCGCGTCGGTGGTCGTGGTCGGGTTGGTGGGACCGGCTGCCTGGAACTTCAAGGACACCTTGACGCCCTTGACGGGGTGGCGGGAGTCGAAGTCGGTGACCTGGCCGGTGATGGTGCCGTTCGTCAGGCTCGCCGGTGGCATCGCGAAGCCGGCCGAGGGCTCGGTGTCACCGGCGCCGAGGGTGCCCGCGTTGAAGCCCATGCCGCGGCGGGCGAAGACCCGCCAGATCGCGGTGCGGTGCTTGCCCTTGTAGACGGCGTTGTCGGCGACCAGGATCGCGTTGCGCATGTCGAGGAACGACGGGTTGTACGGCGCGAGCTCCATCGCGCGCGTCACCAGCATCTCCGCCCGGTGCGAGCCGAGCCGGTCGCGCAGGTCCCAGAGCGTCTGTGCCCAGATCTCGCCGTCTGCGTGCACCTCGGCACCGCCGGCGACGTTGGCGTAGTCGGCGTAGGTGTAGCCGCCGGTGTGGCCGGTCGTGCCGCCGCTGCACAGCTTGGCCTTCTGGCCCACCTTGCAGTCCATCGGCTCGGTGCGGTCCAGGCTCACCCCGTCGCCGTCGTAGACGAAGAGCCGGACGTCGGCCTTGTTCTTCCGGTCCTTCTGGAGGTGCTGGTCGACGAGGTAGTCCATGGCGTACCAGTCGCTCCAGGCCTCGCCCATCGCGCCGGCCTGGCCGCCCCCCAGGGTGCTGCGACCGTGGACGTCGACGTTCAGGCGGTTCGACAGGCCGTGGGTGTACTCGTGGTACACGGTGTCGGCCTCGTCGCCGACGTTGGTCGGCGACCACGGGTCGCCGTTCGGGTACGGCGTGCCGGGCTCGTGCTGGAGGTACATCTGCATGCGCGGCCGGTGTCCGTCGGGCGGCGTCGACATGTTGGCGTTGTCGATGTGGTCGGCGTCGGGCAGTCCCCGCAGGGCGCCGGTGCCGGTGTTGGCCCCGTCGTCGGTCTCGACGCGCACCGGGTCGTCGGCCTTGCCCTCGCGCTTGCCGAGCTTGGTGTGGTCGACCAGCTGGAAGTTGCCGGCGGCCTCGGTGAACCCGATCGGCGCCTTCTTCAGGTGGTCGTGCCAGTTGTTGACGAAGAAGAACACCTGGGTGGCGTTCTGGGCGCGGTTCCTGCGCCAGGAGCCCGCCTTGCTCGGGTTCCACGAGCAGGGCCACGGGTTGCTGCAGAAGCTCTTGGCGAAGCCCAGGTGGAACGGCTTCAGGCGGTAGCCCCAGGACTGCCCTCGGAGGGCGTGGACCTCTTCGGACTTGCTCGGCCGGTTGTTGTCGTTGACGTCGGAGTAGGCGTGGGCGTTGTTGCCCGACAGGATGCGGGCGTGGCCGCCGAGCCATCCCTTCCTGGTGAAGTCGACCTTGACCTGGTGGCCGCCCCGATGGGCTCCGGGGAAGAAGCGGTAGGCGCGTCCGGTGCTGTTCTCGTACTGCGTCAGCGGCGTCCGGAGCAGGATCCGGCCGGTCACGGCGTCGATCACCGTCGTGGCCGGGGTCAGCGAGGACGTCACCACCGTCTCCCAGGCCGGGCGCAGTCCGCTGTCGGTGGCGTAGACGACGCGCTGCGCGGAGTCGTCGCTCGTGTCCGAGCCGGCCGCCTCGGGTCCGCGGGTGCGGGCGAGCGCCTGCGCGGCCGAGGTGATGGTCCACGACGAGGTCGGCGGCAGCGTGTCCTGGGCACCCTTGCTGATCGGCATGCCGCCGAGGACCAGGAGGTGTCCGGACCGGGTCACCGAGGCGGTCAGGCCGTTGCGCGCGGCGCTGTTGCCCTTGATCCGCTGGGTGAAGAACAGGTGCCGGGTGCCGGTGATGTCGGTGTAGGTGCGGGCCAGGTGGAAGGTCTTCAGGTCGGCCCGGACCAGTCCGAGGGTCGTCAGGTGCGACCTGACGTAGCCGAGCGCGATGCGCTTGGCGGACTTCGAGCTGCGGCCCGTGAGGTACCCGTCGAGGTTGCCCAGGAAGCGCACCGTGCCGGTGGTGCTGCTCGTGTCGAGCACCTGACCGCGGGGCAGCGGCGCGGCGGCGCTCCGGCCCGAGCGCTGGGCGGCGTCGGCGCGCCGTGGTGTGGTCACCGCGGGGCTCGCCTTGCCGTCGACATCGACATAGGTGTCGCGGGCGGGGCCAGCACCCGAGGCGCGCACGGAGTGGTGGCTCGTGGCAGCCGCTGGGCTCCCGCTCCCGCTCGCGTACGACGTACCGACGGCCGCGCCGGCGACGGCCAGCGAGGCGATGGTCGCGGCCGCCAGCCCGGCTCGACGCTGCCGGGCTGTGAACTGCGTGCTCATGCTTCCCCCTGTCGGAGCCGCCCGATGCGGCCGGGCACACTCTTCCGTGGCCCCAGGAGCAGAGCAAGGACCATGGGGTCTCGAACCGGTTACAGCTCGGCGCGGCGCACCCGTAGGCTCGCCCACATGACGGACGCCCCCCGCATCCCCCAGGACACGGTCACCCTGCGCAACGGCACCACGATGCCGCTCCTCGGCTTCGGCACGTGGCAGATCAAAGGGGACGACGCCGTGCAGGCGGCGTCCGCCGCCCTCGAAGCGGGGTACCGCCACCTCGACACCGCCCTGGTGTACCGCAACGAGGATGAGGTCGGACGTGCCCTGGCCGAGAGCGGCGTCTCGCGAGACGACGTGTTCGTGACGACCAAGTGCCCGCCGGACCGGGCCGGCTCCGGGGTCGCGACCCTGCGCGAGAGCCTCGACCGGCTGGGCACCGACCACGTCGACCTCTGGCTCATCCACTGGCCGGGCGACGGCTCGGCGAACACCGAGCTGTGGCGCGAGTTCGTCGAGGCCCACGAGGCGGGACTGGCCCGCGAGATCGGTGTCAGCAACTTCGACGCCGCCCTTCTCGACGAGGTCACCGAGGCCACCGGCGTCCGGCCGGCGGTCAACCAGATCGAGTGGAGCCCCCTGCTCTACGACGCGGGGGTGGTCGGTGCCCATCGCGCGCGTGAGGTGGTGCTCGAGGGGTACAGCGCACTGCGGGGCGGGACGCTGACCCACCCGGTGATCGGCGAGATCGCCGAGCGGCACGGTCGTACGCCGGCCCAGGTGATCGTCCGCTGGCACCTCCAGCACGGGTTCGTCGTGATCCCGAAGTCGGTGCGCCCCGAGCGCATCCGGGCGAACGCCGACGTGGCCGGCTTCGAGCTGACCGCGGACGACGTGAGCGCGCTCGACGCGCTCGGCGGCAGCTGAGCGCCGGGCCGGCCGTGCCGGGCCCGTCGATCTCGGACAGCCACGTCCACAGTCAATGGTCGTGGGACGCCGAGGCGGGCTCGATGGAGCGCTCCTGCGCGGAGGCGGTGCGCCTGGGAGTGCCCGCGGTCGCCTTCACCGAGCATCTCGACCACACGGTCTGGTCGATCAGTCCCGAGCTCCTCGAGCTGGCCGGTGACCCGCCACCCGGGGTCTCCTGCGACGCCGAGGGGCACGTCGTCCTGCCGCCGTTCGACGTCCAGGGCTATCTCGCGTCCGTCGAGCGCTGCCGGGAGCTCTTTCCGGGGCTGCGGGTGCTCAGCGGGCTCGAGGTGGGGGAGCCGCACCGGCATCCGGACGCGGTGGCTGCGGTGCTGGCCGCGGGGACCTTCGACCGGGTGCTCGGCTCCCTGCACTGCCTGCCCGAGGGCGACCGGTTCTTCGAGCCTGACGACCTCCGGCTGCGGCACGGGATCGGGCAGATCCTCCGGGAGTACCTGGCGGAGGTGACCCGGCTCGTCGAGACCAGCGACGCCTTCGCCGTCCTGGCCCACATCGACTACCCGGTGCGCTCGTGGGCGGGCGACGACCCGGCGTTCGACCCGCGGGACTTCGAGGAGGAGTTCCGCACCGCGCTGCGGGCGACCGCGCGCTCCGGCCGCGCTCTGGAGATCAACACGGTCCTGCCGCTCGACGCGACGATCCTGCGCTGGTGGCACGACGTCGGCGGTGAGGCCGTGACCTTCGGCAGCGACGCCCACGAGCCGGCACACGTGGCGCGGGGATTCGCCGACGCCGCGGCGATGGCGGAGGCCTGCGGCTTCCGGCCCGCACCCGACCTGGTCGACCCTTGGGTGCGGGTCTAGCAGCTGGTCCCAGGTCTGGTTGGTCTGTCGGCTCCTGTTCGCACATTCTCTGGCGCTTCCTTCTCGTGTGACGTGTGGATTCCGGTCTGTTTGGGGCTTGGAGTGTCGGTGGCGTCTGGTGGCATCTTGGTATGGCCATCTCGGGTACGTCGTCGCATCCGCTGCTCGCAGCGGTGGCGTCGATGCATGCGACCCTGGACGAGGTGGCTGCCTCGGGGGTGGACCCGCTGTACTGCTCGACGCAGGACAAGAAGTCGCTGCTGGTCGACCTGACCCGCCTGTCGGCGCGGGTCACCGCGGTGCGGGCCGAGGTGCTCGCGGTCGCCGAGGACGTCGCGCTGGAGGCTGCGGACCGCTCTGCTGGGACGTGGCTGGCCACGGAGTCCCGGACCGAGGTCCGTGACCTGATCGGGCACGAACGTCTCGGTGCCCGGCTTCGCGATCACTGGCCCGCGGTCCGCGAGGCCACCCGGGCGGGGCGGGTGAGCTGGGAGCAGGCCGGAATCATCACCCACGCCCTGGACCAGCTCCCCGGCGACCTAGAGCCCGAGCTGGTGGCCAAGGCCGAGGCTCACCTGGTCACCGAGGCCGGCCAGTTCGGACCCCGCCCGCTCCGCCGCCTGGCCCGGAAGATATTGGAGGTCATCGCCCCGGATCTGGCCGATGACCACGAGCACCGGCTCCTCCTGGCCGAGGAACGCCGCGCCCGCGCCGCCACCAGGCTCTCGTTCCGCCCCCGAGGCGACGGCAGCGCCGACCTCCACGCGCGGCTACCCGAAGCGGTCGCCAACCGGCTCAAGACCTACCTCGACGCCTACACCTCCCCCCGACGCCTCAACCTCGACTCCGAGGTCGAACGCCTCCCGCTACCCCGCAGACGGGGCGAGGCGTTCTGCGCCCTGCTCGAGAACCTGCCCAAGAACGGGCTGCCCCAGCACGGCGGCAGCGCCACCCAGGTGCTGGTCATGATCGACTACGACACCCTGTGCGGCAGCCTCGCCGACTCAGGCGCCCACGGCGTGGCA
>NZ_DATAVI010000007.1:0-96160 GCF_036267815.1 Nocardioides sp. | reverse complement strand
TGCCACGCCGTGGGCGCCTGAGTCGGCGAGGCTGCCGCACAGGGTGTCGTAGTCGATCATGACCAGCACCTGGGTGGCGCTGCCGCCGTGCTGGGGCAGCCCGTTCTTGGGCAGGTTCTCGAGCAGGGCGCAGAACGCCTCTCCCCGTCTGCGGGGTAGCGGGAGGCGTTCGACCTCGGAGTCGAGGTTGAGGCGTCGGGGGGAGGTGTAGGCGTCGAGGTAGGTCTTGAGCCGGTTGGCGACCGCTTCGGGTAGCCGCGCGTGCAAGTCGGCGCTGCCGTCGCCTCGGGGCCGGAACGAGAGCCTGGTGGCGGCGCGGGCGCGGCGTTCCTCGGCCAGGAGAAGCCGGTGCTCGTGGTCATCGGCCAGATCCGGGGCGATGACCTCCAAGACCTTGCGGGCCAGACGGCGCAGCTCCACCGGTCCGAACTGGCCGGCCTCGGTGACCAGGTGGGCCTCGGCCTTGGCCACCAGCTCGGGCTCTAGGTCGCCAGGGAGCTGCCCCAGGGCGGTGGCGATGATCTGCGCCTGCTCCCACGTGATGCGCCCGACCCGGACGGCCTCGGCGACGATCGGCCACCGCTCTCGCAGCGTCGCCCCGAGTCGCTCGTCCCGGGCGGCCTCGCGACGGTCGGTGCGCGTCTCGGCGGCAAGCCAGGCGCCGGGGGACCGGTCGGCGGTGGTCTCGGCGACGTCATCGGCGACGGCGAGCACGTCGGCGCGCAGGGCGCTGACCCGGGCGCCGATCCGACTGAGCGTGACCAGCAGCGTCGCCTTCTCGCGGGTGGTGGCGAAGATCGGGTCGCTCCCGGCCACGTCGTCCAGCGCCGCCTCGATCCCGCGCGCCGCCGCCACAAGCGCGTGCTCCGGAATCGGAGACTGGCCCGAGGTGGGCGTCGGCGACGAGATCGACATAGGGAAAGCGAATCAGCCGTCACCGACATTCCGGGGCCCCGTCAGAGCCGAATTCTCGCTATCCGAGATATCCACAGAAACTTCTCGCGGCTCGGACACCAGTGTCGCCGGACCGGGTCTCCGGGTCCGGTGTGGAGACCCGACGGCCGATCATTCCGGGAGCCACAGGAACTGCGGAACCTGACAGACGGTCTCGAAGCCGAGTCGTCGATAGACAGCGAGGCCAGCGTCGCTGGCGTGCAGGATGGCGCGGCGGGCGCCGCGGGCGAGGGCCGCGTCCATGAGGGTGGCGGTGACAGCGCGACCGATGCCGCGCCGGCGGGCACGCTCCAGCGTGGTGATGTTGTACAGGCCTGCGGTGTCCCCGGAGATCCAGGCGGTGCCGCAGCCGACCGGATCTCCCTCCCACCAGGCCGTCACCTGGACCAGCGCGTCGCCGTCGAGCAACGTGATCAGATCCAGATACGGCTCGTGCACCTCGGAGGGGATCTCGAAACCCTCGAGCATCACAGCGCAGGACTCGTGAAGGTCGGCGACACCTGCGACCTGGCGCACCACGGCCCGGTCATCGAGCCGCGGACGGATCGGGCTCCGCATCTCGACGTACATCCCGGGGATCTCGAGGTGAACGAGTCCTAACCCGGTGAGTACCGGCGCCAGCTCGACCGCGTGACCCGACGGTGCGGACCACCACATGAAAGGCAGCCCGCGGTCGAGGTAGGGCCCGACCACCTCACGCGCACGCCGTTCCACGTCGCCGACTCCGAACCTCGCCGCAGTGATCGCATTCAGGATCGGGTCCGGGTGGCCGCTCCACCAGCAGACCACGTCGTCGTCCGGGCCGCGCTCGAGCATCGGTGCCTGCGAGACCGTGCGCAGGAAGTGCTCCAGGTTGTCCTCCACCGCCGCCACCCGCGCGTCTGGCATGGCGGCGACGCTACCCCCGAGAACCGAGGGCAGCTCCCACCTCTCTTCACGGGGCCTCAGGCGGGAGTGATCTCCAGGGCGGCGATCTGGCTGTCGTGCAGCGTGAAGCGGTAGTCCAGGTCGACGACCGCGCCGGGGAAGTCACCCTCGAGCCTGACCCGGACGACGACGGTGCCGTCCTCGTCCGTCTCCGAGCTCAGCGGCGCGACTGTGTAGGAGAAGAGCGCCCACGTCGTCGTCAGCCACTGCTCGATCCGCCCGACGCCGAGGTAGGTCTGGTCCTGGTCGGTGACCGACGCCGTCGCGGCGAACGCACCGAGCGCGACGTCGAGGTCTCGTGCCCGGTCACCGCGCAGGTAGCTCGACACGGCCGGCGGGAGGGCGGGACCCGAGAGGTCGACCACGACCTTGCCCGCGGCGCCTCGCTCCACGGCGTGGTGGGCGTCCATGACCGATGCCCAGTCGTAGCGCTCGGGGGCAAGCCTCGGTGCCAGCCGCCCGGCGTCGACGAGAGCCGTCGCCTCGCGGAGGATCTCGCCGTGGTGCGCACGCCCGCGACCGGTCAGGAGCGGCAGCAGGGTGAACACCCCCGAGTAGGAGGCCCCCCGGAAGCTCAGGGGCGCCAGGGAGTGGCTCCCCCAGCCGAGGATGCTCACGACGCGTCCGGTGTGCTCGCGCACGGCGGTGAACGACGCGTCGAGCGTCGCGCCACCCCGGGTGTCGAAGACGACGTCGAAGCCGTCTCCGCCGGTCGCCGACCCGACGTACTCCTCGACCGTGACCGACGACGCGTCGATGGGTTCGGCGCCGAGCGCTCGGACGGCGTCCAGCCCGGCCCCGACCTCGGTGGCGAACACGATCGCCCCTCGGGCGAGCGCGACCTGGACGGCGATGCTGCCGACGCCGCCTCCGCCACCGTGCACCAGGACCAGGTCGCCGGGCGAGACACCGGCCCGGTCGACGAGTCCCTCCCAGGCCGTGATCACGGCCAGCGGCAGGGCCGCCGCCTCGAGCATCGAGAGTCGGGCGGCCTTCGGCGCGAGGAGGTTCGCGTCGACGGCGGCGTACTCGGCGAGCGAGCCCTGGTGCGGGCCGACGCCACCGGTCATGCCGTAGACCTCGTCGCCGACGGCGAAGCGGTCCTCGGTCCCGGCGCCGAGCTCCACCACGGTGCCCGCGAGGTCGATCCCCAGCACCGCCGGGAGGGCGACCTCGGCGTGGTCGGCGGCGCCGACGCGGATCTTGGTGTCGAGCGGGTTGACGCCGCTGGCGGCGACCCGGACGAGCACTTCGCCCGGAGCCGGGACCGGGCGGGGCAGGTCCGCCAGGGCCAGCTCGGAGCCGAAGTCCGCCAGGACCAGCGCCCTCATCGTGGTCTTCCTCGTCGTCTCATTCGCGGTGTTCGGGTAGGTGTTCGGGTTGGTGTTCGGGTAGGCGTTCGCGATGGTGGTCATGATGGCTCCTGTCGAGGTGGGCGGGTCAGTGGGAGCGGCGCGGGTAGCGGAGGGCTGCCAGAAGCGCGAGGCCGAGCGCGATGGCCATGCCGTACAGGACGCCCTGGGTCGCGGTCGCGAAGTCGTGGACGACGACGGCGTGCAGGTGGTCGGCGATCGCCGGCGGCGTGGATCCGGGGCGGGGGGATCCGCCGCGGGCGGCGTCGCCGGCGATCTGGGCGGCCTGCGAGTGGGGCACGCCGAGCCCGACCAGGGAGCTCGTCAGGTGCCCGGTCAGCACCGTGGTCAGCACCGTGCCGAGGACCGCCAGGCCGAGGCTCGAGGCGTAGTTGCGGACGGTCTGGGTGATCCCGGTGACCTCGCCGTACGACGCGTCGATGGCGCGGTTGACGGCGTCCGTGCTGGCGGGCCCGAGCAGGAGGCCGATGCCGGCGCCGGCCATCAGGAGGTAGGGCCACTGAGCGCCGAGGGAGTACTCGTGCAGGTGCTGGGCCCACAGCGCGAAGCCGGTCGCGCCGAGCGCGCTGCCCAGCACCATCGGACGCCGGGCGCCGGACCGGTCGAGCATCCGGCCACCGAGCTGGGCGGCCGGGGCGAAGCCGCCGAAGAACATCAGGAGGTAGAGGCCGGCCCGGTTCGCGTCGTACCCCAAGGAGACCTGGGCGTAGACGCTGGCGAAGAAGAACGTCGGGACGAACGCGACCATGGCGAGGAAGAGGACCAGGTTGTCCACGACGAACTCGCGGGCGGCGAAGATGCGCAGCCGGACCAGCGGGGACTTCGTCCGCAGCTCGACCGCGGCGAAGACCGCCAGCACGGCGACGCCGGCGACCAGGGAGCCCCAGGTGAGCGGGCTGCGCCAGCCCCAGACCGCGGCCTGCTCGAAGCCGAGCACCGACAGGCCCATCCCGAGCGCCACCAGAGCGGCGCCGCGCAGGTCGATCCGCTCGGCACGTCGCACGCTCGGGATGCCGGCGCACGCCGTGAGCACCAGGGCGAGGATCGCGATCGGGATGTTGATCCAGAAGATCGCCCGCCAGGTCCACTGGGTGAGGTACCCGCCGGCGATCGGGCCGACCGCGGTGAGCCCGCCGCTGACGCCGAAGAACAGGGCCAGCGCCCGACCGCGCTCGGCGACGGGGAACGCCGCGACGACGACGGCCAAGGCCGCGGGGATCATCAGCGCGCCGGAGATGCCCTGGAGGATCCGGAAGCCGACGATCCACGGCTCGGCCAGGTGTCCGTGCGGGGTGAGGCCGCACAGGGCGGAGGTGACCGCGAAGCCGGAGATGCCGAGCAGGACCATCCGACGAGAGCCGATCACGTCGGCCAGGCGGCCGCCGAGGGCGAACGTCGCGGCCAGCGCGAGCAGGTAGGCGTTGACGACCCACTGGGTGCCGGTGCGGCTGAGGTCCAGCTGGCTCTGGATCGAGGGTGAGGCGATCGCCACGATGGTCTGGTCGATGAAGGTCATCGAGACCGCGAAGAGCATCGCGACCAGGGCCAGGTGCTTGCGGTGTCCGGCCAGCTGTCCGGCCAGCTGTCCGGCCAGGGTTGCGCCGACGGGGCCGACGCGGCCGACGGGGCCGACGGGGCCGACGGGGGTGGTGGTGGTGAGGGTGCTGCTCGGGACGGTTTCGGTGGTGCTCATGCCGCGTGCTCCTTCGACTCGTGCTGGGCGATGCTGACGTGTGGTGCGGGGACGGGAGCGGGGACGGGGAGGAGGCGACCGTGGGCGACCGCCGCGACGGTGCGGACGGCCAGGGCGGCGATCGCGGTGGTGACGACCGCGAGCAGGAGCCAGGTCCAGAGCGCTCCGTGGGGCGCCTGCTCGACCGAGAGCCAGTGGACGGCGTCGACGAACACCGCGGCGTAGGAGAAGGAGAAGGCCCACCAGCCGGGACCGAACGGTGCCTTCCGGAACACCGGGACCAGCCGGACCTGGACCATCGCCATCAGCGCGGCGTACCCCACGAGGCCGAGCGCGAGGGAGTCGACCGCACCGTGGTTGATCTCGAACCATGCCGCGCCGGCGACGACCGGGGGAGCCATCTGGATGGCCATGGTGGGCAGCAGCGGCCCGGGCAGGCTCTTCTCGACGAACATCCGCTGGAGCAGGATCGAGCCGAGGACGAGCCAGCTCACCGAGCCGTAGCCGAACAGGACGCGCGCCAGGTCGGGGTGACCGAGGGCGGCCAGTGCCTCGGAGCCGAGGTAGCCGCCGGCGACCGTCGGGAGGAAGTAGCCGGGGTGCCACTGGACCAGCGAGAGGTCCGAGACGATCCACTGCCCGATCAGGGCGCCGCCGAGGGTCAGGGTGAAGACCAGGCTGACGATGGTCACGATCACGCCGGGGGTGTGCGCGTGGGCGGAGAGGGCGACTCCGAGCAGCATCGGCACGATCCCGACCAGCGCGGTGAACGGCGCGAACACGGGGTCGAGCAGCTCGGTGCGCCAGCGGCGCGTGAGCGTGACGTATCCGGCGTAGCGGACCAGGGTGGCCGCCCAGACGACGGCGGAGAGCGCGAAGAGGGCGTCGCCCACGGCGGACGGGACGTCGTACAGGCGGGAGGCGGTCGCCCAGACCTCACCGAGACCGGTGAGGCCGAAGGCGATGCCGAAGAGGTTCGGGGTGATCCGGGGTGCTGGGGTGGTCATGGGAGCAAGGTAGGAAGGGCCAGTGCCGATCGAGTGACGAACTTGTGACGACCCTCGACGGCACGCTCGACGGCGCGCTCCGAGGCGCTACCGTGCGGTGGGCCGGGCACGGGATTCGGGCACGGGATTCGGGCTCGGGATTCGGGCTCGGAGACGGCCGGGAGACGGCCGGGAGCGGCGGGGAGACGGGGCTGGTCGATGGGGACGGACGCACTGCGGTTCGCGGTGTACGGCGGACCGCGGGTGTGGTCCGGCGACGCCGAGCTCGACCTCGGGCCGCCCCAGCGACGGCTGCTGCTCGCCCTGCTGATGGTCGCCGCGGGCGATGCCGTCGGCATGGACGTGATCGTCGAGACCCTCTGGGAGCAGGACCCTCCCGACACGGCCCTCAACGTCGTCCACCGCCACGTCGGGCAGCTGCGGCGGTCGCTGGAGCCGGAGCTGTCCAGCCGCCAGCCCGGCTCGTACGTCGCCGCCGCCGGCACCGGGTACCGGCTCACGGTCTCGGAGTCGCAGCTGGACCTGCTCGAGCTGCGCTCGCTGCTCGCCGGCCCCTCCGACGCGGCCTGCGTGACGCGCGCCGTCGAGGTGGCCGCGGACCGGGCAGGGGGGCGCCTGCCGTCGAGGCTGGCGCTGGAGAGCCTGCTCGCCGCGCTCGAGGCCGACCGTGCCGCGGCCGGCATCGCCGCCGCGGCGCTGGTCTCCCGCCTCGGCGACCGCAGCGTGGCCCGGCGCCTGCTGCCCGGGGTCCAGGCGATCGCCCACGACCACCTCTTCGACGAGCCCCTCCAGGCGGCGTTGATCCGGATCCTGGTCGCGGCCGGACGTCGTGCCGACGCGCTGGCGCACTTCGGCAACGTCCGCGCCCTCATGGACGAGGAGCTCGGACTCGAGCCCGGTCCCGACCTCCAGGCCGCTCAGCAGGAGTCGCTGGCGGACCCGGTGTCCGCACCAGCGCCGACGGGGTCCGCCGTACCGCCTGCTGCCGAGAGCGTGTCCGCCCGGCCCGCGCAGCTGCCGGTGCACTCCGTCGACGTCGTGGGCCGCGACGACGAGCTCGCCGAGGTGACGGCGCGCCTGCGGGCCACCGGCCGCTCGTCGGTGGTGTGCGCCGTGACCGGGATGGGCGGGCTCGGCAAGACGACCCTGGCCCTGCGATGCGCCCAGGAGGTCGCCGACGACTTCCCCGACGGACAGCTCTACGCCCAGCTCCACGGGTACGACGAGGAGGTCGCCCCGACCGCGGCCCACGACGTCCTGCGGGGGTTCCTCGTCGCTCTCGGCGTCGCCGCCGGACAGGTGCCCGGCGAGCTCGACGACCGGGCCGCGCTGTTCCGCAGTCTCGTTGCCCGCTCCCGGGTGCTGGTGCTGCTGGACAACGCCCGCGACAGCGAGCAGGTCCGGCCGCTGCTCCCGGGAGGCGCGGGCTGTGGCGTGCTCGTGACCAGCCGGCGCCGGCTCGACGAGCTGGCCTTCGCGGGAGCGTTCGTGCTTCCCCTCGGCGAGCTCGACCGTGCGGAGGGTCTCGCTCTCCTGCGCAGCCGGATCGGCGCCGCGAGGGTCGACGCAGAGCCCGACGCCGCCGACGCCGTGGTCGCGGCCTGCGACGGGCTGCCGCTGGCCCTCTCGATCGTCGCCGCCCAGATCGCACGCTATCGCGATGTCACCCTCCAGGAGCTGCTCGACCGGCTCGGCGAGCCGTCGGCGACGTTGGATGCCCTGAGCGGCGGGGCGCGGGCGACCGACCTCCGGCGCATCCTGTCGTGGTCCCACGACGCCCTGTCGGAGCCCGCCGCGCAGATGTTCCGGTGCGTCGGGACACTGCCGGGCAACGAGCTGTCCCTGCTTGCGGCGGTCAGCCTCGCGGGGGTCGACGTCGCCTCGGCTCGCAGCTCGCTCGACGAGCTGGCGGGGGCCAACCTGGTCACCGAGGTCGCCCCGGCACGCTTCCAGATCCACCAGCTGCTCCAGGCCTACGCCCGCGAGCTCCTGCCGGACGACGAGGCGGCCGCAGCCCGCCGCCGGCTGGTCGGCCACTACGTCGGCACCGTCCGCAACGCCTACCTGCTCCACGGGCGACCGCCGTTGTGCCCCCTTCCCGAGGCCGCTGCGAACACCTCTCCCGAGACGTTCCGGCGCTTGGGCGAGGCGCATGCGTGGTACCACCGCGAGCAGCCGCTCCTGGCTGCGCTGACCCTCCAGTGCGCCGCAGCGGGGGCGGCCGTCGAGAGCGCCCTGCTGGTCCTCGACGCCCGGCCGCTGGCGCAGCACAGCTCGCCGGCCGGCGACCTCCTGCCGCTGGCCACCGCGGCACTCGGCGCCGTCCAGCGGGCGGGTGGGCCGGGTGCCCTCGCCGCCGAGCTGCGCCGAGACCGGGGGCTCCTGCTGTGCCGCTCCGGTCAGCGGGCCCGGGGTCACGACGAGCTGGTCGCGGCTCTCACGGCGTTCGAGGAGCTCGGGGACGCCGCCGGACAGGCCAGCACGCTGCGCAACCTCGCCCGCAACGCGCGCTTCGCCGGGGACCCGGCCACGGAGCTGGAGTTCGCGCGCCGTAGCGTCGAGGTCGCCCGGCGCGAGCTCGACGGGGCGGCCGAGTCCGTCGCGCTCACGGTGCTCACCGAGAGCCTGACCGCGTCCGGACTCCTGGACGAGGCGGTCGTCAGCGGGCGGCGGAGCGTCGAGCTGACCCGCGCCCACCGGGTCGTGGCCTGGGAGCCGCACGCGCTCGAGGCGCTCGCGGATGCCTACGCGGCCGCCGGTGACTTCGACAGCGCCATCGCGCACATCACCGAGGCGCACGACATCGAGAGCCAGCAGGGCCTCGGTCGAGGCGCGAGCATCACCGAGACCCGGCACCACCTCTACCTCGCGG
Source organism: Nocardioides sp. (assembly GCF_036267815.1). Taxonomy (GTDB): domain Bacteria; phylum Actinomycetota; class Actinomycetes; order Propionibacteriales; family Nocardioidaceae; genus Nocardioides. The sequence continues at coordinate 87,334 of NZ_DATAVI010000007.1, read as the reverse complement.
AGTTCCAGTACGGCGCCGGCGACCGCGAGGCAGCGCTCGCGTCGTACTCCCGCTACGTCGAGCGGGCCGAGGCGTTCGGCCCGCTCTCGGACTCCGTCGCCATCGTCGACCCCACCGAGGCGGCCCTCGGCGACCTGGACCGCGTGCGCCGTCGCATCGCCGAGCTCGGCGGCTGACCCCGCGGCCTCTGCTGGGCGGATCAGGCCCGAGGCGTCGACGTGGCGTGGAGGAGGCGGCGGGCGTACCAGTCGTGCTTGTCGCGAACGCCGGGGAGCGTGAAGAAGTAGCCGCCGCCGACGGGGGAGACGTAGTCGACCATCGGCTCGCCGACCAGGCGCCGCTGCGTCGCCTCGAACTGGCGGCCGATGTTGCGACAGAAGGCGTTGAAGACCAGGCCGATGTCGAGGTCGCCGTTCTCGTCGGCGCCGCGGTCGTAGTTGTAGCCGCGCCGGTAGATGCGGGAGTGCGCGGTCGCGGTCGTGCGCGGGTTCGCGAGTCGGATGTGCGCGCTGAGGGGGATCGTCGCGCCCCGCGGATCGTGCCGGTAGTCGGGGACGTCGTCCTCGTGGCGCATGCCCAGCGGCGCACCGCTGTCTCGGTAGCGCCCGATCATCTGCTGCTGCTCGGTCAGGGTGACCCGGTCCCAGAACTCCACGAGGGTCTTGATGATGCGGCACACGTGGTAGGTGCCACCGTGTGCCCAGGCCGGCTCGCCGGAGCCGTGTGCCCACAGCAGCTGGCGAGCGACGGCGGCGTCCTCGGCGTCCGGGTTGGCGATGCCGTCCTTGAAGCCGAGGTGGTTGCGGGGGATGCCGGAGGGCCGCGGCGGCGCGGAGAAGCCGTCGACGCGCCACCGGACCTGCATGCCACCGCGGGTGTGCTTGGCGATGTCGCGCAGGGCGTGCAGCGCGGTGTCGGATGCTCCCGCGCAGATCTGGAGGATCAGGTCCCCGCCGCACAGCTCGGGCTGGAGGTCGTCGTCGGGGAACGTCGTCATCGGCTTGAGGTGGCGCGGTGCGTGCGACGCGAGGCCGAACCGGTCGTCGAAGAGGGTCGAGCCCACTGCGACGGTCACGGTGAGCCCGTCCGGCGGTACGACGGGCCCGAGCGTGCCGCTGTCGGGTGGCGGAGCACCCGGCCCGGGGTTGCGCGGCGTGCCTCCGGCGGTCAGGAACCTCGCCCGCTCGGTCAGCGTCCGCAGGAGGTCGCGGAGCTCGGCGCGCCCGGCGGCGGTGACGTCCAGGGCGACGAAGCTCGCCGCCGGCGGTACCGCGGTGAGCACGCCGGCCTGGTGGTGGCCGTGGAACGGCACCGCCGGCATCCGCGCATGAGGATCGTGCCGCGGGTCGGGGTGCACCGGCTCGTCGTGGCCGAGTCGACCGCGAGCCGTGTGGGCCGCCGCGGCCAGGACCCCGAGCCCGGAGCCCGTCACGAACCCGCGACGCCCGACGCTCATGGGCGTCCTCCCAGCGGGAGCAGGGCGGGGACCTTCGCCAGCGACTCGAGGGCGTCCCCGACCGCGGCGTCGACCCGCTCGCGCTGGGCCTGGCTGAGGTCGGCGAGGGCGGGCCAGGTGTCGCCCTGGGCCAGCGCGTCGACGACGTCGCAGACGCGGGTCAGTCGGTGGCGCGCGGTGGCGACCAGGTGCGGCTTGCGCGGCCTGACCAGCGGCGCGAGCAACGAGAGGTCCTCGCGCGTCGCGGCGACATCGGCGGTCAGCGACGCGAGCGTCGTGCCGCTGCCGTAGTCGTCGTGTCCCGACAGCGAGTCGCGCAGCGCGTCCTCGAGCACCTCGTGGACCCGAAGGATCCAGCCGCTCTCGCCGGCCCTGGAGGCGGGCAGCCACGACGCGACGGGACGCCCCGCCAGCCGGCCGACCAGGGTCTGGAGCGTGGCCGCGTCCGTGGCCGCGGTCGTGAGGTCGCCCGACCCCCACAGGTCGAGCTCGACGCGGTGGAACCCCGTGAACGCCGGGTCGTCGGTGCCACCGGCCAGGCCGGCCGACGTGCCGTCGATCCGGCGTCCGAGCCGGCCGAACGCGCCGTACGCCGCGTTGTCCTGCCCCAGGCCCAGCCAGGTCAGCCGTGCCCCGAGCCAGGCCTGCTCGGCGGCGCTCCGATCAGCGCCGCCGATCGCGGTGACCAGGGTCTGCACCCGGGTCTGCAACGTCGCGATGCCGGCTGCGACGTAGCGGCGGTAGGCATGGTACGGCGCGACGAGGTCGGTCTTGCTGACCGGCGTCACGGGCGTCCCGGGACCGCCGTAGGTGTTGTCGACGGGCACCCGCTCGACGTCCGAGTCGTGCGGGGGGAGGCCGGCGAGGTAGCAGCCCCAGAGGTACGCCCCGGGGTGCAGCCGGACCACCAGGCGCCGGGTCGTGCCCGGCCTCGAGCGCCGCAGGGTCGCGACGGTGCGGCCGACCGGAAGCCGGACCAGGTAGATCGTGGCCCGGTGGTGGGAGCGGTTCCGGATGCGGAACCGGGTGCGCCCCTTGTTCGGCGCGTACCACCGCGGGGCGCAGGTCCTCTCCCCGAAGGTGATCCGCTCGGTCGGCAGCCCGTGCCGCGCCGCCCTCGCGGTCGGGCTGCCGGTCGCCGCGTCGCCCGACGTGCCGGCCGCCACCACGACGGCGCTCACCACCATGACCATGAGCGCCAGCTCCCGGAGGAGCCGCCGTGACGGCCGGAGCGACACGGCGCCCGGTCAGCCCTTCTTGCCGGTGTAGATGTCGGATCCGAAGGAGTGCACCTGCGGCATCTTGGCGTCACCGAGGTGGTGCAGGCCGAAGATGTCCTCGATGCTGCGCAGCATCGAGAAGTGGTTGTACGGCTTGGTGCTGACCGTGCCCGCCTTGATGAACGGCGAGAGCAGGACCGCGCCGACGCGACCGCCGCCAGGTCCGTAGACGCCCGGCTCGTTCATGTTCGGGTGCGCCGGGTCGTCGTACCCGAGGCTGTCGACCATGCCGCAGCAGGCGGTGGCGTTCTCGTCGTTCCCGGACTCGTCCATCGTCACGATGATCAGGCCGTTCTTGCGGTAGGCCGGGGAGGCCTGGATCTTCGTGATCCACTTCTTCAGGAACTTGTTGACCCGCGGCAGGCGTCCCGCGGTCCCGTCCTGGCACTTGGGCCAGTCGTGGCCGTCGTTGCAGGTGTTGGGCACCACGAAGCTGAAGTCCGGCGTCGTCGAGACCTTCTTGAGGTCGTGCGCGAGCGGCTTGAACGAGAGCACGTGGGTGTCGCACATCTGCTTGTTGCCGATCACCGACTGGAAGTACATGAAGGGGTCGTGCCGGGTCGCGTAGCTGTCCGCCGCGGGGCCGGTCGAGTCGGTGAGGTCCTCGGAGTTCAGCTTGGGGTGACCGCAGGCCGGGCCGTTCTTGGTCATCACGGTCTTGTCGCGGTGCGCGATGTTGCCCATGTCCTGCATGTAGCCGCGCCAGGTCAGGTGCTTGGCGGAGAGCTGGTTGGCGACGGTCTTGACCGACTTCGGGTACACGCAGCCCTCACCGGAGAGCTGGTGGTACTTCGTCCACTTGTCGAAGTTCTCGCCGCCGAACTGCACGAACTGCGTGTAGAGCCCGCAGTCCTGACCGAGCTCGTAGTTGCTGGCCTGCCCGGAGATCACCGCGGTGTAGTTGTCGAGGCTGTCGTGGCCGGTGCCGTAGTACTGCTGGAGCAGGGCTCCCTGCGAGACCATCTTCCTGGCCAGGAACGGCGCGAGCTTCTTGCCGGTCGGGCCGAAGCTGTAGTTGTAGCTCTCGTTCTCGAGCATCACCACCCACACGTGCTTGATCGCCGGCGGCTTCGCCGCGGCGGACCGGCTCGCATGGGTGGCGGCGTGGCTCGCGTCGGGCGCGGAGGTGCCCTGCGCCGGGGCCGCGACGGACAGGCCGATCGCGAGGGCGGCCGCGCCGCCTAGTGCCGCGAGAGTCTTGGGGGTTGGCAGACGGGTCATGAAGGTCGCTCCTCGGGGTCAGCGTGGGCTCGGTTCTAGCAGATTGCCAACAATCTGACAAGCGGCGAATAGGATTGTCGCGGCATCAGGGTGCCGGTGCGTCGTGACGACGCGCCGACGGTCAGGCGACATCGGACCGTCGCCCCGATGAACGACGCGAGCCGGAGCTCCGTCCGTCAGGCGTCGTGGCCCGGGTCGAGCACGACGCCGGCCGCGCAGGACCCCAGGTCGTCCAGGAACCCCGGGTAGCTGGTCGCGACGGCGTCGAAGCGCAGGACGGTGACCGGCTCGCGCGCCGCGACCGCCGCCATCGCGGCGGCCATCGCGATCCGGTGGTCGCCGAAGCTGTCGACGGTGCCGCCGCCGAGCCGGCCGCCGGTGACGTCGAGGCCGTCCGGGTGCTCGACCACGGTGACCCCCAGAGCGCGGAGCATGGCGGTCACGGTGGCCAGGCGGTCGGTCTCCTTGACCCGCAGCTCGCCGGCGCCGCGGAAGCGCGTCGTGCCCTCCGCCAAGGCCGCCGCCACGGCCAGGACCGGGATCTCGTCGACCAGCCCGGGCACCTCCCCGGGCTCGACGTCGGTCGCCTCCAGGGCGGAGCCGCGGGCCGTGACGTCGTAGGAGTCGGCCGAGACCTGCTCGATGACCAGGTCGGCGCCCATCCGCAGCAGGACGTCGAGGAAGCCGCGCCGGGCCGGGCCGAGGTAGACCCCGGGGACCGTCAGCTCGCTGCCCGGGAGCGCGGCGGCGGTGGCGAGCCAGAACGCCGCCTGGGACGGGTCCGCCGCGACAGTCGTGTCGAGCGGGGACAGGGTGGACGGCGTGACCGAGGTCGTCGTGCCCTCGACGACGACCGGGGCACCGCGCGCGGCCAGCATCTCCTCGGTGTGCCGCCGGCTGACCGCCGGCTCGTGCACGGTCGTCATGCCCTCGGCCGAGAGCCCGGCCAGCAGGATCGCGGACTTGATCTGGGCCGAGGCCACCGGCGTGGTGTACTCGATGCCGCGCAGCCCGCCGCCGTCCACGACGAGCGGCGCGTACCCGCCGTCGCGGCCCTCGACCCGCGCGCCCATGAGGCGCAGGGGAGTGGCGATCCGCTCCATCGGCCGCGACCTGACCGAGTCGTCGCCGTCGAGACGCGTGCGGAACGGCAGCCCCGCCGCGATCCCGGTCATCAGGCGGATGCCGGTGCCGGAGTTCCCGTGGTCGAGGGTCATGACGGGCTCAGCGAGGGAGCCGCCGGTCACCTCGACGACGCCGTCGAGGTCGGTCACCTCCGCTCCCAGCGCCGAGATCGCGGCCAGGGTGCGGCGTACGTCGTCGCCGTCCGACAGCCCGGTGACCCGGCTCGTGCCCGGCGCCAGGGCGGCCATCATCAGGGCCCGGTGGGAGATCGACTTGTCGCCGGGCACCCGCACGGTGCCGCGCAGGGCCGACGGGCCGGCGATGGTGACGATGACGGTGCCTGTCTGGGCTGGGGCGGCGGGCGGGGCGCAGCCGTGTCGGGAGTTGCCGACCCGGCGGCGCAGGTAGCATACGGTCCGCAAGGTACCCCGGCGCTGCTCGCCGGACGACGACGTCTCAGGAGGATCGCTGCGTGACGACGCTCCCCTCCGACGGCACGTCCCTGGAGCCGCTGCTGCTGCGCAGCACGCCCGAGCTGATCGCTGACCGGCTGCGGGCCGAGATCCTCAGCGGCGCCTTCCAGCCCGACGCGCAGCTCTCCGAGGTGGCGCTGGCCACCCAGCTCAAGGTCAGCCGGGGGCCGATCCGCGAGGCGATGCAGCGCCTCATCCAGGAGGGGCTGCTGCGGGCCGAGCGCAACCGGGGCGTCTTCGTGGTCGAGCTCGACGAGGTCGACGCGCGCGACGTCTACCTAGCCCGGGGCGCCGTCGAGCGCACCGCCGCGGAGATCGTGACCGCGGCCGCCGACGCCGACACCTTCGCCGAGCTCGAGCGGGTGCTCGACCAGATGGCCGCCGCCGAGGGGCACGAGTGGACCGAGCTGATCGGTCAGGACCTCGCGTTCCACCAGACTCTCGTCGATGCCGCCGGGAGCCCGCGGCTCACCCGGATGTTCCGGACCCTGGTGGCCGAGACCCGGCTGTGCATGCTCCGCCTCGAGCCGTTCTACGGCGGCCCGGGCGAGGTGCTCGCCGAGCATCGGGCGATCCTCGACGCGATCAGGTCCGGGGACCAGGAGACGGTCGACCGGCTGGTGCGCGTCCACATGGACGTGTCGGCGTCTCGACTCTCCCCGGCCGCGGACTGATCGGCTCCGCGCCGTGCTGGAGGGCTCCGGGGTGACCGGGAGCGGCCGTCGCGTCGTCGCCGTGGTCGTCACCTTCGACCGGCTGGGCCTGCTGCGCCCGCTCGTCGACGTGCTGAGCGCGGTGCCCGGCGTCGAGGAGGTGCTGGTCGTCGACAACGCCTCGACCGACGGCACCGGGCAGTGGCTCGCCGGCCGGGCCGACGAGCACGGCGACCGTCGGGTCCACGTCCGCACCCTCGACCACAACTCCGGCGGAGCCGGTGGCTTCCACGAGGGCCTGGCCTGGGCCGTGGAGCGCGGCGCGGACCTGGTCTGGCTGATGGACGACGACGGGACCCCGGAGCCGGACTGTCTCCAGCTCCTCCTCGCCCATGCCGGCGAGCTGGACTTCTGGGGGCCGGTGGTCGTCGACCAGGACGACCCCGAGCGGCTCGTCTTCCCGATCCGGCTGCCCGGCGGCACCCGGGTCGTGCACGCGATGTCCGACGTTCGGCGGGCCGCCCAGGACGGGCTGATCCGCGACATCGTCATCCCCTTCAACGGCGTCCTGGTCACCCGCGAGCTGGTCGAGCGGATCGGGCTGCCGCGCGAGGAGTTCTTCATCTGGGGCGACGACCACGAGTACCGCCTGCGTGCCGAGCGGGCGGGAGCCCGGGTGGCCACGGTCGTGGAGGCCCGGGTGCGGCACCCGTCCGTCGGCGCGCTGGGCACGCCCATGGCCTTCGGGCGCACGACGTACAACGACACGCCGAGCGACCTCAAGCACTACTGCATGGCGCGCAACAACCTGGTCAACCTCCGCGAGTACGCCGGGACGACGCACGCGCTGGCGTTCGTCGCGAAGACGCTGTGGTTCTACACCTTCACCCGGCGGGATCTCGGCCGGGTCCGGCTCAGCATCGGTGCCTGGCGAGACGCCGTCCGCGGTGACTTCACCGGACACCGGAGGTTCCTGCGATGAGCGAGCGGCGGCCGGAGAGCGTCGCGGTCGTCGTGGTGACCTACAACCGCGCGGACCTCCTCGGCCGGGTGCTGGACGGGCTCACCGCGCAGACCCACGAGCCGGATGCCGTCGTGATCGTCGACAACGCCAGCACCGACCACACCCGCGAGGTGCTCGACGCCCACGTCCGCGCCGGTGGGCTGGCGATCCAGCGCATCCACCTCGACTCCAACACCGGTGGCGCCGGCGGGTTCCGCGCCGGTGTCGAGGCGGCGTACGACCAGGGCTACGACCGGATCTGGCTCATCGACGACGACGTGGTCCCCGCTCCCGACTGCCTGGCGCTGCTGATGGCGCAGGACGAGGCGTGCGTGATGTCGGTCCGCGAGGACACCCGCGGGCGTCTGGTCGAGAAGGCCGCGACCGACTTCGACCTGACGCGGCCTTGGTCGGTGCGGCCCAAGCGCGCCAGCGTCGAGACGACGTACGGCGACCGGGCTGCCATGCCGGAGCGGGTCGAGCTGCACAACGTCGCCTTCGAGGGCTTCCTGGTACGCCGCGAGGTGGTCACGGCGATCGGGCTTCCCGACGACTCGTTCTTCATCTTCTACGACGATGCCGACTTCGCGCTCCGCGCCCGCCGGGCCGGCTACCGGATCTGGGCGGTGCGCGACGCGGTGCTGGTGCGCCAGCTCGACTTCGACCAGCAGCACGCGCTGGACACGTGGAAGGGCTACTACATGTACCGCAACCTGTTCGCGGTGCACTTCCGCTACGGCACCAACCCCCTGGTGCGGGCCAAGCCCTACGCGATCGCCGGGGTGGTGACGGTCCTGAGCCCGCTGCGCGGTGGCCGCGCGGAGGCAGGCAACGTCCTGCGCGCGCTCCGCGACGCCCGCGGGATGCGCCGCCTACCGCCGCTTGCCTAGGGTGTGTCCTCACCGGCCGGTGGTCCGGCGTCGGCCGGCGGCTCGACCGCGCGATCGTTGCGGAACAGGTACACGCCGACCATCGTGCCGCTGACGGCGGTGTTCTCACCGCTGAGGAACACCCGGTCGGTGCTGGTCTGACCGGTCACCATGAACACGTGGCTGGCGTGCTCCAGACGCCAGCCGATCCGCTCGATGTCGCCGAGGGTGTCGGCCGAGCTGACCGTGACCTGCTTCCCGGTCGCTGCACCCCAGGACGCGGTGCCGGTGTGCGAGCCGACCTGGAGCTGGACCTCGAAGAACTCCTGGCCCGCCTGCTTCGCGGTGGTCGCGACGCCCGTCGGGCTGGCCGCCCAGGCGCGACGCGCGCGGTCATCGGCGGCGGCCCGGACCTGGGCCGCCTGGGCTGCGGCGGCCTGCTTCTCCTCGTCCTCGCGCTGCTGCCTCTTGGCGGCCTTCTCCTCGGCACTCTCGAACATCTGGTCTCCCTCTCCCAGCGATGCGGCGCACTCTAGTGCCGCGCGCGCGTGATCTCCCTCATGCAGCACCCCGCGGAGGGATCAGCGATTCCCGGTTCGGCGCCCCCCGCTGGCTAGACTGGCGGGCCTCGACCTGATCAGGAGTTTCGACCTTGTCCAAGCCCGACCTCGTCGTCGTCGGGTCCGGTTTCTTCGGTCTCACCATCGCTGAGCGGTGTGCCAACGAGCTGGGCCTGGAGGTGCTCGTCCTCGAGCGTCGCCACCACCTCGGCGGCAACGCCTACAGCGAGATCGACCCCGAGACCGGGGTCGAGGTGCATGTCTACGGCGCACACCTGTTCCACACCTCCAACGAGCGCGTCTGGGAGTACGTCAACCGGTTCACGTCGTTCACCGGCTACCAGCACCGGGTCTTCGGGCAGTACGACGGCCAGGTGTACTCGCTGCCGATGAACCTCGGGCTGATCAACCAGTTCTTCGGCCGCAGCCACACGCCGGACGAGGCACGCGAGCTGATCGCCAAGCAGGCCAGCGAGTTCGAGACCGACGCCGCCCGCAACCTCGAGGAGAAGGCGATCAGCCTGATCGGCCGGCCGCTCTACGAGGCGTTCATCAAGGGCTACACCGCCAAGCAGTGGCAGACCGACCCGACCGAGCTGAGCGCCGACATCATCACCCGGCTCCCGGTCCGCTACAGCTTCGACAACCGCTGGTTCAACGACACCCACGAGGGCTTGCCGACCGACGGCTACACCGCGTGGCTGACCCGGATGGCCGACAACCCGCGGATCGAGATCCGGCTCGAGACCGACTTCTTCGACGCCGCCAACGGCACCCGCGCGGAGCTCACCGGCCAGGTCCCCATCGTCTACACGGGCCCGGTCGACGAGTACTTCGGGCACAGCCAGGGCCGGCTCTCGTGGCGCACCGTCGATCTCGAGGCCGAGGTCCGCGAGGTCGACGACTTCCAGGGCTGCGCGGTGATGAACTACAACGACCAGGACGTGCCGTGGACGAGGATCCACGAGTTCAAGCACTTCCACCCCGAGCGCACCTACCTCCCGGGCAAGACCGTGATCGTCCACGAGTACAGCCGGTTCGCCGAGGACGACGACGAGCCGTACTACCCCGTCAACACCCAGGCGGACCGCGAGATCCTGCTGAAGTACCGCGAGCTGGCCAGGCAGGAGCCGATGGTCCTGTTCGGTGGCCGCCTGGGCACCTACAAGTACCTCGACATGCACATGGCGATCGGGTCGGCGCTGTCGATGTTCGACAACAGGCTCCGCCCGCACTTCGCCGACGGTGCGCAGCTGACCTCCGGAGGAGTCGACGTATGACGACCACCCGCCTGCTCCAGCGCCAGATCCTGCCGATCGACCGGGACACCGACGTGATGCCCCTCTACGTCGACCCGGAGGAGGCTCGGCTCGACGCCGACAAATATCAGGTGGGCGGCAACCGCGCCGCCAAGGAGCTCAACCAGGCGGCGATCCGGCAGACCACGTCGACCGGCGCCAGCGTCCACCCCGACCAGATCGAGTCGCGGACGGCGTTGCGCGTCCGCCAGGGCCAGCGGCTCTCCTTCGGCACCTACTTCAACGCCTTCCCCGCGTCGTACTGGCGACGCTGGACCCACGTCACCGACGTCACCCTGACCGTGACCGTGGCGGGAGCCGGCGCGAGCGTGACGGTCTACAAGTCGATGGCCAACGGGCGCTCGCAGCGTGTCGCCTCCGCGAGCACCGAGTCGGAGTCCTCGGGCCGCTTCACCTTCGAGCTCACGCTGACGCCGTTCGTGGACGGCGGGTGGTACTGGTACGACGTCGTCGGCGGCGACGAGGACGCCGTCGTGCAGTCGGCGGAGTGGACCGCCGAGGTCCCCGACGACCGCGGCGGCCACGGCACGACCGACATCGCCATCACCACGATCCTGCCCGACTTCTGCGCCAAGCTGCTCAAGCAGATCGGTGACGACGAGGACCTCGCGCCCTACGTCGACACGGTGTTCGTCATGGACCAGGGCGCCAAGCCGGTGACCGGCTCGGAGTTCTTCCCCGAGGCCGAGAAGGCGCTGGCGGAGCGGCTCCAGGTCATCGTGCAGGGCAACCTCGGCGGCTCCGGCGGCTACGCACGCGGCCAGATGGAGTCGCTGCGCAAGGGCACCGCGACGTACGCCCTGATGATGGACGACGACGTGGTGTGCGAGCCCGAGGGGATCATCCGGGCCGTCACGTTCGGCGACCTCGCGAAGCGGCCGACGATCGTCGGCGGCCACATGTTCAGCCTCTACTCCCGCTCGCGGCTGCACAGCTTCGGCGAGATCATCCACCCCTGGCGGTTCTGGTGGATGACTCCGCTCGACTCCTACCCCGAGTGGGACCTCGGTGCGCGCAACCTGCGCTCCGCGCGCTGGCTGCACAAGCGCCAGGACGTCGACTTCAACCCGTGGTTCATGTGCCTGATCCCGCGCCGGGTCATCGCCGAGATCGGCCTGTCGCTGCCGTTGTTCATCAAGTGGGACGACAGCGAGTACGGCCTGCGTGCGCGTGAGCACGGCTTCCCGACCGTGACGTTCCCGGGCGCCGCCGTGTGGCACGTGCCCTGGACCGACAAGAACGACGCGGTCGACTGGCAGTCCTACTTCCACCACCGCAACCGCCTCGTGGCCGCGCTGCTGCACTCCACCTACCCCAAGGGCGGACGCCTGCTGCGCGAGAGCCTCAACCACCAGATCGCCCACCTCGTCTCCATGCAGTACTCCACCGCGGAGCTGCGCTTGATGGCGATGGAGGACGTCCTGGCCGGCCCGCACGGGCTGCACGAGCTGCTGTCGCACCGGCTGGCCGACGTCAACGCCTTCCGCAAGCAGTTCTCCGACGCCCAGCTCCACGCCGACCCCGACGACTTCCCGCCGGTGCGCCGCGAGAAGCCGCCCCGCAAGGGGCAGTCGGACAGCGAGGTGCCGAGCCGGCGCTCGCAGCTGGTCACCGCCGGTCTCGCGCCGATCCGGCAGCTGCGCCCCCGACGCAAGCTGGCCGGCGAGTTCCCCGAGACGGCGCTGCCGGCGATGGACGCCAAGTGGTACCGCCTGGCCCGCTACGACTCCGCGATCGTGTCGATGAACGACGGCACCTCGGCCGCCCTCTACCAGCGCGACCCCGAGCACTTCCGCGACCTGATGCGCCGTACCCTCGCGATCCACAACACGTTCCGCCGCGACTGGGACCGCCTGGCCGCCGAGTACCGCGACGCGCTGGCCGAGATCGCGTCCCCGCAGGCATGGGACGTCACCTTCCGGCCCTGGACCGACCCCGATGAGTGAGACGACGAGCACTCCCCAGGTCTCCCAGCGCCTCCGCAGGGTCGACGCGCCGCTGCGGCCGCCGTGGTCGGAGCAGGGCCTCTTCGAGGTGTTCCGACACCGCTACATCCTGAGCCTGCTCGTACGCCGCGAGATCGCGGCCCGCTACCAGGGCTCGGTGCTGGGACTCATGTGGTCCTACGTCAACCCGCTGACGCAGTTCTTCATCTACTACTTCGTGATGGGCATCCTGTTCGGCCGCGCGCAGCGCACCGAGGACTTCGCGGTCCACGTCTTCGCCGGGCTCATCGTCGTCCACTTCTTCACCGAGACGATGAACGCCGGCACCCGCTCGATCGTGCGCAACAAGTCGCTGGTGCAGAAGATGGCCGTGCCCCGCGAGATGTTCCCCGTGGCATCGATGCTGGTCTCGCTGTTCCACGTCGGTCCCCAGCTGGTCATCCTGGTGATCGCCACCTGGCTGTCGGGGTGGAGCCCCGACCCGATGGGACTCGTCCTGGGGCTCATCGGGCTGCTGATCAGCATGACCCTCGGCACCGCCCTGGCGTTGATGTTCAGTGCGGCCAACGTGTTCCTGCGCGACATCTCCAACGCGGTCAGCGTGCTGACCAACTTCGTCCGGTTCGGGTCGCCGATGATGTACCCCTACGTGCTGGTCGCGCAGCGCTTCCACCACCACACCGCGATCTATCTGATGAACCCCATCACCGAGGCCGTGCTGGCGTTCCAGCGATGCTTCTGGGTCGGCGCCAACAACAACCCCGCCCACACCATCGCCGTCGACATGCCGAACAACCTGTTCTGGCTCTCGATCCGTGCGCTGCTGATCAGCCTGGTGATCCTGGCCATCGCCCAGTCGACGTTCTCGCGGCTCGAGCGCCGGATCCCGGAGCGGCTGCTGTGACCGTGACGAAGCGGGACGACCGGTCGATCGTGGTGCGCCACGTGTCGAAGAACTTCACGCTGCGCTACCACCGCACCCTGAAGCAGATGAGCGTCGCGATGCTCCGCCAGCAGGACCTCTCCGACTCCTTCCTGGCGGTCGACGACGTGTCGTTCACGGTGCACCAGGGCGAGTCGATCGGGCTGATGGGGCTCAACGGCTCGGGCAAGAGCACCCTGCTGAAGATGATCAACGGGATCATGCGCCCCGACCGCGGCAAGGTGCTGACGCGGGGCCGCACCGCCGGGCTCATCGCCACCGGTGCCGGCTTCCACCCCCAGCTCACCGGGCGCGACAACGTCTACCTCAACGCCGCCATCCTGGGGATGACGGAGGCGGAGACGGCGCGGAAGTTCGACGCCATCGTGGAGTTCGCCGACATCGGCCGGTTCCTCGACTCCCCGGTCGGTCACTACTCCTCCGGCATGTTCGCCCGCCTCGGCTTCGCGGTCGCCATCCACGTCGATGCCGACATCTTCCTGGCCGACGAGGTGCTGGCGGTCGGCGACCGCCCGTTCAAGCGCAAGTGCCTGGCCAAGATGCAGGAGATCCGCGACAGCGGCACGACGCTGTTCTACACCAGCCACGCCACCGGCAGCGTCCGCCGGATGTGCGACCGGGTCCTGGTCCTGGAGAAGGGCCGGCTGGCCTTCGACGGCGACGTCGACGAGGGCATCAAGTTCCTCCACTACGACGACGACGACGAGAACGCGCTCGACGTCGAGGAGGAGATGGAGGCCGACGAGGAGATGGGCGCCGACATCTGACCCACCGGGGTGGCGCTCGGGCGAAGCTCGGCATTCTGCCGCGCCGTAGCCCGCCACCTGGGAATCTGAGTTTCTCGGGTTTCACGGCGTGGCGAGTGGAAATTACAGCCTTGTAGTTACTCACACCTTCTTCCGCACCAGTGTGACTGGTGTGAAACTTGCTGCTCGTGTGACTCCTTCCCCCACCCGTCTGGAGCAGCCGCGTGACCCCCAACCGCAGTCGGTTCGTCACCGCCTGCCAGCAGCTGCTGGCGCTCGGCGTCGTGCTCGCTGCGCTCACGCCGGCCGCCAGTGTGGTCACCCTCGACGTCGTCGGAAGTGCCCCGGACGGACCAACGGCGACCTCGGGGAGCCTGCGCTCGACGGCCGCGTTCGCGGCGTACACCGCGCAGGCGGTCCAGAAGTCCAAGGTGCCCACCTCGCCGGTCGCGTCGCACGTGCGCGAGGTGCCGCTGACCGCCGCGGCCACCGTGGCCGGTCGTCCGGTCCCCACCCGCTCGGCGCTGGTCCGCACCGACCGGAGCGGGGCGAGCCAGCTCACCACCACACCCGAGCGCGTGACCGGCTTCGGCGAGGTCGGCGTCACCTGGGCCCACGGGACCGCGATCCCCGAGACGGCCCTGAGCGTGCTCGCGCGCACCCGCACCGGAGACCAGGGCTGGACCCGCTGGACCAAGGTGCCCTACGACCCCGACCACGGACCCGACCCCGGGTCGGCCGAGGCGAGGCGGGCCCGTCCGGGCACCGACCCGGTGCTCGTCGGCCGGGTGGACGACGTGCAGGTGCGGGTGGTCGCGCGGCGGACGCTGCCCGCGGACCTGAGGCTGGCCGTGATCGCGCCCGGCCACGCCCGGCACACCACCGAGGAGCGCGCCGCGATCGACACCAGCACCATGGACGGCGACCAGGGAGCCGACTCCGTCGCCGACGTGTCCGCGGCTGAGGCCCAAGCCGGCTCCGGCGCCGCGCTCGCCGCGGCCGTCTTCACGCCGCGACCGGTGATCTACTCGCGTGCGCAGTGGGGCGCCGACGAGAGGATCCGGGAGAAGTCCTCGCTGCACTACGGCGACGTGCACGCGGGCTTCGTCCACCACACCGTCAACGCCAACGACTACACCCGCGCCGAGGTGCCCGGCATCCTGCGCAGCATCTACGCCTACCACGTGGAGTCCCGTGGCTGGAGCGACATCGGGTACAACTTCCTGATCGACCGCTTCGGCCGGATCTGGGAGGGCAGGTACGGCGGGGTCGACCGGCCCGTCGTGGGTGCCCACACCCAGGGCTACAACGACGACGCGTTCGCGGCGTCGGCGATCGGCAACTACCAGATCGCCAAGCCCAGCAAGGCGATGATCCAGGCCTACGGCGCGCTGTTCGCGTGGAAGCTGTCCCTGCACGGCGTGGACGCCGCCTCGACGCACCAGTGGGTCACCTCGCGCTGGTTCGAGGCGATCAACGGTCATCGCGACGCCGCGGCGACGCTGTGCCCGGGCCAGTACCTCTACGCCAAGCTGCCGAAGATCCGCCGGCTCGCCGCCGCGGCCCAGCGGGGGTGGTCGGGCAGACAGCTGGACTCCAACCTCGCCTCCACGCCGGCACCGGACATCGTGGTACGCCGCGCGAGCGACGGCGAGGCGTTCGTCGTCCCGACCGGCGGCCTCGTCCACTTCCCCGCGGCCACGACGGTCGGGTCCGGCGCGGCGGGGGCGACCCAGCTCGTGGTGGCCGGCGACCTGACCGGCGACGGACGCGCCGACCTGCTGGTCCGCCGGGCCGACGGGACCGTGGAGCTGCGGCCCGGGCAGCGCGGGGGAACGTTCGGCGCGGCGTCCGCGACGCTCCCGGCGCTGACCGGCCTCGACCAGCTCGTCGCTCCCGGCGACCTGAACGGCGACGGTCGCGCCGACCTCGCCGCGCGCAACCCGACGACCGGCGCTCTCGTGGTGTTCCTCCAGAGGGCCGGCGGCGGCCTCCACCGCCAGCGCAGCGGTGGCGGCTGGGGCTCCTACGACTCGATCGCAGCCGCCGGTGACCTCGACGGCGACGGGCACCCCGATCTGGTCGTGCGCGACGCCGACGGCCACCTCTGGCTGCGTCCCGGCCGGGCCGACGCGACCTTCGGGCCGGCGGTGCAGGTCCCCGGCAGCTACCGGAGGTACGACGTGCTGGCGGGAGCCGGCGACCTGAGCCACGACGGCCACGCCGACCTGCTGGTCCGCGAGCGCAGCACCGGCGACAGCTACGTGCTCCCGGGCCGCGGCGACGGGAGCTTCGCGCGTCGGCTCGGCCCGGTCACCCGCTTCGCCGGCGCCTCGCTGATGGCGGTCGGCAACGTCGCGGGCTCGAAGGCTGCGGACGTCGTGGCCCTCGACGGCGGCAAGGTGAAGGCGTGGGTCAACCCGGGCGGGTTCGACCTCGGGAGGCCCGTCGACACCCGTGCCGACTTCGGGCGGGCCGACAGGATCCTGGTCGTCGGCGACTGGGACCGCGACGGCTCCGGCGACGTCGTGACCCGGCAGGGCAAGCACGGGAACCTCGTGCTGTGGCGCGGCAACGGCCACGGCCGGCTGACGCGCGCCGCGGTGCTCGGCTCCGGCTTCGACACCGTGGGCAGGCTGACCGCGGTCGGCGACCTGACCGGCGACGGCTACCCCGACCTGGTCGGTCAGCCCCGGGGCGGGGTCCTGATGGTCTACCCCGGCAAGGGACTGGCCGGCTTGCGGAAGCCGTACCCGGTCTACGGCGCGATCGCCAAGGGCACGCCGATCGGCGTCGGCCGCTGGGACGCCGACGGCGCTCCCGACGTCCTGCTGCGCCGCGGTGCCTCCCTGAGGCTGCTCCACGGGAACGGCCCGGGCGGCCTCCACGGCCCGACCAGGCTGGCGGCCGACCTGGCGCCGTACGACTGGACGATCGGGATCGGCGACCTCCAGCTGACCGGCCATCCCGACCTGATCGCGCGTGAGAAGGGGACGGGTCGCCTCTATGCCATCCCCGGCAGGGCCTCCGGCCTGAGGTCGCCGGTGTTCGTCGGCGGCGGCTTCGGCGGCTACGACCTCGCGGGCTGAGGAGCAGCGGGAGGATCTGCCCGGCCTTGCTGGCGTGTCCGCGGGCGGACAGACGAGCATCGGCCAACGCTCCGATCCTGGTGGTGTGAGTCACCAGC
Organism: Nocardioides sp.; assembly: GCF_036267815.1. GTDB lineage: Bacteria > Actinomycetota > Actinomycetes > Propionibacteriales > Nocardioidaceae > Nocardioides. The sequence continues at coordinate 70,553 of NZ_DATAVI010000007.1, read as the reverse complement.
AACGATCGGAGGTGGACGATGACCGGGCACGCACCTGACTTCCCCAGGCGATGGTGGGCACGCGGCGGCCGTGGCGCCACCCTGGTGCTCGTCGCGCTGAGCCTCGCACTGCTTCCCAGCTCCCGGCTGGCGCCCGCTCTCGCTGACGCCGACCAGCCCGAGGTCTGCTTCCTGGGCATCGACGGCAGCGTCACCTGCCCTTCCGACCCCGACCCGACCCCTCCAGATCCGCAGAGCTTCGCGCCGCCGCCACTGCTGAACCCGCGGATGGTGGAGGAGGCGTCGCCGTCGACGGCTGGGGCGCTTGCGAGGTTCGAGACCCGTGCGGTCGAGCTGGTGGAGGCCCGGCACGGGTTGCCCGACAGCGACCGCGAGGCGGTGCTGACGTGGGGACGCTCGGAGGCGGAGGCCGCCTTGTGGGAGCTCGTCGTCGATGCCATCTCCACCGACAGGGCTGCTCGCACCGTCGACCAGCAGACCGTCGTCGGCTGGATGGCTGGCCGGGTCGACGGGGCCGCGGCGGCGGCCGCGCAGCAGGCTGGTGCGGAGTACGCGCAGTGGGCGGGTCTGAACATGCACCGGTACCGGTCTCTGGCCGCTGGCGGGAGTGAGGCGGAGCTACGCGACTTCCTGGGCCAGACGCCGGTGCAGCTCGGCAAGGTGGGCTCGGCCGAGTGCTCGAAGCTGGTCTGCACCACCAGCGACCAGACCGGCGGCTACTGCACCTACCACTCGCCGGACCCCTACGGCGACGAGTACGTCGGCCGCACCAACGCGACCTGCTACCTGCCGTGCCTCGGGATCATCTGCCTGCCGCCGGCCCCGAGCTTCGACCAGCTCGTCAAGTGGGGCACGGCCGTGACGACTCGCGACCTGCAGTCGCAGGGCTACGAGATGGCCTATGCCGCGGTTGCCACCGGCGTCGTGGCCGGGACCGCCACGCTCCTCGAGGCGATGGTGGACGTCGGGGTGATCCTGCTCGAGGCGTTCTCGGGCCTGGACGGCTTCTGGGTCGGGGCCGCCGTCCCGACCATGATGCTCATGGGCTGGGTCGACATCGCAGCGACCTTCACGTCGGCCGCCTCCGGTGCTGCCATCGCACTGGCCGCCGTGCTCGCCGGGATCATGGTCTCCCTCGACTTCGCCAACCAGTCGCAGCTGCCCGGCAGGCTGTCGGCTCTCGTGATCGGTGCGAGGAACACCGAGACGGATCCGGCGCAGATGCTCGGCTTCGACTCGGGCAGGCAGGCCCTGCTCGGACAGTTCGTGTCCGCGACGTCACCGGGGCCACGCACCGACGTGACCTGTGACGACACCCTGATCCCGGTCGGCCGATGGGGCAGTGCCGAGGGCGCGGCCGTGGTCACGGACCCGGTGACCGGCGCGCGCCGGACCATCTCGACGTACCCGTGCCTGAACGCGACGCCCGTCCCCGCGCCCTCGGTGCGAGATCGCACCTTCTCGGTGTCCAGGGACGGGGTCCCCCCGGCCGGACGCCAGTCGCTGTCGATGAGGACGCCCCGGCAGCCGGGCTTCACCAGCACCGTCAGGATGGTCGGGAACTGGTTCGTTCAGGAGGTGAGCGACGGGACCACGACCGTGCGGAGCCAGACGCTCGGGCTGGGCTACACCGACTGGGAGGGGAGAAGCCGCTACGCGACGGTGGCCGAGCAGGGGGACGACACCTTCACCTTCACGGGCCTGACCGAGAAGGGCCTGACCGCAGGTGCCGACCCGGCGACCTGTCAGGCCGACGGGACGTGCTTCACCACCGACCGGCTCCAGTACCTCGGAGGCGACGGTCAGAAGTACGTCGCGTCGCTGGCCGAAACCACCAGGTGACCTACGCGTCGGCGCGGCTGGAGACAGCCCGCGCACGGTCGCCCGCGGCTACCCCGGTCGGCGAGGGTGCGGGGCAGTCGTGGCTCGCTCGAGCATCGCCACCCGCCCCACCCGCTCCGGTGCCGCGTTGCGGACCAGCACCAACGAGCCGCCGCCCGCCAGGGGCACGGTGAGGCAGGGCAGGCCTGCCCGCGAGGCGGGGTTCGCCTCGGACAGCAGGCGGTCCGGGGACCCGACGGCCCACAGCTCGGCCTGGGTCGTCCCGGCGACGGCGAGGTCGTGGTCGGCCGGTGCCGGGTAGGCGACATAGGCGTCGGGCTGGGACCAGACCTCCAGGCCGAGGTCGTGGACCTCGGCCGGCACGCCGTCCGCGAACGGTCCGGCGAGGGGCAGCAGCGCCGTGGCGACGACCGGGATCCGGCCCGCCTCGGGGGCCCAGCGCCCCAGGGTGCCGGGTCCGGTGACGACGGCGTCGGCCTCGCCGTCCCAGACCACCTCGATGCCGCAGGCCCAGGCGGCGCCGAGCACGACGGTGCCCAGCCAGTGCGCCGGGAGGTCGACGAGCAGGCGGCTGCCGTGCTCGACGTCGAGCTCGTCGGTGAGCAACGAGGAGACCTTGGCGACCCAGGTGGCCCAGGTCGCGACCGAGAGCTCGGTGCGCTCGCCGGTGGCGTCGTCGTAGAACGTCACCAGGGGCCGGCCCGGGTCGGCCGCCAGGAGCCGAGCCAGCACCTGCGGGAAGGTGGTCATCGGCCTTCGTGGCCAAGCTCGGTGTTGATCCGGGTGCTCGAGTCGGCCTTGTCGAACCCGCCGATGCCGTAGACGAGGGTGATGTCGTTACGACGTGCCGCCTCGACCTCGGCGGCCGGGAGGCTGTCGCCGTCCACGCGGTCGCCGCCGTTGCAGAACTCCAGCTCGGCCTCCGGGTACGCCGCGCGCACGAGGTCGAACGACGCGTCCATCCCCGGTCCGTCCTCGACCGCGAGCATGGCGTCGTCCACCATCCGCAGCGACCGCACGACCCGGAGCCGGTCGGCCTCGGGCTGGATCACCTTGCCCTTCTTCAGGACCTGCTGCACGTCGTTGTTCACGATCACCACGAGGTAGCCGCAGCGGGCCCGGGCGGCCTCGAACAGGTCGAGGTGCCCGGGGTGCAGCGGGTTGAAGTAGCCGCTGACGACGCAGGCTCGCGCGGGCCGGTCGGACGTCTGCACTCGTGCTCCTCGGGACGGCTTCGAGCCGCGACCCTATCGCGGTCGGAGCCCGCCACCGGCCGTTCTCCGACGGTCGAGCTGTCGAGACGACGGGGGCGGCGATGAGTAGCGTGAGGGAATGCGCCACCCGCACGCGAACGTCGCGACCGTCCTGGTCGACCCGGCCGTGCTGCGAGACCTCGAGCTGGAGCTGGCGACGCTGGACCTGTGGGTGTGGCCGATCGCGACCACGCCCACCTGTCCGGACGGGCCCCGGATGGCCTTCCAGATCCGGCGTCGGCTGCTCGAGGGCCGACGCGGGGCGTGGGACTGCGCCGCGGGCTGGGCGGCGGTGTGGATCTCCTTCGGCGAGACCTGGTACCGCGGTGCCGAGCCGCTGCCGTGGGTGGCGCACGCGGCCCTGTGGGACAAGCTCGGTGAGTACGCCGACCACACCCGCTACCGCCTGGGGCTGGGCGGCGTCCCGGTCGAGCTCGTGCGGCGGCGGACCGAGGTCTGAGCCCGGCCCGTCCGCCCGTAGGCTGAGCCGGTGCTCACCCTCGACCGCGCGACGTACGACGCGATCGTCGCCCACGCCAAGCGCGACCATCCCGACGAGGCCTGCGGGATGGTGCTCGGCCCCGAGGGGAGCGACCGGCCCGAGCGGTTCAAGCCGATGACCAACGCCGCCGGGTCGCCGACGTTCTACGAGTACGACTCGCTGGAGAAGCTCGCGCTGTACAAGGAGATGTGGGCCAACGACGAGGAGCCGGTGATCGTCTACCACTCCCACACCGCCACCGAGGCCTACCCGAGCCGCACCGACGTCGACCTAGCCGCCGAGCCCGGTGCCCACTACGTGCTGGTCAGCACGCGTGAGCACGGGAATAACCCCGGGCCGGTCGAGTTCAGGTCGTATCGGATCGTCGAGGCGACGGTGACCGAGGAAGAGGTCGCGGTGCTCGACGCCGCGACCACCCCGCCCACGAGGCAAGGAGACCCTGATGGCCGTTGAGGTCCGGATCCCCACCATCCTGCGCACCTACACCGCAGACCAGAAGTCCGTCGAGGCGAAGGGCGAGAGCCTGAGCGCCGTCATCGACGACCTGGAGGCCAACCACCCCGGCATCAAGGACCGCCTGGTCGAGGACAAGGACGGCACGGTCGACCTGCGCAGGTTCGTCAACGTCTACGTCAACGACGAGGACGTCCGCTTCCTCGGTGGCCTCGAGGCTCCCGTGACCGACGGCGACCAGGTGGTCGTGCTGCCGGCGGTGGCCGGCGGGGCCTGATGCGCTTCGACGACCTCCTGGGCTCGGTGGGCGGGACCCCGTTGGTCGGCCTGCCGACGCTCTCGCCGAGTGCCGATGTGCGCCTGTGGGCCAAGCTGGAGGACCGCAACCCCACCGGCTCGATCAAGGACCGCGCGGCAGTGGCCATGGTCGAGCACGCCGAGAGGGACGGCCGGCTGCGGCCGGGCTGCACGATCTTGGAGCCGACCAGCGGCAACACCGGGATCTCGCTGGCGATGGTCGCCAGGCTGCGCGGCTACCGGCTGGTGTGCGTGATGCCGGAGAACACCTCGGTCGAACGACGTCAGCTGCTGCGGGCCTGGGGTGCCGAGGTCGTCTCCTCGCCCGCGGCCGGCGGCTCCAACGAGGCCGTGCGGGTCGCGAAGGCGATGGCCGCCGAGCACCCCGACTGGGTGATGCTCTACCAGTACGGCAACCCCGCCAACGCGCTGGCCCACTACGAGGGGACCGGCCCGGAGCTGCTCGCCGACCTGCCCGGGATCACCCACTTCGTGGGTGGGCTCGGCACCACCGGCACCCTGATGGGCGTGGGGCGGTTCTTCCGCGAGCGCAAGCCGGAGGTCAGGGTCGTCGCCGCCGAGCCGAGGTACGGCGAGCTGGTCTACGGGCTGCGCAACCTCGACGAGGGCTTCGTCCCCGAGCTGTACGACGAGAGCCTGGTCGACGCGAGGTTCTCGGTCGGGCCGCGCGACGCCGTACGCCGGGTGCGCGAGCTCCTGGACGACGAGGGCATCTTCGCGGGCATCTCGACCGGCGCCATCCTGCACGCGGCGCTGGCCCAGGCCGCCCGGTCGCTGGAGGCCGGCGAGCGCGCCGACATCGCCTTCGTCGTGGCCGACGGCGGCTGGAAGTACCTGTCCACCGGGGCCTACGAGGGCACCGTCGACGAGGCCGAGGAGCGGCTCGAGGGCCAGCTCTGGGCGTGAGCCGGGCGGCGTCCCGAGGTGCCCTGGGCGGCCTGGGCGGAGCGCGTTAGTCTGGCACCGACTGACCGGCCCAGCTCCGCTTCCCAGGCCCTCTGGAGTGCCCGTGCCCGACTCACACGTCGTCGTCTTCAGCGGCTCAGCGCACCGTCCGCTCGCCCGGGCCATCTGCGAGGACCTCGGGGTCCCGCTGTCCTCGGTGGAGATGACCCGCTTCAGCAACGACTGTCTCCAGGCCCAGCTCCAGGCCAACTGCCGGCAGCGTGACGTCTACATCGTCCAGCCGCTGGTGCCGCCGACGCAGGAGCACCTCATGGAGCTGCTGCTGATGATCGACGCCGCGCGCGGCGCGAGCGCGGCCTCGATCACCGCGGTCATCCCCTTCTACTCCTACGCCCGGTCCGACAAGAAGGACGCCTCGCGGATCTCCATCGGCGGCCGGCTCGTGGCCGACCTGCTGGCCACGGCGGGCGTCCACCGGGTGATGACGATGACCCTCCATGCGCCCCAGGTGCACGGGTTCTTCTCGGTGCCGGTCGACCAGCTGACCGCGCTGGGGATCCTCGCCGAGCACTTCTTGAGCCAGGACCTCAGCGACAGCGTCGTGGTCTCGCCCGACTTCGGCAACGCCAAGACCGCCACCCAGTTCTCCCGGCTGCTCGGACTGGGCGTCGCAGCGGGGTCCAAGCAGCGGCTGGCCGACGACCGGGTTGTCATCGACTCCATCGTCGGCGACGTCGAGGGCAAGCGCGCGATCGTGCTGGACGACGAGATCGCGACCGGCGGGTCCATCGTCGAGCTCCTCGACCGGCTGGCCGAGCGCGGCTGCACGGGCGCCGCCGTGGCCTGCACCCACGGCCTGTTCGTCGGCAAGGCCGTCGACAGCCTGCGCCACCACCCGATGATCACCGAGGTCGTGACCACCGACACGGTGCCGCCGCCCTCGGACTGGCCCGAGCTGGAGGTGCGCAGCGTCGCCGGGCTCTTCGCCGAGGCCATCGCCCGCGTCCACGCGGGCGAGTCGGTCAGCAGCCTCTTCGACGGGGTCGACCCCCAGTTCGGCCCGCCGCAGGGCAAGCTGTTCGGCTGACCTCGCCGATGTGACCGGCGTCCTGCTGCGCCGAGACGCCCCGACCACCTACCCTGTGCGTCTGTGAGCGGCATGCGACTGGTCGTCATCGGCTGCTCCGGCTCCTTCGCCGGCCCCGATGCCGCGGCCAGCTGCTACCTGCTGGAGGCCGACGACCGGGCCGGCCGGACCTGGCGGATCCTGCTCGACCTCGGCAGCGGCGCGCTCGGGCCGTTGCAGCGGTTCGGCACCGCCGAGGCCCTGGACGGGGTGTTCTTCAGCCACCTGCACCCCGACCACTGCCTGGACCTGTGCGGTCTCTACGTCCTGCGCAAGTACCACCCCGCCGGCCCGCTCACCCGGATCCCGGTCTGGGGCCCGGCCGGCGTCGCCGCGCGGATGGCGCGGGCCTACGACCTGTCCGGGCCGGGCATGAGCGCGGAGTTCGACTTCCGCGAGCACGACGGCGCGGTCGCCGTGGGCCCGTTCCGGGTCGTGCCGGTCCCGGTGGTGCATCCGGTCCCGGCCTACGGCTTCCGCGTGAGCGCCGGCGGGCGGACCCTGGCCTACACCGGAGACACCGGGATGTGCACGGCGCTCGACGAGCTCGCCGCCGACGTCGACGTCCTGCTGGCCGAGGCGTCGTTCCGGCACGGCGACGACAACCCCGAGGGCCTGCACCTCACCGGGCACCAGGCCGGCGAGGTGGCCGCGCGCAACGGCGTGCCCCGGATGCTGATCACGCACGTGCCGCCGTGGTACGGGGTCGGCGACATGATGTCGGAGGCCGCGGAGGTCTACGACGGTCACCTGGACGCCGCGGTGCCCGGCGCGACGTACCGGGTCTGAGGCTCGCCCCGACCGGGGCCTAGGCCTGACCGGCGTCGTGGACGACGATCGCGACCTGCACCCGGTTGGTGACCTCGAGCTTCTCGAACACCCGGGACACGTGGGCCTTCACGGTCGGCACCGACAGGTAGAGCTCGGCGGCGATCTCGGCGTTGCTCAGCCCGCGTCCGACGGCCAGGGCGACGTCGTGCTCGCGCTCGGTCAGGCACGCGAGCCGCTCCTGGGCCTGGCCCGACCGCGAGCTGTCGGGGGGCGCGACCTGCTGGATCAGCCTGCGCGTGACCGACGGGGAGAGCATCGGGTCGCCGTCGGCGACCTTGCGGATCGCCTCGAGGATCTCGGGGGGCGGGGTGTCCTTGAGCAGGAACCCGTCGGCACCGGCGGCCAGCGCGCGCAGGACGTAGTCGTCGGCGTCGAAGGTCGTCAGCACGATCACGTGTGGAGGGTCGGGGCGGCGGCGCAGCTCGATGGTGGCGGCCAGCCCGTCCAGCACCGGCATCCGGATGTCCATCAGGACGACGTCGGGCCGCAGCTCGCCGGCCGCGGCGATGCCGGCTCGGCCGTCGCCGGCCTCGCCGACCACCCGGACGTCGGCCTGACCGCCCAGCATCAGCCCGAGGGCCGAGCGGACCAGAGGGTCGTCGTCCACGACCAGGACCGTGATCATCGTCCGGTCACGCCGCCCACGGGATCCACCCTCGCAGCACCCACGCGCCCTGCTCGCGCCGGCCCTGGAGCGTGCCGCCGCGCAGCTCGGCGCGCTCGCTGAGGCCGACCAGCCCGAGCCCGGCGCCGGGGGTGGAGCCCGGTTGCAGGCCGAGCGGGTTGCGCAGCTCCACGGTCACGCCGTCGGCGGGCGAGCCGCTCACGACGATCCGGAGAGCGGTGCCGGGCGCGTGCTTGGCGGCGTTGGTCATGCCCTCTTGGACGATCCGGTAGACGGTCCGCCCGATCACGTCCGGCAGCCCGGCGGCGGCGGGCCCGATCCGGTCGTCGTAGGTCACCTTCAGGCCCGCCGAGCGGACCGCCTGCACCAGCGGCTCCAGGTCGCGGTAGGTCGGCTGTGGTGCCTCCAGCGGCTGCCCGGACTCGGGGTCGCGCAGCACGCCGAGCACGCCGCGCAGGTCGGCCAGCGCCTGGTGCGCGGTGTCCTGGATGATCGTGGCGCTCGCACGCATCTGGTCGGCGTCCAGGTCGGTGCGGAAGGCCAGGGCGCTCGCGTGCATGGAGACCTGCGAGATCCGGTGGGCGAGGACGTCGTGCATCTCGCGGGCGATCCGGGCGCGCTCGTTGGCGCGGGCCTGGGAGGTCCGCAGCTCCTGCTCGGCCTCGGCGCGCTCGGCCCGGTGCTTCAGGGTCCAGAGCAGCTCGCGCCGCGAGCCGATGTAGGCGCCCCAGCCGAGGAGAGCGACGGTGATCACGACGACGACGAGGAGCTCGACCCACCAGGGCCCGTTGTCGGGCGTCTGGACGATCATGTTGTAGGCGTAGGAGGCCGCGAGGTTGAGCGCCCCGATCACCGCCAGCTGCCACCACCGGCGCCGGGTGGCCAGCGAGACCGCCGCCAGCACCCCGGCGCCCGACGCCGTCGAGCTCAGGACGCCGAAGGTCGTGATCAGCGTGGCCACCGTCATCGGCCACCGGCGCCGGTACCACACGAGCACGTACGCCGTGACTCCCAGCGCCAGGTCCACGACCACCAGGAGGTGCGCCTGCCGCCACGCCGCCGGCAACGGCGTGATGCAGGTCAGCGCGGAGAGGATCAGCATCACTGCCAGGCGCCACGCGTGCCCCCACCGCGTCAGCGGCGGCTGGTACGCGTCGGCGGGAGCGTGGTCCACACCCGGATCCTAGGGAGCCCTCGGTCCGGACGGTGAGCGGCTGGGGGAGGCCGGCGCCCCCTACTTTGGTCGCCCGGGGTGAGCCTGGTGTTGCATGTGGACGCACGGTCGAGATGGCAGGGTGGTGCCCATGATCAAGGTCGAAGGGCTCAGTCGGGCCTACGGGAGCTTCATCGCAGTAGACGACATCAGCTTCGAGTGCAGACCGGGCACGGTCACCGGGTTTCTCGGACCCAACGGCGCAGGCAAGACCACGACCATGCGCGTCATGGTCGGTCTGACACCACCTACGCGGGGCGACGTCAGCATCGGCGGGCTGCACTACAAGGACATCCCCAACCCGGGACGCCACGTCGGGGTCCTGCTCGACGCCTCGGCCCAGCATGCCGGCCGAACCGGTCGCGAGGTGCTCGAGATCGGCGCGCGGACCATGGGTCTGCCGTCGGCCCGGATCGACGAGATGCTCGCCCTGGTCTCGCTCGACGACCGCGAGTCCAAGCGCCGCGTGCGCAACTACTCGCTCGGAATGCGGCAGCGGCTCGGGATCGCGCACGCGCTGCTCGGAGACCCGAGCGTGCTGATCCTCGACGAGCCGGCCAACGGGCTCGACCCGGCCGGCATCCGCTGGATGCGCGGGCTCCTCAAGGGGTACGCCGACCAAGGCGGCACCGTGCTGCTCTCGAGCCACCTGCTCCACGAGGTCGAGCAGATCGCCGACGAGATGATCCTGATCGGCAACGGCAAGATCGTGGCCCGCGGCACCCGCGAGGAGCTCCTCCGCGACGCCACCGGCGGGGTCTCCACGACGCTGGTGACCGCCCTCGACAACGCCCAGCTCTCGGGCGCGCTGACCGAGAAGGGCCTCGCCGTCCACCCGGCCGGTGGCGGGCTCCGGGTCACCGCCGAGCCGGTCGACGTGGGGCGGGTCGCGGCCGAGCGGCAGATCGTGCTCACCGACCTGCGCGCCGGCAACGAGGGCGGCCTGGAGGACCTGTTCCTCGAGCTCACCGCCGACACCCAGCGCGAGGGCGCCATGCAGCCCGTCGGCCCGGCGGCCCAGCCCCCGACGCAGCCACCCTCGAGCGGGGTGCCGGCATGAGCACCGCGACCGCTCCGATGACGCTCGACGTCGCCGGTACGCCGACGGTCCCGTTCGGCCGCCTCGTGCGGGTCGAGCTGCGCAAGCTCGCCGACACCAGGGCGGGCCGCTGGCTGTTGATCTCCATCGCGGCGCTGACGCTGCTGGTGCTGATCATCCAGATGGCGGTCGTGCTCGGGCAGGGCCTGCACCCGAAGTACATCGACTTCCTCCAGGGCATGAACACCACCACGGGCATCCTGCTGCCGGTCCTCGGCGTCCTGTCGATCACCTCGGAGTGGAGCCAGCGCACGGCGATGGTCACCTTCACCCTCGAGCCCTCGCGGGTGCGGGTGGTCGTGGCGAAGCTGGTCGGGTTGCTGGTCATCTCCGTCGTGGCCCTCGCGGCGGGGGCGATCCTCGGTGCGCTCGCCAACGTCCTGTACGGCGCGTTCTCGGGCAACACGGTGGTGTGGGGGAGCGCCGGCAAGTTCGTCGTCTACTACCTGCTGCTCTACCTGTTCGGGATGGCGGTCGCGTTCGCGTTCGGCGCGCTCGTCCTGAACAGCCCGGCCGGCATCGTCTTGTACTTCGCCTACCAGTTCATCATCCCGACGATCCTGAGCATCGCTGCCGCCCTGATGAGCTGGTTCAACAGCCTTCAGCCCTGGATCGACTTCAACACCGACCAGAACAGCCTGATCGACGGCACGATCCACGGCCTGCTGTGGGTGAAGATGGCGGTGGCCGGTGTGGTCTGGCTGGTCGTGCCGCTGGCCATCGGCATCTGGCGGATCCGACGGGCGGAGGTCAAGTGAGCACCGTGCCCGGCTCCGGATCGCCGTTCACCCTGGACGTCTCCGGCACGCCCGGCATCCCGTTCCTGCGCCTGTTCCAGGTCGAGCTCCGCAAGTCGGTCGACACCCGAGCCGGACGCTGGCTGGTCGGCGTCACCGTCGGCGTGGCTCTGCTCGCCGAGGTGATCTACCTGATCGTCGCGGTGAACAAGGACCTCGACGGCTCCTACGGCAGCTTCGTGGCGGCCTCGGCGTTCGTCTCCTCGTTCCTGCTGCCGATCCTCGGGATCATGGTGGTCTCCAGTGAGTGGAGCCAGCGGACGGCGATGACGACCTTCGCCCTGGAGCCCCGCCGGATGCGCATCGTGTGGGCCAAGATGCTCGCCGGCGTCTCCCTGACGGCCTTCGTGCTGGCCTTCGCGCTCGTCGTGGGGCTGGCGTTCGTCCTGCTGTTCTCGGTGTTCCAGGGCAACAGCCCCGACTGGACCTTCGGGTGGTCCGGCTTCGCCGGTTTCGTGATGAACCAGACGTTCTCGATGCTGGGCGGCTTCGCCCTCGCGGCGCTGTTGCTGAACACACCCGCCGCGATCGTCGTCTACGTCGCCTACAAGTACGTCCTGCCCGGCCTGCTCGCGCTGGGCGCGGCGCTGATGGCGTGGTTCAACAGCCTCCAGCCCTGGATCGACTTCCAGGCCGCGCAGAGCGAGCTGTACGACATGCCGCTGACCGCTGCCCAGTGGTGGCACCTCGTGGTCAGCGGCCTCATCTGGCTGGTCGTGCCGCTGGCGATCGGGCTCTGGCGGATCAGCCGGGCCGAGGTGAAGTAGGGCCGCCTCCTGGTGGTCTCGACCGGCTCGGCCGAGGGTCTGGCTAGGGTTTCGCCCATGGATACCCCCGGATCCACCACTGCCTCGTCCCCTGCGGCGCCTCGCAGCGACGGCCGCGCCGACGACGCCCTGCGTCCGGTCACGATCACCCGCCACTGGCTCGACCACGCCGCGGGCTCGGTCCTCGTCGAGTTCGGGCGCACCCGGGTGCTGTGCGCCGCGTCGGCCACCGAGGGCGTGCCGCGGTGGCGCAAGGGCAGCGGCCTGGGCTGGGTCACCGCCGAGTACGCCATGCTCCCGGCGTCCACCAACACGCGTTCGGACCGCGAGTCGGTCCGCGGCCGGATCGGTGGCCGCACCCACGAGATCTCGCGCCTGATCGGGCGCTCGCTGCGTGCCGTGATCGACTACAAGGCCCTTGGCGAGAACACCATCGTCTTGGACTGCGACGTCCTCCAGGCCGACGGCGGCACCCGCACGGCGGCCATCACCGGCGCCTACGTCGCGCTGGCCGACGCCGTGTCCCACCTGCGGGCACAGGGCTCCGTGGCCGGCGAGCCGCTGACCGACTCGGTGGCCGCGGTCAGCGTCGGCATCGTCGACGGCACTCCCCGTCTCGACCTGCACTACGACGACGACGTGCGCGCCGAGACCGACATGAACGTCGTGATGACCGGTGACGGCCGGTTCGTCGAGGTGCAGGGCACCGCCGAGGGCGCGCCGTTCGACCGGGCCGAGCTCGACGCCCTGCTCGCGCTGGCCGGACAGGGGTGCGTCGCGCTGACCCGCCTCCAGCGGGAGGCGCTGGCCTCGGGAGCACGGCCCTCGTGACCCAGGTCTTCCTGGCCTCTCGCAACGTCAAGAAGCTGGAGGAGATGCGGCGCATCCTGACCGCGTCCCTGTCCGCGGACCGGCGTGACGTGGCCGGCGCGGCCGGCACCGCCATCGAGGTCCTCGGCCTCGACGACGTCGCGGCCTACGACGAGCCGGTCGAGGACGAGCCGACCTTCGCGGGGAACGCGCTGCTCAAGGCCCGAGCGGCTCTGGCCGCGACCGGGCTGCCCTCGGTCGCCGACGACAGCGGTCTGTGTGTCGACGCCCTGAACGGGATGCCCGGGGTGCTCTCGGCCCGCTGGAGCGGCGGCCCCCGAGACGACCGACGCGCCCTCGACCGGGGCAACAACGAGCTGCTCCTCCAGCAGCTGTCCGACGTCCCGGACGGGCGCCGGGGAGCCCACTTCGCCAGTGCGGTTGCCTTCTGCGCCCCCGCGGAGCCGGCCGGGCAGCCGCTCGAGCTCGTGGTCGAGGACCGGATGACGGGCCGGGTGACTCGCGAGACCCGCGGCTCCGGTGGCTTCGGATACGACGTGCTGTTCTGCGCCGACGAGTTCCCCGACCGCACGACCGCCGAGCTCGACCCGGCCCAGAAGGACGCGATCTCACACCGCGGCCGCGCGCTTCGTCGGATCGCCCCGCAGATCGTCGCTGCCCTGACCCGATGAGGCGCCGGGCTGGGGGTGGATCCGGTGCGCTCGGAGAGATTCGAACTCTCACTGGACGGCACCTAAAGCCGTTGCCTCTGCCGTTGGGCTACGAGCGCGTGGGCGCCAAGTCTAGGGATCCCTCCCGGGCTCCCAGGCGCGCCAGGACCAGCAGCCCCGCGACGACGTAGCCGACGCCCTGCAGCGCCAGGATCGGGATGATCCCGCTCGGGCCGCCCCAGAGGCCCGCCAGCGTCGAGCCGACCACGACGCTCACGGCCTGGGCCAGCGCCATCAGGCTGAAGACGCGGCCGCGGTGCGCGTCGGTCGTGCAGCGCTGGAACAGCGTCATGGTGCCGGCGACGACGACGGCTCCGGGGAGCCCGACCAGCACCATGCCGGCCGCGGCCGGCCACGGGCTCACCCACACCAGCGGGTACGCGAAGATCGCCAGGTCGACCAGCCCGAACAGGATCGAGCCGACCCACACCATCGTCACCGGCGACCAGCGCTCGGCGACCGCGGCGACCGCGAAGCCGCCGGCCAGCCCGCCGATCGCCTGCACGCCGCTGATCACGCCGTACACCTGGCCGCTGCCGTGCAGGACGTGCCGGACGAAGGGGGCGAAGAGGGTGCCCATGATGCCCTCGCCCGTGCTGGTGACCAGCAGCGCGATGACCAAGGTGCTCACCACGCGGTTGCCCGCGACCGTCCGCACCCCGTCGCGCCACTCGCCGACCAGCGCCGCGAGTCGTCCGCGGACCGCCCCGGCCGCGTCATCGGCGGCCGCGTCGGGAGCCTCGGCCGGGTCGGGAGCGTCGATCGCGAGGACCGTCCCGCCGGTCCGGATGCGCGCGACCAGGGCGGCCGCGAGCAGGAAGCTCACCGCGTCGACGACCGCCACCGCGCGGATCCCGCCGAGCGCCGCGACCACTCCGCCCAGGCCGGAGCCCACGAGCCGGGCCAGGTTGCTCATCTGCCCGTTGAGACCGTTGGCCGCGACCAGGTCGCGGTCGCCGACCACGCGCGGCAGGAACGCCTGCTCGGCGGGCGAGAAGAACACCTCGACGCACGCCTCCGCGGCCAGCACGACGTACACCAGCCAGATCCGGCTCGTCCCGGAGACGAGGAGGAGCGGCAGCAGGCCCGCCGCGAGCAGGACGTTGGTGAGGACCATCGTGCGCTTGCGGTCCCACCGGTCCACCAGGACGCCGGCGACACTGCCGATCACCACCTGGGGGACGAACGCCGACAGCAGCGCCGTCGCGGAGGCGAGCGTGGAGCCGGTCAGCGCGTAGATCGAGTAGGCGAGCCCGATCCCCAGCACGCGGTCTCCGGTCATCGAGACCAGCCCTGCCCCCAGGAGCAGCCTCAGGTCAGGAGCACGCCCGAGCAGTCGGAGCGGGGCACGGAGATCGACTGACGCCACACCGACACCGTAACGACATCATTATGATGTCGCAATGCCACCATCGCGGCGTCAGGCCAGGCCGAGATCTCGGCGGAGCCTGGCGACGTGCCCGGTGGCCTTGACGCCGTACTGCGCGAGGGCGATCCGGCCCTCCTCGTCGACGACGAACGTGGAGCGGATGACGCCCTCGACGGTCTTGCCGTAGAGCTTCTTCTCTCCGAAGGCGCCGTAGGCGTGCATCACCGCCCGGTCGGCGTCCGAGAGCAGCGTGATCGTCAGCCCGTCCTTCTCGCGGAACTTCGCGAGCTTGGCCGGGGGGTCCGGCGAGATCCCGAGCACGTCGTACCCCTGAGCCTGGAGCGACGACAAGGAGTCGGTGAAGTCGCAGGCCTGCGTCGTGCAGCCCGGCGTCATGGCGGCCGGGTAGAAGTAGACGATGGTCTTGCGTCCGCGGGAGTCCGCGAGCGAGACGGACCCCCCGTCGTCGGTCGGGAGGGTGAAGTCGGGGGCCGGGTCGCCGGCCGAGAGGCGGGTCATGGCACGAACATAATCCGTTGGTAGCCTTCCCGCGTGACCAAGGAGACCGCCGCGCTCGAGGCCGAGATGGAGGCCACCCGCGACCGGCTGGCGGCCACCATCGACCAGCTGGTCCACCGCACCAGCCCGAAGACGATCGCGCGCCGGGAGGTCGCCTCGGTCAAGGGCTACTTCGTCGACGCCCGCACCGGGCAGCCGCGCACCACCAACATCGTCAAGGTGGCCGGCGGGATGCTCGGCGTCATCGTCCTGTTCGCGGTCGTCCGTGCCGCCACCCGAGACTGACCGTGGCCGACAAGCTGCCGATCAGGATGCTGCACGACCGCATCCTGGTCGAGGTCGACCGCGAGAGCGGTGAGCGCCGGTCCTCCGGTGGCATCGTGATCCCCGCGACGGCGGCGATGGGAGCCCGGCGCCTCGTCTGGTCGCGGATCGTGGCCGCGGGGCCGCACGCGCGCTCGGTGCAGGTCGACGACCGGGTCCTGTTCGACCCCGAGGACAAGGCCGAGGTCGAGGTGCAGGGCGACACCTACGTCGTGATGCGCGAGCGCGACGTCCATGCCGTGGCCGCCGACCGGCTGGGCGACGAGTCCGCCGGCCTCTACCTGTGAGGCCGCAGGCCGGTACCTGTGACCTGTCTGACGCATCAGACAGTCCGCTACGTTGGGGATCTCGCACGACGAAAGGACCGAGATGACGCAGTACGCAGTGACCGACCCGCGCACGGGAGAACGGGTCAGCGACGTTCCCACCGACAGTGACGAGCAGGTGCTCGCAGCGGTCGAGGCTGCCCACGACGCGTTCACCACGTGGGGCCGGACCAGCTCGGTGGCCGACCGCACGGCGCTGGTGCACCGGGTCGCCGAGCTGCACACCGAGCGCCGTGCGGAGCTCGCGGCCGCGATGAACCGCGAGATGGGCAAGGCCATGGACGACGCCCTCGGCGAGGTCGACTTCTCAGCCGCCATCTACGACTACTACGCCGACCACGGCGCCGAGTTCCTCGCCGACGAGGAGATCCCGCTGCTCGAGGGCGAGGGCCGCGCGGTCGTCCGGCGCCGCCCGCTCGGGGTGATCCTCGGGATCATGCCCTGGAACTACCCCGCCTACCAGGTCGCGCGCTTCGCCGGGCCCAACCTCACCGCCGGCAACACCGTGGTGCTCAAGCACGCCCCGCAGTGCCCCGACTCGGCGCGCATCCTGTCCGAGATCTTCGCCGCGGCCGGGTTCCCCCAGGGTGCCTACGCCAACGTCTACGCCTCCAACGAGCAGATCGAGGAGATCATCGGCGACCCGCGGATCCAGGGCGTCTCCCTGACCGGCTCCGAGCGCGCCGGCTCGGCCGTCGCGGCCACGGCTGGGCGGCACCTGAAGAAGGTCGTCCTCGAGCTCGGCGGCTCCGACCCGTTCATCGTGCTGGGCTCCGACGACCTCGACGCCACCGTCGACGCCGCCGTCTCCGCCCGGATGGAGAACACCGGACAGGCGTGCAACGCCGGCAAGCGGTTCATCGTGCACGAGAGCCTGCACGACGACTTCGTCTCGAAGTTCACCGCGAAGATGCTGGGCCAGGAGGTCGGCCCGCTGTCCTCCGAGCTGGCGGCGGACCGCCTCGAGGAGCAGGTGGCCAACGCCGTGCAGGGGGGCGCCCACCTGGAGGCGAACGGCGAGCGGCGCGGCGCGTTCTTCCCCAGCGGCGTCCTGACCGGGGTCACCCAGGACAGTGCCGCCTTCCACCAGGAGCTGTTCGGGCCGGTGGCCATGGTCTTCAAGGCCCGAGACGAGGACGAGGCCGTCGCCCTCGCCAACGACACGCCGTACGGCTTGGGCTCCTACGTGTTCACCAACGACCCCGACCAGGCCGCTCGGGTCGCCGACCAGATCGACGCCGGGATGGTCTTCGTCAACGGGGTCGGTGCCGAGGGCGTCGAGCTGCCCTTCGGTGGGGTGAAGCGGTCTGGGTTCGGGCGCGAGCTGGGCCGGTTCGGCATCGAGGAGTTCGTCAACAAGAAGCTGATCCGCACCGTCGACTGAGCCCGGCCCGGCCCGGCCCGGCTCAGCCCTTGCGGCAGGTGCTGTGCCCGTCCTGACGGCTCGCGTGGCGGTACGACGCGAAGCCGGTCAGGGCGTGGCCCAGCCAGATGAACTCGGCGTGCGACGCCGCCACGGGCGCGAGGTAGTGGTTGTGGTCGAGGCGGACGTGCCGGTTCTGCGCAGCGGTGCCCACCCGGCGTACCCGCTGGAGCAGGAGCGGCGCGGCGCGATGGGTCGCGACCACGACGTTGTGCGCCAGCGTCGTCTCGTGCACCTTGAACTGGATCAGCAGCTCCGGTGACCCGTCGTTGTCGGTGTTGTCGTTCCGGAAGTGGTTGTGCCGCACGCGCACGTCGTACACCTCACCGCGGCTCGGGCTGTAGCCACCCAGGGCGAGCCCGACGTAGCGGCTGCCGCTGACGCGGTTGTCGGCGATGGTGATGTCGTTGGTGTGTCCCCGGCCGTTCTCGGCGCCGGCCTCGATCGCGATGTCGCTGGTGCGCACGACGTTGTGGCGGATCGCGATGTGCTCGCCGCCGTCGACGTAGATGCCGTCCGCGCAGTTGCACCAGCCGTCGCCCTCCCAGTACGCCGGGTTGCCCTGGCTGATGATCCGGCTGATCCGGTTGTGGGCGATGAGCCCGTGCCGGGCCCGGTTGGCGGTGGTGTAGCGGTGGCTGCCGGTCAGGGTCGGCTCCCAGCCGATCGCGTCGATGCCGATGTTGTCGTCGTCGTGGATGCGGTTGCCGGTGATCCGCCAGTGGTCGACGTTCCCGTTGACCACGACGCTCTCGCTGGCGCCCAGGTGGAGGTGGTCGACCTCGTTGCCGACGATGCGCAGATGGCTGATCGGGTGCTGGGCGTCGCGACCGTAGACGGCGATGCCGTGGGCGTTGATGTCGAAGCTGCCCAGCGTGCCGTTGTCGTTGCCGAGCCGGTGGACGTGGTTGTCGGCGAGCGTGACGTGCCGGTCGTGGCCGGTGACGTAGATCCCGATCGGCACCCGGCGCAACGACGTGGTCCGGTAGCCGCGGATGTCCAGGCCGCGCACGGTGACTCGGGAGCTGTCACTGATCTGGACGACGCCCGAGTCGTCCGGGCGCGGCGTCAGCCCGCTCGCGTCGAGCACGGCCCGGCGGGCCCGGGTGGCAGCGATCGTGAGGTCGTGCCGGCCCGCGAGCACGATGCGCTGCCGGGAGTAGGTGCCCGGCAGCAGGTAGACCGTGCCGCCGTCGGGGAGCGCGTCGACGGCCACCTGGGGCGTCCGCAGGGGCGCCGCGCGGGTGCCGGCCGCTCCGTCGTCGCCGGTGGGGGAGACGTAGAGGACGCCCGACGTCGCGCGCACGCCGTCGGTCGAGGTCGAGACCACGGCGCCCTGAGCGGGCGCCGCGACCACCAGGATCAGCAGGGAGGTGGCGGCCAGGAGTCTGTTCACGGTTGCTCCAACAGGTCGAGGAGGTGGAGGACGGCGTCGCGCATCGCCGTCCGGGCGGGCGCGAGGTAGCGACGCGGATCGCTGACCGTGGGATCGTCGGTGAGCGAGTTGCGCAGCGAGGAGGTCAGGGCGACGTTGAGCGCGGTGCCGACGTTGACCTTGCGGATCCCGGCGGCGACCGCTCGCCGCAGCTCGTCGTCGGGCACGCCGGACGAGCCGTGGAGCACCAGCGGCACCGGGACGCGCTCGGCCAGCCGGGCGATGAGCCCGTGGTCGAGCCGGGCGACGCGGGCGGTCATCGCGTGGGACGAGCCGACCGCCACCGCCAGCGCGTCCACCCCGGTCGCCGCGACGAACCGGGCCGCCTCGTCCGGGTCGGTGCGAACGCCGTCCGCGTGCGCGCTGCGCGGGGCGTCCGGCTTCCCGCCGACGTAACCCAGCTCGGCCTCGACCCACAGGCCCGCGGCGTGGGCCTCGTCGGCGACGGCGCGGGTGTCGGCGACGTTCTCCGCGTAGGTCAGGTGCGCGGCGTCGACCATCAACGAGCCCACGAGCGGACGCAGGGGGCCGTCGACGGCTGACCGCACGAGGTCGCGGTCGGTCAGGTGGTCGAGGTGGATCGCCAGCGGCACCGGCGCGAGCTCCGCGAGGGCGTGCACCGCCCGGGCCAGCGGGACCGCGGTGCCGTGGTAGGCCAGCGCGTTCTGGCTGAGCTGGAGGACCAGCGAGCGTCCGCTCTCGGTCGCGGCTTCGGCGATCGCCTCGGCGTGCTCCAGGGTGATCACGTTGACGGCGGCGACGGCGCGCCCGTGCTCGACGGCCCCGGTGACCAGGGCTGCGGTGCTCGTGAGGCTCATCCGACACCGTCCAGGGCTCGCACGGCGACGGCGGCTCGGGTCTCGGCGTGGCCGGAGAGGTCGAGCTCGCCGGCGGTCGGCGAGCGGACGGCCGCGACCGAGAGGGCGACGGCGTCGCGCAGGGTCTGCTCCGGGTGGTCCAGGGCGGCGTGGTCGTGGGCGAGGGCACCGGCGAGCCCGGCGACGAGCGCGTCACCGGCTCCGGTCGGGTTCCCCGACAGGGCGGCTGCCGGCCGCGCCTCCCAGGTCCCGCTCCTGGTGGCGGCCACCACGCCCTGGTGACCCCGGGAGACCACGACCGCGACGCCGTAGCGGTCGCAGAGCCGGCGCGCTGCACGGGTCGGGTCCTGGTCGTCGGTGACCTGGGCGAGCTCCTCGGCGTTCGGCTTCACGACGAGGCAGCCGGCCTCGAGGGCCTCCACCAGGGCCGCACCATGGGTGTCGGCGATGACCGGGACCCCCGCGGCACGGGCCGCTGTGACCAGGGCCGTGAGGCCGCGGGCGGGGATCCCCTCGGGGAGGCGGCCGGCGACGACCACGACGCGGGCGTCGGCGAGCGACTCCTCGACGGCAGCCACCAGCTCGGGCCAGCACGACGAGGTGGCCGGCTCGGTCAGGCAGGTCGCGCGGCCGCCGGCCTCGACGACCGTGACGGTACGGCGCGTGGCGGCGCGGTCCGGGACCAGGCGCGAGGGGACCCCGGCGGCGTCGAGGCCCGCGTGCATCCGGTCGCCGGTCTCCCCGCCCGCGGGAGCGACCAGCAGGACGGGCTCGCCGAGCGCGTGCAGCACCCGGGCGACGTTGACGGCCTTGCCGCCGGGCCGCTCGGCGACGCTGCCGACCCGCACGGTGGCGCCGGCCACGAGCTCCCCGACGTGGTAGGTCACGTCGAGTGCCGGGCTGGGGCAGACACAGAGGATCACGAGTCCGCGAGCACCACCGATCGGGTCAGGTGTCGGGGCTGGTCGGGATCCAAGGCGGCGCGTTCGGCTCGGTCGGCCGCCAGGAGCTGGGCTCGGACCAGGTCGGCCAGCGGGTCCAGGTCGTCGTCCACGATCGTGGCGCCGGTGGCGGCGATGTCGTCGAGGAGGCCCACGACCGGCCGGCCCAGCACCCAGACGGCCCGCCCCGGCTCGGCGATGGCGATCGGGCCGTGCCGATACTCCATCTGGAGGTAGGCCTCGGTCCACAGCTGGGCGGCCTCGCGCAGCTTCAGGGCCGCCTCCTGGGCCACGCCGTATGCCCAGCCGGAGCCCAGGAAGGAGATCTGTCCGGCGGTCGCGAGGGCCGTCGGGACGGCGGGGACGCCGGCGAGCACGCGCTCCGTCTGCTCGATGACGGGCTCGAGGGGCTCGCCGAGCCCGGCCCGCAGCAGGCAGAGCGTGGTGGTGGCGAACAGCGTCTGGACCACCGAGCGCTCGTCGGCGAAGTCCAGGACGACGGCGTCGGAGGCTGCCTCGGGGACGGGCGTCCCGGCGACCGCGGTGATCGCGAGCACCGGGCTCGCCACGGTCTCGATCGCGCGCAGCACCTCGGTGGTCGTCCCCGACCGGGAGATCGCGACGACGCGGTCGTAGTCGCGGTCCATCGGCAGCTCGCTGGCCGCGAAGGCGTCGGTCCGGCCCTGGCCGCGACTCTCGCGCAGCGCGGCGTACGACGACGCCATGAACCACGACGTGCCACAGCCGATCACCGCGACCGACTCCCCGGACCGGGGGAGCCGGTCCTGCAGGTCGGCGGCCAGCAGGACTGCGCGCGCCCAGGACCCGGGCTGCCGGGCGATCTCCGCGCGGATGTGGGACCCGGGTGTCGGTGGAAGGGTCACGGAGTGGCTCCTTGGGCCTCGAGCTCGGCGGTCGTCGGCTGCCCGGCGGTGCCGCCGGTGTGGAGGACGCTGTGGCCACCGGCGGTCACCGCACGGTGCAGCGCGGTCGCGAGCCCGGCTCCGTCCAGCCAGGCGGCCAGGAAGGCCGCGTCGAAGGTGTCGCCGGCGCCCGTCGTGTCGATCGCCTCGACCGGCGAACCGGCCTCCTCGACCAGCTCGCCGTCGGCCGTGGCCGCGAACGCGCCCCGGGAGCCGACCTTGACCACCGTCAGGGGACCGCGGGCCGCGAGTGCGACGGCGGCGCGACGCGGGTCGGAGTCGTCGCCGAGGGCGAGGGCCTCGGCCCGGTTGGGCAGGAGCACGTCGAGGTGGGGGAGCAGGGCGTCGACCCCCTCCCAGCGGTCCGCGGGGTCGGCGTTGGTGTCCAGCGAGGTGGTCAGCCCGAGGCCGCGCAGCTCGACCAGGACGGCGGGGAGGTCCCGGGCCAGGCCGGGCTGGAGGAAGTACGACGCGACGTGGACGTGCCGCAGCCCGGAGCCGACCAGGCCGGTCGCCGCGCCGACGACCTCGTCCGCGGTGAGCGTGTCGACGGCGCCCGGGAGCGTCAGCATCGACCGGTCGTCACCCCGGCTGAGCACCACGGTCACCCCGGTCGGGACGCCGGCGCGCACCAGCACGAGGCCGCTGTCGACGCCGGCGGCGGCCAGCCGGGTCGTCATGACGTGGCCGAGGTCGTCGTCGCCGACGGCGGCGAGGAGCGCGACGTCGCGGCCGAGCCGGGCCAGGCCGTGCGCGGTGATCGCGCCCGACCCGCCGACCACCAGGCTGGCGGCGTCCAGCAGCTGCTCGGCCTGGCCGAAGCGGGGCACGACGTCGCCGGTCAGCACGAGGTCGGGGTTGAGGTCCCCCACGACCAGCACCTCGGCGCGGTGAGCGGCGCTGCCGGGTCCTGAGGTCACGGCGTCATCGTGACCGATCCCGCGCACATCTGTCCACAATCAGTCACGTCGTGTGCTCTTTCTTGCTCGTTTCCCGCGGGGCTGCCATGCTCCGGCCATGACGACGATCTGCTTCGTCGGGGCCGGGTCCGCGGAGTTCACCCGTCAGCTGCTGCGCGACCTGCTGGGCTACGACGACCTCGGACCGCTCACGCTCGTGCTGCACGACATCGACGAGCGCCGGCTCCGGCTGGCCCACGACGTCGCCCGGCTCACCGTCGACCACCACGCCCGGCAGGCCGAGGTCCGCGCGGAGCCTGACCTCCGGCGCGCCCTGGCCGGGGCCGACTTCGTCGTCAACTGCGTCAGCGTCGGCGGCCATGGCGCCACCGTCACCGACTTCGAGGTCCCCGCGCGGTACGGCGTCCGCCAGACCATCGCGGACACCCTGGGAGTCGGCGGGGTGTTCCGCGCGCTGCGGACCTTCCCGGTGCTCGACGCGATCGCGGACGGCATGCGCGCGGAGTGCCCCGACGCCTGGCTGCTGAACTACACCAACCCGATGGCGATGAACCTCCAGTACCTCGGCGCCCGCCATCGCGACGTGCGGGCCCTCGGGCTGTGCCACTCGGTCTACTGGACGGTGCACGACCTCAGCGAGCTCGTCGGGGTGCCCCTCGAGGAGGTGACCTTCCACAGCGCCGGGGTCAACCACCAGGCCTGGGTGCTGCGCTGGGAGCGCGACGGCGAGAGCCTCTACCCGCTGCTCGACGAGAGGATCGCCGCGGACCCCGAGCTGCGGCGGCGGGTGCGCGTCGACATGTACCGCCGGCTCGGCTACTACCCGACCGAGACCAGCGAGCACTCCAGCGAGTACGTCGCGTGGTACCTCCACGACGACGCCGAGATCGAGCGGCTGCGCATTCCCGTGGGCGACTACCTCGGGATCAGCGCGGCGAACCTCGCCGAGATCGAGGCCCTCGAGCCGCTGGTCGCCCAGGGTCTCTACACCGAGCCCGAGGAGGAGGCCGCCGAGTACGCGCCCCAGGTCGTGCACAGCCTCGTCACCGGGCTCCGACGGACCATCCAGGTCACCGTGCCGAACGCCGGGCTGATGCCGGACTTCGCCGCCGGTGCCGGCGTGGAGGTCCCGTGCGTGGTGGACGGCGACGGTCCGCGGCCGCTGGTCGTCGACCCGCTGCCACCCGCGTGCGCCGCCCTCAACCGGCAGTTCCTCTCGGTGGTCGACCTCACGGTCCGGGCCGCGGTCGAGCAGAGCCCGGAGCTGGTGCGGCGGGCCCTGATGGTCGACCCGAACACCGCGGCGACGCTCTCGGTCGAGGCGATCTGGGACCTGGCCGACGACATGGTGCTGGCCCACGCCGAACGGTTGCCCCCGGCCCTGCGCGAGGCGCTGCGACCCTGAGCGACGCGCTGGCTACGCCGGCTCGACCAGGAGGACCGGCAGGCCGGCGTTGTGCAGCGCGTCCACGATGTCGGGGTCTGCCCCGGTGTCGGTGATCAGCTCGGAGGCCAGGGACAGGTCGCTGATGCGGGCGAACCCGCGCTTGCCGAGCTTGCTCGAGTCGGCCACGACCACGACACGGTCGGCCGTGCGGGCCAGGGCCCGGTTGGTCTGGGCCTCCACCTCGTGGTGGGTCGTGAGCCCCGCGGTGGGGCTGATCCCGTCGACGCCGATGAAGGCGATGTCGAGGTTGAGGTGGGCCAGCGTCTGCTCGGCGAGTGGGCCGACCAGCTCGTAGGACTCCGGTCGCGCGCTGCCACCGCAGACCACCAGCTCGATGGTCGACCGGACGGCGAGCTCGGAGGCGATGTTCAGGGCGTTGGTGACCACGCGCAGGCCGGGCCGACCCGACAGCGCCCGCGCGACCTCGGTCGTCGTCGTCCCGCCGTTGAGCCCGACCGAGCTCGTCTCCGGCGTGACCAGGGCGGCCGCGGCTGCCGCGATCGCTCGCTTGGCCTCGTGGTGCTGGCCGCCTCGGTAGCGCATGGGCAGCTCGTACAGGACGCCGCTGGCCACGGCGCCGCCGTGCGTGCGGGTCAGCAGGTTCTGCTCCTCGAGCCGGCGCAGGTCGCGTCGGACCGAGGCCTCGGAGACCCCCAGCTCCGCGGCGAGCTCGGTGACCCCCACCGAGCCGCTCTCGTTGAGCCGCTGGAGGATCTGCCCGAAGCGGACGTCTTGGCGCATGGCTGCACAGTAACGCGCATCGCTGTGCTCATTTCGCGCATCCAGCTCGCCCATGCTTGACCGGTTCTCCGGAAACGTGCAAGGCTGAACAAACTTCTCGTTCGTATCTGCTTGAATGCGGCAGAGAAAGGCAGGCGTGATGCGTCGCTACCCGTGCCTGCTCGTGGTGGGAGCCCTCGCCGCGGGAGTCCTGACGGCCTGTGGCGGGAGCAGCGGCGACAGTGGCAGCACGACGATCGTCGTCACCCACGGCTACACCGACATGGAGGCCAAGGCCATCCAGGCGGCTGCGGCATCGTGGAACGGCCTGCACCCCGACGAGAAGGTGTCGCTCCAGTTCAACGGGGGCAACGACAGCGCGCTCCAGAAGACGGTGGCGGGCTTCACGGCGGGCAACTACCCCGACGTCGCCTACGAGTACGGCTCCTCGGCCGCCCAGCTGGCCAAGCAGCCCAAGGTCGTCGACCTCACGTCCAAGGTGGCGAGCTCCAGCTTCGACTGGAACGACTTCTACCCCTCCGAGCGCGAGGCGGCGACGGTCGACGGGAAGGTCGTCGGCATCCCGGCGCTGGTCGACAACCTCGCCCTGGTCTACAACAAGAAGCTGTTCGCGCAGGCCGGCATCGCGCCGCCGACCAACGACTGGACCTGGCAGGACTTCCGGGACGCCGCGCAGAGGCTGACCGACGCCGGCACCCACACCTATGGCTGGGCGTACGTCAACGACGGCAGCGAGGACACCGTCTGGCGCTACCTCGCGATGCTCTGGCAGGCGGGAGGCAGCCTGCTGAGCTCCGACAACACCGCCCCGGCCTTCGACTCCGCGGCGGGCAAGGCGGCGCTCGAGCAGCTCTACGAGATGGCGGTCGTCGACAAGTCGGTCTACCTCGACAACGGCAACGGGCAGTACCTCAACCTCTTCAACAGCGGCAAGATCGGCATGCTCTGGACCGGACCGTGGGACCTGTCCAGCATCAACGCGAACGTCTCCTACGGCGTGACGTACCTGCCGGGCGACAACGGCGACCACGAGACCATCTCGGGTCCCGACCTCTACATGCTCTTCGACCACTCGTCAGCCCGCTCCAAGGCGGCGTTCGACTTCGTGGCCTGGCTGACCTCGGCGAAGGAGCACATCAAGTTCGCCATCGCCACCGGGGACCTGCCTCTGCGAGAGTCGGAGACCAAGCTCCCGCAGTACCAGACGTTCCTCCGCAAGTACCCCGCCGAGAAGGTGTTCGTGGCCAACCTCAACAACGTCAAGCACGTCCGACCCAACATCCCCGACTACGCCGAGGTGTCCCAGGCGATCGGGACCATGGTGCAGTCGGTGCTGCTCGGGCAGGCCTCGCCGGACGACGCGCTGAAGACGGCCTCGAGCCAGGTGACATCGGCGCTGGCCGGCTCGTGACCCCACGCCGCCGGCGGGGCGCCACGATCCTGCCTCCGCGGCGCGACTGGCGTCGGCGGAACGACGCCATGACCGGCTGGGCCATGGTCTCTCCGAGCGTCGTCCTGATCGGCGTGTTCGGGGTGCTTCCCGTGCTCTGGGCGTTCTGGCTGTCGTTCCAGCACAACGACCTCCAGACGCCCGGCCAGTGGGCCGGCCTCGACAACTACCGGCAGCTGGCCCACGACCCCGTGTTCCGCGAGTCGGTCAAGCACACCCTGGTCTACACGCTGCTGTTCGTGCCGATCACCCTGGTGCTCTCGCTGCTGGCCGCCGCGGCGCTCAACCGCCGGGTGCGGGGCATCACGCTGTACCGGCTCGCGGTGTTCGTCCCGGTCGTCACCTCCACGATCGCGACCGGCGTGATCTTCACCTGGCTCCTCGACCCCGACTACGGCCTGGTCGACACGGTCCTGGGCAAGCTCGGGCTCCCGACGTCCGGGTTCTTCTCCTCGCCGCACAGTGCGCTCTTCGCCGTCGTGATCATGACGGTGTGGGGCTGGGTCGGGTTCGGCGCGCTGATCTTCCTGGCCGCGCTTCAGGGCATCCCGCAGGACCTGCTCGAGGCGGCGCAGATGGACGGCTGCACGCGAGCCGGTGCGTTCTGGCGGATCGAGGTGCCACTGCTGCGACCGGTCTCCGGCTTCCTGCTGGTGTGGCTGACGATCAACTCGCTCCAGCTCTTCGACGAGGTCTACGTGACCACGAAGGGCGGCCCGCTCCACGCCACCACGGTGGTCGTCTACTACCTCTACCTCCAGGCCTTCCAGTTCTTCCACGCGGGGTACGCCGCGGCGATCGCGGTGGTGCTGTTCGCGGTGATCGCGCTGATCACCCTGGTCCAGCTGCGGCTGACCAGGGACCCGACGACCGCAGGCGGGCGGCAGTGACGACCGCGCGTCGCCGGCTGCCGTCGGCCTGGCACCTCGTGCTGCTGCCGGTCGCGCTGGTCATGGCGGCGCCGCTGATCTGGATGGTCCTGACCAGCGTCTCCACGCTGGCCGAGACCCGGCGCTTCCCGCCCGGCCTGCCCAGCTCGGTGCACCTGGGCAGCTATGCCACCGCCTGGAACGACTCGCCGATGGCCCACTGGCTGTGGAACAGCGCCCTGGTCTCGGTCACCTGCGTGGTCAGCAACCTCGTGCTGTGCACGCTGGCGGGCTACGCGTTCGCGCGGCTGCGCTTCCCGGGCTCGCGGGTGGCGTTCCTCGCGATCCTGGCGACGCTGATGGTGCCGTTCCAGGTCGTGATGATCCCGACCCTGCTGATCGTCAAGCACCTGCACCTGGTGGACTCGCTGCCCGCGCTGGTGCTGCCGAACCTCGCGACGCCGTTCGGCATCTACCTGCTGCGCCAGTTCTTCCTCTCGCTGCCCCTGGAGCTGGAGGAGGCGGCGCTGATGGACGGCGCTGGCCGGCTGCGCATCCTGCGCAGCATCCTGGCCCCCCTGATGGGGCCGCCGCTGACCACCGTCGCCGTGCTGACCTTCCTGTCGGTGTGGAACGACTTCCTGTGGCCGCTCGTGGTGATCGCCGCGCCGGGCAAGATGACGGTCCAGCTCGGTCTCGCCACCTTCACCAGCGCCCACTACACCAACTGGCCCGTGCTCATGGCGGCCACGGTGATCAGCCAGGTCCCGGTCCTGGTGATGTTCCTGATCGGCCAGCGCTGGTTCGTGCAGTCGATCGCGAGCACCGGCATCAAGTAGCCGGCCGGATGTTGTGGTTGCGAGCGAACAGGTTGTGCGGGTCGTACTCGCCCTTGACCGCGGCCAGCCGACGGTAGGTCTGGTCGGGATAGACCGCCGCGACGTCCTGCTCGTCCGCCTCGGAGAGGAAGTTGGCGTAGGCGCCGCAGGTGTGGGGCGCCAGGCTTCGCCACACGGCGTCCAGGGCGGGCCGGGCGCCGTTCACGACCGGACCCGGTCCGATCAGGGTGGTCGCAACCATCAGCTCGGCGGCACGGTGGGCGTACGCCGTGGCCTGCGCGTCGACGCGGGACACCGCCCCGCCGACCGTCCGCAGGTTGACGACGGGCGGCCGCTCCGAGGTGGCGACCCCGGCGAGGACGGCAAGCGCGTCCGAGACCGCGTCGCGCTCGACGAACGCGCTTCGCGTCCAGAGCTCGATGCCCGGCGGCGGGACGACGCCCTCCTCGAGGATGTCGCCGTAGGGCCGGAGACCCACGCTGTCCGACAGCAGCGTGCCGAGTCCGCGGATCGGGTCCAGGGCCAGCGCGGACAGCGCCGGGTCGTCCCCGTCGAAGGCCACGTGGATGTCGACCGGGGCCTCCGGGCCGCCGGCGAAGGGGTTGGCCAGGACGACGTTCGCCGTGACCTCCTCCGGTGCCGTGCGCATGTAGTCCGCGAGGCCCTGGAGCACCGTTCCGGCCTCGGTGGCGGGGAAGGCGAGCGCGCCGAAGAACACCTCGGTCGTCGGCTGCGCGACGAACTCGAAGGAGGTCACGACGCCCAGGTTCCCGCCGCCCCCGCGGAGGGCCCAGAACAGGTCGGGATGCTCCTCGGCGCTGACCCGGCGCAGGTGGGCGTCGGCCGTGACCACCTCGGCGGCGACCAGGCTGTCGAGTGCGAGGCCGTGCTTGCGCACCTTCCAGCCGATGCCGCCCGAGAGCGTCAGGCCGCCGACGCCCACACCGCGCGTGTCCCCCGAGGAGATGGCCAGGCCGTGCCGGGCGAGCGCGTCGCAGACCTGGCCCCAGGTCGCGCCACCGCCGACCCGCACCAGCCGGCGCTCGAGATCGACCACCTCCACGTGGTCGAGGTCGCGCAGGTCTACGACGGTCCCGGTGTCGGTCGTGCCGAAGCCGGAGAAGCTGTGCCCGCCCCCGCGCACGGCCAGCGTCTGGCCGGCGGCAGCCGCGAACGCGACCGCTGCCTGAGCGTCTCCCACGCTCATGGCCCGCAGCACCCGCTCCGGGCTGCCGGTCGCGAGCACCGTGCGGCTCGCCTCGGCGTACTCCGGGTCGCCCGGCTCGATGATGTCGCCGCGGAAGTCGTGGCGTAGCGCGTCCGGCGCTGTCCTCATGATGTGTCTCCCTCGCAGGGTGCTGGTCCGTACGCGGGGTTGACGACCGGGCTGCGGGGTTCCTGACAGCCAGGACCGATGTCGGGTCGTGGGACCCCTCAGACCAGCTCGCCGCGCTTCCGGGTGAGGTAGGAGGACTCGGCGGAGTTCTGCGTGGCCGCGATCGCGGCGTCGTACTCGGTCTTCGCCTCGTCGCTGCGGCCGAGCCGGCGCAGCAGGTCGGCACGAGCCGCGTGCCACGGGTGGTAGCCCGTGAGCGGCAGCCGGTCGACCAGGGACAGGGCGACGTCGGGACCGTCGAGCTCGGCGACGGCGACAGCGCGGTTGAGCGCGACGATCGGCGAGGGGTCGATCCGGCTCAGCTGGTCGTAGAGCGCGAGCACCTGGGACCAGTCGGTGTCCGACGCCGTCCGCGCGTCGGTGTGGACGGCGTTGATCGCGGCCAGGATCTGGTAGCGGCCGGGCCGGTTGGTCGCCAGACACTCGCGGACCAGGGCGTGCCCCTCGGCGACCAGGGCGTGGTCCCAGCCGGCCCGGTCCTGCTCGTCGAGGGGCACCAGCTGCCCGTGTCGCACCCGGGTGCGACGGCGCGACTCGATCAGCACCATCAGCGCGAGCAGCCCGGCAACCTCGGGCTCGTCCGGGAGCAGGTGACGCAGCACGCGACCGAGCCGGATGGCCTCGCCGGTGAGCTCGGCGCGGACCGGGTCGCCGTCGCCGCTGGCGAGGTAGCCCTCGTTGAAGACCAGGAACAGCACGGCCAGGACGCCGGAGAGGCGCTCGGGCAGGTCGGCCGCCTGCGGCACGCGGTAGGGGACGTTGGCGGCCGCGATCTTCCTCTTGGCCCGGGTGATCCGCTGCCCCATCGTGGTCTCGGGCACGAGGAACGCCTGCGCGATCTCGGGCACCGTGAGGCCGCCCAGCAGGCGCAGGGTCAGCGCGATCCGAGCCTCGGGCGCGAGGGCCGGATGGCAGCAGGTGAAGAGCAGCCGGAGCCGGTCGTCCTCGACCGGCCCGGTGGGCTCGTGGGGCGCGTCGTCATAGGTCATCAAGGCTGCCCGGTGCTTGGCGTCGCGCTGCTTCTCGCGGCGCAGACGGTCGATGGCGCGGTTGCCGGCGGTGGTGGTGAGCCAGGCGCCGGGGTTGGGAGGGACGCCGGCGCCCGGCCACTTCTCCAGGGCGGTCACGAGCGCCTCACCCGCCGCCTCCTCGGCGATGTCGATGTCGCCGAACCGGCGGACGAGCGAGGCGATGAGGCGGCCGTACTCCTCGCGGAAGACCCGCTCCACGACCGCCGTTCCGTGCTGCTGCATGGGCTTGTCGTCGCTCGTCCGGCTCAGACGATGCCGTCGAAGGGCCGGACCTCGACCTTGCCACCGCACGCCTTCGAGCCGTCGGCCGCGAGCCGCAGCGCCACGTCGAGGTCAGGCGCGTCGATCACCCAGAAGCCGCCGATCAGCTCCTTGCTCTCCAGGTACGGCCCGTCGGTCATCACCGGCGCGTCGCCCCTACCGTCGACGACGGTCGCGGTCGACGCCGCCTCCAGCCCGCCGGCGAAGACCCAGTAGCCCTCGGCGTGGAGCCGGTCGTTGAAGGCGCCGGTCGCGGCGAAGGCGGCCTCCATCTCCTCCCGGGACCCGTAGCCGCCGAACTCCGCGCGCTCGGCGGGACCGTGGACTGTCAGCAGGTAGTGCGTCATCGCAAGACTCCTCAGCTCTTGGCGACCCCGGTGGCCGCCTCCACCCTCACCACGAACGTCTGCTCGCCGATACGACAAACCTGCCACAGGAAGGTCGTCGGGCCCGACGTGTCGAACGCGGCGAACCTCGTTCGTCGTGGGGGCATGAGCGGGTCGCACTTCGGTGGCCCGCCGAGGAGACGGAGACGCCATGTCCACCACGCAGGTCCGCACCCGCACGACACCCACTCACGCAACGCCCACCCGCCCGGTCCCGAGCACGCCGATCGTCGCGGTGCCGCGGCGGCCGGTCTGGAGACACGGTCTGGTGGCGGCGGTCGCCGCCTCCGTGACCACCACCGCCCTGGCGGCGCTCGCCTCGGCCGACGGCGTGTCGTTCTCCAACGGCACCGACGCCGGCATCCCGATCCTCGGGTTCGCCCAGCTGACGATGCTCTTCTCGATGGTCGGCGTCGGGCTCGCGGCCCTGCTGGCGCGCAGGGCCGGCCGGCCCCGCCGTACCTTCGTGCGGACGACGCTCGCGCTCACTGCAGTCTCGTTCGTGCCGGACCTCACGTTCGGGTTCGACCGGCCGTCGGCGGTCACCCTGGTCACGCTCCACACCGTCGCGGCGACCATCGTCGTCCCGACTCTCGCCGCGCGGCTCGCCCGCGTGCGCTGACCCTTCGTCAGAGGCGCCCCGGCGACAACGTGAGCCAGCCCCGACCCGGCCGGTGGGGGTGGGTAGCCTACGTCCGTCATGAAGGCTCTCTACAAGCCGGCAGCGCAGCCGGGCTTCGAGATCGCCGAGCGTCCGGAGCCTGAGGCCGGGCCGGGCGAGGTCAAGATCCGGGTGCTGCGCACCGGCATCTGCGGCACCGACCTGCACATCGAGTCCTGGGACGCCTGGGCGGCCGGCGCCGTGCACGCACCGCTGGTCCCCGGGCACGAGTTCTGTGGCGACGTGGTCGAGGTCGGGCCCGAGGTGCGCGACATCGAGGTCGGGGCCCGGGTCTCCGGCGAGGGCCACGTCGTGTGCGGGAGCTGCCGCAACTGCCGGGCCGGACGCCGCCACCTCTGCATCCGCACGTCATCGCTCGGGGTCGACCGGGACGGCGCCTTCGCCGAGCTCGTCGTGCTCCCGGAGTCCAACGTGTGGGTCCACAAGCCGGACGACGACGGCAGTCAGCTCGACCCGGACCTCGGCGCGATCTTCGACCCGTTCGGCAACGCCGTGCACACGGCTCTCTCGTTCCCGGTCGTGGGGGAGGACGTGCTGATCACCGGAGCCGGGCCGATCGGCCTGATGGCGGCAGCGGTCTGCCGGCACGTCGGCGCGCGCTTCGTCGTGGCCACCGACGTCTCGCCGTACCGGCTCGAGCTGGCGCGCCGGATGGGGGTCGACCTCGCCCTCGACGTCTCGCGGGAGGCCGTCGCCGACGCCCAGCGCCGGCTGGGCATGGTCGAGGGCTTCGACGTGGCCCTGGAGATGAGCGGCCATCCGTCGGCGCTGCCGGAGGTGCTGGCCAACCTCAACCACGGTGGCCGGCTCGCCATGCTGGGGCTGCCCAGCGCGCCGATCGAGGTCGACTGGGCCAAGGTGGTGAGCCACATGATCACCATCAAGGGCATCTACGGCCGGGAGATGTTCGAGACCTGGTACGCCATGAGCGCGATGCTCCAGTCCGGGCTGGACATCGGCCCGGTGATCACCCACCGCTTCCGCGCTGCCGACTGGCGCGAGGCGTTCGAGACGGCGCGCGGTGGGCAGTGTGGCAAGGTCGTCTTGGACTGGACGGAGGTGTAGCCGATGTACGGCGAGGTCGGGGCGCAGCTGCGCGAGACCCTGGCGGAGATTCGGGCCGCGGGGCTGTACAAGGCCGAGCGAGAGCTGTCCTCGCCGCAGTCCTCGCGGGTCGAGGTCACCGACGGCTCGGTGCTGAACTTCTGCGCGAACAACTACCTCGGGCTGGCCGACCACCCCGAGGTCGTCTCCGCTGCCAAGGCGGCGCTGGACCGGTGGGGCTTCGGCATGGCCAGCGTCCGTTTCATCTGCGGGACGCAGACCCAGCACACCGAGCTGGAGCGCCGGATCTCCGCGCTGCTCGGCACCGAGGCCACGATCTTGTACTCCTCGTGCTTCGACGCCAACGGCGGGCTCTTCGAGGTCCTGCTCGACGACGGCGACGCCGTGCTCAGCGACGAGCTGAACCACGCCTCCATCATCGACGGCGTCCGGCTCTGCAAGGCGACCCGCTATCGCTATCGCAACCGCGACATGGCCGACCTCGAGGCGCAGCTGGTCGCGGCCTCCGAAGCGCGTCGACGCCTGATCGTCACCGACGGGGTCTTCTCGATGGACGGCTACCTCGCCCCGCTGGCCGACATCTGCGACCTCGCCGAGCGGTACGACGCGCTGGTCATGGTCGACGACTCCCATGCCGTCGGCTTCGTCGGCGACACCGGCGCCGGCACACCTGAGCTGGCCGGGGTGCGCGACCGCGTCGACATCGTCTCGGGAACGCTCGGCAAGGCGCTGGGGGGCGCCTCGGGCGGCTATGTCTCGGCACCCGCGGAGCTCGTCGAGCTGCTGCGACAGCGGTCGCGGCCGTACCTCTTCTCCAACGCCGTCGCCCCGTCGGTGGTGGCCGGTTCGCTGGCCGCTCTCGACCTGGTCGCGGGCAGTGACGACGCCCGCAGCCGGCTGCGCGACAACACCGCGCTGTTCCGGCGTCGGATGGGCGAGGAGGGCTTCGAGATCCTGCCCGGCGAGCACCCGATCGCCCCGGTCATGTTCGGCGACGCCGTGCTGGCAGGCGCGATCGCCGAGGCGATGCTGGAGCGCGGAGTGTATGTGATCGCCTTCAGCTACCCCGTCGTGCCGAAGGGCAAGGCCAGGATCCGCGTCCAGCTGTCCGCGGCGCACTCGGCCGACGACGTCGAGACCTGCGTCCGGGCCTTCGTCAGCGCACGCTCCCACGTGGAGTCGTGAGCTCGGCCCACGTCACCAGACGGGCTCAGGTGGGCCACGACGGTCACCGGCGGTCCCACGGCGTACAAGGTGACCTTCAAGGCGGCCACGGCGGGCACCTACCACCTCGGCCTGACGTACCAGACCAAGAGCGTCGCGAACAGCTCGGCCGCAGGGGGGACCTAACCACTACTCCCTGTCGGTGACCGGCGTCTCTGGCTCGACCGCGACTGTCTCGCTGACGCCCACGTGCGTGAAGGCGGCAGCGACGCTGCGATCAGTCGAGCTGGGGAACCTCCGGGCTTAGCACCCGCTGTCGGTACGCCATCAGGGACTCGAACCCCGAACCCGCTGATTAAGAGTCAGCTGCTCTGCCAATTGAGCTAATGGCGCGTGCCGTGAAGCGCGGTCAAGGCTACCAGCGAGGCCGGGTGGGTCCCAATCCCACGGCGAGGCTGCCGGAATATTCAAGATTCAACTACCGTTGGCTCGGCACAGTCCAGAGGAGGTGGGCACGATGCCCGCAGTGACCGTCGACGACCTGACCACGCTCGCCCGTCTGCCCGAGCCGGGCCTGGCCGACCGGCCGCGCCGCGTGCTGCAGGTGACCACCGCGCCGCAGGGCTACGAGGGAGAGGGCTTCCCGGTGCGCCGCGCGTTCGCCGGCATCGACCTGAGCCTGCTCGACCCGTTCATCATGATGGACCAGATGGGCGAGGTGGAGTACGCGCCCGGTGAGCCGAAGGGCACGCCCTGGCACCCGCACCGGGGCTTCGAGACGGTCACCTACATGATCGACGGCGTCTTCGACCATCAGGACTCCCAGGGTGGCGGCGGCACGATCACCAACGGCGACACGCAGTGGATGACGGCCGGCGCCGGGATCCTGCACATCGAGGCGCCTCCCGAGTGGCTGGTGCAGCAGGGCGGGCTGTTCCACGGCATCCAGCTGTGGGTGAACCTCCCGAGCGACGAGAAGATGGTCGTGCCGAAGTACCAGGACATCCGGGCGAGCGAGGTCGCCCTGGTCTCGTCGTACGACGCGGGGGCGCTCGTGCGGGTCATCGCCGGGAAGGTCGGTCCGCAAGGCGGACCGGGGTCGACGCACACGCCGATGGCGCTGGTGCACGCGACGATCGAGCCGGGCGCCCGCCTCGAGCTTCCATGGGACCCGGGGTTCAACGCGCTGGTCTACGTGCTGAACGGCAAGGGCACGGCCGGCACCGACGGACAGCAGGTCCACACCGGGCAGTCCGCGGTGCTCGGCTCCGGCGACTACGTCACCATCACCGCCGACGGCTCACAGGAGAGCCGCTCGCCGAGGCTGGACGTGATCGTCGTCGGTGGCAAGCCGATCGGCCAGTCGGTCGCCTGGGCGGGCCCGTTCGTGATGAACACCAAGTCCGAGGTGCTCCAGGCCTACGAGGACTTCCAGAAGGGCAGCTTCGGTCACATCCCCGGCGCAGGCGGCTAGGAAGCCTGCGCGGGGTGGGCCGGTGGCACCCAGGCCTCGGTGAAGGCGACCAGGCAGAACAGCAGGAACGTGACGACGTGGACGCTGGTGCACCACAGGCAGATCGCGCTGACGCCGAAGAACTCCGCCCACACCAGGTAGAGCACCATCGCCATCCCGGCACCGACCCAGCCGAACCGGACGAGCCGCACGGCCGGTGACGGCGAGCGCCAGGCCTGCGGCGTGAACAGCGGCAGGGCCACCACGAAGTAGAACAGCCCCAGCACGGCGACCGGGATCCCCAGGACGTGGGAGTACTGGCTGGTCGTGACCTTCTGGCAGTTGATCGTCCCGGTGTCGGGGCAGGCCAGGGTCAGCGAGGTGTTGAAGTGCTCGATCGTGAGGTACGTCGCGACGCCGAGGCCGGCCAGGCACAGGACCAGGCCGACGACGACGGTCGCGATCGGAATCGCCCGGCGGGTCGTGCTCACTGGGGCAGGGCCGACGCCGCCGCGGTGACACCCGAGGCACTGCACACGGACGACGGCTGGTTGTGGGTGAGCTGGCAGATGGCGGCCGTGAAGACGTTCGCCGTCCCGAGTACGGACTTGCTGATCTCGGTCGACGGGTCGGTGATGTCGTCGGCGACCTTCTGGTGGGTCAGCCCGGCGAACATCAGGGGGCTGTACGAAGCCCCCTGCGAGGCGTACTTGCCGGCGAAGTCGATGAACGGGATCGCGCCCTGGGCGTTCGACCCGGTGAAGTACGGCGAGAAGTCGTACTTGTCGAAGATCTTGCCGTCGGCGGACGACAGCTTGTCCAGCGGTGCGTAGGAGCCGCCCTGCACCTGGTTGCTCTGGGTCTCGTAGCCCTTGAAGACGAGGTACTTGCTGGTGAAGGTCGCGCCGTGGAACGACAGCGTCGGCGTGTTGGGCGCGTAGTCACGGCCCGAGGACGTGGTCTGGCCGAGACCGGTGAACGTGCCGAACCTCGACAGGGCCGACACCATCGCCCACCGCTCGGCGGCGCAGAACGGGCAGTACTCCGCTCCGACGTAGAGCACCCGCGGCTTGCCGCCCTCGGTCAGCGGCGTGGCGCCGTTCAGGCTGACCGGCGGGTTGGTCGGCATCACGACGCTCGGCGAGTCGTACGCCGAGCTCGGGATGCTCGCCATGGTCTTGGTCAGCTTGGCGGTGGCTGCCGTGGTCTTGGCCCCGGAGCCGCCGTTGCGCATGATCCCGAAGACGATGACGACGGCGAAGATCGCCACGACCGTGACGACCACCGTGCCCATCCACACGAGACGGTTGCGCCGCTGCTGGAGCTGCACGCGGCGGAGCTCGGCCTGAGCCGCCTGCCGCCGCGCTGCCTTGCCGGCGCTCTTGCTGGTGCCCGAGGTCTGGGCAGGGGTCGACGGCTGGTCCTTGTTCGCCATGGCACCAGTATGCCCAGTGGCCCATGAGGATCGTGGGCGGTTCGTGGGGTGAGTGACGGGACTTGAACCCGCGACCACCTGGACCACAACCAGGTGCTCTACCAGCTGAGCTACACCCACCATGCGGCCCCGGACGCTGCCGGGGACAGTGAGGAAGTGTAGGACAACTACACGGTCGGCTCCGTATCGGGGCGATCCGCCGGGAAGGCCGTCAGCGAGCCGCCGTGCTCGTCGGCCAGCGCCTTCGCGCCGCTGCTGTCGGGACCCGGCTGGGGCACGAAGATGGCGGCCCGGTAGTAGCGCAGCTCCTCGATGCTCTCGAGGATGTCGGCCAGCGCGCGGTGGTTGCCGCGCTTCGCCGGCGCGGCGAAGTAGGCGCGGGGGTACCAGCGCCGGGCGAGCTCCTTGATCGACGACACATCGACGATCCGGTAGTGCAGGAACGCGTCGAGCTCGGGCATGTCACGGGAGATGAACGCGCGGTCGGTGGCGACGGTGTTGCCGGCCAGGGGCGGCCGCGAGCCGTCGGCGCAGTGCTCGCGCACGTACGCCAGGACCTGCTCCTGGGCCTCCGGCAGGGTGATCCCGCTGTCGAACTGGGTGAGCAGGCCCGACTTCTCGTGCATCGAGTGCACGAACGGGTCCATCTGCGCGACCGCCTCAGCAGGCGGCTTCACGATGAGGTCGACGCCCTCGCCGAGGGGGTTCAGCTCGAAGTCGGTCACGACGCAGGCGATCTCGATCAGCGCGTCCGACACGTAGTCGAGCCCCGTCATCTCGCAGTCGATCCACACCAGCCGCTCGTTCACAACCAACCACCCTACCCAGGGTCGCTCTGACAGACTGCGGTCTCGTGGATCTGTCCTCCTTCATCGCCGGGCTGCCGAAGGCCGAGCTCCACGTCCATCACGTCGGGTCCGCGTCACCCGCGATCGTCTCCGAGCTGGCGATGCGACATCCCGGCGTCGTCCCCGTCGACCCCGACGAGCTGCGCCGGTTCTTCGAGTTCCGCGACTTCGCCCACTTCGTCGACGTCTACCTCGCGGTGGTCTCGCTGATCCGCACCGACGAGGACGTCCGCTACCTCACCTACGAGGTCGCCCGCGAGCTCGCGACGACGCAGTCGGTGAGGTACGCCGAGCTGACATGCACGCCGTACACCTCGGTGCTGCCGCACGACCCCGAGCAGGGGATCCCGATCGAGGCGTACACCGAGGCGATCGAGGACGCCCGGATCGCGGCCGAGCGGGACTTCGGGATCGTGCTGCGCTGGATCTACGACATCCCCGGCGAGAGCGGGATGCCGGCCGCCGACGCC
Source organism: Nocardioides sp. (assembly GCF_036267815.1). Classification (GTDB taxonomy): domain Bacteria; phylum Actinomycetota; class Actinomycetes; order Propionibacteriales; family Nocardioidaceae; genus Nocardioides. Next base: position 32,745 of record NZ_DATAVI010000007.1, on the reverse strand, counting down.
ACCTTGTCGTTCGCCACCAACGACCGCGTCGAGGCGCTGGTCGGCTTCGGGCTGGGCGGGCCCGAGATCGGGGTGGCGAGGCCGCAGTTCAAGCAGCACTTCGACGCGGCCCGTCGGGTCGGGCTGCACAGCGTTCCGCACGCCGGCGAGACCACGGGTCCCGAGACCGTCTGGGACGCCCTGCGCGTGCTGGGCGCCGAGCGGATCGGGCACGGCACGTCCGCCGCACAGGACCCCAAGCTCCTGGCCCACCTCGCCCAGCGCGGCATCCCCCTCGAGGTCTGCCCCTCCTCGAACCTCGCGACGCGGGCCGTGGCGAGCCTCGAGGAGCACCCGATCCGGGCGTTCCGCGACGCCGGGGTCACGATCACGGTGAACTCCGACGACCCGTCGATGTTCGGCACGAGCCTGAACGCGGAGTACGAGATCGCCGGTCGCCTGCTCGACCTCGACGCGGCCGGGCTCTCCGACCTGGCCCGGGCCGCCGTGCGCGCGTCGTTCGCCGATGCCGAGGTCAAGGGCGCGCTCCTGGACGAGATCGAGACCTACTCCGGCATCTGACCCAGCGGCGCCACCGGTGTGGAAAAAGCACAGGCCCGGCGATCTCATACGTCGCCGGGCCACCACCATTGGATCGTGAGGGGCGCGGACATCGTCGGACCCGCGGCGGCGTGTCGTGGCCTGGCTAGGGTTGCCTCATGGAGTCGGCCACCGGTCCCGACCAGGAGTCGGCCGAGTGGCTCCGGGTGCTCGACCGGGCCGCTCCCGACCACGAGAGCGGGCTGACCGCCCTGCACGACCGGCTGCTCAGGCTGGCTCGCTCGGAGCTGCGCAGGCGTGCGACCTCGCTGGCCGGGGCCGACGCCGACGACCTCGCCCATCAGGCGGCGGCAGACGCGATGCTCGCGATCCTGGCCAAGCTCGACACCTTCCGGGGTGAGAGCCGGTTCACGACCTGGGCCTACCGCTTCGTGATCCTCGAGGTCTCCCACGCGCTCGGTCGTCAGTACTGGCGCGGGCCCGTTGCCAGCCTCGACGAGGAGCAGTGGGACGCGCTCCCGGACCGGCTCGGCGTCGACCCGCACCAGGTCACGGAGGCACGCGAGCTGGTGCAGGTCGTCCGGTCGGCCGTCGAGAGGTCCCTCACCGAGCGACAGCGCAGGGTCTTCGTCGAGGTGGTGCTGGGCGGCGTCCCCCTCGACGCGCTCTGCGCGCGGGACGGCGTCACCAGGTCTGCGGTGTACAAGACCGTCTTCGACGCCAGACGTAAGATCCGCGCCGAGCTCGTCGCCAACGGGTATCTGGATCCGGCGCCCGGAGGTGACCGACCATGAACGCCACCGGGGCCATCGCCCGGTTCCTCGAGACCGACCCGCGCGACGTCGGCTGCGACGAGGCCGTCGAGCTGCTCCACGTGTACGCCGAGCTGGTGGCGGCCGACCCCGAGGTCGCCGCGCAGCGCCTCCCCGGCGTGGCGGTCCACCTCGCCGCCTGCGGACCCTGCCACGAGGACCTCGTCGGACTCCTCACGGCGCTCTCCGACGACGGGTGATGCCCGCCCGGGCCGCGACGACGGGTGTCGCCGCGGCCCGTGGGAGCCCCTGACTCAGAGGGCGACGATCCCCTCGCCGCCCACGGCGTTCGGCACGACGACCGAGCCGCTCGCGGTCAGCGAGCCGTCGTGGCCGATCCGGTAGGCGTCGACGGTCCCGGTGGCGCCGGTCTCGACGTAGAGGTAGGCGCCGTCGGCGCTGACGGCCGCGTCCACGGTGCCGGCGTCGGTCGGGGTGTTCCCCAGCGCCGTCAGCGCGCCCGCCCGTCCCACGCGGTAGGTCGAGATCGAGCCGCTGCCGGCGTTCGACGCGTAGACGGTGTTGCCGGAGGCCACCAGCCAGCAGGTGGCCGCCTGGGCCGTTGCGGCCAGGTCACGAGCCGTCAGGCTGCCGTTGCGGGCGATGTCGAAGGTGGCGACGGCGCTCGGGCCCGCCTCGGTGACGGCGAGGTGCCCCCGAGCGTCGAAGTCGAAGCCGAAGGGCACGGTGCCCGGCAGGTCCGTCTCGACCGGAGCGCCCAGGCGACCGAAGCCCGCCTTGAAGACCAGGATGCTGTTGCCGCCGTTCTTCGTGGTCACCACCAGTCGACTCCCGTCAGGGGTGAAGCCGATCTGGCCGGGGGTGCTGGTGAACTCCGGGGTCTGCGTCGGGTCCAGGCCCAGGCCGCGGTGCCACCTCGCGACCGGCACGAGCCGGCCGTCGGCGATCGCGAAGCCCTGCACGGAGCCGCCGTCGCGCGCGTTCAGCACGAACACGCGACCGCGGTCGACCGCCACGCTGACCGGGAAGCTGCCACCGCTGCCGACGACCTGCCGACGCGACAGCCGCTCGCCGTGGACGGCGAAGACGGTCAGGGAGTCGCTGCCCGCGTTGACCGCGACGAGCAGGTGGGACGAGCGGTCGTAGGCCAGCGAGCCCTGGGAGGCGAGGTGGTCGACGGCGGATCCGCCAAGCACGCCGCCCAGGCCGCCGGTCGGGTAGCTGCCGACCTGGGCCAGGCCGCCGGACGTGGTGCGGTCGTAGGCGGTGACGGAGTTGCCCGCGGGGTCGTCGTTCTGCACGAAGACGACGTGGTGGGCCGGGGTGCGCGGCGCGGCCTGGGACGGCGCGGCGACCAGTCCGGTCGCGGCAGCCGCCACCGAGGTCGCGACGATGGAGAGTCGGGTGAGCGTGGACATGTGGGGCTCCTTGTGGTGTCACGGATGTGTCACCGGGTGGGCGCCGCGCCGGACCGGGTTCTTACCCGGTCCGGCTCGCCGGTAGGACTCTCGTAAGAACTCGCGCCGAGAGTCCGGCCGGCTCAGACCACGGTGGCGACGACCAGGAGGTACTCCCAGTCCACGGTGCCCTCGGGCGAGCGGAAGCGCTCGACCAGGGCATCCAGCGCGTCGTCCAGCTCGGCCGCGCGGGACGGGTCGTCCTCGAGGCCGCGGTACGCCGCGATGGTCGGGCCGTAGCTCTGCTTGAAGTACTCGCGGAACCCGGCCGGGTCGGCCATGCCGTCGACCCGGAGCAGCTGCTGGCTGCCGCGCAGGTCGGTGACCCGGTCGCCGAACAGCTCCCGCACGTGCGCGAGGTCGCCCCACAGCGGAGGCGGCTGGGCTCCCGGAGGGGGCGGCGCGACGTACGGCTTCATGGTCGCGAACATCTGCCCGATGAACCCGGCCGGCGTCCAGGAGATCACCGCGATCCGGCCGCCGGGGCGGCACACGCGGACCAGCTCGTCGGCGGCGACCTGGTGGTGCGGCGCGAACATCACGCCCACGCACGAGGTGACCGCGTCGAAGCTGTTGTCGTCGAAGGGCAGCGCCTCGGCGTCGGCGACCCGCCAGTCGAGCTGGACCCCGGCGGCCTCGGCGTCGGCCCGGCCGAGGTCGAGCAGCTCGGGCGTCAGGTCGCTGGCGACCACGCGGGCGCCCGTCGCGGCGGCCGGGATCGCGACGTTCCCGGAGCCCGCTGCGACGTCGAGGACGTCGTCGGCGGGGCCGAGGTGAGCGGCTTGGACGAGCACCGGCCCGAGCGCGGGGATGATCTCGGTGGCGACGGCGTGGTAGTCGCCGAGCGCCCACATGGCGCGGTGTCGCTGTTTCAGGGCGGTGTCGGCAGCGGCGTCGGCGTCGGCAGTCGTGGTGGTGGTGGTCATGGGCTTTCCCCTCGAAGAGTCGTCGGTTGTTGCTCGACGACGCTAGGAGCGGCGCAAGGGTCGCCACATCCGCACAACCACCCAATTCCGGGCTGCTCGACAGGAGCTGGCGACTGGGTGGTGTCACCCGGTGGCGAGGAGACGGCTCACGGCGCCGGCGCGTGCGGACTTCCCGCGGAGTCCCAGCTTCTCGTAGGTGTTCTGGAGGTGACGCTCGACGGTGCGGACGCTGAGCGTCAGCTCGGTGGCGATCGCGGCGTTGTCGTGGCCGTGCGCGGCCAGCCCGAGGACCTCGAGCTCACGCGCGGACAGCACCGCTCGTGGGTCACGCCCGCTCGGGAGGTCCGGGACAGCGTCCTCGGCGACGAACTCGGCGAGCTCGCGCACGAAGACCGGCCAGGCCGGCTCGTCCTCCAAGACGATGTGGTTGTCGCTGTCGAGCGCCACGAGTCGCGCTCCCGCGATGTTGGCCGCGAGGTGGCGCGCGTACTCGAAGCTGTTCATCCGGTCGCCGCGCGAGTGGATCACCAGGGTGGGTACGTCGATCTGGGCGAGCAGGTGGGTGACGTCGGCCTGTCCGCGCTGCTCGCGGGCGACCACCGCCACCTCGGCGGTCACCGCGCGTCGCTGGAGCTCGTCGAGCCAGCCCATCTGCTCCTCGGTGGCGCCGGGGATCATCAGGAACGTGAAGACCCGACGGAACTCCGGCGTCGGCCGCTCCCAGCCCACCTTGATCATCTGGGTGAAGGCGTCGTCCAGCGCGGCGTCCTCGGGCAGGTCGACGGCACGAGGGCCTGACAAACTTCCGTAGAAGGCGATCCGGCTCATCCGGCCCGGGTGGCGTACGGCGTACTCGACGGTGACGGGTCCGCCCTGGGCCATCGCCAGCACCGCGAACCGGTCGAGGCCGGCGTCGTCGACGACGGCCTCCAGGTCGCCGATCCGGGCCTCCAGGCTGTGGTCGTAGACCTCGCGGTCCGAGAGGCCGTGACCGCGCTCGTCGAACCGGTAGACGGTGGCGATCTTGCCGAGCTCGGCAAGGTAGTGACGCCACACCGGGCTCTCCCAGTCGTACTGGAGGTGACTGAGCCAGCAGGCGTCGATGACCAGTGGCGGACCGGAGCCGTGGACCGCGTAGGCGATGGTCACGCCGTCGGCCGACCGGCAGAACCTGACGTCCTGCCGCGGGGTCAGACGGGTCGACCTGGCCATGCCTGATCCTATTCCCGCGGGCGACGGTGACGGCTCCGCGCGCACCCCGCGGTCCGGGCACGTCGAGAGGACCGCGGGATGCGCCCCCCGGGCGGGAACCCCCAGGGACGGCCACACCGTAAGGACCAGGGGCCCCTGGTGTCGATGAACCGTTCCGGCCAGGGGTCAGCGCGGCGAGGACAGCCCCGTCAGCGTGATCCCGGGGCAGACTGTGCGGGTGCTGCTGACCGTGTCGACCACCCATCGTCCCGCCCGGGACCTGGGCTACCTCCTGCACAAGCACCCGGACCGGGTGCAGCGGTTCAGCCAGCCGTTCGGCACCGCCACGGTGCTCTACCCCGAGGCGACCGACGAGCGATGTACGGCGGCGCTGGTCCTCGAGGTCGACCCGCTCCAGCTCGCCCGGCGCCGCGGCCGGACCCCCGACTTCTCCCTGGGCCAGTACGTCAACGACCGGTCGTACGCCGCGTCCTCCCTGCTGGGGGTCAGCCTCGCCGACGTGTTCAGCACCGCGCGGTCGGGTCGCTGCGACTCGCGACAGGAGCTGGCCGACGGTCCCATCCCGCTCGAGATCGAGGTGCCGGTGCTGCCGTGCCGCGCTGGCCCCGAGCAGGCGCGACGGGTCTTCGAGCCATTGGGCTGGGAGGTGGTCGCGGAGCCGCTCGCGCTCGACGAGCGGTTCCCCGAGTGGGGCGACTCGCGCTACGTCTCGCTGCGGCTGGCCGGCGAGGTCAGGCTCGCGGACGCGCTCAACCAGCTGCACGTCCTGCTGCCGGTCCTCGACGAGAGCAAGCACTACTGGCAGGGCTCGGACGAGGTCGACAAGCTGCTCCGCTCAGGAGGCTCCTGGCTGACCGCGCACCCGGAGCGGGAGTGGATCACCCGCCGGTACCTCGCGCGCAGCGCGTCCCTGGCCCGGATCGCCCTGGCCCGGATCGCCCTGGCGCGGCTCGCCGAGCTCGGGGACGACGACGACGAGGCGCTCGAGCCCCCTGAGGCGGAGGACGCGACGCAGCCCGAGCCGGCGCGGGTCCCGCTCAACCGCCGGCGGCACGAGGCGGTGCTAGGGGTGCTGCGCGAGCTCGGGGCCTCGCGGGTGATCGACCTGGGCTGCGGGAGTGGCGCGTTCGTCCGCGCGCTGCTCGACGACCCGGCCTACTCCGAGGTGGCCGGCGTCGACGTGTCGGCGTCGTCGCTCGACGTCGCGGCGCGCCGGCTTCGCCTCGACACCTTGGGCGACCGGCAGCGCGAGCGGGTGCGGCTGTTCCAGGGAGCCCTGACCTACCGCGACGAGCGTTTCGCGGGGTACGACGCGGCGGTGCTGATGGAGGTCGTCGAGCACGTCGACCCCTCGCGCCTGTCGGCGCTGGTCGACGTGGTCTTCGCCCACGCGCGGCCGGCCTCGGTGCTCGTCACGACGCCCAACGCGGAGTACAACGTGCGCTACGAGCTGCTGCGCGGCAGGCGTCACCCCGACCACCGGTTCGAGTGGACCCGGGCGGAGTTCTCGACGTGGTGCCGCGAGGTCGCGGCGACCCAGGGGTACGACGTGGAGCTGCGCGGCATCGGCGACGAGGATGTCGAGCTCGGTGCGCCCACCCAGCTGGGGGTGTTCCGCCGTGGCTGAGATCGCCGTCCCGCAGCTGGGGCTGGTGCTGCTCGTCGGTGTCTCCGGGAGCGGCAAGTCGACCTTCGCCCGCGAGCACTTCGCACCGTTCGAGGTGCTCTCCAGCGACTACTGCCGGGGCCTGGTCGGCAACGACGAGCTGGACCAGTCCGCGACGGCCGACGCCTTCGACGTGCTCGGCTACATCGCCGGGACCAGGCTGCGGCGGGGGCTGCTGACCGTCGTCGACGCGACCAACGTCCAGCCCAAGGCCCGCGCCGAGCTGGTCCGGCTGGCCAAGGAGCACGACGTCCTGGTCGACGCGATCGTGCTCGACGTCCCGGAGGGGGTCGCGGTCGAGCGCAACCTCGCGCGGACCGACCGCGACTTCGGCGCCTACGTCGTCCGCCGGCAGGCCCGCGAGCTGCGCCGCTCGCTGGGGCGGATGCGCCGGGAGGGCTTCCGCAGGGTGCACGTGCTGTCGGGCACCGAGGAGATCGCGGCCGTCACCGTGGTCCGCGAGCCGTCCTGGAACGACCGCCGACAGCTCAGCGGGCCGTTCGACATCGTGGGCGACGTCCACGGGTGTCTGGGTGAGCTGCGCACCCTGCTGGAGACCCTGGGCTGGCAGCTGCATCTGGACGACGCCGGCCGCGCGATCGGCGCAGGGCATCCCGAGGGCCGGACCGCAGTGTTCGTCGGGGACCTGGTCGACCGCGGCCCGGCCACGCCGGGGGTGCTGCGCCTGGTGATGGGCATGGTCGAGGCCGGCGACGCCCTGTGCGTCTCGGGCAACCACGAGGCCAAGCTGGTGCGTGCTCTCAAGGGCGCCCAGGTCCAGGTGTCGCACGGGCTGGCGGAGTCGCTGGCCCAGCTCGCTGCCGAGCCGGACGAGCTGAGAGCGGAGGCGCTCCGCTTCATGGACGCCCTGGTGAGCCACTACGTCCTGGACGGCGGCGACCTGGTGGTCGCCCATGCCGGGCTCAAGGAGGCCTACCACGGGCGCGCGTCGGGACGCGTGCGCTCGTTCGCGCTGTACGGCGACACGACGGGGGAGACCGACGAGTACGGACTGCCCGTCCGCTACCCGTGGGCCCAGGACTACCGCGGGCGCGCCCTGGTGGCCTACGGCCACACGCCGGTCCCGATGGCGGAGTGGCTCAACAACACGATCTGCCTCGACACGGGCGTGGTCTTCGGCGGCATGCTGACCGCGCTGCGCTACCCCGAGCGAGAGCTGGTCTCGGTTCCCGCGGAGCGCGAGTGGTACGAGCCGGTGCGACCGCTGGTGGCCCCGTCGACGTCGCGCGAGCCGTCGGTCCTCGACCACGGCGACGTCTCCGGCACGCAGTATCTCGACACGGCGTTCGCCGGTCGGGTCAAGGTCCCCGCCGAGAACGCCGCGGCCGCCCTGGAGGTGATGAGCCGGTTCGCCGTCGACCCGCGCTGGCTGGTCTACCTGCCGCCCACGATGTCGCCCGCGCCCGCCTCGAGGCTCGACGGCTTCCTCGAGCACCCCGCGGAGGCCTTCGCGGCGTACGCCGCCGCCGGCGTCGACCGCGTGGTCTGCGAGGAGAAGCACATGGGCTCGCGGGCCATCGTCGTGCTCGCCCGCGACGACGACGTCGCAGCACGCCGCTTCGGGATCGCCGATCAGGGCAGGGGTGTCGTCTACACGAGGACCGGCCGCGCGTTCTTCGAGGGCGAGTTGGGCAGCGAGCTGGTGGAGCGCGCCGGTGCGGCGTTCGCCCCGCTCTTCGAGTCGCTGGAGACCGACTGGCTCGTCGTCGACTGCGAGCTGCTGCCGTGGTCGGCGAAGGCGATGGGCCTGATCCGCGAGCAGTACGCATCGGTCGGAGCCGCTGCGCGAGTCGCCCTGCCGGCCGTCTCCGCGCTGCTCGACACGGCCGCCGCGCGAGGGCTCGATGTCGGCGAGCTGTCGGACCGGGTGGCGCGTCGCGCGGACTCGGCGGCGGCGTACCGCGCGGCGTACGCGGCCTACTGCCGGCCGACCGAGGGCCTCGAGGGGATCACCCTCGCGCCGTTCCAGGTGCTGGCCGTCGAGGGTCGACTGCCGGCCCTCGAGGAGGGACACCGCTGGCACCTCGACCTGCTCGGCGCGCTGGACCACGAGCTCGTGACTCCCACGCGGCACCTCGTCGTCGAGCTCGCGGACCAGGCCTCGCGCGACGCTGGGGTGAGCTGGTGGCTGGGTCTGACCGAGTCGGGTGGGGAGGGCATGGTCGTCAAGCCGGACGGCGTGCCGGGCGCCCGGGTGCAGCCCGGGCTGAAGGTGCGGGGCCGCGAGTACCTCCGGATCATCTACGGGCCCGACTACCTCGACTCCCTCGACGTCCTGCGCAGCCGCAGCCTCGGCAAGAAGCAGTCGCTGGCGCTCCGGGAGCACGGTCTGGGGTTGGAGGCACTCACCAGGTTCGTGGCTGGCGAGCCGTTGTGGCGGGTGCATCAGCCGGTCTTCGGCGTGCTCGCGCTGGAGTCCGAGCCGGTCGACCCGCGGCTGTAGCGCGGCTCGCAGGACCGGTCGCGCCGACGGAGCGGTCGGCGGTGCGGCCACCCCGACGCCCTCCCGCCGGTGTGGCGGTGGCACGACCGCCGGACGACTTTGGCACCATAGGGGCGTGCACCTGCACGCGGCGTTCCTCCCCCCGCCGGCCCTGCTCGAAGAGCTGACGGCGTTGGTGCGCGCCCTGGAGCCGCCACCATCGCCGGTCGCGGAGTCCCCCGAGAAGCGAGGCCTGTTCGGCCGTCGACAGGAGGAGGCCTCCGTCCCGCTCGGGCCGCCGGCGCCGCTGCTCGACGTTCTCGGCACCGCTGAGATGTCGGTGCCGATCACGAACTTCGGGTTCGTGCACGCCACGACGGCGCGCACCCTCGGCTCCGTCCTCGCGGTGGCAACCGAGCGCTACGGCGCACCCGAGGTGGTGTTCTCCGGCGGCTCGGCGCTGGTCGACGAGGACGACCGGTTCATCTGGTCCGAGCTGCGCTCGGACGACGACGGCGTCGAGGTGATGCGCGGGATCGCCCGCGAAGTGGTCTCGGCCGTGGAGCCGCTCGGGCTGTTCTGCGACCGCCGGATGTTCCGCGACCGCGTGCCGGTCGCCCGGATCAACGACGGCACGACCGTCGAGCATCTCGAGTCGGTGCTGGCGGCGCTCGACGCGCACACCTCACAGCCGTGGCGGGTGACCGAGGTGACGGTGCTACGCCGTGGTGTCGGCGTGTGGGAGAACGTCGCGATCGGGAGCTCCTGACGCGACCCTCCGGCGGCGGCTACGCCGGCGTTGGAGCGGCTTGGTGACGGCGTAGAAGCCGCCCATGAACACGCTCCCGATCAGGATCAGGTGGGCGCCGACGACGTCCGCGGCGCTGAACGACGCCAAGGCGCCGCCCGGCGCGGCCATCGCCCAGCCGCGGACCTGCTTGCTGCCCTTGTTGCCGGTGGAGCACCAGGTGGCGAAGTGCTCGCAGTTGTTCCACACCAGGTGGTAGCCGTCGGCGCCCAGCCGCGACTCCGCCTTCGCCACCACCTCGTCGGCGGGCAGCCCGCGGCGCCGGTGTGCGCGCACCTGCACCCTGGAGTCCTGGGCGAACGTCTGCCACGAGCTGCGCTCGACGCGGCGTCCGCCCCGGCGCTCGCCGGCGTAGTGGATCACCGTCCCGTCGCCACAGTCGATGCCGTGGTGGGTGTAGCGGCTGTAGCGCCGGCGGCGCCGTGCGTAGAGATGGTCTCCGCGACTCACCCGTGTGCCCCCGCGTGGACCTGGTCGAAGACGTACCTGCGGAACACCCAGAACCTCGTGCCGGCGCCCAGCGTGAGACCGATCACGTTGGCCGACAGGTTGTCCGCCAACGGGCTGGTCAACCCCAGGCCGTAGCGACTGATCCCCAGGCAGATGACCGGGATGGCCATGGTGAGGGCGCCGAGCCCGAAGAACCTGATGACGCCCTCGACGGAGTCGCTCGCCTCCCGGTGCCGGAAGGTCCACAGCCGCATCCCGGCGTACGCCACGCAACCGGCGACGAGGTTCACCAGCACGAAGGCGAGGAGCGGCTGGCTCCCGAGCGGGGCGCGCCCGATGAACAGCCCGTGCACCAGGGCGTTGAAGCCCACGAACGAGACCAGGGTCGCCACACCGCCCACGAGGAGGAACCGGACGACCTCGCCGGCCAGCTCTCGGGCGCGGGTCGACAGCCCAGGTGACGTGCTCACACCATCGACGTTACCCGGGGCAGCTCGGCCCGTCCGGCTGTGGGCCAGATCCGCGTGCCGGCGCTGGTCGGTGGGTGAGAGCCCCAGGACTCAGGTCGCGGTCAGCACCTGGGCGACAGCGGCCTGGGGTACGCCGAGCCCCGTGCACGCGTCCCATCCGGGGCCGGCCCGGTAGGCCCCGTTGGTGCCCGTGGTGATGTCACGCAGTCCGGGCGCCGCGTGTCCGGTCGTGACCCCTGCGTAGATGACCGGCTGGAGCAGTCCGAGGTGAGAGCCCCGCAGCTGCACAAGCCTGACCACCAGGCCGGCCCACAGTGGTGCGACGGCGCTGGTGCCTCCGATGACCGCGGCCCGGCCGTCGACGTAGACCTGGTAGCCGGTCTGCGGGTCCGCGTCGCCGGCGACATCGGGGACGCCGCGACCGGTGGTCTTGGTCCCGGATCGCTCGGGCACTCCGACGGAGGTCTGCCAGTCCGGGATCGGGAACACGTCGCTGACGCCGCCGCCGGTGGCCCCGCCCTGGCCGCCGTCGTCCCACACCGTCTCGACCGGAGCGCCTCGGGAGGTGTCCAGGCTGGTGCCACCGCATCCCAGCGCGTGCGGACTCGAGGCGGGGAAGTCCGTGTGGGCACCGGAGCCTGCGTCGCTGCTGCCGTTGTCCCCGGCGGCCACGGTGACCGTCACCCCCATGCTCACCGCGTCGGCGATCGCGTCGTCCATGGCGGCTCGTGACTGTGCGGTCCACTGGTCCTCGCTCTGGCCCCAGCTGATGCTGATCGCGGCCGGCGTGGGGGTGGCGTGCGCCGCGGTCGAGATCGCGTCGACGAAGCCGGCGTCGGTGTTGGGGGCGAAGTACACGAGGATCTCTGCCTCCGGAGCGAGGGCGCCGATGACCTCGATGTCGAGCAGGACCTCCCCGTCGGCGCCGTCGGGATCCTGGCCGGGACTGTTCTGGGCACCGTCGACGCCGACCGCGGAGACCCGGGGGGTGGCGAGCCCGAGCCCGCCGAAGTAGGTCACCAGATCGGATCGGGCGAACCCGCCTCCGAGCTCGATGATCGCCACCGTCTGCCCTGCGCCATCCGCGTCGGGCATGCCGTAGACCTCGGCCAGCTGGAGCGGGGTATAGCTCGTCGCGGATGCCTGCGGCTCGGCGAAGACCGACCGTTGCAAGGCCTGGGGCCGGTCGTCGACGCCCAGGACCGCGGTGACGACCTCGGCGAGCTCGGCACTGACCGACAGGGTGCCCGAACGCATCCGCGACTGCCTCCGGCCGTCCTCACGGCGCACCCGGCTGACGGCGGTGCCGAACTCGGCGGACAGGGCTCCGGCCGGGCCCTCCACGCGGATACGCCGGGACGGCCCGTGCGCGTCCACCACGTGGAGTCCGCGGGACTCCAGGTAGGTCACCACTCGCTCGAGGTCGGCCGGATCGGCACCGTAGCGTGCGCCGAGCTCGTCGGAGGTCAGGGGAGTCCCGTCGACTCCCGCATGGAAGGACGGAGGAGGAGCCGTACCGCCGTCCCGTCGGCGCAGGACCAGGGTGGCCTGGACCACCTCGTCGTCGGGAACGGAGCCGACGATCGTGCCCACGGCGCGACGGAAGCTGCCTGTCAGGGTCTGCCGAGACTCAGTCACGGGGCCAGTATCCCCCCGCCAGCGGGCCCGTCTCACGGGGTGAAAGGGAGGTGGCCGTGGCCGATGCGAGCGACCTTGGCCCCGTGGCGGCAGTGCACTGCACCTCACGTCCGAGCGGGTCTCCTCGAGGTCGGCTCCTCCTTGCCCCGGGGCTTTCCCGCGTTCTCCTGACAGCGCCCGGCTGGTGGCAGACGATGAGAGGGTGAGATGGAGGCTCGGAAGCCGTCCGGGCCTGGACGGCCTGCGCGGTGTCGCGGTGCTGCTGGTCGTGGCGTCGCACGTGTCGCCCCTGGGGAGCATCTGGCGGTTCCTCGGGTACGGCGGCGTGACCGTGTTCTTCACGCTGTCGGGGTTCCTGATCACGAGCATGCTGGTCGAGGAGCGGGACAGCTCGGGCCGGGTCGACCTGCGCCGGTTCTACGTCCGCCGCACCCGCCGTCTCGTGCCTGCGCTGGTGACGATGGTGGCCGTCGTCACCGTGGTGCTCGCAGCGGCCGGCTCGTGGGACTGGCTCACGTTGGCGGCCCTGAGCTACTCGGCCAACTGGGTGCTCGCCCTCGGGCACGGTGTCGGCTCACCGATGGGCCATACGTGGTCGCTCTCGATCGAGGAGCAGTTCTACGTGCTGTGGCCCGTGGTCCTGATCGGTCTCAGCCGGTCGGGCCGGCGCACGGTCCGCGGTGTGCTCGTGGCGCTGTGCCTCACCACAGCCCTGGTCCCCCTGGCGCTCGCCGGCGGTCCGGAGGCCCGGGTCTACTACGGCTCGGACGCTCGCGCCTTCCCGATCCTGGCCGGCTGTCTGCTCGCCGTGGTCCTGTCGGGTCGTACTGAGACGCGGTCACGACCGTGGGCGGCAGCGGTCGCGGTGGCAGCGATCGTCGCGGTGTGCCACGTGCCGGCCGGTGGCTTCGAGCGGCTCGTCGCTCCGCAGTGCGTGGCCATGCTCACGGCGGCGACGATCTTCTGGACCGCGCAGGGAGCCGGCGCCCCCTGGCTCGAGCTCGGGTGGCTGCGATGGTTCGGCCACCGCTCCTACGGCCTGTACCTGTGGTCGTATCCGGTGTTCGTCGGCCTCGAGCATCTGGGCGCGGGGGTGTGGGTCGTCGCGCTCGCGGGAGTCCCGACCGCGCTGCTGCTGACCGAGTTGTCGTGGCGTCTGGTCGAGCAGCCCTTCCGGTCACGCCGCCCGATGCGGTCCGACGCCTTGGATCGTCGCCAACCCGTTGCTGCCGGTGCCCTCCTGAGTCCGCGCGGCTGAGGGGACGTCGGCCAGCTCCCGGGCCAGCGAGACCAGCGCCCCCGGCAGGACTCGAACCTGCGACCTAGAGATTAGAAGGCTCTTGCTCTATCCAGCTGAGCTACAGGGGCCGGGGACCATTGTGAGGCATCGCGGAGATCTGGGTACGACGCGGACATGACGACGTATGGCTACACGCTGATGACCGAGCAGTCCGGTCCACGTGAGCTGGTGGGGCACGCCGCCGCCGCCGAGCAGGCCGGCTTCGACTTCGAGGTGATGAGCGACCACTACTTCCCGTGGCTCGACGAGATGGGGCACGCGCCGTACGCGTGGAGCGTGCTGGGTGCGGTGGCGCAGGTCACCGAGCGCGTCGAGCTGATGACCTACGTGACGTGCCCGACCATGCGCTACCACCCGGCGGTGGTCGCGCAGAAGGCGGTCACCGTCGACCTGCTCAGCGATGGCCGCTTCATCCTGGGCGTCGGCGCCGGTGAGAACCTCAACGAGCACGTCGTGGGGCGTGGCTGGCCGTCGGCGAACGTCCGACACGAGATGCTCGCGGAGGCGCTGACCATCATCAGGTCGCTGTTCGACGGCGGATACGTCAACTTCAGCGGTGCGCACTTCCGGGTCGACTCGGCGAAGCTGTGGGACACCCCGGTGAACCCGGTCCCGATCGGGGTGGCGGTCTCTGGTGACCAGTCGATCCGGACGTTCGCCGGGCTGGCCGACCACCTGATCGCGGTGGAGCCGGACGCGGGGCTGGTGCGCGAGTGGGACGAGCAGGACCACGCCCGGCCCTCGCGCAAGATCGGGCAGCTGCCGATCTGCTGGGGCGAGGACCGGGAGCGGTGCGTCGACCGTGCGCACGAGCTGTTCCGATGGTTCGGCGGCGGGTGGAAGGTGAACGCCGAGCTGCCGGGTACGGCGGGCTTCGCCGGTGCCTCCCAGTTCGTCACCCGCGACGACGTCGCGGAGTCGATCCCGTGCGGGCCCGACCTGGACGGGATCGTCAAGGCCGTCCGGGAGTTCGAGGTCGCGGGGTTCACCGACGTGGCGCTGGTCCAGATCGGCGACGAGTCCCAGCGTGACTTCCTCGCCGTCGCCGAGCGCGAGCTGCTGCCGGCGCTACGCGGCCAGGAGCGCTAGCGGGCGCCCGCCATCCACTCCTCCACGTCGGCAGACGTGCGGGGAAGGGAGCCCGAGAGGTTCCGCGAGCCGTCGGCGGTGACCAGGATGTCGTCCTCGATCCGGATCCCGATGCCGCGCATCTCCTCGGGGACGAGCAGGTCGTCGGCCTGGAAGTAGAGGCCGGGCTCGACCGTCAGGACCATGCCGTCGGCCAGGTCGCCCTTCGGGAAGACGTCGGTCGACGCCTGGCCGCAGTCGTGGACGTCCATGCCGAGCATGTGGCTGGTGCCGTGCAGGGTCCAGCGGGCATAGACCTTCGACTCGGGGTCGAGCGCCTCCTCGGCGGAACACGGCAGCAGCGAGAGCGACTCGAGGCCGTGGGCGAGCACGTCCATCGCGGCATGGTGGGCGGCGAGGAACGGCGCCCCGGGCCGCACCGCGTCGATGCCGGCCTGCTGGGCGGCGTGGACGAGGTCGTACAGCTCGCGCTGGAGGGTGGTGTAGGTGCCCGAGACGGGCAGGGTGCGGGTGACGTCGGCGGTGTAGAGGTTGTGCCCCTCGACGCCCATGTCGAGCAGCACCATCTCGCCGGGCACGATCCGGCCGGTGTTGTCGATCCAGTGCAGCGTCGTCGCGTGGGAGCCGCCGCCGACGATCGAGTCGTAGCCGATGTCGTTGCCCATCGCCCGGGCACGGCGGAAGAACGTGCCCTCGATCCAGCGCTCGCCGTGCTCGACGGCCATGTCCATCTCGCCGGCCGCGTCGGTGAACCCCAGCGTCGTGATGTCGCACGCCGTCTGGAGCTCGGCGACCTCCCACTCGTCCTTGACCACGCGCATCTCCGAGGCCACCCGCGCGAGGTCGCTGTCGCGGCTCTCGTCGGGCGCGACCATCGAGTCCACGGCGTCGGAGACGCCGCGGTGGACGCGGGTCTTGCCGGACCTGGCCAGCTCGCCGGCCAGGTCGCCGATGTGGCGGACCGGCAGGCCGAGCGAGTCCGAGATCTCCCTCAACGAGGGACGCCGGCCGACCCACAGCTCGCCGTACTGCCGGTCGCGGAAGAACTCGTCGGTGGTGCGCTCCGAGCGTGGCCGGGCATAGAGCACCGACTCGCCGTCCTCGATGACGAGCACGGCGTCGCTGGTCTGGTTGCCGCAGAAGTAGGTGTGCGCGGTGTCGCTGCGGAAGCGGTAGTCGGTGTCGTAGGCACGCACCTTGAACGTGCCTGCGGGGAGCACGAGCCGCTCACCGGGGAAGGCCTCGGCGAGCCGCTGCCGACGAGCAGCGGCGTACGGCGCGATCGGGTGTCGCGGCAGGTCCAGCTCGCGGTCGCCCCAGCCCTGGCGCATGAACGCGGAGTACGCCGGCGGAACCGCCGGGTCGTGCGCTTCGGTGTGGAGCTCGGAAGGCTGCTCGGAAGCCGCCTGGGACAGCTGTTCGGAGGGCTGCTCGGTCTGGTCGCTCACGCCGCCCAGACTACGCCCGCGAGGCTGGAGGCAGCGAGGCGGAAGGACCGATTTCGCTACGCTTCGGTCATGTCGGGTCCGGTGCGTGGCAACGCGGTCTTCACCGTCGTGGTGACGTTCGCGGTGCTGCTGTGCGCCGTGCCGATGACCTTCGTCGTGGCCGCCTCGAACGCGCCGAGCGCCACGGTCCTGGCCGCTCTGCTGGCCGCCGTCCCGGTGGGCCCGATCATCGCCTGCCTGCTCTGGCTCGACCGCTACGAGCCGGAGCCGCGCCGGCTGCTGGCGGGCGGCCTGCTGTGGGGCGTCTTCGTGGCCACGGCGGTCGCCCTGCTCCTCGAGGGCGTCGGCGGCTTCGTCGGGGGCATCTCCGACAACCGGATGCTGGAGATCGGCGCACCGGTGGCCGAGGAGGCGAGCAAGGGCCTGTTCCTCCTGCTCCTTCTGTGGTGGCGCCGCGCGGAGCTGGACGGCGTCCTGGACGGCATCGTCTACGCCGGGATGGTCGGCGTCGGCTTCGCCTTCACCGAGAACATCTTGTACCTCGCCAGCTCCTACAACGGCTCGGACACCGTCGGTCCCGGCGGCATCAAGACCCTGACCGGCACCTTCGTCCTGCGCTGCCTGGTCAGCCCGTTCGCCCACCCGCTGTTCACCGCCTGCACGGGGGTCGGCGTGGGCATCGCGGTCGGGTCGCGGCGCCGCTCGACACGCATCCTCGCGCCGGTGGCGGGGTACGTCTGCGCGGTGCTGGCCCACGCCGTCTGGAACACCTCGACCGTCTACGGCCCGGGCAACTTCGTGACCGTCTACCTGATCCTGATGGCCCCGCTCTTCCTGGCCTGCGTCGCGTTGGCGGTGTGGGTGCGCCGCTGGGAGGGCCGGATGCTCGCCGGCTCCCTGGCCGACGCCGCGCGCCGGGGGATGCTCCCCGAGACCGACATCGCCTGGGTCGTCGACCTGGGGGCACGACGCCGGAGCCGCGCCTACGCCCGCGACACCGGCGGCGAGACGGGGGAGCGCGCCATGCGCGCCTACCAGCAGTCCGTGATCGAGCTGGGCTTCCTGCACAGCCGCTTCCTGCGCGGCGTACCCCCGCCGGACTTCGCCGAGCGGGGCCACGACTACGTTGCCCGCATCAGCGCGCTTCGTCCCACGATCGCGTTCCCCGGACAGGTGGTACCCATTCGATGACGCACTCGTCGGGGATGACCTCCACCGGTTCCTACATGCTCGCGGCGCTGGTGCGGCTGCGCGCCGCCCTCCAGGGCGCCTCCTTGCCGCTCGACGTGCCCTCCGTGGCCGACCACCGGGCCGCGCGCGAGGAGATGGCCGACCAGCTCGAGGACTACGTCATCCCGCGCATCGTGACCCTCGAGGCGCCCCTGCTCGCCGTCGTCGGCGGTTCGACCGGTGCCGGCAAGTCGACGCTGGTCAACTCCCTGGTGGGCTCGGTCGTCACCGAGTCCGGCGTCCTGCGACCGACGACGCGCTCGCCGGTGCTCGTGCACAACCCGGCGGACACCGAGTGGTTCGGTGCCGACCGGCTCCTGCCGGACCTCGAGCGGGTCCACCACCCGACCCACGACCCCCACTCGCTCCAGCTCGTGCCGCTCGACGTCGTTCCGCAGGGTCTGGCGATCCTCGACGCCCCCGACGTCGACTCGGTGGAGGAGAGCAACCGCCGCCTGGCCGCCCAGCTCCTCGCCGCCGCCGACCTGTGGCTGTTCGTCACCTCCGCGGCGAGGTACGCCGACCAGGTGCCGTGGGACTTCCTGCGTGAGGCGGCCGAGCGATCGGCGGCCGTGGCCGTTGTCTTGGACCGCACGCCCGTCGACGCGCTCGAGACCGTCTCCTCCCACCTCGCCCGGATGCTCGCGGCCCGGGGCCTGAAGGACTCTCCGCTGTTCACGATCCACGAGGTCGAGCTGTCCGACAGCGGCCTGGTCGCGCCGCGCCACGTCGCCGAGATCCGGGCCTGGCTGGCCGAGCTGGGTGGCGATCCCGACGCCCGGGCCGAGATGGTCAAGCAGACGATCGAGGGCGCGGTGCGCTCGCTGACCCGACGAGCCCACTTCGTCGCCGACGGATGCGTGCAGCAGTCGGAGTCGGCCCAGCGTCTCCGCGAGGCCGCCGACGCCGCCTACGACGACGAGATCCGAGCGGTGCTCGCGGCGACCTCGGACGGCACCCTGCTGCGTGGAGAGGTGCTGGTGCGGTGGCAGGAGCTCGTCGGCACCGGCGAGCTGCTCTCGACCCTGGAGGCCAAGGTCGGCTGGATCCGCGACCGCATGGTCAATGCCATCAAGGGCAAGCCGCAGCAGGCCGAGCGGGTGAACGCCGCCGTGGCGGCCAGCCTCGAGTCGCTGGTCCTCGAGCACGGCGAGGCGGCCGCCGAGAGTGCCGCCGAGTCGTGGCGTGGCCTTGCTGCGGGGCGGGACCTGCTGGCCGACGTGGGTGAGGGGCTGGTCCGCGCGTCGAACGGCCTCCGGCGTCAGGCCGGCCGCGCGGTCGGTCAGTGGCAGGAGGAGGTCCTGGAGCTGGTGCGTGCGGAGGGTGCCGACAAGCGCACCACGGCCCGCTTCCTGGCCTACGGCGTGAGCGGTCTGGGCGTGGCCGTGATGGTCGTCGTCCTCGCGGGCCCGGAGCAGTCCGGCGACGCCGAGGGCGGCATCTCGGCCCAGAGCGCCCAGCTGGGCCGCACGCTCCTGGAGGCGGTGCTGGGCGGCGAGGCAGTGGGCTCGCTGCTGGACGAGGCTCGCCGGCGGCTCGAGTCCACGGTGCGGGCCCTGCTCGACGAGGAGCGGCACCGCTACCTCGACCTGCTCGCGAGCCTGCGCATCGACCCCGATGCGGCCGACATCCTGCGCAACGCCGCGCGGGGGGTCGACGACCTGCGCTATGCCACCGTCGAGCGGTCCGGCACCCATTCACACTAGTCTCAGAAGTGAACATCCGTGCACTTCACGAGGAGAAGACTTGTCTGACGGCTCGGGTCTGGGTGACCGGATCGAGGCTCTCGGGCGAGCCAGCGACGCCGCCCGAGGGCGACTCGACGACCGTGTGGTCGACGACGCCCGGGCGACGGCCGACCGGGTCGCCCAGCGTCTCGGCCTGACCGCCGAGCACACCGTCGTGGCGATCGGCGGTGCCACCGGCTCGGGCAAGTCCTCGACCTTCAACGCTCTGGCCGGGGTCGAGCTGGCCTCGGTCGGGGTGCGCCGGCCCACGACGTCGTGGGCCACTGCCTGCGTGTGGGGCAGGGTGGGCGCGGCGCAGCTGCTCGACTACCTCGACATCCCGCCCCGCCACCAGGTGATGCGCGAGTCCCTGCTCGACCTGGGCAAGGAGGACGAGGCGCTCCAGGGCGTCGTCCTGCTCGACCTGCCCGACCACGACTCGACCGAGGTCTCCCATCATCTCGAGGTCGACCGGCTCATCGAGCTCACCGACCTGATGGTGTGGGTCCTCGACCCGCAGAAGTACGCCGACGCCGCCATCCACACCCGGTACCTCGCCCCCCTGGCCACCCACCAGGAGGTCATGCTCGTCGTGCTCAACCACATCGACGAGGTGCCGCCGGACCGGCGTCAGTCGATGGTGGACGACGTACGCCGCCTCGTCGACGCCGACGGCCTGACCCGGGTGCCGGTCCTGGCGACGAGCGCCCGCACCGGCGAGGGGGTCGACGCTCTCCGCGCCGAGATCGCCGAGAGGGTGCGGGCCAAGCAGGTCACCCGGGCACGGCTCGAGGCCGACCTCCGCGCCGCCGCGAGCCGGCTCCGGCAGGCGTCCGGCGCCAGCGGGCACCCCGAGCTCTCACCGGAGCGGATCGCCACGCTCGAGGACTCCTTCGCGGCCGCCGCCGGCATCCCGGCCGTGGTGCAGGCGGTCGAGTCCGCGGCGCGAGACCGCGGCCGGAGGGCGACCGGCTGGCCCGTCGCCGCCTGGGTCTCGAGGCTGCGACCAGACCGCGCGAAGCGGCTCCACCTCGACCTCGGCAAGGACGGCGCGGCGCTGGCCGGCCGCCACCGGACGTCGGTGCCGATGACCGCCCACGTCCAGCGCGCGCGCGTCGATGCCGAGGTACGCGCGGTGGCCGACGAGGTGTCCGAGCCGCTGGCCCGGCCGTGGGGCGAGGCCGTCGGCCGGGCTTCGGTGTCCAGGCTCCCCGAGCTGGGCGACCGCCTCGACGTCGCGCTGAGCCGGACCCACCTCGACGTCGAGCGGGTCCCGCTCTGGGCCAGGCTCGTGCGCGTGCTCCAGTGGGTGCTCCTGCTCGCCGCGGTGGGCGGCCTGGCCTGGTCGGCCGTGCTCGTCGCCGACCCGAGGTTCGGGGTCGACCGCCCTGATGCACCCCACGCCGGCGGCATCCCGGTGCCGGCGGTGCTCCTGGTCGGGGGAGTGGTCCTCGGCATCCTGCTCGCCCTGCTGTGCCGGGCCCTGGTGACCCGGACCGCTCGCGGCCGGGCCCGCTCGGCCGACCGGCGCCTGCGGTCCGCCATCGCCGACGTGGCCGAGGAGCTGGTCGTCCAGCCGGTGCGCGCGGAGCTGGCGGCCTACGACTCGGTCCGCGAGGGGCTGGCGCGCGCCCTGGGCACCTGACCTGAGCGCGTGCCCCGTAGGGTCTCGGTCCATGGCTGAGTTCGTCTACACCCTGCGCAACGTGCGCAAGGCCCACGGGGACAAGGTGGTCCTCGACAACGTCACGCTGTCGTTCCTCCAGGGCGCCAAGATCGGCGTCGTCGGGCCCAACGGCACCGGCAAGTCGACCCTGCTCAAGATCATGGCGGGGCTGGAGCACCCCAACAACGGCGAGGCGACGCTCGACCCCGACGCGACGGTCGGGATGCTCCAGCAGGAGCCGCCGCTGACCGAGGGCAAGACGGTGTTGGAGAACGTCGAGGAGGCGGTCCACGACATCAAGTCCGCGCTGAAGCGCCTCGAGGACGCCTACATGGAGATGGGCGAGCCGGGCGCCGACCAGGACGCCTTGATGAAGGAGACCGGCGACCTTCAGACCGAGCTCGACCACGCGAACGCCTGGGACATCGACAGCCGGCTCGAGCAGGCCATGGACGCGCTGCGCTGCCCGCCGTCCGAGGCGCTGGTCGACACCCTCTCCGGCGGCGAGCGTCGCCGGGTGGCGCTATGCAAGCTCCTGCTCCAGCAGCCCGACCTCCTGCTGCTCGACGAGCCGACCAACCACCTCGACGCCGAGTCGGTGCAGTGGCTGGAGGGCCACCTCGCCAGCTATCCGGGCGCCGTGCTGGCCGTCACCCACGACCGGTACTTCCTCGACAACGTCGCCCAGTGGATCCTCGAGCTCGACCGCGGCAGGACCCACCCCTACGAGGGCAACTACTCGACGTACCTGGAGACCAAGAAGGAACGTCTCAAGATCGAGGGACAGAAGGACGCCAAGCGGGCCAAGATGCTCGAGCGCGAGCTGGAGTGGGTGCGGTCCAACCCCAAGGCTCGCCAGGCCAAGAGCAAGTCTCGTCTGGCCCGCTACGACGAGCTGGCCGCGGAGGCCGACCGGATGCGGCGCATCGACCCCAACGAGATCAACATCCCGGCCGGCCCGCGTCTGGGCGACATCGTGCTGGAGGCCCACGGGCTGACCAAGGGCTTCGAGGGTCGAGACCTGATGCACGAGCTGTCGTTCACGCTGCCGCGCGCCGGCATCGTCGGGGTGATCGGGCCGAACGGCGTCGGCAAGACCACGCTGTTCCGGATGGTCGTGGGGGAGGAGAAGCCCGACGCGGGCGAGCTCGAGGTCGGCAAGACCGTCAAGATCTCCTACGTCGACCAGAGCCGCGGCGGCCTCGACCCGACCAAGAACGTCTGGGAGGTCGTCTCCGACGGCCTCGACCACATCAAGGTCGCCAACTTCGAGATGCCCTCGCGGGCCTACGTCGCGTCGTTCGGCTTCAAGGGTCCCGACCAGCAGAAGCGCGCCGGCGTCCTGTCCGGCGGCGAGCGCAACCGGCTCAACCTCGCGCTGACGCTGAAGATGGGGGGCAACCTCCTGCTCCTCGACGAGCCGACCAACGACCTCGACGTGGAGACGCTCCAGTCGCTGGAGGACGCGTTGCTGGAGTTCCCCGGCTGCGCCGTGGTGACCTCCCACGACCGGTGGTTCCTCGACCGCATCGCCACCCACATCCTGGCCTGGGAGGGTGACGACGAGGACGACGCGCGGTGGTTCTGGTTCGAGGGCAACTTCGCGGCGTACGAGGAGAACAAGGTGGAGCGGCTGGGGATCGAGGCGGCGCGACCGCATCGGGTCACCCACCGCCGGCTCCGGCGCGACTGAGCTCGGATCACCGGGGCGGCGACTCGGGCCTCAGGTGCGGATGTCCGCCTCGGGGTGGCAGTCGATCAGCGCGTCGGTGACGGCGTTCATCACCCGGCCGAGGGCTGCGACGTCGTCGCGGTCGGCGAGGTCGACCAGATACTCGCGGACCCCCTGGACGTGCACCGGCGCGGCCTCGACGAGCACGTCGTGACCGTGGTCGGTCAGGGTGCACACGATGCCGCGTCCGTCCTCGGGTGAGGAGGCGCGGTCGACGAGCCGGGCCTTCTCCATCCGGGCCACCGTGTGGGTGACCCGGCTGCGGCTGTGGGCCAGGGCATCGGCGAGCTGGGCCATCCGCATCGACCGCCGGGGTCGCTCGGAGAGGCGGACCAGGATCTCGTACTCGGTCAGCGACAGGTCGAACTCACGCTGGAGGTCGGCGTCCAACCGGTCCAGCAGCAACGTCACGCCCACCGCGAAGGCGCGCCACGACGCCTGCTCGTCGGCATCCAGCCAACGGGGCCCCGGTGCCTCGGACATACGCGCAGGGTAGCCTCACGCGAGCCGCTCGAGGATGAGCGCCATGCCCTGGCCACCCCCGACGCACATCGTGACCAGGCCCAGGGACTTGTCGTGCCAGTCCAGGGAGTTCAGCATCGTCGCCTGGAGGCGGGCACCGGTCATCCCGAAGGGGTGGCCGACCGCGATCGCACCGCCGTTGACGTTGAGGCGGTCCAGGTCGATCCCGAGATCCTGGTACGACGGCACCACCTGCGCGGCGAACGCCTCGTTGATCTCGACCAGGTCGATGTCCGCGAT
Source organism: Nocardioides sp. (assembly GCF_036267815.1). GTDB lineage: Bacteria > Actinomycetota > Actinomycetes > Propionibacteriales > Nocardioidaceae > Nocardioides. The sequence continues at coordinate 9,408 of NZ_DATAVI010000007.1, read as the reverse complement.
CGTCATCCGGGCATGCGCGAGGGCGCGGCGAGTGGCCTCGACCGGGCCGAGCCCCATGATCTCGGGCGACAGGGCACTGACCCCGGTCGCCACGACCCGGGCCAGCGGGGTGATGCCGAGCTCCGCGGCCCTGGTGTCGGACATGACCACGACGGCGGCCGCTCCGTCGTTGAGCGGACAGCAGTTGCCGGCGGTGACGACACCGTCGGGTCGGAAGACCGGCTTGAGCGCGGAGACCGCCTCCATCGTGACGCCCGCGCGCGGGCCGTCGTCCGCCGAGACCACGGTGCCGTCCGGGATGGTCACCGGCGTGATCTCGCGCTGCCAGAACCCGTCGGCCAGCGCCTTCTCGGCGAGGTTCTGCGACCGCACCCCGAACTCGTCGAGCTCGCGGCGGGTCAGGCCCCGCAGGGTGGCGACGTTCTCGGCGGTCTGGCCCATCGCGATGTAGGCGTCGGGGAGCGTTGCCTCGTCGCGCGGGTCGTGCCACGCCTCGCCCTCCGAGCCGTGCTCGGCGCGATGCGCGGTGCGGGCCATCGCCTCGTCGAACTCGGCGTTGCGGGCGCTCGGCTGGTCGGAGGTGCCGTGGTCGTAGCGCGAGACGGCCTCGACGCCGGCGGAGACGAACACGTCGCCCTCGCCGGCCCTGATGGCGTGGAAGGCCATCCGGGTCGTCTGCACCGACGACGCGCAGTACCTGGTGATCGTGGCGCCCGGCACGTCGTCCATGCCGTTCATCACGTTGACGATCCGGGCCATGTTGAAGCCGCTCTCACCGCCGGGCCGCCCGCAGCCCAGGTAGACGTCGTCGACCTCGTGCCGGTCGAGCGCCGGGACCTGGTCGAGGGCGGTGCGGATCATCTGGGCCACCAGGTCGTCGGGCCGGACGTCCTTGAGAGACCCCTTGACGGCCCGGCCGATCGGGGAGCGGGCAGCGGAGACGAGGACGGCTTCGGGCACACCGACACCTTAGGCTCATGCCCGTGCCTCACGTGTACGAGTGCCAGATGCGCAGGGCCGATCTCCACGGCGACACCGCCAGCAACGTCGCCTTCGTCGACTACCTCCAAGAGGCTCGGCTGGACCTGCTGCGGCACCACGACTCCTCGCCGACCCCCAACCCGGGCGAGGGCCTGGTGGTCGTGAACACGGTGGTGGACTACCTCGCGCCGCTGCGGATCGAGCAGGCGCCCCTCTACGTCGCGGTCTGGGCGACCGAGGTGCGCGCCGCGTCGTTCAGCCTGGGCTACGAGCTCTACACCGGCCCGCCCGGTGACCGCCTCGTGCACGGCCGCGCCACGACCCTGCTCACGCCGTACGTCTTCACCGCCGGACGGCCGCGCCGGATGACCGCCCAGGAGCGCCAGATGCTGTCCGGCACCCTGGGGAGCTCGCCGGTCTCCGACCGACCCGCACCGCGCGGCGACCAGCCGTGGGAAGTGGGCGGCGGCGCCGTGCTGGAGCGCCCGGTCCACGTGCGCTTCTCCGACGTCGACCTGCTGGGTCACGTCAACAACCTGCGCTACCTCGACTACGCCCAGATCGCCCAGGTCGACCTCCTCACCAGCGTCCTCAGGGAGGCGCGGGTCTCCGGCAGCGTGCAGACCGTCATCGTGCGCAGCGAGACCGACTACGTCGGTCAGATGAGTCTCCGCGCCGAGCCGTACGCCGTGCGCAGCCGCATCGTCGGCGTGGGCCAGCACTCGGTGTCCTTCGAGCAGGAGATCCGCGACGGGGAGCGGGTGATGGCGCGCAGCCGGCTGGTCGAGGTCAACCTCGACGAGGACGACCACCCGCTGGCCTGGCATCCCCGGCACCGGGAGCTGTTCGAGCAGCGGCTCACGTCTCCTCGAGCGAGTTGACCATGAACTGTGCCGCGTGGGTCACGTAGTCCCAGAACTGCTCGTCCTGCTGCGGCGACAGCGCGACCTCGTCCAGCGCCGCGCGGAAGTGCAGGAGCCAGTGCTCCTTGGCCTTCGGCGTGACGGCGTACGGCGCGTGGCGCATCCGCAGACGGGGGTGGCCGCGGCGTTCGGAGTAGGTGGTCGGCCCGCCCCAGTACTGCATCAGGAACAGCCGGAACCGCTCCTCGGCCGGCCCCAGGTCGTCCTCGGGATAGATGGCCCGCAGGTAGGGGTCGTCGGCCACGCCGCGGTAGAAGGCGGCGACGATCCGGGTGATGGTCTGCTCCCCGCCGATCTCGTCGTAGAAGGTCGCGGTCACGCGCTCAGCCCCCGGCGTCCGCGGTCTGGGCGCCGGCGTCGGCCGGCGCGTCGGGATCGCCCGGCGTCTTGTTCATGACGTACGACGTGGGGAAGGGCGCCTCGATCCCCTCGTGGTCGAAGCGACCCTTGATCCGCTCGCGCGCCACCCGGGCCACACGCCACTGCTCCATCGGGGCGGTCTTGAGGGTCACCCGCAGCGTGATCGCGTCCGGGGTGATCGCCTGGATGCCCCAGATCTCGGGCTCCTCGATGATCACGCCGTCGAAGTCGTCGTCCTGCCACAGGTCGTGGAGGACGTCGGTGAGCACCCGGCGCACCTTCGGGATGTCCTCGCGCGAGCTCACCTCGATGTCGAGCACGGAGCGAGCCCAGTTCTGGCTCATGTTGCCCACCCGGTAGAGCTCGCCGTTGCGGATGTACCAGACCGTGCCGTTGGTGTCGCGGATCCGGGTCACGCGCAGGCTGACGGCCTCCACGGTGCCGCTCAGACCGTCGCCCATGTCGACGACGTCGCCCACGCCGTACTGGTCCTCGAAGATCAGGAAGACCCCCGACAAGAAGTCCTTCACCAGGGTCTGGGAGCCGAAGCCGAGCGCCACGCCCAAGATGCCGGCGCTGGCCAGGATGGGCCCGATGTTGAGCCCCACCACGGCCAGCATCATGGTCAGCACCACAGCGGCGATGACGCCGGAGGTGACGCTCTTGAGCAGCGAGCCCAGGGTCTTGGCGCGCTGCACCCGCCGGGTCGACCCGGGCGCAGGGTCCTCGGACCGGCGGAAGGCGGCCACGGAGAGGCGGTCCGGCAGCACCCCCTCCTCGGCCTTGCGGACCAGCTTGTCGATCAGGCGGCGGAGCACGAGCTGGATCACCAGGCCGACCACGAGGGCCGCGAGCAGCAGGCCGGACTTCTGTGCGAGCACCGTTCCCAGGCTCGTCCACTGGTGGTGGGTGAGGACGGCGAGTAGCGCGGGCATGCGGACCAGTATCCTCAGCAGCGTGACCCTGACGTCCCTTGCCCCCGCCGACATTCCTGTGGGGTGGAGCAACCCTCAGCCGGTGCACGCGCTGCACTTCCTGTTGCTGTTCGTGGGCATCCCGGTGCTGATCACGCTCGGGATCCTGGCGGCGGTCTACCTGCCCGGGGTGGTGCGCGGCGAGTCCGTGGCGCCGGCCGGGGCGCGCACCGACGACCAGTGGTTCGGCGGCCGACGCGACCCGGCCCAGCTGGAGGCGTCCCAGAGCGGGTCGGCCCAGCTGGAGTCTGCGGAGAAGACGCACGAGGGCACCGACGGCGAGGCCGGCGGCGCCGGCGGCACCTGGTGACGGCGGCCTGACGACGATGGCGCGCGAGTTCACCGCCGGGCAGCGGGCGTCCCTGGACCAGGCGATCCGGGCCGCCGAGCAGGTCTCACGGTGTGAGTTCTCGGTCTTCGTCGGCGCCACCGACGGCGACCCTCGCGCCTTCGCCCGGCGGCTTCACGCCGCGCTCTCGACGCCCGCGCGCAGCGTGCTCGTGATGGTCGACCCGACCGCGCGCTCGGTCGAGGTGGTGACCGGCTCGCAGGTGCGCCGCGTGCTCAGCGACCAGGAGGTCGCCCTGGCCGTCTTGGAGATGCGGTCGGAGTTCGCCGGCGGCGACCTCGTGCGCGGGCTGCGCCGCGGCGTCGGCATGCTCGCGATGAGCGCGCGAGCGCCCCGCACCCTGCATGCGGCCCCAGCCGCGCCCTAGTCGCTGAGCGGCCGAGTGGCCGCGTGAGCGGGCGCTAGGCCTGCTCGGCGTCGCGCGCCTGGGCGGCCAGCGCGCGGACGACGTCGGAGCGTCCCTCGCGCACCAGCCGCTTCGCCGCCGGCGTGGCGGGTGACTCGTCCAGCCAGCGGTCGATGCGCGCGACGAGCTCCGGGCTCGCCAGCGGGAACGGGAAGGCGTCCTCGAGCAGGTTGGAGGCCATGTGGGTGCCCATCTCCTCCCACACCGTGTCGGCCGCCTGGAGGTACTTCTCGAGGTACGGCGCGAGCAGCTCCTCCTGACCGAAGCGCATGAAGCACTCGGCGATCGAGCGGTGGGTCTCGTTGGGCACCTCGGGGTCGGCCACCAGCTCGTGCCACGCGGCCGCCTTCGCGTCGGGGTCGGGGAGCGAGGAGCGCGCGGCCGCGGCGTTCTCCTGACCGGAGATCGTGCGGTCGCCGGCGAGCTCCTCCTCGATCCGCGCGTCGTCGACGGCGCCGGTCTTGGCCAGCCCGACCAGCAGGTTCCAGCGCAGGTCGGTGTCGATGTCGAGGCCGGGCACGCTGAGGCTGCCGTCCAGCAGGCCGGTGACCTCGTCGATGCCGCGGTCGCTGACGAGGGAGGCGGCGTAGCGGCGGATGAAGATGAGCTGGGCGTTGCTGCCGGGCTCGGCCGCGTGCAGGAGGTCGCGCAGGCCGGCCTCCCACCTCTCTCGCAGAGCGGGACGGGTCCCGGGGTCGGAGTAGAGGTTGACCGCGATCATGGCGTACGAGGGGATCGTGCGGCTGCCGAAGGCGTCGGTCTCGCTGCCGACGTTCGCCAGGACCAGACGGACGTAGTCGGAGGCCGCCATCTCGGCGTCGCGGGTCATGTCCCAGGCCGCCCCCCAGCACAGCGCTCGCGCCAGCGAGTCGTCGAGCAGGCGCAGACCGCGGACGACGGTGGCCAGCGAGCGCTCGTCGAGCCGGATCTTGGCGTAGGTCAGGTCGCCGTCGTTGAGCAACAGGAGGTCGGGCTGAGGCTGGCCGACGAGCTCGTCGACGGCGGTCAGCTCGCCCTCGATGTCGAGCTCGACGTGCGTGCGCCGTACCAGCCGACCGTCGACCTCGTCGTAGAGCCCGACCCCGATGCGGTGTCGGCGCAGTGTCGGGTTGTCGGCCGCCGCCGTCTGCCGGACGGCAAGGCTGGCGTAGCTGCCGTCCGCTGCCAGACTGAACTCCGGCGTCAGCGTGTTCACGCCACTGGTCTGGAGCCACTCCTTGGCCCAGGCGTCCAGCTCACGGCCCGAAGCCTTCTCGAGGGCGGTGAGCAGGTCGACGAACTCGGAGTTGCCGAAGGCGTGGTCGCGGAAGTACTGCCGCAGACCGACCAGGAACTCCTCGATCCCCACCCACGCCACCAGCTGCTTGAGCACCGAGGCGCCCTTGGCGTAGGTGATGCCGTCGAAGTTCACCTCGACCGCACGCAGGTCGTGGTTGTCGGCGGCGATGGGGTGCGTCGAGGGAAGCTGGTCCTGACGCAGCGCCCAGTTCTTCCGGGCGTTGGTGAACCCGGTCCACGACTCGGTGAAGGCGGTGTTCTCGACGGCGGCGTAGTAGCACGCCCACTCGGCGAAGGACTCGTTGAGCCAGAGGTCGTCCCACCACTTCATCGTCACCAGGTCGCCGAACCACATGTGCGCCATCTCGTGCAGGATCACCGAGCAGCGGAACTCGTAGAACGCCGCGTCCTGCCGGCTCCGCGGCAGGTACTCGTCGCGCAGGGTGACCGCACCGGCGTTCTCCATGGCGCCCGCGTTGTACTCCGGCACGTAGAGCTGGTCGTACTTGCCGAACGGGTAGGGGTAGTCGAAGGCGTCCTCGAAGAGCTCGAAGCCCTGCTTGGTCAGCAGCACCAGCTCCTCGACGTCGAGGTGCTCGGCCAGTGCCTGCCGGCAGTAGTGACCCAGCGGGATCGTGCCGTGCCGACCCTCGTAGACGTCGTGGTGCTCGTGGTACTCGCCGGCGATCAGCGCGGTCACGTAGGTCGACATCCGCATCGACTCGGGGAAGGCCCAGCGGGCGCGGCCGTCGCCGAGCGACTCCGGGTCGGGCGTGGGTGAGTTGGAGACGACCTTCCAGCCCTCCGGCGCCACGACGTCCCAGGTGTAGACCGACTTCAGGTCCGGCTGCTCGAACGTCGTGTAGACCCGGCGCGCGTCCGGCACCTCGAACTGCGTGTAGAGGTAGACCCGCCCGTCGACCGGGTCGACGAAGCGGTGCAGGCCCTCGCCGGAGTGGGAGTACGCGCAGTCGGCTCGCACGACCAGCTCGTTCTCGGCCTGGAGGCCGGTCAGCGCGATCCTGCTGTCCTGGTACGCCGACGCCTCGTCGATCCGCTCGCCGTTCAGCGTGATCTCGTGGATGACCGCGCCGACGAGGTCGGCGAAGGTCTCCGCTCCGGGCTCACGGCAGGTGAAGCGAACCGTGGTGGTGGAGCCGAAGGTCTTGTCGCCCGTCGTGAGGTCCAGGTCGATGGAGTACGACGTGACGTCGAGGAGGGCGGCACGGGTGGCGGCCTCTTCCCGGGTGAGGTTGGTGCCAGGCATGTCCTGGATCCTGCCACCGGCTCCGACGCGCGGCACAATCGAAACCTGCCGGTTGTAAGACAATCGTGACCCGGGACGCTGCCCGGGAATGGTTGTCGGGGTCCACCGGTTTGCCAGGCATGACGATCACCTCGGAGACTTCCGCGACCACCCGCACCGCCGACTTCTGGTTCGACCCTCTGTGCCCGTTCGCCTGGATCACCTCGCGCTGGGTCCTCGAGGTCGAGAAGGTGCGCGACATCGAGGTCAACTGGCGGATCATGAGCCTGTACTACCTGAACAAGGACCGCGACATCTCCGACGACTACCGCTCGCTGGTCGAGCTGGGACTGCCGATCGGCCGGGTCCTGGCGGCGGCGGAGCAGAAGGTCGGGCCGGAGGCCCTGCTGCCGCTCTACACCGCTCTCGGAGAGCGCATCCACATCCAGAAGCAGGACAAGGGCCGCGACCTGATCGTCGGCGCGCTCGCTGACGCCGGACTGCCCGCCGAGCTGGTCGACGCCACCGACGACGCGTCGTACGACGCGCACGTGCAGGCGTCCCACCAGGGCGCCATGGACCGGGTCGGCGACGACGTCGGCACGCCGACCATCGCGTTCGGCGGGTCGGCGTTCTTCGGCCCCGTGCTCACCAGGATCCCGCGGGGCGAGGACGCCGGGCGGCTCTGGGACGGCACGATCGCGGTGGCGGCGTTCCCCTACTTCTTCGAGATCAAGCGCACCCGCACGGGCGAGCTCGACTTCAGCTGACCAGCAGCCGGAAACCCCCTGGCGAGGGCTCACTAGGCTTCCCTGCATGACGCATGTCCTGTCCGCCGTCGCCTGGCCGTATGCCAACGGCCCGCGCCACATCGGCCACGTGGCCGGTTTCGGCGTGCCGTCCGACGTCTTCAGCAGGTACATGCGGATGGCCGGACACGACGTGTTGATGGTGTCGGGGACCGACGAGCACGGCACGCCGATCCTGGTCGCCGCCGACGCCGCGGGCGTGCCGGCCCGCGAGCTCGCGGACAAGAACAACACCGTCATCGTGCAGGACCTGGTCGACCTGGGCCTGTCCTACGACCTGTTCACGCGCACGACGACGGGCAACCACTACCGGGTGGTCCAAGAGCTCTTCACGACCGTGCACCGCAACGGCTACATGGTCGAGCGCACCGCGAAGGGAGCCGTGAGCCCGTCGACCGGACGCACGCTCCCGGACCGGTACATCGAGGGCACCTGCCCCATCTGCGGCTACCCCGACGCCCGCGGCGACCAGTGCGACAACTGCGGCAACCAGCTGGATCCCACCGACCTGATCAACCCGCGCAGCAAGATCAACGGCGAGACGCCGGAGTTCGTCGAGACGCAGCACTTCTTCCTGGACCTCCCGGCGCTGGCCGAGGCGCTCGCGACGTATCTCAAGGGCCGCGAGACCGGCGGGACCTGGCGCCCCAACGTCATCAAGTTCTCGCTCAACCTCATCGAGGACCTCAGGCCGAGGGCGATGACGCGAGACATCGACTGGGGCATCCCGATCCCGCTGGACGGCTGGAGGGACAACGCGGGCAAGCGGCTGTACGTGTGGTTCGACGCGGTGATCGGCTATCTGTCCGCCTCGATCGAGTGGGCTCGACGGCTGGGCGACCCGGAGCGTTGGCGGGACTGGTGGAACGACCCCGAAGCGCTGTCCTACTACTTCATGGGCAAGGACAACATCGTCTTCCACTCGGTCATCTGGCCAGCCGAGCTCCTGGCCTACGACGGGCTCGGTGCGCTGGGCGGCGAGCCCGGGCCGTTCGGGGAGCTGCAACTGCCCACCGAGGTGGTCTCGAGCGAGTACATGACGATGGAGAGCAAGCAGTTCTCCACCAGCCGGGGCCACGTGATCCTGGTCGGCGACATGCTGGCCCGCTACCAGCCGGACGCCTTGAGGTACTACATCTGCGCTGCCGGCCCCGAGACCTCGGACGCCGACTTCACCTGGGCCGACTTCGTGCTGCGCACCAACTCGGAGCTCGTCGCGGGCTGGGGCAACCTGGTGAACCGCACCGCCACCATGATCGCGAGAGACTTCGGTGAGATCCCGGTCGCCGGCGCACTCGAGCCCGTCGACGAGGCGGTTCTCGAGGCGGTTCGGCAAGGGTTCGACACGGTGGGCGCCCTGGTGGGCCGACAACGGCTGCGCGCCGGCATCGCCGAGGCCATGCGCCTGGTCGGCGAGGTGAACAGGTACCTCACCGCGACGGAGCCCTACAAGATGAAGGACGAGTCGCTGCGCGCCCGACTCGGCACCGTCCTGCACGTCGCGGCTCAGTGCGTCCTGGACTGCAACACCATCCTGGCGCCGTTCCTGCCCTTCTCGGCCAACGCCGTGTGGCGCGTCTTCGGCGGCGAGCCGGAGTTCATGCCCATGCCGCGCATCGAGCACGTCGAGGACCTCGATCCCGACGACGGCGCCGGCCTGCACGTCTACCCCGTGATCACGGGCGACTACTCCCGGACCCCTGCCTGGGTCCGCAGACCGGTCTCGGTCGGGGCGAAGGTGGCGAAGCCGACCCCTATCTTCACCAAGCTCGACCCGGGCGTCGTGGGTGAGGAGCTCGCTCGGCTCGAGGGTTGAGCTGTGGCCTGGAGAGGCGATGCGTGGCGCTGACCCGCCGGCCCCCGTGACTCCGTCGGGTCAGCGCGACGCCTCGTCCGGCCGCGCGGCGGGCAGGCCCGGTGGTCGGCGTCTTCGGTCCAGGCTCCATTCGCCGTCGGGTCGTCGGTGGAGGTCGAGGTTGGTGTCGTGGGCTCGTTGGTGGTGGTGGCCGCAGAGGGGGAGGGCGTTGTCGAGGTTGGTCTTGCCGCCGCGGGACCACCAGTGGGGGTGGTGGATCTCGGTCC
>NZ_DATAVI010000006.1:0-28465 GCF_036267815.1 Nocardioides sp. | reverse complement strand
CCAGCACGGCGGCAGCGCCACCCAGGTGCTGGTCATGATCGACTACGACACCCTGTGCGGCAGCCTCGCCGACTCAGGCGCCCACGGCGTGGCACAGACCTCCACCGGCGACTCGATCACCGCCGGCCAAGCCCGCCGCCTAGCCTGCACCGCCGCCATCACCCCGGTCGTACTGGGCGGCAAGAGCGAGATCCTCGACGTGGGCCGCGCCAGCCGCCTGTTCAAGGGCGCGCTCCGCACCGCCCTGGACCTCCGCGACCGGAACTGCCGAACCGAGGGCTGCGACATCCCCGCCGCCTGGTGCGAAGCACACCACAAGACCCCCTGGTCCCAGGGCGGACCCACCAGCCTCGACAACGGCGTCCTCCTCTGCCCCTACCACCACCACCGAGCCCACGACCCGGCCTACGACCACTCAAGCCTCCCCAACGGAGACATCCGCTACCACCGACGACCGTGAGCTCCTAGAGTTGGTCTCCGTGGCCACGAGCACCGTCATGATCCTGACTGGCCCGCCAGGGGCGGGTAAGACGACGGTGTCGGAGTCGTTGGCTGCGGCTTCCGATCGCTCCGTTCTTCTGGAGCTGGACTGGGATGGGTGGTCGCCGTGAGATCCGTGTGGGCCACGGCCGGTTGCCTAGGCTGACCGCGTGCGAGCCGTCTTGGTCACCGCGGTCGGCGCGGCACCGGAGCTGGCCCAGGTCGCCGACCCCGCATGGCCCCCGGACGGGGTGGTCGTCGCGGTGGAGGCGACCGGATCGGGCTGGCCGACGCCGGGCCCCGGCTCGCAGCACTCGGACAGCCCGGTCCCGGCGCCGGCGCGATGACCGTCATCCGCCCTGACCTCGGGTGACCCGGGCGCAGGCGATGCAGGTGCGCGCTGTCGGCCGGGCCTCGAGACGGTCCTGCGCGATGGCCCGGCCGCAGGTCTCGCACAGGCCGTAGGTCGCCGCCCGCACGCGGGCGAGTGCCGCGTCGACCTCCTCCAGGTGCTGCGTCGCCTGTCGGGTCAGGGCAGCGATCTGCGACCGCTCGAAGGCGATCGTCGCCCCTTCGGGGTCGTGCTCGTCGTCGGCGTTGGTGTCACGCGACGCGGACACGACCGAGTCGAGGTCCCGGGTGAGGTCGCGCAGGCGCTGCTGCGCGAGCAGACGCTCCTCCGCGAGCCGCACGCCCCACCCGGCCGACGGACCCACGCTCGTCGGCCGGCTACCTGGCAGCGTCGTCGTCGGGACCGGGGCCGAGCGCCGGCGGGTCGGTGCGATCACCGGCCCCGCCCTGCTGGCCGACGTCGTGGTGGGCGGCGAGGCCCTGCATCACCGTCTGGAGGATCGTGGAGCCCTGAGCGGCGAGCTGGGCGACCGCGTCGTTGAGGCCGTCGGTGCCGTTGAGGATGGTCAGGTTCGCGTTGGCCAAACCGTCGGCGGCGGCCTGCATCATCTGCGGGAGCTGGGCGATGATCGCCTGGTCGAGCGCGATCCGGCCCTCGGCCGCGGAGGCCTGGGCGGACAGCTTCGTCCGGTCCGCGTCGGCCTGGGCCAGCAGGCGAATCCGCTCCGCCTCGGCCTGGGCCGGCTTGACGACCTCGGCGACCAGCTCGGCCTCGCGCAGCTCGGCGTTCTTCGCGGCCACCTTCGCCTGCTCCTCCAGCACCGCCTGCTGCGCCTTCGCCTCGGCCAGCGGACCGGACTGCTGTGCGGTCGCCTGCGCCTGGTCGATCTCCGACTGGTACTCGGCCTGCTTCACAGCCGTCGCCCGCGCGAACTCGGACTGCTTCTGCGCCGACGCCTGCTGAGCCTCGGCGGCCGCCTGGTCGGCCTGTGCCTGCGCGATCTTGGCGGCCTGCTGGATCGCCGCCTGGTGGGGCGCGGCCAGGGAGTTGATGTAGCCGCTGCCCCGGTCGTCGATGGACTGGATCTGGAGGGAGTCGACGACCAGGCCCAGGTTGGCCATCTCGAGCTTGGAGGCCTCGAGGACCTGCTCGGCCAGCTTCTGGCGCTCGCGGATGATGTCCTCGACGGTCATCGACCCGACGATCGAGCGCAGGTGCCCGGCGAAGATCTGCCCGGTGAGCACGCTCATGCGGTCCTGGTCGGCCAGGAAGCGCTGGGCGGCGGCCGCGATGCTGGCCTGGTCCGAGCCGACCTTGAACGCGATCACTCCCTTGACCGCGAGACCGATGCCCTGCTGGGTGACGCAGGCCTCCTCGATCACCGACTCCATCAGCGACAGCGTGAGGTAGGTGACGCGGCGCATCACCGGGACGACGAACGCGCCGTGCCCGGTGACGATCCGGAACGGCAGGCCGGCCTCACCGCGGCTCTTGCCGCCGGAGATCAGCATGGCCTGGTCGGGGGCGGGAACGTGCCATCCGAACATGTGAGCACCTTCTTCGTTGTCGGGCGGCGCGCGCCGCTGGGGGCGAGCTAGGTGGTCAGGGCGATGACGTCGACCTGCCGGGGTCCGCGGATGGCGATGACCAGCACCGACGCGCCGAGGTCGAGCGGCTCGTCGGCGAAGGCGATGAACCTCTCGGAGACTCCCTGACTCGTCGCGACGATCTCGCCGGGTCGGTCGCCCCCGCGCACGCGGACGACGACCTCGCCCACCTGCCCGACCAGTGACGCATCAGCCACGACGCTGGGCTCCTTCCCGGCCGCCACCCGGGGCACCCGTCTCACGACGAGACCCGTACTCGAAACCTACCCAGCGCCGCACGTTCTCGCTCGGCCGGCTCCGGCTGAACCGGCGACGGGTCACTGGCAGACCGCGTGCGCGGCCCTGCCCCACCTCGGGCATCTCCCGTCTCCAGCTCTGCGACCCTGCCAACCACAACCATCCCGGGATCAACGTCCTCAAGCTCAAGGGCACGGCCGCGCTCGCGAGCGCCGGCGCCGAGCGCTACGACCCGGCGAAGTGGATCCACGACAGCCTGCACCCCAACGTCCGGGGTCACCCCGCGATGGCGCAGGTGCTTCGGGCGTGGGACTCCGCGCATCCTGATCTGCTGGGCAACCCCGACACCCAGGTCCGACGGGTCACCTCGGTCCCGGCGCCGAAGGACACCCCGCGACGCCGAGCCGAAGGGCGCGCACACCTGGGCCCTCGACCAGGTCCGCGACACCTGGCCCTGGATGCTCCTCGTCATGGTCGGCGCCGCGGGACTCTGGGTCGCGGTCGTCGCCGGGTACGTGCTAGTCAGACGTGACTGACGCAGCATCCCCCGCGTGACTGACGTCAGGGAGTCAGCCGGATCGCCAGCTGCGGTGACGCCGAGAAGGCACTGAACCAGCCGTCGGGACCCTCGACCACATCGCTGAACCGCGAGCTCCACGCTTCCATGGACTTCACGTAGTTGGTCACGATGTAGGGGCGGTCGTCGGCGACCATGCGCTGCATCCGGTAGACGGTGGCCAGCCGGTCCTTCACGTTCGTCTGGGTCAGCTGCTGGTGGTACAGCTGGTCGTAGGTCGCCTTGCAGTAGCCCGAGTCGCTGTTGTCGTACCACTGCGAGCACGTCATGGCGTCGAGGATGTACGTCGGGTCCACCAGGGTGTCCCAGCCCCACATGCCGAGGTCGAAGGTGCGGTAGTGGTCGTGGGTCAGGGCGTCGTTCAGGGTGTCGTCGTCGGTCTGCTCCGGGGTGAGCCTGATCCCGATCTTGGCGTAGTCGGCCGCCAGGATCTGGCCGGTCCGCAGCCCCTCGCCGCCGTTGTCCTCCGAGATCAGCATCGTGTACGCCATCTGGTGTCCGTCGGCGACCCGGATCCCGTCCGAGCCTCGCGCGTAGCCGGCCTGGTCGAGCAGCGCGTTGGCCTTGGCGATGTCGAAGGGCAGCGGCTTGACCGACGGGTCGTACCACTTTCCTGAGGCGGGCGGGACGATCGAGCTGCCGGGCGTGGCGTACCCCAGGTAGGCGATCTTGATGATGCTCGCCCGGTCCGTGGCGTACTCCAGCGCCTCGCGCACCGCGGGGTTCAGCAGCTCGCGATGGCCGACCTTCTTCGGGTTGGTGTTGATGATGATGTCGCTGTAGCTGAGCGACGGCCGGCCGATGATGTCCAGGTGGGCGTCCCGCAGCGGGCGGATGTCGGTGGGCGGGATGCTGGGTGTGCCGGTCGTCCCGTCGATCTCGCCGGCCCGCATGGCGGCGACCAGGGCGTCGTCGCTGGAGAAGAGCTCGACCCCGAAGCCGGCGACGTGCGGTGCGGTCCCGTAGTAGTGCGGGTTCCGCTGGAAGAGCGCCGCCTCCTGGTAGGAGTACTTCACGAACGTGAACGGCCCACCGGACACGACCGGATGGCCGGACGACGGGGTGTTGGTCTGCCCGCGCAGCGCCTTGCCGTTGCCCGCGGCGTACGACGCCCACACGTGCTCCGGCAGGACCGGCAGCTGCTGGAGGTCGGCCAGCACCCCGGCGGTGGCCTTGGTGTAGGTCACGGTGAGAGTGGTCGGGTCGACCGCCTTCGCCGAGACCGCGCCTGCCACCGCTCCGGCCCACAGGGAGGCCGCCCCGTGCTTGAGCCGGATCACCGTGTTGATGGTCCACGCGACGTCAGACGCGGTGAGCGGCTTCCCGTCGGACCACGCGGCGTCCGGGTGGGTGTGGAAGGTCCAGGTGCGCCCGTCGGCGGACGTCGACCAGCTCGAGGCGAAGTCCGGCTCGAACTCCATCGTCCTCAGGTCGTACTGCACGAGCCGCGGGTAGATGTCGCTCTCGAGCTCGAGCACCAGGGTGTCGTCACTGGTCCACGGGTTGAAGGAGTGGACGATCTCGGTCGAGCCGACCCGGACGAACCCGCCCTGGTCGGCGAACTGGTCACGGGAGTTGGCGCTGCACGAGGCCGCGACCATGGCCAGGACGACCAGGCAGGCGAGGCGGCACCAGGAACGGACGCTCACGACACCGTCACCTCCGAGCCCTGCGCCAGGGGCAGCACGCAGGACACCTCGTGCCCGGGCCCGACCGTGACGGCCTCGGGGTCGTGCTCGCGACAGCTGGGCAGCGCGACGGCACAACGCGGGTGGAAGCGACACCCCGACGGGACCCGGGCGTCGGCGCCCATCCCCTCGGCGGCGAAGGGCAGCGGTCTCGGCGTGCGCCCGAGCGTGGGCGCGGCCGCCATCAGGGCCTGGGTGTAGGGATGCTGCGGGTTGCTCAGCACCTCGCGGGCGGGCCCGGTCTCGACGATGCGCCCGAGGTACATCACCGCGATCCGGTCGGCGTAGTGCGCGGCCGTCGACAGGTCGTGGGTGATCATCACCACGGCCACCGAGCGACTGCGGCGAAGCCCGTCGAGGACGTCGAGCACGTCGGCCCGGATCGACACGTCCAGCATCGACACCGGCTCGTCGGCGACGACCACCGACGGGTCCATCACCAGCGCGGCCGCGATCGCCACCCGCTGGCGCTGGCCTCCGGAGAGCTCGTGGGGGTACCTGCCGAGGAAGAGCTCCGGCGGCGTCAGCCCCACCTGGCGCAGCGCCTGGTCGGCGACCTCCGCGCGCCTCGCGCGCCCGCCGACGCCGCTGACGCGCATGGGCTCGTCGAGGATCGCGCGCACCCGCATCCGCGGGTCGAGCGACTCGTAGGGGTCCTGGTAGACCAGCTGCACCTGCTGCCGGGCCTGCTGGCGCTCGCGGCGCGTCATCGTGCGCCGGTCGTGGCCGGCGACCGCGACCTCGCCCGCGCGGGGCTCGACGTTGCCGACGATCGTGTGGGCCATGGTGGTCTTGCCGGAGCCGGACTCCCCCACGACCGCGAGCATCTCGCCCGGGAGCACGCGCAGCGACACGTCGTCGACCGCCCTGACCTCGGGGCGGGGCCGGCCGCGCAGCAGATCGGTCCAGGAGCGGCGGCCGGGGAAGGCGACCTCGATGTCGGCCAGCTCCAGCACCGGCGCGGGGGTCTGCGACCCGCCCGACAGGCCGCCGTCGGCGAGTGCGCCGGCGGGCACGCCGAGGTGCGCGACGGGCGCGGGTGGGGGCAGGCTCTCGGCGCCGTGGTGGCAGGCCGAGGAGTGGGTCGCCGTCAGGTCGAGCAGCTCGGGCCGCTCGTCCTGACAGCGGTCGAAGGCGACGTCACAGCGGGGCGCGAACGGGCACCCCACGATCGGTCGGTCGAGCCGCGGCGGGGCACCGGGGATCGAGGCGACGGGCCGGTCGTCGGCCGGATCGGGCACCGAGGCGAACAGCCGCCGGGTGTAGGGATGCGCCGGCGCCGTCCCGATCTCCTCGACCGGACCGGACTCGACGACCCGGCCGGCGTACATCACGGCCATCCGGGTGCAGCTGCTCGCGGCGGCCGCGAGGTCGTGGGTGACCAGCACCAGGGCCAGCGACAGCTCGTCGGTGAGCTTGGCCAGCAGCTCCAGGATGCCGGCCTGGACGACGACGTCGAGCGCCGTCGTCGGCTCGTCGGCCAGCAGCACCTTGGGCTCGCAGGCCAGGGCCATCGCGATCGCGGCGCGCTGGCGCATGCCGCCGGACAGCTCGTGCGGATAGGAGTGCTCCACCGCGCGCGGCAGCCCGACGAGGCCGAGCAGGTCGCGCACCCGTGCCTGGCGTGCGGTCCCGGACGCGGTGCCGTGCACCCGCATCGGCTCCGCGATCTGCCAGCCCACCGTACGCACCGGGTTGAGGGCGTTCATCGCACCCTGGAACACCGTCGCCATCGACTTCCAGCGCCACGAGTCGGCACCCTGCTCACCGCCGACGAGCAGCTCACGACCGTCGAGCCGGACGCTGCCCGCCACCGAGGCCGTCGGAGGGAGCAGCCCCATCAGCCCCAGCACCGTGGTCGTCTTGCCCGACCCCGACTCCCCGACGAGCCCGAGCCGGTCGTGCGGCTCCAGGGTCAGGTCGACGCCCTGGACCGCGTGCAGCTCCCCGTCCGGCAGGTCGAAGAACACCTCCAGGCCCGACACCTCGAGCAGTGCCATCAGATCGCCCCCTTGCCGCGTCCGACCAGCGTGCGCAGCCGCCAGCTGCGGATGGAGAAGTGCGACACCTTGAGCCGCGGGTTGAGCGCGTCCTCCAGCGCCTGGCCCAGCAGGTAGCAGGCGACGATCACCGCCGCGATGCACAGACCCGCCGGGACGACGGCCCACCACGCGCCGTACGCCGCGGCGGTGCGGTCGTTGGCGTGCTCGAGGATGATCCCCCAGCTCACGCCGTTCGGGTCGCCCAGGCCGAGGAAGTCCAGCGAGGTCTCGTCGAAGATCGCGGTGGCGACGCTGAGCACGGTGTTGGCGATCAGCAGCGGCGCGATCTGCGGCAGCACGTGCCGCCAGATGACCGCCAGGTGGCCGACCCCGATCGTGCGGGCCCGGCGGACGTAGACCCGGCTGCGCACGCTCTGCACCTCCGCACGCACGATCCGAGCCGTCGAGGTCCACAGCAGCAGGCCGATCACGAGGATCACGTGCGTCAGGCTCGGCCCCCACAGCGTGGCCACGACGATCATCAGGACCAGGTCGGGCACGACCAGGAAGTAGTCGGTGATCCGCATCAGGACCATGTCGACCCAGCCGCCGAAGTAGCCGGAGAGGAGGCCGACCGTGCCCCCGACCCCGATCGCGACGGCCGTGGCGGCCGCACCCACGATCAGCGAGACCCGGCCGCCGATCAGCACGAGGCTGAGGACGTCGATGCCGCCGTCGTCGGTGCCGAGCCAGTGGTGCGCCGAGGGCGGCGCGTAGACCTGCCCGCTGGCGATGTCGGTGGAGTACGGCGCCAGCAGGGGCGCGGCGAGCGACACCAGGACGATGACCACGAGCACGGCCAGACCCACCGCCGCGGCAGGGCGGGCGCGCAGCACCGACGCCGTACGCCGCAGCGGGCGCGCGAGGCCCCCGAGCCTCAGGCTCTTGCCGACCGGGGCCGCGGCGCTCATTCGCTCACCCGCGGGTCGAGCTTGAAGTACAGGAGGTCGGCGATGAAGTTGAAGACGATGATCGAGACCGTGACGACCAGGAACCCGCCCTGGAGCATCGGGTAGTCGCGCTCCTGCACCGCGCGGTAGAGCGCCGAGCCGATGCCCGGCCACGAGAAGACCACCTCCATCAAGATGGCGCCGGCGACGATCGTGCCCAGCGACAGCGTGACGAGGGTCGTGATCGGCAGCATCGCGTTGCGCAGCGCGTGCGAGCGCATCATCCGGCCCCTCCCGATGCCCTTGGCCCGCGCGGTGAGCATGTAGTCCTCGCCGAGGGTCTCGAGCAGCGCCGACCTGACGATCAGCGTGTTCCCGCCGTACAGCGTGAGGACCAGGGTCAGACAGGGCAGCGCCATGTGGATCAGGTGGTCCTCGAGGTTCGGCCAGAAGGGCTGGTGCCCGATCAGGAACGGGTCGGAGGTCCCCGCGGTCGGGAGGTACTTCGACAGCGCGATGACCAGGATCAGGGCGATCCACTGCGTGGGCAGGGAGTAGAGGACGATCGCGGCGTTGGTGCTGACCTGGTCCAGCTTGGTGCCGCGGCGCCAGGCCGACAGGACTCCGGTCGCGACGCCGAGAACCAGCGAGAGCACGGTCGCGAGGGTGACGACGGGGAGCGTGTTGGCCAGTGCCGACCTGAGGTTGGACGCCACCGGCTGCTGGTTCGCGAAGGAGACGCCGAGGTTGCCGTGGGCCAGCTCGCGCAGGTAGTCGACGTACTGGGTCCAGGGCGACTCGTCGAGCCCGAACTCCTGGGTGAGGTGCTCGCGGAAGGCCGGCGTCGACTGCGGGACCCGCGCCAGGTTGGTGACGACCGACCCCGGCAGGATCCGGAACATGAAGAAGTTCAGCGTGATGACGACGTAGATCGTGATCACCATGAACGCCGTGCGCTTGAGCAGGTAGCCGCTACGGATCAACGAGCATCACCCTCTTCCGCTTCTGCCCTCTCGACCTCGGCCAGGGCGGCGTCGACGATGGACGCCGCCTGGTCGATGACCTCCAGTGGCGTGACCAGCGACGGCTGGACGTTGATCGAGGTGGTGCTGGAGTCGGCGAGCAGCCCGCGGCGGAACATCGCCGCCGACACCGCCTCCTGGCGCTCCGGATCGCGCTCGCGGGTCGTCCGGTCACGCACCAGCTCCAGTGCCGTCAGCGCCCCTACCGAGCGCACGTCGCCCAGCGCCTGATGGTGCTCGGCCAGCGCGCCGAACACCTCGCGGGACCGCTCCTCGATCGCGCGCACGTGCTCGAGGACGCCGGGTCGGTGCAGCTCGTCGAGCATCGCCAGCGCGGCGGCACAGCTGCCGGGTAGCCAGGCCCAGGTGCTGCCGGTGGCCACGTCGTCGAAGGCCCCCAGCACACGCTCGCTGCCGAGGACGGCCCCGATCGGGGCGACTCCTCCGCCGAGTCCCTTGCCCAGGCACACCAGGTCGGGTCGCACGCCGAGCCGCTCGACCGCCAAGAACGTGCCGGTGCGGCCGCAGCCGGTCTTGACCTCGTCGGCGCACAGCAGCCAGTCGTGCTCGCGGCACAGGTCCTGGAGCGCGGGGAAGAAGGTCGGCGGCGGCTCGATGACCCCGCCCGAGCCCAGCACCGGCTCGATCACGACGCCGGCGACGTCCGCAGGGTCGATCGCGTGGAAGAGCAGGTGGTCGCGGAGGTAGTCGACGGTCGCGTCGCCGGTGCCGCCGGGGCGGGGCTCGCCGAAGGGACTGCGGTAGGGGTTGGGGTAGGGCACGTGCACGAAGCCGGGTACGACGGCCCGCACGCCGCGGCTCAGCTCGGCCACCTCGGCGCCCAGCGAGACCGTCATCGACGACTCTCCGTGGTAGGAGCCCATGAACGCCAGGATCAGCGGGCGGCCGGTCGCCCGGCGCATCAGCCGGATCGCGATCTCGACAGCCTCCGTGCCGTTGAGGGCGATGTCGACGCGCGAGCAGCCCTCCGGTCCGAGGTCGACGAGGCGCTCGGCGAGCGGCGCGACGAGCTCGCTGGTGATCGCGTGGGCGTCCTCGTTGCCGTAGCGGGAGATGGCGCCCAGCGCTGCCTCGAGGATCCGCGGGTGTGCCGCACCCAGCGGCACCGACGCCGAGGCGCTGGCCATGTCGAGGAAGAGGTTGCCGTCCAGGTCCTCCACGACGAAGCCGGTCTTGCGCGCCATCACCAGCGGGGCGAGATGGTCTCCGGTGCCGCGGTAGAGGACGGCCGACTCCCGCGCGCGCTGGGCCACGGTCCTGGGCCCCGGCAGCTCGGTGACCAGGTCCGGTACCGGACGCCCGTCCAGCTCGAACGGCGTCCTGCCCGCGGCGGTCGTGTCGGCGGAGGTCATGTCGTCGCCCCCCGTCCGGGCAGCCGTCGCCGCCCGCGACGCCGGTCCGCGATCACCGCGGCCGCGCAGTTGCGGCCGTTGGCACCGGTCACGCCGCCACCCGGGTGCGTACCGGCGCCACAGAGGTAGAGCCCGGCCAGCGGCGTCCGGTAGTCGGAGTAGTGCAGGGCGGGGCGGAACAGGAAGAGCTGGTCGAGGGTCATCTCGCCGTGCAGCGCGTGGCCCCCCGTCATTCCCAGGACCCGCTCGAGGTCGAGGGGCGAGAGCACCTGACGATGGGTGATGGCACCCGGCAGGTTCGGCATCAGCTCGCCCAGCTCGCCGATCACCCGGTCGGCGACCTGCTCCTTCACGTCGTCCCAGGTGCCCTCCGCCAGCCGGTAGGGCTGGGAGTTCACGTCGATGGTGCCGATGTGCTGGCCCTCGGGGGCGAGCGAGGCGTCGTGCACCGTCGGGAAGCAGATCTCGACGTGGGTGCCGACACCGGCGAGGCCGCGGCGGGCCTGTGCCTGTTGGAGATCCAGCGTCTCCAGCGGCGGCCCGATCTCCAGGATCCCGCGGTGGTAGGGCTGCACCTGGCTGGAGTGGTCACTCGTGACCCGAGGCAGCTCGGCCAGCGCGACGTTGATCTTCATGCTGGATCCGTCGCTGCGGAAGTTGCGGATCTCTCCGAGGAAGTCCGACGGCAGCGCCGCCGAGCGGCACAGGGACAGGAAGGTGCGCTTGGGGTCGGCGTTCGACACGACGGTCTCGGCGAGGATCTCCTCGCCACCGTCGAGGACGACCCCGACCGCCCGGTCGCCCTGCACCAGCACCGAGTCGACCTGGGCGTCGGTGCGCACGGTCGCGCCCGCCTCGCGTGCCGCGTCGGCCATGGCCGCGGTGACCCGGCCCATGCCGCCGTTGACGAAGCCCCACTGGCGGATCCCGCCGTCGGGGTCGCCCGAGGCGTGGTCGTGGAGGAGCACGTAGCCGGTGCCGGGGGTGAACGGGCCCACCAGGCTGTCGTTGATCGCGTGCCAGCCGAGCGCCGCCCGCACGAGGTCGTCCTCGAAGCGCTCGACGAGGAAGTCGCCGGCCGACGACACGAGCAGCTTGAGCGTCTGGGCCAGCTGCCGGCGCTGGGACAGCGCCGTGCGCCCGATCCGGCTCGCCGTCGCCCAGTCGCGCACCCGGCGCATCGACGGGTCGGGCGCGGGCATGTCCATGGTCGGCAGCAGCACCTGGGCGAGGCGGCCGAGCTCGGCCTCGAACTCACCGAGCGCGTCGGCGTCGTGCGGCGAGAAGCGCTTGACCGCGTCGCGGTCGGCCGCCGGGTCGTCCCCGAGGAGCAGGCCGGTGCCGTCGGGCAGGAGGTTCAGCGTCGGCCCCGCGGGGCTGACGGTGATGCCCCGGCGCTCGAGGTCGAGGTCGCGCCAGACCTGGGGCCGGAGCATGGCGAGCACGTAGGCGCCCGTCGACGCGTGGTAGCCCGGCGCGAACTCCTCGGTGACACAGGCGCCGCCGACGAACGGGCGCCGCTCGAGCACCAGCGGCCGGAGCCCCGCGCGGGCGAGGTAGAACGCCGCGACGAGGCCGTTGTGGCCACCGCCGACGATCACCACGTCGTGCCGGGCGGTCACGACGCCGCTCCGAGCACGACGACCATCAGGTCGGAGACGTTGGTGCCGGTGGGGCCGAGGACGACCAGGTCGCCGAGCTGCTCCAGAGCGGTGCCCGAGTCGTGCGCGGCCAGTGAGGTGGCGAGGTCGAGCCCCAGCCGGGCCGCCGCGCGCGCCGTACCGCTGTCCACGCAGCCGCCCGCCGCGCGCGTGCCGCCGTCGAGGCCGTCGCTGTCCACGAACACCCCCGCGACCGGCCCGCCTCCCGCGACCCTGCGCGCGAAGCCGAGGGCCACCTCCTGGTTGGGACCTCCCCAGCCGATGCGCCTGCCGTCGTCCCGCCGGATCGACACCGTGGCCTCCCCTCCTGCGGCGATGAGCACCGAGCCCGGCGCGAACGGCGCCCCGTGCGCGACGGACTCGCGCGCGAGGGCGCCGATGACCGCCCCGAGCGAGACTGCCTCACCTTCCAGGCTCGAGCCAAGGGGCACCGGCGTCCGGCCCCGTGCCCGGACGCGGTCGGCCATCGCCACCAGGACGTCGGCCCCGGTGACGAGCAGCTGGCTGGTGATGTCGCGGCCGATGAGGCGCGGCGAGAGCGCGGCCGGTGACACCAGGTGTGCCCGAACCTCCGGCGCCACCTGGTCCCAGAGCTCGTGCCTGGTCAGCACGGCGCGTGCGTCCTGCGGGGTGCTGGTGTCTTGGACCACCGCGTCGCAGAGCAGGTCGAGGGCGTCGCCGACCACGTCGGAGACCGTGAGGTTGACCAGGGTCGTGCCCGGCATCGCAGCCGCGAGGCGTCCGCCCTTGATGGCCGAGATGTGCTTGCGGACGGCGTTGATCTCCTCGATCGTGGCGCCGCTGTCCAGCAGGAGCGCGTGCACCTCCTGCTTGGCCGCGAAGGAGACGCCCTCGGGCGGGACCGACACCAGCGCCGAGGACCCGCCGGTGAACGCCGTGACCACGAGGTCCGACGGGCCGCACTCCGAGGCGAGCTCGATCAGCCGCCGCCCGGCGGCCAGGCTGGGCGCGCCCGGCAGCGGATGGTCGGCGTCGACCGCCTCGATCCGGCGCAGCGTGCCCGGGTCGCCGGGACGTCGCACCACCAGTCCGCGGTCGAGCCGGTCGCCGAGCAGCTCCTCGAGCGCCATCGCGATCGGCATCGTCGCCTTGCCGGCGCCGAGCACGACGACCGAGTCGAAGGCGGCGAGGTCGAAGGTCCGGCTGCCGACCTGGAGCAGGTCACCCTCGCGCGAGATCAGGCGCCGCACGGCCGCCGCGGGGTCGGCGGCCCGCAGCCCCGCACCGACGACGTCCAGGGCGAGGCCTCGCAGCTCGGCGAGCCCGTGGTCGCGGGGATCACCCGCCGCCACCTCGCGGGGCGGCGTCGTCGGATCGGCCTGCTCGGCCGGGGCGCTGGACACGAGCCGGTACCTAGCGCCGGCTGGCGCTGACCCCGGGGAACTGCGGTCCGGGGTAGCGTGCCGCCGCACCGAGCTCCTCCTCGATCTGGAGCAGCCGGTTGTACTTCGCGGTCCGCTCGCCGCGGACCGGCGCACCGGTCTTGATCTGGCCTGCGTTGAGGGCGACCACGAGGTCGGCGATGATCGGGTCCTCGGTCTCCCCCGAGCGCTCCGAGACGCACACGCCGTACCCGTGGCTCGTCGCGATCGCGGCCGCGTCCATGGCCTCCGAGAGCGTCCCGATCTGGTTGACCTTCCACAGCAGCGCGTTGGCCGAGCCCTGCTCGATGCCGCGCAGCAGGCGCTCGGGGTTGGTCACGAAGAGGTCGTCGCCGACGATCTGGATGCCGGACTCGCGGGTGAGGTCGGTGAAGCTGGCGAAGTCGTCCTCGGCGAACGGGTCCTCGATGGTGGTGATGCCGAAGTCGCGGATCAGCTCGAGGTAGAGGCTCAGCAGCTCCTCGGAGGTGAACGGCTTCCCGGCCAGGCGGTAGACGCGCTCGTCCGCGTCGTAGAAGTGCGTGGCCGCGCAGTCCAGGCCGTACTGGAAGCGACCGGTGTACCCGGCCCGCTCGACGCCGACGTGCAGCAGCTCGAGCGCCTCGCGCGGGTCCGACACCGGCGGCACGTAGCCGCCCTCGTCGCCCAGCGCGAGCGCGGCCCGGCCGTAGCGCTCCTCGAGCACCTCCCCGAGGGCGAGGTTGACCTCGGAGCTCTCCGCCAGCGCCTCGCTGAAGGTCGGGGCTCCGGTCGGGATGACGATGAACTCCTGGAACTGGAGCTGGCCGGCGGCGTGCCGACCGCCGTTGATCAGGTTGACCAGGGGCACCGGGAGCAGGTGGCCGTCGGAGTCGAGGTAGCGGTACAGCGGCAGCCCCGTCGATGCTGCCGCGGCCCGCGCCGCCGCCAGCGAGACGCCCAGGAGGGCGTTCGCGCCGAGCGCCGACTTGTCCGGCGTCCCGTCGAGCTCGACCAGGCGACGGTCGAGCACACGCTGGGCATCGGCCTGGAGTCCGTGGACCCCGGGGCCCAGCACGTCGACGACGCTCGCGACGGCCCGGCGTACGCCGTAGCCGCCGTAGCGGGTGCCGCCGTCACGCAGCTCCTTGGCCTCGTGGGCCCCCGTCGAGCGCCCGGACGGCACGTCCGCGCGACCCAGCGAGCCGTCGGCGAGGACGACGTCGACCTGCACGGTCGGCAGGCCGCGACAGTCGAGGACCTCGCGAGCGCGTACCTCCTGGATGGTCCGGCCTCCGGCTGACTGCACGTCGTGCTCCCTGGGTCTCTCGATGGCGTGGCCTGATCGGCCTGACGGCCGTCACGTTATTGTCGGGTTGCTGGATTGTCAACAATCCGTCTCAGCTGAGCAGCTCGGCGACGATCTCCTCGAAGGCCGCCGTGTGGGCGTCCACCTGAGCGGCGTTCGTGGCCGGCGACATCAGCGTCATGTTGTGGAACGGCGTGAGCAGCACGCCCCGGTTGAGCATCGCCAGGTGCAGCGCCGCGTCGAGCTGCTCGTCGCCGGCCGCCTCGGCCTCGGCGCCGTTGCGCGGCGGGTGCGGGCTGAACAGGTACTCCGAGCGACACCCGAGCCGGGTCACGTGCCAGGGCACGTCGTGCCGGTCGATCACCGACTCGATGCCCGCGCACAGCCGGACCGCCAGCTCCTCCATCCGCTCGAAGGCCGGCTCGGTGAGGACCTCCGAGAGCGTCGCCCGCACCGCCGCCATCGACAGCGCGTTGCCGGCGAGGGTGCCGCCGACGCCCCCGACGTCCGCCTCGTGCCAGAACGTGCCGTCCACCACGCGGCCGGCGAGCTCGTCGGTCATCCCGTAGGCAGCCACCGGGACGCCGCCGCCGATGGTCTTCCCGATCGTCAGCAGGTCGGGCTCGAGGCCCTCACGCCGGGTGTACCCGCCGGGACCGGCGCAGATGGTGTGCGTCTCGTCGATGATCAGCAGGGTCCCGGTCTCCCGGGTGATCCGGCGCAGCTCGTGGTGGTAGTCGTCGTCGGGCAGCACGATCCCGATGTTGGTCAGCGCCGGCTCGACCAGCACCGCCGCGACGGTCCCGCCGCGCAGCACCGCCTCGAGCGCGGCGACGTCGTTGATCTCGACCACCCGGGTCGACGACGTCACGTCCAGGGCCGGGCCGACGCTGCCGTGCCGGGGCACGACGTCGCCGTCCGGGCTCAGGGTGGCCAGGGTCTCGTCGACCGAGCCGTGGTAGCACCAGTTGTGCACGACGACCTGGGACCGGCCGGTGACCTGCCTGGCGAGCCGCAGCACGAAGCGGTTGGCGTCCGAGGCCGTCAGCGCGAACTGCCACTGCGACATCCCGAACCGCCGGGCCATCTCCTCGGCGACCCAGAGCGAGGTCTCGGTCGGGAGCATGAACGTCGCCCCCCGCGCCATCTGCTCGGCCACGGCATCGACGACCGCGCGCGGTCCGTGCCCGGCCATCGCGCCGGTGTCGCCGAGGCACAGGTCGACATAGGTGTTGCCGTCGACGTCCTCGACCGTCGCGCCCGCGGCCGAGGCGACGACCACGGGACTCGGGCTCGCCCAGCGCGTCATCCAGTTCATCGGGACGCCGTACAGCATGGAGCCGGCGGCGCGCCGGTGGATCTCGGCCGAGCGCGGATGGGTCTGCACGAACCGCGCGCGCTCGCGCTCCAGCAGCCGCTCCACCCGGCTCGGGTCGATCCCGCGGTCGGACAACGACGTCGACATGGGCATTCCTCCACAAGCGTCGGATTGATAGGTTGTAGACAATCCCACGAACCCGCGGGTCGCCACAACGCCCGCCCTGGACGGGCCGCGTCAGATGTCGGGCTCAGACGTCGATGGTGAGGTGGACCGTCACGAGGTCGCCCAGGGCCAGGCCCTCCGGCTTGCGGACGGCGTCCTTGAGCGGGACGACGTAGCCGCCGTCCTTGGGCCACAGCGAGGTGGTGAAGTCGGTGTCCCCGATCCGGCCGCGGACCGGGATCATGCCCCACCCGTAGGTCACGAACGCCGCGGTCTCGCGGATCTGCTCCACCTCGTCCTCGGGCACCGCCACGAAGTGGTACGGCGCGGGGCCGCGCCACTCGTACACCGGCCCGGAGAAGGCGAGGTCCACGGCGCTGCCCCTTCTGGGTCCGGCGGTGCTCAGCAGGAGTCGGTAAGGTCGGTCGAGTCGTTCGCGGCGTACCCGGTGTGCAACGACCCGATCGAGCCGCCGGTGACCGTGGACGGCGACTTCCGCCGATGGTGGTGAGCCGCGGACGACGGGTGCTCGGAGGCCCGGATCGCCGCGTCGACCTTGCGCCGGATCAGCGCGATGTCGGGATGGGCGGTGTCGACCAGCGGCGGGACCAGCGACAAGGTGGCGACCGGCTGGCCCTTCGCCTTCAGGGCCAGGCCCATGAAGCGGTCGACCTCGGTGGCGGGGATGTCGGTGGAGATCATCTGCGAGGAGGCCTTGGCGATCTTCTCGAACTTGGTCAGCACGGTCTCCGGGCTGACCTGGTGCAGCATGGCGTTCATCACGCACTTCTGCCGGGCCATCCGCGAGTAGTCGTCGGAGCTGTCGCGCGACCGGGCGAACCACAAGGTGTCGAAGCCGTTGAGCTTGCGGACGCCGGGCTTGATGTAGCCCGTGACGTCGGCGCCCAGGCCGCCGACCGGGATCGGCTGCCGGACGTCGAGGGTCACCCCGCCGACCGCGTCGACCAGGTCGCGGAAGCCGGCCAGGTTCACGAACGACCAGTAGCTGACCTTGAGACCGGTGATGCCCTCCGCGGCGGAGATGGTGGCGTCCATGCCCGGGTCCTTGACCCCCTTGAACAGGCTCAGGTGGTCGCCCACCCAGGTGTTCACGCCGTTCAGCTCGCAGCTGGGGTAGCCGCAGTTGAACCCGTGCGGCCAGGCCTTGCGCATGACCGAGCCCTTGGCGAAGGGGAAGTCGGTCATGTTGCGCGGAAGCCCGATCAGCACGGTCTTGCCGGTGCTCGCATCGATGCTGGCGATCGTCATCGAGTCGGTGCGCAGCCCCCAGCGCCCGGCACCGGAGTCGCCGCCGACGAGCAGGACGTTGTAGCGACCGTCGTGCGTGCCGTGCACGGTGTCGCCGGAGAACGTCGTGAGGATGAAGCTGCGCTGCACGCCGACCAGGTGCGCGCCGAAGAGCAGGGTGCCGGCGACGGAGAAGCACAGCACGCCGTTGAGCCCGACGACCGTACGGCGGTGCCCCAGTGAGAGCGAGAGCGGCTGACCGATCCGCCAGGCGTCGAGGAACAGCAGGGCCCAGCCGACGGCGAGCACCATCAGCGCCAGCCGGATCGCGCCCAGCGCCCGCGGGTCGGAGACGAACCAGAACGCGTACTCGTGGTCGAGCGCCGCGAGCACGGCGCCGACGACCGCGGCCACGATCAGGGCCACCCAGATCCGGGTCGCGACCCGACCGACGCGCCGGTTGCCGGCGACCAGCTGGGCCGACCCGGGGAGGACCAGGGTCATCACCATGAGCATCAGGGCCCGGCGGTAGCGCACGCGCGCAGCCCGGTCGTCGGCCGTGGCCCGCATCGTGGCCCATGCCGTCTCCGGCATCGTGGGGAGCTGCCCCATGGGCATGACTTTCTGTGCTGGGGAAGTAGCCCCGCCAGTATCACCAGCCTCACCCGCAACACCGTGGACCGACGCGCCGAATCGGGGGCATTCCCATCCGGCCGGTAGCCTCGCGAGCATGTCCGACGACTGGCTGTACGGCGGCGCGCCCCGTGGCCAGGGCGGCGACCGGCCCGACCAGGTGCGCCCGGACAGCTCGGATCCCGATGCCACGCGACCGGTGCCGCGGTCCGCCAACCCCGACGAGACGCGGGTGATGCCCACCGTCCCCCGTCCCGGCGGCTCCTCGGCCCCGCCGCCTCCTCCGTCGGCCCGCTCTCCTCGCCCGACGCCGCCTCCCCCGTCGCGACCGACTCCGCCCGGCGGCTCCTCGAGCGGGCCCGGCCGCACGTTCGGCCGGTTCCGGCGACCTCGCCTCAAGCTGCGCTACCTCTGGCTGATCGTCGTCCTGTGGCTGGTCTACCTGGTGGCGGTGCCGTTCTTCGCCTGGTCGAAGGCCGACAAGATCGACGCCTTCCCGTCGGGTCACCGCCCGGCCGACCAGCCCGGCACCAACTACCTGCTCGTGGGCAGCGACTCGCGTGCCGGCCTGAGCGCCGCCCAGCGCAAGAAGCTGCACACCGGCGACGCGTCCGGTCAGCGCACCGACACGATCGTGGTGATCCACACCGGCAGCGGACCGACGCTGACGATGTCGATCCCGCGCGACTCGCTGGTCCCGATCCCGGGCCACGGCACGACCAAGATCAACGCCGCCTTCGCCTACGGCGGCCCGAAGCTGCTCATCCAGACGATCGAGCAGGACACCGGGATCCACATCGACCACTACGTCGAGATCGGCCTGGGCGGGTTCGTCAACATCGTCGACTCCGTCGGCGGGATCACCATCTGCCCGTCGCACACCATGAACGACAAGCTCGCCAACCTGCACGTGAAGAAGGGCTGCCAGCACGCCGGTGGCACCGTGGCCCTGGCCTACGCCCGCTCGCGGCACGCCGACCCGAAGCTCGGCGACATCGCCCGCGGTGGGCAGCAGCGCGAGGTGATGAAGGCGGTCGGGCACAAGGCGCTGTCGCCCTGGACCGTCCTGAACCCCTTCCGCTACTGGAACCTGTGGACCTCCGCCACCGACAACCTCACGGTCGACAAGGACATGAGCGCCGTCGCCATGGGCCACTTCGGCTGGGCGATGACCCACTCGAAGCTCACCTGCCCGGTCCCGATCAGCAACCTGGCCGTCACCTGGGACCCCACCCGGTCCAAGCAGATGTTCCACGACATCATCACCGACCACACCGCAGCGATCGGCAAGGGCCTGTGCACCACCTCGGGTCTCCCCCACTCCTAGCCGGAGGTCCTGGGGGCGGCGGAGGTCCTCGGGAAGTGCTGCTCACTGGCGCCGTCGCGAGCGTCGCGACGCGTGTGCGATGGCAAGACGCGGCCGCGCCGGCATGCCGGGCGCACGTCGAGCGGCTGCAACGCAGCCAGCGTGCGCGCATCGCGGCGCGCAGCAGGCGGGACTGACCGGCGCTTGCTAGGGGGCGGCGGTACGGCGGTCCTCGATCCGCCGGGCCTTGCCAGTCGAGCGCTCGAGGGCGTGGGGCGCCACGACCTCCACGCGCGCGGTGACGCCGACCCGGCTCTTGATCCGCCTCGCCAGCTCCGCGCCCAGCCCCGACCCGGCGCCGCCCTCGGTCACCGACTCGACGCGGACCGTGAGCTCGTCGAGGTTGCCGGGCCGGGTGAGCACGCAGGTGTAGTGGGGCGCCAGCCCCTCGACGTCCAGGATCTGCTCCTCGATCTGCGTGGGGAAGACGTTCACCCCGCGCACGATCATCATGTCGTCGGTGCGCCCGGTGACCTTGGCCATCCGCCGGAACGCCGGGAACGCCGTGCCCGGCAGCAGGCGGGTGAGGTCGCGGGTGCGGTACCTCACGACCGGCATCGCCTCCTTGGTCAGGCTGGTGAGGACCAGCTCGCCGACCTCGCCGGCCGCGACCGGCTCCAGGGTCAGCGGGTCGACGATCTCGGGCAGGAAGTGGTCCTCCCAGACGTGCAGCCCGTCCTGGGTCTCGCCGGACTCCTGGCTGACACCGGGACCCATCACCTCCGAGAGCCCGTAGATGTCGACGGCCCGCAGGTTGCTGCGGGCCTCGACCGCACTGCGCATCTCGTCGGTCCAGGGCTCGGCCCCGAAGATGCCGACCTCCAGGCTCGTGCTCCTCGGGTCGACGTCCTGCGCCTCGAGCTCGTCGAGGATCGCCAGGAAGTACGACGGGGTCACCATGATCACCCGCGGCCGGAAGTCCAGGATCAGCTGGACCTGGCGCTCGGTCATCCCGCCGCTGACCGGAACCACCGTGCAGCCCAGGCGCTCGGCGCCGTAGTGGGCGCCCAGCCCCCCGGTGAACAGGCCATAGCCGTAGGCGACGTGCACGAGGTCGCCCGGCCGTCCGCCGGCGGCCCTGATCGAGCGCGCCATCAGCTCGGCCCAGGTGTCGAGGTCGGCGCGGGTGTACCCCACGACCGTGGGCCGGCCCGTTGTGCCGCTGCTGGCGTGGACCCGGCTCACCTGCTCCCGCGGCACGGCGAACATCCCGAAGGGATAGTTCGCGCGCAGGTCGGCCTTGGTCGTGAAGGGGAAGCGCGCGAGGTCCGCCAACGACGCGAGGTCGTCGGGGTGGACCCCGGCCCCGTCGAAGGCGCGGGTGTAGTGCGGGACCTGGGCGTACGCGCGGTGCAGCGTGTCCCGCAGCCGCTCGAGCTGGAGGGCCTCGAGCCCAGCCCTGTCGTAGGTGGGGATCTCGCCGCTCATGTGGCCGAATCTAGGCCGTGTGCCTCCAGCACCGCAGGCACCTAGCTCCCGAGCCGACCGCGCAGCCCTTCCTCAGGCCGTACCAGCCGCCGACCGGGATGTCCTGCGAGCGTCCCCACGCCTCGACCGTGTCGGGCAGGTCGTCGATGCAGGGCAAGCGGTGGCGCAGCCGGGTGCGGCCGGACGAGCTCGGGGAGGGCGGAGACCGCGGGCACGACGGCCGGGGCACCGCGACGTGCCGGATGCGGGCGGTCTCGAGCGCCTTGCTCTACCCCTGATGGTCGGGGTCGAACAGGACGCCGCCGATCTCCTTGCTCCGCCCCACGAAGACGGCGACGACCTCCTCGCCGACCGTGACCAGCACGTCGTACACGCCGTCGCGGCCGGAGCGCCCGCGCTCGGTCGCGGTGGCGACCAGGCGGTCACCGAGGCGGGTGGGTCGCCGGAACCTGATGTCGGCACCGGCCGCGACCGTGGCCCGGTTGTAGGAGTTGCACGCGAAGGCGAACGCGCTGTCGGCCAGCATGAAGGTGTAGCCGCCGTGGCCGATGGCGTGCCCGTTGACCATGTCGGGCCGCAGCGTCATCGACAGGGTCGCGCTCCCGGGCCCGACCTCGTCCAGGCTCATCTGGAGTCCGCGGCTCGCCTGGTCACCGGCCCACATCGCCTCGGCACTGCGTCGGGCCGTCTCCTGTGGCGTCACGGCCACAACCCTAGAGAGGCGCACGGGAGAGGCCTGGTCACCGGCGGAGAACAAGGGGGCGCGTGAGCCTCAGGTCGTGGCCCCGAGGTCGTCGCGCAGCCGGGCGAGCAGCGCGGAGAGCAGGCGTGAGACCTGCATCTGCGTGACGCCCAGCACGGCCCCGATCTCGGACTGTGTCGCCCCCTTGAAGAAGCGCATCTCCAGCATGATCCGCTCGCGACGGTCCAGCTGGGCCAGCAGCGGCTTGAGCGCGACCCGGGCCTCGGCACTGTCGAACGACGGGTCGTCGTCGCCGAGCCGGTCGCCGATGCCCCCCTCGCCCTCGACCGTGGGCGCGTCCAGGGAGGTCGGGGAGAAGCAGCCGTTGGCCCCCAGCGCCTCGACGACCAGGTCGAGGTCGAGCTCCAGCCGGTCCGCGATCTCGCTGGGGCGCGGAGAGCGACCGAGCTCTTGGCACAGGTCCGACTCGACGGCGGTGATCCTGGCCTGGGCCTGCTGCACGGTGCGCGGCGGGCGCACGGTCCAGCCGTGGTCGCGGAAGTACCGGCGGACCTCCCCGCGGATCGTCGGGACGGCGTAGCTCAGGAAGTCGGTGGCCCGGTCCGGGTCGAAGCCGCGGGCGGCCTTGACCAGGCCCAGGTAGGCCACCTGCTCGAGGTCGTCGGTCGCGATTCCGCGAGCGCGATAGCGACGGGCGACGTCGACCGCGATCTGCATGTTGACCTCGACCAGGCGATCCTCGAGAGCCACGCGCTCGGCCTCGGTCGCGTCGGCGGCCAGGGCGAGCAGGGTCCTGGTCGCCTCGCGACGAGGCAGGTGGGTGACGTCGGGGACCTGGGTGCGGTGAGTCAGTGCTTCAGCACTCTGGGCTGCCACGGAGAAACGCCCCTTTCCGAGGGGAGCGGGTATCTGGCGGTGGCAGGTGGGTTCGACCACGTACCTCTGGTCTACACCTGGCGCTCACCCCTGTGGCACACCCCTAGGGAGGTGCGGGATCCCCCCCTGTCAGATCGTCTGACATTCCGACCACGGCCCACGGGCGGGGCCGACACCGGGCGTCGTCGTCTCAGGCGGTCGCGGCTGCCACGGAGTCGCCGTCCACGTCCTCGGCGGTGAGCGGCGTGGCGATCTCCTCCAGCGACCGACCCTCGGCGCGCACACCGAGGAACGCCTCGACCACGCCGCCGCCGACCATCAGCGCGGCCCCGATGAAGTAGCCCAGCGCGATCGTGGTGATGTCCTTGTCGGCGGACGCGTTGTCGAGCAGCTTGCCGAACAGCAGGGGTCCGGTGATGCCGCCCAGCGCGGTTCCGATCGCATAGAAGAAGGCGATGCACAGGGCCCGGGTCTCCATCGGGAACACCTCGCTCGCCGTGAGGTACGCCGCGCTCGCGCCGGCCGAGGCGAAGAAGAAGACGATCGCGCCCATCAAGGTCAGGGTCGTCGCGTCGAGCCTGCCGAGCACGACTCCGGTGACTCCCAGGAGCACCCCGGAGACGACGTAGGTGCCGGTGATCATCCGAACGCGTCCCACCCGGTCGAAGAGCGGGCTGAGCACGAGGGCGCCGACGAAGTTGCTGACCGCGAAGACCGCCAGGTAGTAGCCCGTCCGGCTGACGTCGAAGAACGTGCTGAGGGTGTCGCCGTAGGTGAAGAAGAACGCGTTGTAGAGGAACGCCTGTCCCGTGAACAGCGAGAGGCACAGCACCGTGCGCTTCGGATACATCGTGAACACGGTCCGGGCGATCAGGGTCATCGAGATGGTGCGGCGCTGCCGGACGGTGATCTCGTCGTCGACCTCGGGCAGGTCCTCCCCGATCTCGGCCGCGACAGTCCTCTCGATCCTGCGCACGACGTCCTCGCCGTCCTTCGCGCGACCGTGGATGAACAGCCAGCGTGGGCTCTCGGGCACGTTGCGTCGGACGAACAGCACCCCGAGAGCGAGCACCGCACCCAGCCCGAACGCCAGCCGCCAGCCGTACGACGGGTCGACGACCGTCGGGTCCAGCAGCGGGATCGTCAACAGCGAGCCGCCGGCCGCGCCGACCCAGAAGGACCCGTTGATCGCGACGTCGACGCGGCCTCGGTACTTCGCGGGGATGAGCTCGTCGATCGCGGAGTTGATGGCGGCGTACTCGCCACCGATGCCCGTGCCGGTCAGGAACCGGCAGGCGAAGTACCACGCCGGGTTCATCGACACGGCGGTGAGCACGGTGCCGACCAGGTAGACGCCGAGGGTGACCATGAACAGCCGCTTGCGGCCGAACCGGTCGGTGAGCTGGCCGAAGAAGAGCGCGCCCAGGCAGGAGCCGGCGACGTAGACGGCGCCGGCGAAGCCGACCCCCCAGCTGCTGAGGCCGATGCCGGTGCTGTGCGGGCGGAGCGCGTCGCTCATCGAGCCGACGATGGTGACCTCGAGCCCGTCGAGGATCCAGACCGTGCCGAGGCCGACGACGATCATCCAGTGCCAGCGCGCCCATGGCAGCCGGTCGAGCCGGGCCGGGATGTCGGTGGTGATCCGTCCGGTCTCGACGCCGCCTGCCATGGGTCCCTCCGCTCCGTTCGTCGCGGGACGTCGTACCCGCACGCGCGGGACCCCATGCCCGAAGGGCGCCCCTACCCTGGTGGGATGAGTACCCGCTCTGCCCGCGCGACGTACTTCTGGCTGATGGGCACGTGCGTCCTGCTGATCGTCCTGGCGTGGAACGTCGTGCGCTTCTGGTCGATCCCGGTCGCCGTGGGCATGAGCGTCGTCGCCGCGGTCATCCCGCCGGTGGCGGCGATCCTCGCCGGACGCGGACGCGGCGGCGGCTGAGCTCGCCCGGGCCCTGTCGGGCTTCCTGCTTCATGTGACGCGGCGACGCGGGCGCGGTAAATTCTCAAGCCAGGTTCAACGACGTATCAGGGCCGCTCGGGTTGGCCTCCTCAAGGGGTGTGATGGCCACGCACGGCGCGCAGGGGGGTCCCACGTCCTCCGCGCTGTACGACGCCGCGACGGACGCCTTCCGTCGCTGGCGCTGCGGCGAGGACGCCGCCCTGGACGAGCTGGTGCGGCTGATGAGCCCCGTCCTGTGGCACGTCGTCCGCGCCACCGGCCTCGACCGGGAAGCGGCCGAGGACGTCGTGCAGAACACCTGGCTCACGCTGGTCCGCTCGGCCGACTCGGTGCGCGACGCCCAGGCGATCACCCGCTGGCTGTGCACGGCCGCGCGCCGCGAGGCCTGGCGCGTGAGCAAGGCCTCGACCCGGACCCGTCCCGTCGACGACGACGTGCTGGCGGCCCGGATGCCCGAGGAGTCCTCACCGGAGGCCGAGGTCGTCGAGAGCGACGAGAGGGCCGCGCTCTGGCGGGCCCTGTCCCGACTTCCCGAACGCTGCCAACGGCTCCTGCGAATCGTGGCCTGGGAGCCGCGGCCCGACTACTCGTCGGTGGCCGACACCCTCGAGATGCCGATCGGCAGCATCGGACCGACCCGGCGCCGCTGCCTGGACAAGCTCCGCGTCGAGCTCGGAGAGCTGTCGTGAACAGCACCGACGACGAGCTCCTCCAGTCGGTCGCCGAGCTCTACGGCTACCTCGACCCGGCTCCCGACGACCTCGCCGACGGCGTGCTGGCCCGGCTCGCGGTGCAGGACCTGGAGTCGGAGTTCGAGCTGTTCACGCTCGTGCAGCCCGTCGACGTCGGCGCCGGCACCCGCCAGGGCGACGAGCCCGAGACCAGCGCCACCGTGGCGCTGGAGTTCGCCGGGTCGACGTACCGCGTGCTGGTGCGGATCGGCGACAGCGACGACGGAGGCCGTCGGCTCGACGGCTGGGTCGTCCCGGCGCTGCCGCTGCGGATCTTCCTGGGGCCTCCTGGCGACGAGCTGGCCCACACCCGGCAGAGCGCGTACGCCGACCGCGAGGGGCGCTTCGAGTTCCCCGACGCCGTGACCGGCGAGGTCCGCCTGTGGCTGCTGCCGCAGGGACAGAACGACGAGCCGGCGGCCCCGCCGTTCGTCACTCCGCCCTTCCTGGTCTGAGGCGCGACCGGTCCGCCTCGCGGTGTATCAGGACGCGGCGATCCGGCTCTTGAACCACCGAGGGACGGGGTCGCTGATTCGGGGGGACAGCGGGTCCGACCCCCGAGAGAGAGCGCCGTCGGTCCGAGGATCGTCGTCCGGCCGGCGCCGGGTCGGGTCGCGGAGCTTCTGGGGGGACGCCCCGCGACCCGGCCCCCACTCAGGTCTCGGCCCGGCCCGCCTCGATGAGGCGTCGGACGGGAGGCGCCCACCAGCCGGCGTACCGGCGCTGGAGCTGCGGGATCTGCCAGTCGCCGCCCTCGACCATCTGGCGGCAGCGGTAGCTCGGGCAGTGGCAGCGCAGGTACCAGCCCGGCTCGCTGATCGACATCGCATAGTCGGCGACCAGCTCCGTGCCCGCCGCGACCTCGCCCATCGTGGCCAGTGCGCGATCGTCGGCCCAGCCGAGCACGGCGTCACAGCCGTGGTTGGGGAAGCCCGCTCCCAGGAGGTCGACGCGACCACCCGCCACCGTCGCCCGGGCGAGTCTGAGCACGACCGTCGCGCCCGCGAGGTCCCGGACGGCGAACAGCCCGCGCCCGGCGATCGCGGACGGTCGCGTCTCCACGTCGCGGTGGCGCCAGCCGTCGGCCCCCGGGCCTGGCCCGGCCGCGGGCTCAGGCACCGGCGAGACACTCCGCGAGTGCGTCCAGCAAGCGGTCGACGTCGTCGTCGTCGGTGTACGGCGCGAGGCCGATGCGCAGCCCGCCCACGTCGCCCAGGCCCAGCCGGCGGGCGCCCTCGTAGGCGTAGAACGTCCCGGCCGGGGCATTGACGTTGTGTGCCGCCAGGGCGCGACGAACGTCGTGGGGGTCACGGCCGGCGAACGTCGCCAGCAGGGTCGGCGTACGCCGGGCCGCCCGCGCGTGGAGGGTCACGCCGGGCAGGGCCTCCAGTGCCTGCTCGACCCGCGCGCGGAGGCGGTCCTCGTGCTCCTCCAGGGCGGCGTACGACGCGAGGACGCGCTCGCGGCGGGTGCCCTCGCCCGGGACCAGGCCGGCCAGGAAGTCGACGGCCGCGGCGGTGCCGGCCAGGAGCTCGTAGGCCGGGGTGCCGAGCTCGAAGCGTTCGGGCACCCGGTCGCTGGCCGGCACCAGCTTGTCCGGCCGCAGCCCCTCCAGGACCTCCGGGCGTCCGGCGAGGACACCGCAGTGCGGTCCGAGGAACTTGTAGGGCGAGCAGACGTAGGTGTCCGCGCCGAGGGCGGCGACGTCGACCGCCACGTGGGCGGTGTAGTGGACGCCGTCGACGTGCAGGAGGGCACCGGCGTCGTGGACCGCCGCGGCGATCGCCTCGATGGGCGGCCGGGTGCCGATCAGGTTGGACGCGGCGGTGACCGCGACCAGGCGGGTGCGATCGCTCAGCACGTCCGCGACGTCGTCGAGCTCACCGGTCGCGGGGTCGAAGTCGAGCCAGCGCACCGTCGCCCCGGCGCGCTCGGCAGCGATGGTCCAGGAGCGGACGTTGGAGTCGTGGTCGAGCCTGGTCACCACGACCTCGTCCCCAGGTCCCCAGCTCCGGGCCATGGTGCGCGCGAGGTCCATCGTCAACGCCGTCATCGAGCGGCCGAACACGACGGCGCCGGGGTCGGCGCCGAGCAGGTCGGCCATCGCCTCGCGGCCCGCGGTGACGGCCTGCCCGGCGTTGCGCTCCGCCGGGGTGACGACGTCGTCGTTGGCCAGCGGACCGACCAGCACGTCGTACACCGCGCGGGCGACGACCTCCGGCGTCTGCGTCCCGCCCGGTCCGTCGAAGTGCGCCGCGCCGAGCCCCGCGCCCGGTGCGAGCTGCGGGAAGTGGGAGCGGACGCGGGCGACGTCGTAGGCGCCTCGGGTGTGGGTGTGGGTGTGGGTGCGGGTCACCGGGCCATTGTGCGACCACGTGGGCCGGGTCGCCGGATCCGGGCCTCTCCCGCGCTGGAGGTGGAGGACGCGCCCCCGGTTCCTCCGTCGCGCCGTACCCAGGTGGGGGATGTCGGCGGCAATGCCGGGGAAATGACCGTCATGGTGGGGAGCGTGATGTAAGGTGAACACGAGGTTAACGAAAGCGAACCTCAGGTGAACGAAGAATGAACGGCAAGGAGATGCCCATGCGAGCCGAAGAGCGGCCGACCCTGGTCCAGCGATGGATCGTCGTGACCGACGCCGACGGCGCGGAGCACCTCGAGGCCCGCTGGGAGGTCGAGGGCGAGGCCCGCAAGCCGGCCGCCCACGCCGCCTGACCTGCGGCTCCGGAGCTTGCGCCCGGCTGTCGGCCCGGACCCGATGTCGCCGATGGCCCCGATGTCCCCCGGTGTCAGAGCTCGGACTGCACCCCGGCGAGGAGCTGGCGGGCCATCACGATCCGCTGCACCTGGTTGGTGCCCTCGTAGATCTGGGTGATCTTGGCGTCGCGCATCATCCGCTCGACCGGATAGTCGCGGGTGTAGCCGTATCCGCCGAGCACCTGCACGGCGTTCGTGTGACCTCCATCGCGACGTCCGAGGCGAAGCACTTCGCCGCCGCGCCGAAGAAGGTGAGGTCGGCGTCGCCGCGCTCGGACCGCCCGGCCGCGGCATAGGTGAGCTGTCGCGCCGCCTCGACCTTCATCCCCATGTCGGCCAACAGGAACTGCAGGCCCTGGAACTCAGCGATCGGGTGACCGAACTGCTGGCGCCCCTGGGCGTAGCCGAGCGCGAAGTCCAGCGCACCCTGGGCCACCCCGACCGCCTGGGCGGCGATCGTGACCCGGGTGTGGTCGAGGGTCCGCATCGCGGTCTCGAACCCGGTGCCTTCGCCGCCGATGATCCGGTCAACGGGGATGCGGACGTTGTCGAGGTAGACCTCCTTGGTCGGAGACCCCTTGATGCCCAGCTTCTTCTCGGGCGCACCGAACGAGACGCCCTCATCGGACTTCTCGACCACGAACGCCGAGATGCCGCGGGTGCGCGAGTCAGGGTCGGTGA
>NZ_DATAVI010000005.1:0-9975 GCF_036267815.1 Nocardioides sp. | reverse complement strand
CCGGTGCCGGACCAGCTCCCGCAGCTCGCGGGTGGCCGGCGGCGCGATCCACGCCTCGGGCAGCCGACCCATCCGCAACAGGTCGGCCAGATCCGCGGCGTCGCGGAAGTCGTTCTTCACCCGCCGGTACTCAAACGCCTTCACCCCCAGCGGATGCGCCAGATGCACCCGCGCACCTGCCGCCTGCAGGGCGTCGACCGCCCAGTACCAGCCGTAGGTGGCCTCGAGCACCACCTCGGGACCCTCCCCAGCCCGGGCCATCACCTGGTTCAACGAGTCGACGTCGTTGAGGACCCGGACCGCCTCAAGGACATCGCCGCCCTCGGTGGTCCGCACCAACACGGTCCGGCGACGATGCAGATCAATACCGACAAACTGTCTTCCTGCGTACCCTGACATCAGGGGCCTCCTTCGTCGTGAGAGACGTCAGCACCCCCAGCATCCGCCAGGGGCACGAGGAGCGGAGGCCCCGCTCCTTCATCGCATCAGGGCCGTTTCGCGATCTACGAGACCCTAGATGTCGTAGTAGAGCTCGAACTCGTGCGGGTGCGGGCGCAGGGCGACGGGTTGGATCTCCTGGGTGCGCTTGTAGTCGATCCAGGTCTCGATCAGGTCGCTGGTGAACACCCCGCCTTCGAGCAGGAAGTCGTGGTCGGCCTCCAAGGAGTTGATGACCGCGTCGAGGCTTCCGGGCACGGTGGGGATGTCGGCGTGCTCGTCGGGCGGCAGCTCGTAGAGGTCCTTGTCGACCGGCTCGTGGGGCTCGATCTTGTTCTTGATCCCGTCCAGGCCGGCCAGCAGCATCGCGGAGAAGGCCAGGTAGGGGTTCGCCGAGGGGTCCGGGCAGCGGAACTCGATCCGCTTGGCCTTCGGGTTCGAGCCGGTGATCGGGATCCGGACGCAGGCCGAGCGGTTGCGCTGGCTGTAGACCAGGTTGACCGGGGCCTCGAAGCCGGGGACGAGCCGGTGGTAGGAGTTCACCGTCGGGTTGGTGAAGGCCAGCAGGGACGGCGCGTGCTCGAGGATGCCGCCGATGTAGTAGCGCGCCATATCGGACAGGCCGGCGTACCCCGTCTCGTCGTAGAACAGCGCCTCGTCGCCGTCCCAGATGGACTGGTGACAGTGCATCCCCGAGCCGTTGTCGCCGAAGATCGGCTTCGGCATGAACGTTGCCGACTTGCCGTTGCGCCAGGCGACGTTCTTCACGACGTACTTGAACTTCATCACGTCGTCGGCGGCCTTGAGCAGCTCGGCGAAGTTGTAGTTGATCTCGGCCTGCCCCGCGGTCCCGACCTCGTGGTGGGCGCGCTCGACGGTGATCCCGGACCTCTCCAGCTCCAGGACCATCTCGTCTCGGAGCTCGCCGAAGTGGTCGTAGGGCGCGACCGGGAAGTACCCGCCCTTGTAGCGCACCTTGTAGCCACGGTTGTTCTCCTCGGAGCCGGAGTTCCAGTAGCCCGCCTCGGAGTCGATGTGGTAGTACCCGGCGTTCACCTTGGTCTCGAAGCGCACGGAGTCGAAGACGTAGAACTCCGCCTCCGGCGCGAAGTACGCCGTCGTGCCGATGCCGGTGGAGGACAAGTAGGCCTGGGCCTTGCGGGCGATGTTGCGCGGGTCGCGCGAGTAGGCCTCGCCGGTGAGGGGGTCGTGGATGAAGAAGTTGACGACCAGCGTCTTCGCGGTCCGGAACGGGTCGAGGTAGGCCGTCGTGCCGTCGGGGAACAGCGACATGTCCGACTCGTGGATCGCTTGGAAGCCGCGGATCGAGGAGCCGTCGAAGTTCAGACCATCGTCGAAGACCGACTGGTCGAACGACGACACCGGCACCGTGAAGTGCTGCATGATGCCGGGCAGGTCGCAGAACCTCACGTCGATCATCTCGACGCCTTCGTCCTTGACGTACTTCAGCAGGTCGTCGCTGGTGGCGAACATCAATCCTCCTCGGCCGCCGGCCGCGGCCCCGGTGTGGTGGTGCAGGTCTGTGCAGTGCCCGCCGCGGCTGCGGCGGTGCCCTCACCGTACGAGGGGCCAGTTTCTCGGCGGTGTCCCCGGTGTTTCACGGGTGTAACACAGGCGCCCAGTCCGGTGCTCGGCAAGCGACCAGGCAAGCGACCAGGCAAGCGACCAGGCGAGACGCCCGGCGACATGCGCCGCCCGGGGCGGACAGTACGCTGACGCCGTGCCGGCGACGGAGCTTCCCTTCGAGACGGCCTCGTGGGCACACCGGATCGGGGCGCTGCTCGTCGACTACGCCGCCTGCTGGGGCGTGATGCTGCTGATCTACGGCGGTCGGTGGTTCGGCAGCGGGCCGCTCGCCTCGCTCTACCTCAACCTGTTGTTCGCCGCCGAGTCCGCTGTGTTCATGGCCCTCGCGGGCGGGTCCTTCGGCCAGCTGGCGACGCGGCTGCGGGTCGTCCGCATCGACGGCAGCGGACGCCCTCTCAACCTCCTCACCGCAGCGCTGCGCCAGGTCCTGATCCTCCTGGTCATCCCGCCGCTGATCTTCCGCCCTGACGGGCGTGGGCTGCACGACATGATCTGCGGCTCCGCGACGGTGCCTCTGCGACCCGCGTCGGCTCGCTGACCTGCTGGGGGGCGGCTGCCAAATCCCCCGCTGAAGCGGGGTATTTGGCACTTCTTGGGGGTTGCAGCCCCCAAGAAGTGCAAGGAGAGGCCAGGAAGTCTGGCGCCAGGCAATCATTCGCCTGATTGCCCCACGGGCGTCACCGGGCCGCGGCTACGGTTGGGAGTCCCTGTCCCGGGTACGTCGGAGGAACGATGCGGACTCTCACCCTCAAGAAGGCGGCTCTGGTCGCTGTCGTCCCGCTCGCGCTGGCCTCGCTGACCGCGTGCGGCGGAGGCGAGAGCCCGGGAACGGCGACACCGGCGTCGTCCGGAGGCAACCACTCCGCGGCGACCAGCACCGGCTCGCACATCGAGAGCGCCGGCTTCCTGCACCTCGTCCAGGGCGCCGCCGCCAAGATCACCACAGCCAAGGTGTCGATGGCCGGCACCGCGTCGGGGCAGCGCTACACCATGAAGGGCGCGCTCGACCTCACGGGCAGCAAGCCGGCCATGGACATGACGATGAACCTCGGCTCGGCCGGGATGAGCGGTGTGGAGATGCGGCTGGTCGACGACACCATGTACATGCGCCTGGGTCAGATGACGCAGGGGAAGTTCGTGAAGTTCGACCTCAACGACCCGAGCAGCCCGCTGGGCTCGCTCACGTCCTCGCTCGACCAGCTCGACCCCAGCAAGATGATGTCCGACCTGAAGCCAAGCACCTTCCGCGGCGTGCGCCTCGTCGGCACCGACTCCTCCGGCAAGCACTACCACGCCGTCCTGGTCACTGCGAACGCCCCGCAGCTCAAGGGGCTGCCCGCGTCCGAGACCGCCGACCTGCCCAAGACGATGGCGTACGACGTGTGGCTGGACGGCAAGGGCCGCTTGACCAAGTTCGTCGTCTCGATCCCGAAGCTGCTGAAGCTGACCGCGCACTACACCGACTACGGCGCGCCCGTGCACATCGCGGCACCGCCGGCCTCCCAGATCACCGCGATGCCGGGTTCCAGCTCGTCGCTGTGAGTCGCCGCTGACGAGCAAGACCCGAAGGGGATCGGTCGACCCGTAGCCGTCTCGACCCCCCGCCGCATGGTCACGTACCGTGTCGGCGACGGGAGGAGTCGGCGCGGTGGAGTGCATCGCCTGCGCTCGGGAGCTGGCAGACGGGTCGGCCTTCTGCCCTGCCTGTGGCACGCCCCAGGTCCCGTCCATCGCGTGTCAGACCTGCGGCGCGGTGCTGGCCGGCGGTTCCGCGTACTGCAACTTC
Organism: Nocardioides sp.; assembly: GCF_036267815.1. Lineage (GTDB taxonomy): Bacteria > Actinomycetota > Actinomycetes > Propionibacteriales > Nocardioidaceae > Nocardioides. Next base: position 6,143 of record NZ_DATAVI010000005.1, on the reverse strand, counting down.
TGCGGCTCCCGAGTAACGGTCGACTCGCTCTCGCCGACCAGTGACCACGCGGGTGGTACGGCGGCCGAGCGGCGCGTGACGTCGGTGCTCTTCGCCGATCTGGTCGCCTTCACGACGCTGGCGCAGCTGCACGACTCAGAAGACGTGCGCAGCATGCTCACCGAGTACTTCGACGTCTGCGCGACGATCGTTCGCCGCTACGGCGGCACGGTGGAGAAGTTCGTCGGCGATGCGGTGATGGCGGTGTGGGGGGTGCCGACCACCCATGAGGACGACGCCGAGCGGGCCGTGCGGGCCGGGATGGAGCTCGTCAACGGCGTCGCCGCGCTGGGTGAGCGGCTCGATCTGCCGCAGCTCGCGTTGCGGGTGGGGATCGTGACCGGTGAGGTGACGGCCACACTGTCGGCGACCGACCAGGGGATGGTGGCTGGTGACGCTGTCAACACGGCGGCGCGGGTGCAGTCGGCGGCGGCTCCGGGCGAGGTGTGGGTCGACGCCACGACCCGCACCCTGACCGCCGCGGCGGTGACGTACTTCGACGCCGGCAAGCACGCGTTGAAGGGCAAGGCGGAGCAGATGCAGCTGTTTCGCGCCGGGGCGGTGGTCGCCGCCCGGGGCGGGAGCCAACGCGTGGACGGCCTGGAGGCTGCGCTGGTCGGCCGGGAGCGACAGCTGCGGCTGCTCAAGGAGTTCTTCCACGCGGCCGAGGAGTCCGGCGGCCCCTCGGTCGTCGTGCTCGACGGCGAGGCCGGGTTCGGCAAGTCACGCCTCGGCTGGGAGCTGGAGAAGTACGTCGACGGGCTCGAGGCCCCGGTCGCCTGGCACCGCGGCCGCTGCCTCTCCTATGGCGACGCGGTCGCGTTCTGGGCGCTGTCCGAGGCGGTGCGCGCGCGCCTCGGCCTGGCCGAGGACGACCCCACCGCCGTGGTTCTGGCCGCCTTGGACAGCATGCTCGGCGAGCTCGTGCCCGACCCGGCCGAGCGGGCCTGGCTGCGACCTCGGGTGGCCTCGCTGCTGGGGGCGGAGTCACGCGAGTTCGCCCGTGAGGACCTCTTCGCGGCCTGGTCGGCGTTCCTGGAGCGCGTGGGCGCCGGCGACCCCGTCGTCCTGCTCGTCGACGACGCCCACCACGCCGACCAGGGCACGCTCGACTTCGTCGAGCACGTGGCGGCCAACGCCCGGTTCAGCTTGTTCGTCCTGCTGCTGGCCCGGCCCGAGCTGCTGGAGCGGCACCCGACGCTTGGCGGCCGCCGAGCCTCGGTCCTGCGCCTGGAGCCGCTCCCCGACCAGGCTTTGGCGGAACTCGTCGGCAGCCTCGTCGCCGGGCTCGACGATGCCTCGGTCGACAGCCTGGTACGCCGCTCCGGGGGCATCCCGCTCTTCGCGGTCGAGACCGTCCGGGCGCTGATCGACCGCGGTGTCATCAGTCCGCAGGACGGCCGGTACGCCGTGACGCCGGGCCAGGTGGTCGACCTCGACCAGCTCGGAGCGCCGGCCTCGTTGCACGCCCTGGTGGCGGCCCGGCTCGACGCTCTCAGCGTGCACGAGCGACGAGTGATGAGCGACGCGAGTGTCCTGGGCGAGTCGTTCACCCGCGAGGCCATCGGGATCCTGGCCCGCGGCGTCCCTGACCTCGACTCCGTGCTGGCGACCCTCCAGCGTCGCGAGCTTCTGACCACCGACCAGGATCCCTTCTCCGCCGAGCGCGGGCAGTTCCGGTTCGTCCACTCGGTGGTCCGCCAGGTCGCGTACTCCACCTTGGCCCGCAGCGATCGCAAGGCCCGGCACCTCCTCGTCGCCGACCACCTCGTGTCCGACAGCGAGCGCCTCGACGAGCTGGCTCCGGTCGTGGCCCGGCACCTGCTCGACGCGGCCGAGGTCTCCGCGCCGGACGACCCCGCCGTCGTAGCCCTGCGAGATCGTGCCTCCCATCTCCTCGTCACCGCCGGAGTCCGCGCCTGCTCCCTGGGTTCCTTCGCCGACGGGTTGCGGGTCTTCCGCTCGGCCGTCGAGATCATCGACGACGACCAGGCCAAGGCCGCGGTGCTCAGCCGAGCCGCGAATGCCGCCGTGCGCGTCTACGAGAACCACTCGGCCATCGCGGACGCCCAGCAGGCGATCGCGTTGTACGACGAGGCCACAGACGTGCGGGGCGCGGCCGACGCGGCGTACTCGCTGGCCAAGTCGCTGGGTGAGCTCGGCCGACACGACGAGGCCGTTGCGGTGGCCAAGCAGCACCTCGCCTCGATCGCCGAGCTCGTGGGCGCGGAGCTCCTGGTGGGCCGCCTCTCGCGCGTCGTGGGCGAGTACCTCCAGTTCCAAGGGCTGTTCCGAGAGGCCGCGCCCTACGTCGACGACGCGCTCCGGATGGGCGACCTGGCCGGCGATGCCGAGACGCTGGCAGCGGCCCTCAACCTGCTCGCCGCCGAGCAGCTGGTGCTCGGGTCGGTCCATGTCGCGCACCTGCTGTACGCCGGGATGGCCGAGGTGTCGCGCAAGAGCGAGCTGTGGAACCCGCTGACCATGGCCCTGGGAAACGAGGCCTGCCTGCTGGCCTCGCAGGATCTCGACCGGGCCATCGACCTGATGCAGCAAGGTGTCGTCAACCAGGCCGACCATGGGCTGCCCCGGCACCTGGGCATCGAGTCGAACCTGGTCTTCTGGTACTGGCTGTCGGGTCGCTGGGAGGAGCTGGACGAGCTCCTCCTCGACGTGGTGCCGGAGACCCCCGGATCCTCGCTCATGGCCAAGAAGGCAGCGGGCACCGATCTCCTCGTGGTCTGGGCCGGCACCCGCGAGGAGCGGCTGGTCGGTCGCTTTCCGGGCGAGCAGGACGCCGTCGTACCCGGCCTGGCCATCTACGAGAAGTACCGACAGGTCGGCATCGCGCTCGCGGCAGGACGCGACGGGGATGCGGTCTCGCTGGGTGCCGAACTGGTCGCCGCGGAGATCCAGCTGAACGGGCTGACCGACGACCTGCATGCCTTCTGGTCGATCGCGGCTCGGGCGGCCATCGCGGCCGACGACCCGGTGGCGCTGCGAGCGCTCATCGAGCGGCTCGTGCCCTACCCGGACCTGGCCCTGCCCCTTGCCCTGCGAGGTCAGCGCCGTGTCGCCCACGGCCTCGCGGAGACCTACGCCGAGTCGCCGGACGACGAGACGGTCGTGACGGCGCTCGAGGCGGGCATCGCCGAGCTCGCCGAGGCCGGCAGCCTCGTCTGGGAGGCCCACGCACACGAGGACCTGGGTCTGTGGCACCTGTCCAACGGACGCGACTCCGAGGCCGGTCCGCTCCTCAACGTGGCCCGGGCGACCTACGAGCGCCTCGGTGCGCAGCGCTGGCTGGCCCGCCTCGACGCCGCTCGGACGAGCCGCACCAGGCGCCCGGTGTCCTGACCCCGGGCCGGGTCGAGCAGCCTCGACGCGCCGCGCCGCGCGGGTCACCCCCGTGGCTCTCGCGGGCCCAGCCGCCTTCTCGACCCTTGCCGCACGGTCACGTACGGTGTCGCCGACGGGGAGGAGTCGGCGCGGTGGAGTGCATCGCCTGCGCTCGGGAGCTAGCAGACGGTTCGGCGTTCTGCCATGTCTGCGGCACGGCGCAGGCCGCGCAGTCGTGTGCCGAGTGCGGCCAGATGCTTCCCGTCCGGGCGGCGTTCTGCAACCGGTGCGGTGCCGCGCTGCCGCAGTCGGGTCCCGGTGTCGACAGCACGAGCGTGGCGTCCGGGACAACGGCCGCCTCACCGGCGGCGGAGCGGCGGGTGACCTCGGTGCTCTTCGCCGATCTGGTCGCCTACACGACGCTGGCGGAGCTGCGCGACTCAGAGGATGTGCGCAGCATGCTCGCCGAGTACTTCGACGTCTGCGCGACGATCGTCCGTCGCTACGGCGGCACGGTGGAGAAGTTCATCGGGGATGCCGTGATGGCGGTGTGGGGAGTGCCGACCAGCCACGAGGACGACGCCGAGCGCGCGGTCCGGGCGGGGCTGGAGCTGGTCGCCGGCGTCACAGCCCTGGGTGAGCGGCTGGAGCTGCCGCACCTCTCCCTCCGCGTCGGGATCGTCACCGGCGAGGTGGCGGCCAACCTCGTGGCCACCGACCAGGGCATGGTCGCAGGGGATCCCGTGAACACCGCAGCGCGGGTGCAGTCGGCGGCGGGACCGTCGCAGGTGTGGGTGGATGCCACGACCCGCACGCTGACTGCGGCGGCCGTCACCTACTTCGACGCGGGGAGGCACGTCCTCAAGGGCAGGTCGGACCCGGTGCAGCTCTTCCGGGCCGGCGCCGTCGTCGCCGCCCGTGGCGGCAGCCAGCGCATCGACGGGCTGGAGGCGGCCCTGGTCGGCCGGGAGCGGCAGCTCCGGCTGCTCAAGGAGCTCTTCCACGGCACCGAGGAGTCCGGCCGGCCGACCGTCGTCGTCCTCGACGGCCAGGCGGGCATGGGGAAGTCGCGGCTGGGGTGGGAGCTCGAGAAGTACGTCGACGGGCTGGAGACGGCCGTCGCCTGGCACTACGGCCGCTGCCTCTCCTACGGCGACGGCGCGGCGTTCTGGGCACTGTCCGAGGCGATCCGCGCACGTCTGGGCCTGGTCGAGGACGATGCGGCAGACGTCTGTCTCCCGGCGCTCGACCGCGCCCTGGCCGAGCTCGTGCCCGACGAGAGGGAGCGCGACTGGCTGCGGCCGCGGGTGGCCTCGTTGCTCGTGGAGGACACCAGGGAGTTCGCGTGGGGAGACCTCTTCGCGGCCTGGTCGACGTTCCTGGAGCGCGTGGGCGCCGGGGATCCTGTGGTCCTGCTCATCGACGACGCCCACCATGCCGACCAGGGCCTGCTCGACTTCGTCGACCACGTCGCGACCAATGCGCGCTTCCCTCTGTTCGTGCTGCTCCTGGCCAGGCCCGAGCTTCTCGAGCAGCGCCCGACGCTGGGTGGCCGCCGGGCGACCGTCCTGCGGATCGGCCGGCTCCCCGATCCGGCCCTGCGCGAGCTGGTCGCAGACCTGGTCGGGGGACTGGACGACACGGCCGCGCACAGCCTGGTCGAGCGGGCCGAGGGCATCCCGCTCTTCGCGGTCGAGACCGTCCGGGCATTGATCGACCGTGGTGACGTCGGGCCGCTGGAGGGTCGCTACGTCGTGATGCCCGGCCGGGTCGTGGACCTGGAGCAGATGGGCGCCCCGGCCTCGCTGCACGCGCTCGTCGCTGCCCGGCTCGACGCACTGGCCCCCCTGGAGCGACGGGTCATGAGCGACGCGAGCGTGCTGGGGGAGTCCTTCACCCGCGAGGGCATCGGGATCCTGGCTCACGATGTCGCCGACATCGACGCGGTGATGGAGACGCTCCAGCGCCGCGAGCTGCTGGTGACCGACCACGACCCGTTCTCGGCGGGGCGCGGTCAGTATCGCTTCGTCCACTCGGTGGTCCGCCAGGTCGCGTACTCGACCCTGGCTCGCAGCGACCGCAAGGCACGGCACCTCCAGGTAGCCGAGCACCTGCTCACCGACCGCGAGCGCGTCGACGACCTGGCGCAGGTGATCGCACGACACCTCCTGGACGCTGCCGAGGTGTCGGCACCGGGGGACACAGCCGTTGCGGAGCTCCGCCGACGCGCCTCGGTGCTGTTGGTCACGGCGGGGAACCGGGCCTGTGCCCTCGGTGCCTTCGCCGACGGTCTCCGCGCGTTCGGTGAGGCACTCGACATCATCGGCGACGCCGCGACCCGGTCGGTGGTGCTGAGGCGGTCGGCGGACGCTGCCGTCCGGATCTTCCAGCTGGAGACCGCGCGAGACTACGCGCGGGAGGCTCTGGCGCTGTGCGACGAGATGGGGGACGTCGTGGCGGCGGCCGAGGCGGGGTGCCTGCTGGCCAAGTCCCTCGGTGAGCTGGGCCACCTCGACGAGGCCATCGAGCTGGCGACACGGCGACTGGAGTCGGTGGAGGGCATCGCGGGATGCGAGCCGCTCGTGGGGCGTCTCGCGCGGGTGGCCGGTGAGTACCTCCAGTTCGGCGGCCGGTGGCGCGAGGCCGCGTCGTACGTCGATGTCGCGCTGCGGATGAGCGACCTCGCCGACGACGCCGAGACGCTGGCCGGAGCCATCTACCTGCTCGGCGTGCAACAGCAGCTCCTCGGGTCCGTCGAGGTCGCC
>NZ_DATAVI010000004.1:0-31575 GCF_036267815.1 Nocardioides sp. | reverse complement strand
CCTAGCCCGGCGTCAGGCCGACGACCGGACAGATGAAGGGGTCAGTACACGACGGTCTTGAGGTTGCCGCGCAGCCCGTAGGGGTCGTCGCCAGGGCGGTAGTGACCGAGCTTCTCGGTGTGCTTGAGCACCTCGCGGTGCTTCTGGACGAGCCGACCCCGGTGCACCGGGGAGCCGTAGTCGAGGTAGGTGCGCTGGCTCCTCGGGAGGTCGCTGCACCACAGGTCGTGCTCGCGGCTGGCCCTGAGGACCGGGACCTCGTAGAGGTCGATGACGAACCGCTTGTCGGGGAAGAGCCGACCCACGAGGTAGCTGAAGCCGTAGCGGAAGATGCACCCGTGGCTGATCTGCACCGGGCCGGTCCGGGAGTGCTGGTGCATCGTGGAGTCGTGGACCTCGCCGCAGAGGTAGAGGTCGACGCCCTCGCGGTCGAGCACCTTGTAGAACTCGGAGTCGCGTCCGTTCGGAACACGCAGCCGGCCAGAGGCCAGCCACCTGCTCGGCCAGATGATCGGGATGTGGCCCTGCACGATCACCGCATGGCCGCGCGCCTTCGCGTGCCGGATCTCCGAGCGCAGCCACCGCAGCTGGCCGTCGAAGACGCCGAGACGGACACCGTGCTGGTTGCGGTCGAAGCAGTCGACCGTGATGAGGGTCAGGGCGTCGGCGAACGACACGGAGTACGCCGAGAACTCCGCCTTCGTGCCGATCGGACGGCGCGCGTACCGCGGCGCTCCGCCGTGCCGGGTGAAGTGGTTGGCCCAGACGTCCTTGCAGTGGTCGACGAGGTAGTACCGGTTGTCCGGCGTGCCGTTCTTGTTGAAGCCCGTCGGGCTCCAGCGGTTGTTGAGCGGGCCGGGCCGGTCGTCGAGGATCTCGTGGTCACCGACCGCGGGGAACATCCGCAGGCCACGGCTGGTGAACAGGTTGCTGCCGTAGGAGTAGTAGACCCCGCCCGCCACGGTGACCGCGGCCTGGCCCATCGCGATGCTCTCGGGATCGATCCCCGAGCTGACGGCGCCGAACAGCTGGCGCTCACCGGTGTCGACGTTCCACCGGCCCTCGACCATGTCGCCGGTCAGGAAGACCGCGTCCGGCTTGCGGTCCACGACACCGCCGAGGCACTTGTCGATGGCTTGGGTCCAGGAGTCGTTGACGGAGTTGGGACCGCCGTCCCAGGAGGGGAGCACGCTGAGGTCGCCGACGTCGCCGTTGAAGAAGTCGGGCATCGAGACCCAGGTGAAGACGGGGTCCTTCGCCTCCCCGCTGGTCGCGGACAGCTCGAAGGGAGCATGGCCGTCGAAGGCGTGCGCGAGGCCTGACCGGGCTGCGGCGACGCCCGCCAGCGCCGAGAGTCCGGTGCCGCCCAGCGCCCCGAGCGCCGTACGACGTGAGACCGGTGCCATGCGATACCCCTACTTCCACGAGCGGAGCGAGTCCCCGCACACTGGGACGCCCGAAGTCACCCTTCGGTTCGGTCGGTGCTCAGACATTGTGCCTCGTCCTGGCTGAGACTTGGGTGAGACTTGGGTGAGGAATCCGCAACGATTCTCACAGAAACCTCACATGGAAGTCATTTCCGACACAGGGCGGAGTCGGATAGCGGACGGGGGTCCGCGCTTCTCGACCGGCGGCCGGTCAAGAGGTGAGTGGCCAGTATCACACGTCAGGCTCAGCAGATGCGGCGCATCCAGCCGAACGCGTCTTCGGCGCGGCCGAACTGGATGTCGACCAGCGCCTGACGGAGGCTCATCGTGACCTCGCCGGCCTCGGTGACCTCGGGCGTCTGGCCGCCGTCCCATCTCAGGGAGCCGACCGGCGTCACGACTGCCGCCGTCCCGCAGGCGAAGACCTCGGTGATCTCACCGCTGGCGAGGCCGTCGCGCCACTCGTCGACCGAGATCTTGCGCTCCTCGACAGGGTGGCCCATCTTCTGGGCCAGCTCGATGATGCTCGAGCGCGTGATGCCCTCCAGGATCGTGCCGAGCGCGGGGGTCACGATCCGGCCGTCGGCATGGACGAAGTACATGTTCATCCCGCCGAGCTCCTCGACGTACCGCAGCTCCTGGGCGTCGAGGAACACGACCTGGTCGCAGCCCTGGGCCGTCGCCTCCTGCTGAGCCACCAGCGACGAGGCGTAGTTGCCGCCGGTCTTGGCAGCCCCCATGCCGCCGCGGCCGGCGCGCGTGTACTCGGTGGTGAGCCAGAGCGTGACCGGCAGCGGGCCGCGCTTGAAGTAGGCCCCGGCGGGGCTCGCGATCACCAGGAACGTGACGTGCTCGGCCGGACGGACGCCGAGGAAGCGATCGGTCGCGATCATGAAAGGGCGGAGGTAGAGACTCTTCTCGCCGTCGGGGTCGGGGACCCACCGCTGGTCGATCCGGACGAGCTCCTCGACCGCCTCCACAAAGTCCGACGTCGGCAGCTCGGGCAGGGCCAGCCGGCGACTCGACCGCGCCATCCGCTCGGCGTTCGCCTCGGGTCGGAAGGCCCAGACTCCCCCGTCGGGATGCCGGTAGGCCTTCAGGCCCTCGAAGATCTCCTGGGCGTAGTGGAACACGGCCGTGGCCGGGTCGAGGCTGAGCGGACCGTACGGCGCGATCGCCGGCTCGTGCCACCCTTGGGCCGGGTCCCACTTCAGGCTGAACATGTGGTCGGTGAAGTAGCTGCCGAACCCTGGGTTCGCCAGGATCTCGGCAAGCCTGTCGTCGGCGACCGGCTCGGCCGTCGGCGTAATGCTGGTCTCCATGTCACGCACGGTAGCCCACCTTCTCTCTGTCACAGGAGTCACTCGATCCCCCGCTTACGCGGGGTTCTCGACACTTCCCGGGGGTTGCAGCGGCCAGGAAGTGCCAACTCCCCCGCTGAAGCGGGGGATTTGGCAGAGCGCGCGCGTCAGGCCAGGCGGGAGGCGATGGCGTCGCCGATCGCGCCGGTGCTTCGCCTGGCCCCGGGTACTCGCCCGGCGAGGTCGGAGATGACGGCCCCCTCGACGGCCCGCGCCGCCTCGGCGTGGCCGAGATGGTCGAGCAGGAGGCCGGCGGAGAGGATCGCGGCCGTGGGGTCGGCCACACCTTGTCCGGCGATGTCGGGGGCAGACCCGTGCACCGGCTCGAACATCGACGGTGCGGTCCGCTCCGGGTTGATGTTGCCCGAGGCCGCCAGGCCGATGCCCCCGGTCACCGCGGCGGCCAGGTCGGTGATGATGTCGCCGAAGAGGTTGTCGGTGACGACGACGTCGAACCTCGCGGGATCGGTGGTCAGGAAGATCGTGGCGGCGTCGACGTGCAGGTAGTCGACGCTCACCTCCGGAAACTCCCGGGCCACCGCCGCGACGATGCGCGACCACAGGGCACCTGCGTGGACGAGCACATTGGTCTTGTGCACGAGCGTCAGCGTGTGCCGCGGACGGGCCGCAGCGCGGGCGAAGGCGTCGCGAACCACCCGCTCGACGCCGTACGCCGTGTTGAGGCTGACCTCGGTCGCGACCTCGGCCGGCGTGTCCGCGCGCAGACGGCCGCCGTTGCCGGTGTAGGGCCCCTCGGTGCCCTCGCGCACGACCACGAAGTCGACCTCGCCGGGGTCGGCGAGGGGTGAGGGGACCCCGGGGTAGATCCGGGAGGGGCGCAGGTTGACGTAGTGGTCGAGCTCGAACCGCAGCCGCAGCAGCAGCCCGCGCTCGAGGATCCCCGCCGGGAGCCGCGAGTCACCGGGCTTGCCGCCGACCGCACCCAGCAGGATCGCGTCGTGGCCCCGGATCTCCTCCAGGACCGAGTCGGGGAGCACCTCGCCGGTGGCGAGGTAGCGGCCGGCACCCAGGTCGTAGTGCGTCGTCTCCACGGTCGCCGGCGCCGCGACGTCGAGGACCTTGAGTGCCTCGGCGGTGACCTCGGGGCCGATGCCGTCACCACCGACGACGGCCACCCGGAGATGCGCGGTCGCGGCACGACGCGGCTCGGAGGTCGACGCGGCTGCCTCGGAGGTCGGTTGGGCGGTCATGAGCGGCAGGCTAGGGCACGTCAGTTGTCGTCCGGGCGTTGCCCGCCGTTGTCCCGCAGGTCCAGGGAGGCCTGGAGGGCGTCGTGACTGTGCGGGTTGTCGGACTGGTGGTTCGCCGGACCCCAGGAGTCGGGGTACATGTCATACACGGTGCTGCTCCTCGTCGGGACGTCGATGCGTGGTGATGTGGCAGGGACGACGAGCCGCCGCGAGGCGGAGCCGGCGCATCCGGTCGTGGGTCGCACGAACGTGAGTCAGGCGCTCGGGTCGCGGATCGCGCGAGAGGTGAGTCCTGTGCGGATCCGCCGCGGAGCAGCTCGTCGGGCGACAGGACCGGTGGCGCAACGCCGAACACCGCGGCGAGTCGGTCCTGTCTGTCAGGACCCGCCGCGGCGAACGATAAGTACGAACGCGCTCCGCATGATGTGATCACGGTACGGCGGGGGTCCTCCGCGCGCACGCGGATAGGCGCAGGTGTTCACGATGCGAGACAACATTCCGTGATGAGAGACTTCCGGGCGTGAGGATCGGTCGATGAGCGCACCCCCCGAGCTCCCCGAGATCGTGACGCGGGCGTTTGCCGTGTCCCGGCGTGCCGGCTACGTCTCGTTCTGTCGCAACGAGACCGGACGCCTGCTGGCGGCGCTGGCGGCGACCCGAGCCGGCACGATGGCGGAGTTCGGCACCGGGTGCGGGGTCGGCACGGCCTGGCTGCGCTCGGGCGTGCGCGGCGCCGACACCCGGATCCTGACCGCCGAGCTCGATCCGAGGCTGGCGGAGGCCGCTGCCGAGATCTTCGAGTCCGACGACCAGGTCGAGGTCCTCGCCGCCGACTGGGCGACGCTGCTGGATCGCGGGCCGTTCTCCCTGTTGTTCCTGGACTCCGGCAAGCCGTCAGCCTCGAGTCCGGGGCGCGTGGCCGAGCTGATGGAGGACGGCGGCATCGTCGTCCTCGACGACTTCACACCGTGCGAGTCGTGGCCGCCGCTCTTCGAGGGCCGGGTCGACACGTTGCGCGAGCAGTGGCTCAGCGACGACCGGTTCGCCGCCGTCGAGGTGCTCGTCGCTCCCGACACCTCGGCCGTGATCGCCACCAGGCGCTGAGGGTCCCACCGGTCATCGGCGAGGCCCGGGACCTGATGGTCCGGGGCCCCGCTGATGGTGCTGGTCCGGGCCGTCAGTGGGCGGGGCCGGCCAGCTCCGCCTCCTCCGGGACGACGACCTCGTCGATCATGTGCTGGATGGTGCTGGTCGGCAGCGCCACCCGGATCGCCCAGTAGTAGATGATCAGCGAGAAGACGGCGCTGACGACCTGGGCCCAGATCACCGGCGCGAGTCCGGTGGTGCCTCCGAGCACGTGGCTCTGACCGGTCCGGCCGCTGAACGTGGAGAAGAACGTGATCGCACCGACGCCGATCAGGTAGACCGGCAGCCAGGCGGCCGCCTGGAGGTTGAGGACGTCGGGCCGCATCTCGCGGTTGAAGATCAACAGGCAGCCGATCAGCACGAGGATGCCGAGCTTCCAGTTCGTCTCCCAGCCGGACCACATGATGATCCACGTGGACACCACGAAGGCGGCCGGCGAGAAGAAGCCGCCGAGCGGAAGCCGGTAGGGCCGTTCCTGGTCCGGCAGGCGACTGCGGAACGCCCCGAAGGCGAGTGGCGCGCCGGCGTACATCAACACCGAGGCGCTGGTGATCAGACCGACTAACGACTGCCAGCTCGGGAACGGTAGGAAGCACACACATCCCGCGATGAACGAGACCAGCACGCCCACCCAGGGAACCTTGGAGCCGGTCAGCTTGCCGAACACCGAGTGGAAGTAGTCGTTGCGGGCCAGGCCGTAGGACACGCGCGCACCGGCCGCGGTGTAGATCAGACCCGTGCCGAGCGGCGAGATGACGGCGTCGATGTAGAGGATCGTGGCCAGCCAGCCGAGGCTGACCAGGGCCGCCACCTGCGCCCAGGGACCGGAGAACGTCGAGTAGATGCCGTGTACGGCCGGGTTGGCGGCGCCGTTGGCGAGCTCGGCCGGCAGACATCCGGGCACGTTGTTGGGGTTGCCGTCACACCACTTCGCTCCGATCGAGCTCGAGGGCAGGGCCAGCAGGAACACCAGCTGGAGCAGGATGTAGATGATCAGACCGAGGACGATCGAGCCGATCACCGCGATCGGGATGTCCCGCTTGGGGTTCTTCGACTCACCGGCGAGCTGGTCGGCCTGCTCGAAGCCGAGGTAGGCGAACACGATGCCGCTGAGCGGGATGGCCAGCAGGATCCCCTTGACGCCGTAGGGGTTGAACCCGTCGGCGGCGTGGAAGTTCGAGCCGTGCATGCCGCCGGCGAACAGCGCCACGATCAAGATCGTGGCCATCGGCACGCCGACCTTCCACCACGTCAGGACGGTGTTGGTCGCGGCCAGCGCCTTGACGCCGAGGTAGTTCACCGCAGCCAGGAGCGCCATCAAGATGACGGCGACTAGCAGACCCGTGTGGGTGAGGGTCTCGTCGGGCTTCAGCCAGCTCTTCGCGAAGTGGTAGTGGGTGGCGTACAGGATCGCTGCCGACACCTCGATCGGAGCGACGGTGACCGCCTGGAGCCAGGAGAACCAGCCGAAGCCGGCCCCTGCGATGCCGCCGAACGCGTAGTGAGGGAACCGAGCGGACCCCCCGGAGAGCGGGAACATCGCTCCCAGCTCGGCGTGGACCAGCGCCAGGATCAGGATGCAGATGCCGCCGATGATCCAGGAGATCAGAACCGCCGGACCGGCGTTGAACAGGCCCTTCTGAGCCCCGAACAGCCATCCGGACCCGATGATCGAGCCCATCGAGGCCCACAGGAGGCCGATCAGACCGATCTCGCGAGCAAGCTCGACCCCGGACTTTCCCTGAGGTTCCGCGGAAGCGGAACTGGTGTCCACTGACATACGCAGTAGCCCTTCTCGAGACGACTCCCCCGTTCTGGCATCTGCCAGAGCCGCGACGAGACTAGACCTAAGAGTGGCTCACGTCACACCTGTGTCCACGTCGCGCACAGATCCAGGTGCGATCACCAATGTGGGGAGTAGGAGCTGGCTCAGCGGCCCGATCGCGACGGCGTAGGCGAGCGTGCCCAGACCCGCCACGCCGCCGAGCAGCAGGCCGCCCACGACGACCGTCAGCTCCATGCCCGTGCGGACCAGGCGAAGCGAGCGGCCGGTCCGCCGGGCGAGTCCGGTCATGAGCCCGTCGCGCGGTCCCCGGCCGAGCTGCGCTCCGATGTAGGCGGCCGTCGCCACGCCCTGGAGACCGATCCCCGACACCAGCAGCGTCGCCCGGACGGCGAGGAGGTGCGGCGTCGGCAGGACCGACAAGAACGCGTCCGTCGACAGGCCGATCACCAACGCGTTGGAGATCGTGCCGATCCCGGGAATCTCGCGCAGCGGGATCCAGGCCAGCATCACCACGAAGCTGACGATCACCAGGGCCTGCCCGATATCGATCGGGAAGTGCCTGGTCAACCCGGAGTGGAGCACGTCCCAGGGAGCAAGGCCCAGATGGGCACGGACCATCAGGGAGATCGAGAAGCCGTAGAGCAGCAGCCCGGCGTACAGCTGGAGCAGGCGCCGCGCGAGCCGGCCCGTACGCAGCTGCGCGATCGGGCCCAGGTCGCTGAGCACGACGCGGGACGGCGCCACAGTGGTCACCCGTCCATGCTGGGACCAGATTGGCCTTTCCCTCAAGAGCCAATCGTGCAAAAGTGGCCTGCATGACCGGATCCATTGCAGCCACCCGACTCGCGGCACTGGTGGGTGAGTTCGACCGGTCTCCGGCGTACGCCGGCCTGGCCCAGCGGTTGCGCCTGCTGATCGCCGGCGGACGGGTCGACCTCGACCTGCGACTACCCAGCGAGCGCGACCTGTGCCGCGCCCTGGACCTGTCCCGCACCACCGTGACTCGCGCGTACGCCGCGCTGGTCGACGGGGGCTTCGCCGTGGCCCGGCAGGGATCGGGGACCTTCACCCGGCTGCCCGGTGGGCGCCGGCAGGCGTTCGACCGGTCCCTGACCCCGCACACGGGGTCCGAGGACCTCATCGACCTCAGCTGCGCGGCCTCGGCGGCGAGCCCGGGCCTTGCCGCGGCGTACACCGAGGCGGTCGCCGACCTCCCCCTCTACCTCGGCGGCACGGGCTACTTCCCCACCGGCCTGCCCGCGCTCCAGCAGGCGATCGCCGAGACCTTCGACGAGCGCGGCCTGCCGACGACCCCCGACCAGATCCTGGTCGTGCCGGGTGCGTTGTCGGCGCTGATGGTCGTGGCCTCGGGCCTGGTCAGACCCCGCGACCGAGCGCTGGTCGAGTCCCCCGGCTATCCGAACGGACACGCGGCCCTGCGCCGGGCCGGGGCCCGCCGGATCGCGGTGCCCATGGACGTCGACGGCTGGGACCTGGACGCCGTGGGCAGGATCGTGCGTGACGCGCGACCGAGCCTGGCCTACGTCATCGCGGACTTCCAGAACCCGACCGGCAACCTCATGGGCGACCCCCAGCGGGCGGAGTACGCCGACCTCCTGCGGCGGGCGGGGACCGTCCCGGTCGTCGACGAGTCGCACCAGGCGCTGCGTCTGGACGGCCGGCCGATGCCGCGGCCGTTCGCGTCGTTCGCACCCGAGGCCGTCACGATCGGGAGCGTCAGCAAGTCGATGTGGGGCGGCCTCCGGGTGGGCTGGATCCGCTGTCCCGCCGTGCTCACCGATCGCCTGGTGTCGGCGCGGATCTCCATGGACCTGGGCTCGGCCGTCCTCGAGCAGCTGGTCGCCGCGCGGCTGCTGCGCGACCGAGCCGGGCACTGGGGAGCCCACCGCGAGCGACTGCGCCGCCAGCGCGACGTCCTGGCCGCCGCCGTCACCGAGCGCCTCCCGGGCTGGCGGTTCCGGCTGCCTCGCGGGGGTCTCTCGCTGTGGTGCGAGCTGCCCGGCCACCACCGCGCGGGCGCCCTCGACCTCGCGGCCGAGGCGGAGCAGCGCGGCGTCGCCGTCTCACCCGGGCCCGCATTCAGCCTCGACGGAGGCCTGGACACGTTCGTCCGCGTGCCCTTTACCCGCCCCGAGGACGAGCTCCGTCTCGCGGTCGACCGGCTCGCCGACGCCTGGGAGGCCGTCACCACCGCCCCCGCGGCCCGCGCCGGCCGGCGCTCCCGGGTGATGGTCGCCTGAGGCCCGCGCCAGGGCCGGCCCGTACCCGGCTCAGCCGAGGTCGACGGCCCGGACGTACGCCGCGTCGATCGCGTGCTCGATCTCGGTCAGCGTCTCGGCGGGAATCGCCGAGTCGACCGACAGGGCGACCAGGGCGTGACCGCCCTTGCTGTCGCGCGAGACCTGCATGCCGGCGATGTTGACCCGTGCGTCACCGAGGATCTTGCCGACGGTCCCGACCATGCCCGGCCGGTCGGCGTAGGTCACGAAGGCCAGGTGGTCGGTGGGCTCGATGTCGACGGAGAAGTCGTTGATCGAGACCAGGCGCTCGCGCTGGCCGATGCCGACCAGGGTGCCGCCGACCGAGACCTGCGAGCCGTCGGCGAGAGTTCCGCGGATCGTGACGAGGTTGCGGTGGTCGGGGCTCTCCGCCTCGGCCACCAGGCGGACCGACGTACCGCGCTCGGCGGCCAGCAGCGGAGCGTTCACGTAGGTGACGGGGTCCTCGACGATGTCGGTGAAGATCCCCTTCAGCGCGGCCAGCTCGAGCACCTTCACGTCGTACTCGGTGATCTCGCCACGCACCTCGACGTCGATCTGCTGGGCGACCTCGGCGGCCAGCGCGGTGAAGACCCGCCCCAGCTTCTCGGTCAGCGGGATCCCGGGACGCACGTCCTCGGCGATGACGCCACCCTGGACGTTGACCGCGTCGGGCACCAGCTCGCCGCTCAGCGCCAGCCGCACGGACTTCGCCACCGCGATGCCGGCCTTCTCCTGGGCCTCGTCGGTGGAGGCCCCGAGGTGAGGTGTGGCAACGACGTTCTCCAGCTCGAACAGTGGGCTGTCGGTGCACGGCTCCTTGGCGTAGACGTCGATGCCGGCGGCGGCGATCTGGCCCTCCTTGAGCGCGGCGTACAGCGCCTGCTCGTCGACGATCCCGCCCCGCGCGGCGTTGACCAGCACCAAGGACGACTTGGTCTTGGCGAGCTCGTCGGCGCCGATCAGGCCGATCGTCTCCGGGGTCTTGGGCAGGTGCACGCTGAGGAAGTCCGACTCGCGCAGGAGCGTGTCCAGGTCGACGAGCCGGACCCCCATCTGGGCGGCCCGGCCCGCCTGGACGTAGGGGTCGTAGGCGATGACCTCCATGCCGAACGCCGCGAGCCGCTGGGCGACGAGCACGCCGATCCGCCCGAGCCCGACGATGCCCAAGGTCTTCTCGTAGAGCTCGATGCCGGTGAACCGCGATCGCTTCCACTCACCACCACGCAGGGAGGCGTGGGCCGGGCTGATCTGGCGGGCCGCGGCCAGGAGCAGCCCGATCGCGAGCTCGGCGGCGCTGACGATGTTCGACGTCGGCGCGTTGACGACCATGACGCCGGACTGGGTCGCGGCCCGGACATCGACGTTGTCCAGGCCGACACCGGCCCGGGCCACGACCGTCAGCCGCCGGGCTGCGGCCAGGGCCTCGGCGTCGACCTTGGTCGCGGAGCGGATCAGGATGGCGTCGGCGTCGCCGATGGCCGCCAGCAGCTCCGCGCGGTCGGCGCCGTTGCAGTGTCGGATGTCGAAGTCGGGCCCCAGGGCCTCGACGGTCGCCGGGCTGAGCTCCTCGGCGATAAGTACGACGGGCCGGTGGGTCGGGATGGTCACAGCGACGGTGTCCTCGGTCTCGGGAGTCCGGAAGGTGGGACGAGCGGAGCACTCTCGCACGACGCTGTGCGCGCTCGACTGTAGCCGACGCGTCGGCAGCCGCCCGGCGCACGTCTCACCGGCGCCGCTCTTGGCGCGAGCAGGTGCGGCGGTCCTCATCTCGCGGGTTCCGGCACGGAACGCCCCGCGCCTGCCTGAGGTCTCCGCCCGTGACCTCTCTCGGGACTCCCCGACGCGCGACGACGTCGGCCACGCCGTTCCACCTCGCGGCCACGATCGTCCTGGTGCTCTCGGGCCGGTTCGCCTGGCACCTCTACGACGAGCCGAAGAACCCGACGAGGCCGGGCTCAAGGCCACGGAGACGACCGGATCCTCGTCGGGGGGATGACGGGGGGCGATACGTCGTGTCCTGCGCTTCCGACTGCGCTGGCCGGCGACGAGGGCACGAGCATCAGCCGATGCGAGGGGCTCGCGGCGTACGCGCGCCAGCTGGGGCTCCCTCTCTCCGGCGCCGAGGACCTGTGGGTGACCGGCTCGGCCCTGCACCGCCGCTCCGGGACCGTCTCCGTCGCGCTCACCCTGACCTCCGGCGATCAGCGGCTCCGCGTGGATGTCAGCTGGCGGATGACCTACGTCGACGGCCACTGGTGGGTGACCGGGTTCGCCGGCGGGCACCGGACCTGACCTCCCGGACGGACTCCGATCACACCGACGGTCAGGCCGCTGACGCCCCCGGCAGCTCGCCCCTTCGAGGTCCTGGTCTGCCCTTGTCGCCGCAGTGCGGCGTACTTATCTGCCGGGTCGGCGCACCTCGGCGTACTTATCTGCCGGGTCGGCGTGATCTGGCTGCACCTTTGTGCCTGGTCGGCGTCAGGCGAAGAGGGCCTCGCCGAGGTAGCCGCCGACCTTGGGGGCCGGAGGGACGGCGAACACGGCCGACCCGATGTGCGAGATGTACTCGTTGAGCAGGTCCGAGCCACCCAGCCTCGTCTGGAGCGCCACGAAGTGCCGCGGGTCGTTCAGGTAGGCGATGAAGAGGAGTCCGGCATCGAGCTGGCCGAAGGGGTTGATCCCGTCGGTGTAGTTGTAGGAGCGACGCAGGATCCGGATCCCGCCGTTGTTCTCGTGGGCCGCCAGGGCGATGTGGGAGACCGGGGAGATGTCGTCCTGCCCGTGACTCCTGGCGTGGAAGTCCGGGGTGTCGAACTCGCGGGTGCCCGACAGCGGCGCCCCGACCACCTTCGAGCGCCCGAAGACGTGCTCCTGGTCGCTGACCCGGTCGGCGTCCCAGATCTCGATGTTCATCCGGATCTTGCGGGCGACCTGGTAGGTGCCGCCGTCCATCCAGTCGACGTCGTCGTGGAGCCACACGTACTGGTCGAACTCCGAGGGCTCCCGGAGGTTGCGGGTGCCGTCCTTGAACCCCAGCAGATTGCGCGGGGTCGACTGGCCCAGGCCGGCCGACGCGCGCCCGAAGCCCATCACCGTCCACCGCGTGTCGACGACCCCGCGACCCATGCGTGCCAGGTCGCGGACCGCGTGGTAGGCGACCTGGGGGTCGTCCGCACACGCCTGGAGACTGAGGTCCCCTCCGGTGGTGGCCCGGTCCAGGTTGTCGCTGGGGAGCCGGGGCAGGTCGCGCAGCAGTCGCGGGGCACGGTGGCCCAGCCCGAGGTCGGGCCCGAAGATGCCGGGTCCGAGCCCCAGGGTCACCGTCAGCGAGCTCGGCCCGATGTCGAGCGCCTCGCCGGTGTCGCTGCCCACGCCCTCGCCGGACGTCGGCTGCACCGTGCCGATCGGCTTCCCGGCCATCATCTGGGCGATCGCCGCCGACCATCGGGCGAGGAGGACCTGGAGGTCGCGCGTCGTAGGACTGGTGAGGTCGAAGGTCATGTAGACGCAGTACCGCTGGGGCGGCGTCTCGATCCCCGCCTGGTGCAGCCCGGTGTAGAAGGCGACGCTGCGGTCCAGGTCGATGGTGTCGCCGGAGTCGACGGCGTCGTTGGAGGTGTCCCGATGACCGGCCATCGCGGCCGCCGCTCCGGCGCCGGCCACGACGCCGCCCACCGCGCCGGCGCCGGCCACGAAGCCACGTCGGGACAGCAGGCTGCGCCGGCTCTCGTCGTTGGCAGATGACGGGGTCATGTCAGGCCGTGACCACCTTCTCGGCGAGCTTGGACAGCGAGTCCTGGAGCGCCTGCACCGACTGGCTCAGCTTGTTGGCCGCCTGGTGCCGCAGCGCCGGTGTCCAGCGCTCGTAGCCGCCCAGCGCCTTCGGGTCACGGTAGGTGTCGAGCAGTGCGTCGGTCTGGTCGAAGCGGTGGGAGATCTGTCGGGTCATCCCCGCGTCGATCTTCCTCAGGCCGGGCTCGAGATAGGCGAACGCCTCCTTGGCGCCCTCGAGGTTGCCCGCGAAGTCGACGAGGTCGATGTGGCTGTAGTCCTCCTCCTCGCCGGTGATCTTGCTGGACTGGACCTCCTCGAGCAGGCTCGCCGCGCCGTTCGCGAGGTCCTCCGGCCTGTAGCTCAGGGTCTTGACCACCTTGTCGAGCTTGCCGACGTTGCGCGTGAGCTCGGCGGCCAGCCTCTTGGTGGAGGCCGTGATCCGATGGCGCGCGAAGAGGTCGCGCTCGACGGCGTGGAAGCCGTGCCAGCCGACGGCGGGGTCGAGGTTGCTGGCGCGCATGTCGATGAGGTAGTCGAGGTTGCCGCGGTTGTCGGTCGGCTCGAAGCCCGGCAGCACGAAGCCGTCGACGTCCGACTCGATCCGCTCGTAGTACGGCCGAGCCTCGGCGTAGGCCCGCTGCGAGACGGCGAGGTTGCCGGAGCCGACCGCCCGCTGGAGCGCGGCGACGGCGTGCACCATCGCGGAGACCTGGGCGTCGGCGTACGTCGCGTACTCCTTGGCGCCGTCGCGCAGCAGCGCCTGGGTGGTGCCGCCCTGCTGGGCCACCTGCCCGGTGACGGTGAGCGCGGTCATCTCCGGCGAGCCGCCGGGGCAGTAGACCTGGTAGGAGCCGCCGCCGAGGGTGACGGTGAAGCTCACCGGCTGGAGGCCCGGAGCGAGGTTCTCCTTCTCGCCCAGGATCCGCTCGTCCTGGAGCAGCTCGACCTCGGTGATGCCGGTCGCGCTCTGGTTGTCGACGGTGAAGGTCACCGGACCGGCGGCGACCGAGCTCTTGCTGAGCGCACACGTGTCGGTGCCTCCGCTGGCGGTGAGCTTGACGGCGACCTCGGTGACGCCGTTCCCCGAGCTGCCACCGCTCGGTTGACCCTGCGCCGACTCGCTGCTGGACCCGCTGCCGCAGGCCGTCAGGGCGAACAGCGCAGCGGCGGTCGCGGCCGCCGCGCAGGTGCGGCTAGCCAGACGTGCTGACATGGTGCTTCCTTCCTGTCCGTCCGGCGTCTGCCGGAGGTGCGTCCGGGGCGCCGCCCCCGCCGGGAGCTGGTGTGGGCGCGGCCCGGCGGGCTCGCCTGCCGCGGAGGCCGGTGAGTCCGAGCCAGCCCGCAAGGACGACGAGGAAGCCCGGCAGCCAGTACTTCCACAAGGTCCGGTCGCCCCGGGCGGTCTGCGCCGCGGAGATCCGTGACTCCACCTGCGCGGTGTACGACGCCGGCACGTGCCAGGAGGTCGCCACCCCGGGCTCGGAGACGGTCAGGACGCGCTCGGAGGTCAGCCCGCCGCTGGTGAGGGTGAGTACCAGGTCGCCCCTGCCCGCGGCCGAGACCAGCCCGCCGTCGTACGTCGTGGCGACGACCGTCGTGCGGTCGTTCCAGGCCGCGCGGTAGGGGCCGGGACTGCGACCGATGTCCAGGCCGACCGGGACCCGCTGGCCGGTGAACCGGAGGAGCTGGGTGAGGGTCAGCGTGGCCGGCAGGGTCGGCGTCGTACCCGCGGTCGCCGACGACCACGACGTCGTCCCCGACAACGCTCCCGACGTCGCGCTACCGCGGACCAGAGCGACCGTGTGGTGGCTGCCACCGGTGCTCACCTCCAGGCCGGCGCGGGTGCCCGGCTGGTCGATCGTCGCCGTCCCGCCACCTGCGACCGGTGCCGAGGCGGGCACCTCGGCATGCGGCAGCGGAACGACCAGCGCGAGGACCACGGCGACCGCAGCGAGCACTCCGGCGCCGGCCAGACGCGCCCGGGGCATCAGCGCCGCCGGGGGGCGCAGCCGGCTCGGCCACAGGGTCAGCGCCAGCATCGGCACGAGGTAGCAGGCCCACCCGAGCAGCTCGACGACCCGCGGGTCCGCGGGCATGCCGAGGACGCCGCTGACCAGGGCCGCGCGGACCGAGCCCGTGGGTGCGAGCCACGAGAGGTCGACCGTGCGCCCCTGGCCGATGGTCACCCAGCTCGCCTCGTGGCCGGTGCGCAGCGCCGAGAGGACCAGGCCGGCGGCCACCAGGATCAGGAAGACGCTGGTGACGGTGAAGAAGCGGCCGAGGTTGATCCGGACCCCGCCGGAGAACATCGCGTAGCCGAGGACGATCGCGGCCAGGATGCCCAGGACGGCCCCCACGAAGGCGCTCAGCTCGCTGCTGGCGGCCTGGAACGTGGCGAGCAGGAACACCGAGGTCTCGAAGCCCTCGCGCAGCACGGCCAGGAAGACCATCGCCACCAGTGCGGCCGAGGTGCCGTTGGACAGGGCCCGCTGGGCGGCACCCTCGAGCTCACGCTTCATGAACCGCGCGTGCGTGCTCATCCAGAGCACCATGCCCGTCACGAACCCGACCGCGACCAGCCCGATGACGGTCTCCATGCCCTCCTGCTGACGCTGGGGCAGGTTCTGCTCGATCAGCTTCAGGGTGACGCCGACCCCGATGCTGAGGGCAACGGCGGCCGTCACGCCGTACCACATCGGGCGCAGCGAGGCGCCGTTGCGCCGCAGGAACGTCGCGATGATCGTCACCACGAGCACGGCCTCGAGACCCTCGCGAAGACCGATCACGAACGTCGGCAGCATGCGGCCCCTCCCGGGTCGGGCGGGACGGGCGTCCCGCGGTGGCCGCACTCTATCTTAGGTAAGCCTAACCTTCACAGGAGGTCCGCGGCCGGCCCTGCGCACGGCCGGTCAGACCCCCGGACGCCGCCGCGCGGCGGGGCTCGCTGAGACGCGCACTAGACCGTGCGGATCACCAGCTCCCCGTGGGGGATGGAGATCCACCCGTCGGGATCGGCGGCCCAGGCCCGCCAGGCCTCGGCGATCTCCTCGAGCTCCGCGGGCGTCGCCATCCGTTGGTCGAGCAGCTGGCGCGCCAGGGCGGAGCCGGTGATCCGGTCGGCCCACATGCCGCCCCAGGCGGCCCGGCTGTCTGGGGTCGCGTAGCACCACGTGCTGGACGTCGCGGTGATGTGCTGGAGACCGGCGGCGTGGGCCCACGCCACCAGGCGGCGCCCCGCGTCGGGCTCGCCGCCGTTGGCGCGGGCCGCGGTCTGGTAGAGGTCGAGCCAGTGGTCGAGTCCGGGCAGGCGGGGGTACCACGCGAACGCCGCGTAGTCGCTGTCACGGACGGCGATCACCCCGCCGGGCCGGGTCACCCTCGCCATCTCGCGCAGGGCCCGGACGGGGTCGGCGACGTGCTGGAGCACCTGGTGGGCGTGGACGACGTCGAACTCGCCGTCGGCCAGGCTCAGGTCGTGGACGTCCTCGACCAGGACCTCGACCCCGGACACCCCGCGTTCGGCGAGGCCCGCGGAGAGGATCCGCGCGGCCTCGTCGTGGGCCTCCACGGCCACGACCTGACGGACCAGGCCGGCGAGGTCGGCGGTGATGGTGCCCGGCCCGGCGCCCACGTCGAGCAGCCGGTCGCTGGGTCGCAGGTAGGGCAGGACGTACTCGCAGCTGTTGGCCGCCGTCCGCGTTCGGTGCGAGCGGAGCACGCTCTCGGCGTGCCCGTGCGTGTAGGTCATGACCCGACCCGGGCGCGTGCTACGGCTTCAACGGTCCCTGGGGCGTGATCTCGGGAATCAGGTCCACGACCGAGATCTCCAGCACCTCGCACAACGAGAGCAGCGTCGAGAGCCGCGGGTTGAGCGGCGACCCGGGTCGCGACTCGCCCTTCTCGAGCTTCTGGTAGGTGTAGGAGGCTATCCCCGCGAGATGGGCGGTGCGCTCCTGGCTCAGGCCGCGCTTCCCCCGGGCACGTTGCAGGCGGACGCCGACCTCCCGACCGAACTCCTCCCACGTCGGTCTCCTCCGCTGTCTCGACACGCTGACGATTGTGCTGGCCGGGTCGCGTCATGGAACCACCTCGGTGTGGGAATCTCGGGATGACGTCGCGACTGCTGTGGACGAGCAGCCCGGCGACCGGTGGCGATGTCGGTCGCCATCCCTAGTGTCTCGGGCGAGCCCCGAGGAAGGAGGAACGATGAACGCCCCCAGCCATCCCGGTCTGGGCTCCGACGACGCCTGCCCCCCCTGGTGCCGTCGAGACCACACCGCGGGTGACCACCCCGAGGACCGGCACCACCAGAGTTCGGCCCACCTCGTCGCCATGGTGACCGGCCGGCCGACGCTGGATCCGGACGACCAGGCGCAGCCCGTCTCCGCGGTGATCCGGCTGGTGCGACGACTGGGGTCGGAGACCACCTGGCTGGAGCTGCTGAGCGAGGAGGGCCCCGAGGTGCGGCTCGTGGTCACCACGGAGTCCGCGCGCCGGCTGCTGCTCGACGTACAGCGCCTGCTGACCACGGCCGAGACCTGAGCCGCCTCGCGGCACCGCCGCTGCGGTCGTGTGGGTCGGCTCAGCTACGGCCGGCGTGTCCGTCCTGGTAGTCGTCGTCGTGTGACTTGACCCAGGCCATCAGCTTGCGAAGCTCACGGCCCGTGCCCTCGATCGGGTGCTGCTCGCCCTTGGCGCGCAACGCCTTGAACTCGGGACCGCCCGCGTCCTGGTCGTCGATGAACCGCTGGGCGAAGGAGCCGTCCTGGATCTTGGCCAGCACGGCCTGCATGTTCTGCTTGACGTGCTCGTCGATGACCAGCGGGCCGGAGACGTAGTCGCCGTACTCCGCGGTGTCGGAGACCGACCAGCGCTGCTTGGCGATGCCGCCCTCGTACATCAGGTCGACGATCAGCTTGAGCTCGTGGAGGCACTCGAAGTAGGCGACCTCCGGCTGGTAGCCCGCCTCGGTGAGCACCTCGAAGCCGTACATCACCAGCTGCGACGCACCTCCGCAGAGCACGGCCTGCTCGCCGAAGAGGTCGGTCTCGGTCTCCTCGGTGAACGTCGTGCGGATGCCGCCGGCGCGCAGCCCTCCGATCCCCTTGGCGTACGACAGGGCGACGTCCCAGGCCTTGCCGGAGGCGTCCTTCTCGACCGCGACGAGGACCGGCACGCCCCGCCCGTCGACGTACTCACGGCGCACGAGGTGACCGGGCCCCTTCGGCGCGATCATGATCACGTCCACGCCGTCGGGCGGCACGATGTAGCCGAACCGGATGTTGAAGCCGTGACCGAAGACCAGCGTGTCGCCCGGGGTGATGTTGGGCTCGACGGACTCGGCGTACAGCTTCCGCTGCACGTGGTCGGGAGCCAGGATGACGATGACGTCGGACTCCTCGACGGCCTCGGCCGGGGTCAGCACCCGCAGTCCCTCGGCCTCTGCCTTGGGACGCGACTTGGAGCCCTCGGGAAGGCCGACTCGGACGTCGACGCCCGAGTCGCGCAGCGAGAGCGCGTGGGCGTGGCCCTGGCTGCCGTAGCCGAGCACCGCGACGTTCTTGCCCTGGAGAACGGACAGGTCGGCGTCGTCGTCGTAGAACATCTGGGCCACGGTGGGCTCTCCTCCGGTGAGTGTGGGTCGACTGACAGGGTGGGACTTCTTGGGGCTTTCTGTCACTTATTGGGGGTTGCAGCGGCCAGGAAGTGACAAATCCCCCGCTTCAGCGGGGGATTTGTCAGCCGCCACCAGCAGCAGTGGGGACGGCGACGGGGCGGGTGGTGCGCTCGCTGATCGAGCGCGAGCCGCGGCCGACGGCGACCATCCCGGACTGGACCAGCTCGCGGATGCCGAACGGCTCGAGGACCTGGCGGAAGTCACGCAGCTTGTCGGCGTTGCCGGTGACCTCGATGGTCACCGCATCCGGCGCGACGTCGACGACCTTGGCGCGGAACAGCTGGACGGCGTCGAGCACCTGGCCCCGAGTGGCGGCGTCCGCCCTGACCTTGACCAGCATCAGCTCCCGGTTGACCGACAGCGGGCCGTCCAGCTCGACGATCTTGATCACCTCGACCAGCTTGTTGAGCTGCTTGGTGACCTGCTCGAGCGGAGAGTCCTCGACGTTGACCACGATCGTCATCCGCGAGACCTCGTCGTGCTCGGTGGGTCCGACCGCGAGCGACTCGATGTTGAAGCCGCGCCGGCTGAACAGGCCCGCGATCCGGGCCAGGACGCCGGGCTTGTTCTCGACCAGCACGGACAGGGTGTGGGTGGCAGACATCTCAGGCCTCGTCCGCCTCGAACTGCGGCGCCAGGTCACGGGCGTACTGGATCTCGTCGTTGCTCGTGCCGGCGGCGACCATGGGCCACACCATGGCATCGCGGTGCACCCGGAAGTCGACCACGACCGGGCGGTCGTCGATCGCCATCGCCTTCTCGATCGTCGCGTCGACGTCGAGCGGGGACTCGCAGGCCAGACCCTCGCAGCCGTAGGCGTCGGCCAGCTTGACGAAGTCCGGGATGCGCTTGGAGTCCAGGTCGGTGTTGGAGTACCGGGAGTTGTAGAACAGGGTCTGCCACTGCCGCACCATGCCGAGCGACTCGTTGTTGATGATCGCGACCTTGATCGGGATGTCGTTGATCGCGCAGGTGGCCAGCTCCTGGTTGGTCATCTGGAAGCAGCCGTCGCCGTCGACCGCCCAGACCGTGGCCTCGGGCCGGCCCACCTTGGCTCCCATCGCCGCGGGCACGGCGTACCCCATGGTCCCGAGGCCGCCGGAGTTGATCCAGGTGCGCGGCCTCTCGAAGTCGATGTAGTGGGCCGCCCACATCTGGTGCTGCCCGACCCCGGCGCAGTAGATGGTGTCCGGGCCGGCGATCGCACTGAGCCGCTCCAGGACGTACTGCGGCGCCAGGCTCCCGTCCGAGGGCTCGTCGTAGCCGACGGGGTAGCGCTTCCTGATCCCCACGATGAAGTCGACCCACTGCTCGTAGTCGCCGGTGTGGCCCGCCGCCGACTCGGCCCGCAGGAGGGCGGTCAGGTCCGCGATCACCTCCCGGCAGTCACCCACGATCGGGACGTCCGCCATCCGGTTCTTGCTGATCTCGGCCGGGTCGATGTCGGCGTGGATGACCCTCGCCCCGGGGGCGAACGAGTCGAGGTTGCCGGTGACACGGTCGTCGAAGCGCGCGCCCAGCGAGATGATCAGGTCGCTGCGCTGAAGGCCTGCCACCGCCGCGACGGTGCCGTGCATGCCGGGCATCCCGAGGTGCTGCGGGTGGCTGTCGGGGAGCGCCCCACGGGCCATCAACGTCGTCACGACCGGGATGCCGGTGAGGTTCGCGAGCTCGAGCAGCTCCCGCGACGCAGCGGCCCTGATCACCCCGCCCCCGACGTAGAGCACCGGACGCCGGGACTCCAGGATCAGCCGGACGGCCTCCTTGATCTGCTTGGCGTGTGGTCGGGTGACCGGCC
The DNA here is from genome assembly GCF_036267815.1 of Nocardioides sp. Lineage (GTDB taxonomy): Bacteria > Actinomycetota > Actinomycetes > Propionibacteriales > Nocardioidaceae > Nocardioides. Next base: position 11,113 of record NZ_DATAVI010000004.1, on the reverse strand, counting down.
GGTAGCCCGGCAGGTGGAGCTGCTCGGGCCAGGCGAACGTCGTGGTCGCCTGGAGCGCCGACTTCGCGACGTCGACGAGCACCGGGCCCGGCCTGCCGGTCGAGGCGATGTGGAAGGCCTCGGCGACCGTGCGTGGGATCTCGGCCGGATCGGTCACCAGGAAGTTGTGCTTGGTGACCGGCATCGTGATGCCGCGGATGTCGGCCTCCTGGAAGGCGTCGGTCCCGATCGCGCTGGCCCCGACCTGACCCGTGATCGCCACGATCGGCACCGAGTCCATGTGCGCGTCGGCCAGCGGGGTCACCAGGTTGGTGGCACCGGGCCCCGAGGTCGCCATGCAGACGCCGACGCCGCCGGTGGCCGCGGCGTACCCCTGGGCCGCGTGGCCGGCGCCCTGCTCGTGTCGCACGAGGATGTGTCGGATCGAGGAGTCCATCAGAGGGTCGTACGCCGGGAGGATCGCGCCGCCGGGGATCCCGAAGATATGTCGCGTGCCTGCCGACTCCAGCGACCTGATCAGGCTCTGGGCGCCGCTCATCGTCACGCCCGTCTGCTGGGTCATCGCCATGTCCTGTCTGTGGCCGTACAGCCGGTCGAGGGAACAAAAAACCCCTCGGCCGGGACGGCGAGGGGTGACGCGTGGACGAGCCTGGGGCTCAACCCGCGCGTCGGGTGGGTACAAGAAGCGTCGTGCGCATGGAACCACGGTCCCCGCGCGCCTCGCCGACGTCAAGACGAGTCTGCCAGGCGTCCCACTATCTGGTACGCCGGTCCCGGCCTCTGGACAGCCGCGGGGTCAGTCTCGGCCGGCCGCGGTGCAGACGCAGGCCCGGTTGCCCTCGGCGTCGGCGAGCACCGTGAACGCCGGCGCCCGGTCGGCGGACACCAGCGTCCCACCGGCAGCCAACGCCGCGTCGATCCGCTGCTGCGCGACCTCCGGAGCCACGGTGACGTCGAGATGGAACCGCTGCCGGGGTACGTCGTGCGGCTCGGTCTGCTGGAACCACACGGGGGGCAGCGCCTCGCCCGAGCCGTCGTCGAGCCCGAGCACCGCGCGCCAGAAGGGCTCGATCGCCGCCTCGTCCACCGCGTCCAGCCCGATCTCGAGCAGCGCGAGCCGCGACGGGTCGGCCGGGATCCCCAGCGCCGCGGCCGCGGCGCTGACCTGCCGGGCCAGGTCGACGTCGCGCGAGGTGACCCCGCCGGCGTCGTGGCTCACCAGGGTGACCCGGACGTACGGGTAGCGCAGGTCGACGTCGGGGTGGTGGTCGGCGGCCTCGGCGAGCTCGCCGATCCGGTCCACCAGCGCCAGGCCGGCCGCGAACCCACCGCTGGCGTAGTGCGCATGCAGAGCGCCGTGGAGCCAGCGCCAGTCGGTCAGGCCGAGGCCCTCGACCTCGGTGAAGGTCATCGTCTGCCTCGAGCCCATCCGTCCACCCCTCACCCTCTGTGCGCCACGGCTTCTGGACCCGTGGGCGACAGCGCCAACCCTGCCACAGCCAGCCGACAGCGGCGGGGGCGAGCCGCTGCGTCAGTCCAGGGCCTGGAGCACCTGTCGTACCTGCTCGACACCGCGCCCGAGCTCGTCGTAGGACGTCGACAGCGGTGACAGGCCGACCCGGAGCCCGCCGGGATCGCGGTAGTCCGGCAGCACGTCGCGCTGCCACAGCATCGTCACCACCTCCCTCATCCGCGGGTGGTGCAGGGTCACGTGGCCGCCCCGCCGCTCGGGCGCCCGAGGAGAGGCCACCGTGACTCCGTACGTCGCTAGGTGCTCGTCGGTCAGCTCCACGGCGTACGCGGTCAGCTGCTCGGACTTCGCGCGGACAGCGTCGATGCCCGCCTCGTCGATGAGGGCCACCATGTCCTGGACCGGGAGCATCCCGATCACCGCGGGCGTGCCGGAGGTGAACCTGCGGATGCCACGCACCGGCAGGTAGTCGGGTCCCATCAGGAACGGGTCGGTGCTGCCCAGCCAGCCCTGGATCGGCTGCGTGAACGACTCGAGGTGGCGCTCGGCGACGTAGCAGAACGCCGGCGAGCCGGGGCCGCCGTTGAGGTACTTGTAGGTACAGCCCGCCGCCAGGTCGACCTCCCAGGCGTCGAGCTCGGTCGGGACCGAGCCGACGGAGTGGCACAGGTCCCACAGCACCAGGGCTCCCGCGTCGTGGGCGACCCGGGTGATCCCGGGGACGTCGGCGACCCAGGACGATCGGTAGGAGACGTGGCTGAGCGAGACCAGCGCGGTCTGCTCGCCGACGACCTCGGCGACCTGCTCGACGGTGACACCGGCCGAGGTGTCGACGTCGACCCAGCGGACCGTGAGCCCGCACTCCCTGGCCACACCCTCGGCGAGGTACCGGTCGGTCGGGAAGTTGTCGCGGTCGATGACGATCTCGGTGCGTCCGGGTCGTGCCGCCACCGCCGTGCGCATGAGCTTGTAGAGCAGGACCGTGGTCGAGTCGCCGATCGTCACCTGACCCGGAGCGGCGCCGAGGCAGACCCGGCCGAGCTCGTCGCCCAGGCTCAGCGGCAGGTCGAACCAGCCCTCGTCCCAGCCCCGGATCAGCCGCTCGCCCCACTCCTTCCCGACGAAGGAGCGCAGCCGCTCGGCGGTGCCCTTCAGCGGACGGCCGAGCGAGTTGCCGTCGAGGTAGACCAGCGGCGAGTCGGTGCCGACGAAGCGCTCGCGCAGGGCGGCGAGCGGGTCGGCGTCGTCCAGGGCGTGGGTCATGCCCCGCAGTGTCGCATCAGCGCGGCGGCCAGCACTAAGGTCGATCTCCGTGAGAGCCGCCCGAGCCTGGCACCTCCTGACGGCCACGGTGGCGCTGGTGGCACTGGTGCTCCAGCTCGTGCTCGTGGTCAAGGGCGGTCGGGTGCTCTCGGAGGCCTACCCACCGAGCCTCGGCGACCGCCTGCTCAGGTTCGTGGCCTACTTCACCGTCGAGAGCAACCTGCTCGTGCTGGTGACGACGGCGAGGCTCGCTCGTGACCCGGCCCACGACGGCCCGTGGTGGCGGGTCGTCCGCATCGACGCGGTCACCGGGATCGCCGTGACCGGCCTCGTGCACTGGTTCCTCCTGCGTCCGTTGCTGCACCTCGACGGCGCCGACCTGGTCGCGGACCGACTGCTGCACGTCGTCGTGCCCGTGCTGTCCGTCGTCGGCTGGCTGCTGTTCGGACCGCGCCCGCGGGTCGACTGGTCGGCATGCCTGCGGGCCCTGGCCTGGCCGGTCGGCTGGGTGGTCGTCATCCTGGTCTCGGGGGGGTGGACCGGGTGGTATCCCTATCCGTTCCTCGACCACCGGCTCCACGGGTGGGGCCATGTCGTGGTCGTGTGCGCCGCGATCACGGCGCTGTTCGTCGTCGTGCTGGCCGCACAGGGCGAGTACGACCGGCGACGTGCGCCGCGACCCGTCACTGGTAGCTGACGAAGCTCACCCGGGGCCGGATCCGGCGTACCTCCTGGGGTGTGAAGCGGTGGACGTCCCAGTGGTAGAAGAGCTTGAAGCCCTGTCGGAACTGATGCGGCCGGGCCACCGCGTGGTACGTCGCGAGCTTCTGCCCGCGGGTGCCGAACCCGTCGGTGTGCTGGACCATCGCGAGCCCCGGCCGGTGCACGATCCTGCCGATGTCCGGCAGCATCGAGAGCCGGAACTGGTGCAGGACGAACAGCTTCTGGGGCAGCTGGTCCCGCGTCACGAGCCGGGAGAGCCACCGGGAGGTCCGGTTGACCTCCGCCGCGCTCACGTGGCCAATCACCTGGCCGGGCACCTGGTGGGGTCCCATCCGCCACTCGGGGTCCAGGGCGAGCCCGACCCACGGCTTGGACAGCGCCCACGCCCACCGCTTGGCCACGACCGGGAACGGCGCCCGGCCGGTCTGGAGGTCGAGCAGGAGGAGGGCGCCGTGGCGGTGAGCCGCACGGACGTACTGCGCGACCAGGCCGCGAGGGATGTCGTGGCTGAAGACGTGGTCGGGGCCCGGCCCGCCGTCGGCGACGGTGACGATCAGCTCGAAGACCGGCTGGATGTGCTCGCCGGGCCGGGCGAAGGGCCGCGCGGCCCGCATCAGCCGGTGGAACATCGTGTCGGGGTCGCTGTCCCCGAGCACGCCCATCGACGCGGTCTGCGCGGTGCCGTAGTAGGCGACCAGGAACCGGTGCTGCGCGAAGACCTGGTAGCCACCACCCGGCAGCTGCGGCTTCGGCGCTATCGGCGGCGGTGCCGCCGCGACGTAGGGCGGAGGGACGGTGCCGCCGGTCGCGCTGTCGGTCGGCGTGCCGCTCGAGCTGCTCGGGGCTCCGGTCGGATCCCCGGATCGTGTGGAGACCGGCGGCGCCGCGGCGCCTGGCGGATCGCCTGAGCCGCCGCCCAGCCGCCCGAGGACGGCAGCGAGCAGCACGAGCACGACCAGTCCCGCCAACGCCAGCGAGAGCGGCGAGCGCAGGCGAGCGCGGGTCGTGGACGACAGCACCTGGAGCCTCCTCAAGCCTCGGTGGTCCGGATGGCGGCCGGGTCGACGACGAGGCGCGGATCTGCCATCGCCCCCAGGACCCGGCCGTCGGGGCGCCGGGGTGGACCGTCGCGCAGGTCGGCGACCAGGCAGGTCACGTTGTCGCCACCGCCGCCCGCCAGCGCCAGACCCACCAGCTCGAACGCCGCCTCGTCCGGGTCGACGATCGCCAGGGCGGCCGGCAGCTCGGCCTCGGCGACGTAGTCGGTCAGGCCGTCGCTGCACAGCAGCACGCGGTCGCCGACCACCAGGTCCAGCTCGCGCAGGGCCGGCGCGACGGGCTCCTCGGCGTTGACCGAGTGCAGGACGACGTTGCGGAGCGGGTGTGTGGGCACCTGATCCGGCGCCAGCTCGCCCTTGTCGACGAGGAGCTGGACCAGCGTGTGGTCGGTGGACAGCCGGGTGATGGCGCCCTCGCGGAACAGGTAGGCCCGCGAGTCGCCCAGGTGCGCGAGCACCACGCGGTCGCCGCGCACCAGCACCGCGGTCAAGGTGGTGGCCATCCCCGCCCGCGAGCCGTCGTCCTCGATGCCGCGCCGGAGCTCGCGACGGGCGGTCGCGACCGCCTCCGCGAGCAGCGAGGCGGCGTCCTGGTCGGGGTGACCCGAGGCCAGGGCGGCCACGACGTAGGTCGTCGTCGCCGAGGCGACCTCGCCCGCAGCGGCACCACCGACGCCGTCCGCAACCAGCTGGAGGTAGGGACCGGCGAACCCGGCGTCCTCGTTGTGCTCACGCACCAGGCCGGTATCCGACGCGGCGCCGTAGGCGAAGTGCAGCACGCGGCCTCCCAGGACGAGGGACGGGTCACAGACAGGGGACGAGGTGGGACGGCGCAGGACCGGCGAAAGGTTGTCGACGCTGGGCCGCTCGCACGCGAGAGTGACCCTATGGAAGCACGTACCGCCGCCCTCGGCCGGGCTCGGGACCACGCCCTCGCGTGGTTGTCCTCGCTCGACGACCGGCCCGTCCCACCCCAGGTGGACGCCGACGAGGTGGTACGCCGCCTCGGCGAGCTGCCCGACGGACCGACTCCCTCAGCCGACGTCGTGGACCTGTTGGCGCAGGCCTGCGAGCCGGGGCTGGTCGCGATCCCCTCAGGCAGGTTCTTCGGGATGGTGATCGGCGGGTCGCTGCCAGCCGCGCTCGCCGCCGACTGGCTGACGTCGGCCTGGGACCAGAACGTCGGCCTGCGCGCGCTCACCCCCGCGGGCGCGGCGGTCGAGGAGGTCGCCGGCCGCTGGCTGCTCGAGCTCCTCGGGCTGCCGGCGGAGTCCGCTGTGGGGTTCGTGACCGGGGCCACCATGGCGAACTTCACCTGTCTGGCTGCCGCCCGCGACACGGTCCTCCTCCGCGCGGGGTACGACGTACGGCGAGGCCTGTCGGGCGGCCCCGCGGTCCGCGTCCTGGTCGGTGCCGAGCGGCACCCGTCGGTGGATCTGCCGTTGAGGTTCCTCGGCCTCGGCGACCCGCAGGTCGTCGCGGCCGACGAGCGAGGGCGCATCCGCCCGGAGGCACTGGCCCAGGTGCTGGCCCAGGGCGACGGGCCGACCGTCGTGGTGCTCCAGGCAGGCAACATCCACTCGGGTGACTTCGACCCCTTCGCCGAGTGCGTGGAGCTGGCGCACGAGCACGGGGCCTGGGTGCACGTCGACGGAGCGTTCGGGCTCTGGGCCGCCGTCTCGCCGCGGTGGTCGGCGGAGACGGCCGGGCTGTCCGCGGCGGACTCCTGGGCCACGGACGCGCACAAGACCCTCAACGTGCCCTACGACTCTGGCCTGGCGATCGTGCGTGACGCCGACGCCCTCGCCTCGTCGATGGCGATGCACGGGGACTACCTCATCGAGGCGACCGGTGATCCCCAGGAGCGCACGCCGGAGCTGTCGCGGCGCGGTCGCGGGTTCGCGACGTGGGCGGCCCTGCGCAGCCTGGGACGCAGCGGCGTCGTGGACCTCGTGGAGCGTCTCGCCCGCCACGCTCGCGCGTTCGCCGACGGGGCGCGCGAGATCCCCGGCTGCGAGGTGCTCAACGACGTCGCGTTCACCCAGGTGTGCCTGGCCTTCGGCGACGACGAGCAGACCCGGGCCGTGGCAGCCGCGCTGCTCGAGGACGGCACGACGTGGATGTCCGGGTCGCGATGGCACGACCGCGCGATCGTGCGCATCTCGGTCAGCAACTGGAGCACGACCCAGGACGACGTACGCCGGTCGCTCGACGCGCTTCGCCAGGCGGCCGATCGGGTTGCGAGGGTGGGGTCGTGACTCAGCCGCCGACCCAGCCGCCGAAGGCCGCCCCCGGCGACAAGGTCGCAGTCCTCTCGCCCTCGTTCGCCGCACCGGCGGTCGCACCCCGGATCCACGAGCAGGCGCTGGAGCGCATCCGCAGGGTGCTGGGTCTCGAGCCGGTGGAGTACCCCACCACCCGGTTGCTCGATGCCCCGGCCGAGGCCCGGGCCGACGACCTCAACGCCGCGTTCGCCGACCCGGAGATCCGCGCCGTCCTCGCGACGATCGGAGGCGACGACCAGATCACGGTCGTGCCGCATCTGGACGGCTCGCTGGTCCGAGCAGATCCCAAGCCGTTCCTGGGCTACAGCGACAACACCAACCTCCTGAGCTGGCTGTGGACGCAGGGCGTGGCCGCGTTCCACGGCGGCTCGACCCAGGTGCAGATCGGGCCCGGCCCGGCCCTCGACGACATCCACCTGCGGTCGCTGCGGGCGGCCCTGCTCGACGGCGGACGGCTGGAGGTCACCGAGCCCGGCGAGTCGGAGGACTTCGGCCGCCGCTGGGAGGACCCCGCGGCCCTCACGAGGTACGGCGAGCGAGACGACACCGAGCCGTGGAGCTGGTCAGGCCCCGCCCGCGCGGTCACCGGGCCCACCTGGGGGGGCTGCATCGAGGTCGTGCAGTGGGTCCTCGCCGCCGGCCGGTTCCCCGACGACCCGGCCGTCCTCGAGGGCGGCGTCCTTCTGCTGGAGAGCTCGGAGGAGCTGATCCCGGCCTCGGAGTTCGGCTACATCACGCGCGCCCTGGGCGAGCGCGGCCTGCTCGCCGCCGTCGACGCGGTCGTCGTCGCCCGCGCGGCGTCCTCGACACGTGAGCACCGACCCGACTCCGAGGCGCGCGCGGCTCACCGGGCGGCGCAGCGCGACGCGGCCCTCGAGCAGGTCGCGCGCTACAACCCCGACGCCGTCGTCGTGGTCGGCGTCCCCTTCGGCCACACCCGACCCCAGTGGGTCCTCCCCTACGGCGGCACGATGACGGTCGACTCGGGCTCGCACAGGATCTGGGCCGACTACGCCTGACCGCCCACGTGGGCGGGGTCAGCCGCAGATGGCGCCGTGGGCGGCGGACTGCACGACCGCGCGGTACTTCGCGAGCACCCCCCGGGTGTACTTCGGCGGGAGCGGCTCCCAGCCCTGGCGACGCGAGTCCCAGTCGTCACCGCGCTCGACGTCCAGCGACCGGTTGGCGACGTCGAGCGTGATTGCGTCGCCGTCGCGCACGAACGCGATCGGGCCGCCGTCGACGGCTTCGGGAGCGATGTGGCCGACGCAGAGGCCGGTCGTGCCACCGGAGAACCGGCCGTCGGTGATCAGCAGGACGTCCTTGCCGAGCCCGGCGCCCTTGATGGCGCCCGTGATCGCGAGCATCTCACGCATCCCAGGCCCCCCCTTGGGCCCCTCGTAGCGGATCACCACGACGTCGCCGGCGACGATCGTGCCCTCCTCCAGCGCGTCCATCGCCGCCCGCTCACCGTCGAAGACCCGCGCCGTACCGGTGAACGTCGAGTCGTCGAAGCCGGCCGACTTGACCACGGCGCCCTCGGGGGCCAGGGAGCCCTTGAGGATGGTGAGACCACCGGTCCGGTGGATCGGCCGGTCCAGCGAGCGCAGCACGTCGTCGTCCAGTCCGGGCGGCGACAGCTCCTCGAGGTTCTCGGCCATGGTCTTGCCGGTCACCGTCAGCACGTCGCCGTGCATGAGGCCGGCATCGAGCAGGGCCTTCATCACCACCGGGATCCCGCCGACCTTGTCGACGTCGTTCATGACGTAGCGGCCGAACGGCTTGAGGTCACCGAGGTGGGGGACCTTGTCGCCGATCCGGTTGAAGTCGTCGATGGTCAGGTCGACGTCGGCCTCGCGGGCCATCGCCAGCAGGTGGAGGACCGCGTTGGTCGAGCCCCCCAGCGCCATCACGACCGTGATGGCGTTCTCGAACGCCGCCATGGTCATCACCTGCCGCGCGGTGATGCCCTCGCGCAGCAGGTTGACCACGGCCTCTCCCGACCGATGGGCGAAGCCGTCGCGGCGGCGGTCCACGGCCGGCGGAGCGGCCGAGCCGGGCAGGCTCATCCCGATCGCCTCGGCGACGGCGGCCATGGTGTTCGCGGTGTACATGCCGCCGCACGCACCCTCCCCCGGGCAGATCGCGCGCTCGACCCGGTCGACCTCCTCGCGGCTGATCTTGCCGGCGAGGCAGGCGCCCACGGCCTCGAAGGCGTCGATGATGGTCACGTCGCGACCGTCGACCTGACCCGGCATGATCGACCCGGCGTAGAGGAACACGCTGGCCAGGTCGAGCCGGGCTGCGGCCATCATCATCCCCGGCAGGCTCTTGTCACAGCCGGCCAGCAGCACCGACCCGTCGAGCCGCTCGGCCATCATCACGGTCTCGACCGAGTCGGCGATCACCTCCCGGCTGACCAGCGAGAAGTGCATCCCCTCGTGTCCCATCGCGATGCCGTCGGAGACCGAGATGGTGCCGAACTCCAGGGGGTACCCGCCGGCCGCGTGCACGCCGCTCTTCACCGCCTGCGCCAGCCTCTGGAGGGAGAGGTTGCAAGGCGTGATCTCGTTCCAGCTGGAAGCGACTCCGATCTGCGGCTTGGCGAAGTCGTCGTCGCCCATGCCGACGGCACGGAGCATGCCGCGGGCCGCGGCCTTCTCCAGGCCGTCGGTGACGTCGCGCGAGCGGGGCTTGAGATCCGGCGTGCTCATGGTCGCAGCCTAGTGAGAAGTCGGCTTCGGCTCGCCTTTGTGTCAGCGAGCGAACGGAACGCCACGCCTGCCTCGTCCAGGGTCGGAGGCCGACCCTCTCCTGGCCCCCCACCGCAAGGACCGTCCATGGCGCTCGACACCGTTGCTCCGCAGCGACCCGGCACCGCGCCGTCCGCCGAGCAGCGCCGGCAGGCTCGGCTCGGGACGATCGGCAGCACGATCGGCAACGCCGTCGAGTGGTACGACTTCTTCCTCTACAACACCGCCGCGGCACTCGTCTTTCCCGCGCTCTTCTTCCCCGACTCCTCGGCGTACGCCGGTCGGCTCCAGGCGTTCGCGACGTACGCCGTGGGGTTCGCGGCGCGACCGGTGGGGGCCGCGCTCTTCGGCCACTGGGGCGACCGCATCGGGCGCCGCGCAACCTTGCTCGCCACCCTGCTGCTGATGGGCGGCTCGACGGTCCTGGTCGGCCTGATGCCCGGCACCGCCTCGATCGGGATGTGGGCGCCTGTCCTGCTGGTGCTGCTGCGCGTGCTCCAGGGCTTCGCCGCGGGCGGGGAGTGGAGCGGCTCGGTGCTGCTCGCGATGGAGTGGGGCGACCAGCGGCGCCGCGGGCTCGCGGCCTCGATCCCGCAGATGGGCGTCGCCTTCGGCCTGATCCTGGGCACCGGCTTCCTCTACCTGCTGAGCTGGCGGCTGAGCGCCGAGCAGTTCGCGGAGTGGGGCTGGCGCATCCCGTTCCTCCTCAGCACCGTGATGGTGGCCGTCGGGCTGTTCATCCGGGTGCGTGTCCTCGAGACGCCGAGCTTCGCGCGACGTGTCGAGCAGGGTCGGCTCCACCGGCTGCCGGCCCTCGACGCCATCGGGAAGCACTGGCGGACGATCCTCCTGTGCGCGCTTGCGCGCATGTCGGAGATGGCGCCGTTCTACGTCATCACCGCCTTCGCCCTCGGCTACATGACCCGCGACCGGGGCTACTCCACGTCGTTCGCGCTGGCGGCGATCATGTCCGCCGCGGTGGTGGAGATGGCCGTGATCCCGCTCGCCGGTCGGCTCTCGGACCGCTTCGGGCGACGTCGGGTCTACGCGCTCGGAGCGGTCCTGACGGCCGGGTACGGCTTCGTGCTCTTCGCCGCGATCGGCACGGGCGTGGCGTGGCTCGCCTTCGGCGGCGTGCTGCTGGCCCTGGTGCCGCACGGCCTCCAGGTGGCACCGCAGGCCTCGTTGTTCGCCGAGTCCTTCCCGACCTCGGTGCGCTACTCCGGAGCGGGCATGGGCTTCCACCTCGCCTCGGTCATCGCGGGTGGCCCGGCTCCCTTGGTCGCGACCTGGCTGCTGGTGACCACCGGGTCGGTCTACGCCGTCGCCGGCGCGGTCGTGGGCTGCTCCGTGGTGACCCTGGTCGCCCTCGCGCTCCTCACCGACCGCGCGGACGCCGACATCGACGACGACGCGGTCTACCAGTCCCTCCCGCGTTGAGTGGTGAGTTCCAACCCGTTGAGTGGCGAGTTCCAACGCCTTGAGTGGCGGGTTCCAACGCCTTGAGATGCGGATTCCGACTACGACAGCGACCAGGCCCGCATCTCAACGGGTTGGAAC
>NZ_DATAVI010000003.1:0-4249 GCF_036267815.1 Nocardioides sp. | reverse complement strand
GCGGCCCTCAACGACACCGCGCAGGAGGTCGGCACCAGCCTCGGCACCGCCGTGGTCGGCACCCTGATCGCCGCGCTGGTCACCACCCGGCTGCCCGCGGGCGCCTGGAGCGACGCCCTGGTGGCGTCGTTCTTCCACGGCGAGCGGATCACCTACGCCGTCCTCGCCGTGATCGTGGGGATCGTCGCCATCGGCGGCGCGCTCACGCTGAGCAACTCGCGCGCGTCGGAGGAAGCCGGCCTGTGACCCGGTCCGTATGCTTCCCGGGTGACTGTGGACGACGCTCGCGGGTCGCCTGAGGGGTCGGAGCCGGACGCCGGTCCGGCGAAGCGGGGGCTCCCGCTGTGGCAGGAGACGGTGCTCCTGCTGGTGATCGCGATCCTGCTCGCCATCGTGCTCAAGGTCTTCCTCGTCCAGGCCTTCTACATCCCCTCGGAGTCGATGGAGCCCGGCCTGATCAAGAACGACCGGATCCTGGTCGAGAAGCCGTCGTACTGGTTCGGGGGTACGCCGCGGCGCGGCGACGTCATCGTCTTCAAGGACCCGGGCGGCTGGCTCGGTGCCGAGGAGGCCGTGGGTCCGACCAACCCCCTGGTGAGGGTGATGGCCAAGATCGGGCTCTACCCCTCCGGGGGCCACCTGGTGAAGCGCGTCATCGGGGTCGCCGGTGACACGATCCACTGCTGCAACGCGCACGGCCAGCTGGTGGTGAACGGTCGTCCCCTCAGCGAGCCCGAGGTGTCACGGGGCGGGGAGAGGTGCGACGGTCCGGAGGTCGACAGCTGCACGACCGGGTGGACGGTCGGGCCGGTGCCCTCCGGGGACCTGTTCGTGATGGGCGACAACCGGGCGCACTCGGCCGACTCGGCCTACCACCTGTGCCATCCGAGGGCGGTGGGCTGTGGCTCCGGGCCCGTCTTCGTGCCGACCTCCGAGGTCGTCGGCAAGGTCGTCATGCTGATGTGGCCACCCGGCCGAGCGCACCTGATCCACCGGCCGTCGGGCTTCGCCGCGCTGACCCGCTGAGCCACTGACCGGCCCGCCCGAGGAGCCTGCCCCGCTAGCGTCGTGGCAGCACGAGCAGCGTGATCGAGCTCGCCGGGTACGTCTCCGTCAGGCGGCCATGACGCACCGCGACCGCCGCGCCCCGCGCGATCTTGTGCAGGTGTGCCGCCGAGTACCGGAAGACGCGGGCCTTCGCGCCGGCTGCGAAGTGACGCAGCCGGATCGGCGCCGAGATCGCGGAGCCGGTCTTGTTGACGACCATCATCGTCAGCGCTCCGTGCGGGGCCTTGGTCGCGGCGTACACCGCCAAGCGGCCCTGGTTGCTGCTGACCGCCCGCACCGAGCGGCTGCCGAACGTGGCGCCGTGGCCGTTGTAGTTGCGGTACATCCGGAACGCGTAGGCCCAGGGGTCGCTGGCCTTGGCGGGCCCCCACAGCGTGGCGAGACCGAGGCGCTCCCGCCCGAAGATGCCCAGGACGTCGGCCTCGGCGAGCGCGCCGTTCATCGAGTCCAGGGCTCCCCAGCTGTACTCGCTGATCGCGATCTTCGTGCCCGGGTAGTACTTCGCGACCCATGCCCGCATCGTGCGGATCCACGCCAGCGGCCTGCCGCCGTTCGCCTGGCTGATCCAGGACTCGTCGACGTAGTGCGGGTCCCACAGCGCGCGGGTGGAGCGAAGCCGGAGAGCCTGCGTGGCGGCGTCGCCGGCCGGACTGAGCGCGACCCCGCTCTCCTGCGGGTAGAAGTGCTCGTCGAAGTAGTCGAGCAGACGGGTGCCGCCGTTGCGTTGGGCGCGCGCGAACTGCTTGAGGTACCACGCTCCGAAGGGGAGCCCGCCGTGGGCGTCGCGGTCGGACGTCGAGCTGCCGCAGTCGTCGACCGCCGAGTAGTAGTAGGCGCACCAGCCCCAGTCGCTCGGCCCGAGCACCTTGGCCGTGGGGTCTGCGGACTTCACGGCGCGCGACGTCTGGTGGGACTTCGTCCACAGCTCGCCCTCGCTGAGCGGGCTGGGATGGACGTCGCGGTGCGTGCTGTTCCACAGGTCGGGCTCGTTGTCGAGGTCGTAGAAGCCGACCCCACCGTGCGATGCCCTGCCGTACGACGAGACCAGGTGGCTCACCATCCGCTTGTCGAAGCCTGCCCGCACCGCGGTCGAGGTCGTGCTCGGGTCGGCGGTCAGGTCGGTGCTGCCGTGGACGCCGTCGCCGCAGTTGCTGTCATAGGGGTCGAAGCCGCCCTGGTCGGGGAAGTCGGTCTTGGGGAACGAGCAGGTGAAGGGGTGCTGGCGGGGCGAGTCCTTCGACACCCAGCCGATCATCGGCACCGTCACCAGGCTGCTCGTGTGCCGCTTGCGGTCGGTCCGGATCAGGGAGCCCAGGGTGCCGTCGCCGGTGGCGACGATGTTCTCGAAGTACCAGTCCGACCCGGTGTTGTAGGTGTTGTCGGTGTAGTTGTAGCGGCTCGTGCTGTTGCCGCCCCACCGGTCGACCGGCACCCGGAACGCCTTGCCCAGGCCCGACACCTGCGAGGCGAAGTTGACGCCGTAGATGAGCGGGCTGATCGTGTGCCGACCGCGGGCTGCGTCGACCGTCAACGTCACCCGGGCCTTCGCCGGCTCACGTCGCTGCGGTGTGGTGTTGCCCGGCGCAGCGGCGAGGGTGCCCGGAGCGACGGCGAGGGCGACCAGGGCGGCGGCGAGGCCGGCGGTCGCGAGGGGGGCGACGGATCGCATGGGGACAGTCTGGGGGCACCGACAGCCGGGCGCAGCCGATCGCCCTTCTCGCGGGGCGCGTCGGCCCACCGCAGCGCCAGTGCCCCGACCGACAAGGCCGGGTGGGGCAGGATCCGCGGATGCCCACGCGCACCCGATCCACGCTGCCCGGACATCGGTCCTTCTGCCTCGTCGTCGGGGTCGTCGTCGGGGTCGTCGCGCTGCTCGCGGACGGCTGCTCCCAGTCCCACGACACCTCCGGCTCTACCAGGACCACCGGCTGGGCGGCCGGACCGCGCTGGCCGACTGGGTCTCCCACGGCGGCCGGTACGTCGGCTGGCAGGAGGGTGCCCCGCTGGCGTCGGCGCTCGGCATCTCGAAGGTGGGCATGGAGACCCCCAAGGCCGAGTCGCCGGGTGCCCTGATGCGGATCCGGACCCCGCAGGGATCCGACGAGATCGAGTGGGACAGCGACTGCAACCTGGTCCTGAACCCCGGCGCCGCCCGGGTGGTCGGCGCCTTCCCGCATCGGATGTTCCGCTCCGGGTTCGCGACCAGGGCCAAGACGCTCGCGGACACGGCGTTGGAGACGGTCAAGCCCCTCGGCCGCGGCAGCGTGACGGTGTTCGGCCACGAGCCGAGCTTCCGCGCGGTCGCCGACGGCTCGGCACGCCTGCTCAGGCGCGCCATCCTGCGGACGCCGCGCGGCTCGGCACCGGCGCGCGCGTCCGGAGCCGTCAGCCGGTCGGATCACAGCGTGCGGCCCGCACAGGTCCTGAGGCTCGCGCACACCCGCGCCTGGGGGCTGGCCCACGACGACCGAGAGGACCCGTGACCGGGCCGGTCTGCCCCAACGTCTGCGCAGAGCCAGGCTAGTCGGCGGGCCGGCGGTGGAGGCGCCAGGCGCCGGCGATCGCCGCCACGGCGAGGAGCGCCAGCCAGTCGGTGACCTTCCCGTCCCTCCCCGTCCGCACGACCGCCGCGACGACCGTCATCAGACACGACCCGGCCAGGACCAGTAAGGCGAGGAACGCCGTACGTCGGTGCCGGGCGATGGGCATGGCGGCATCGTCTCACCCGACGGCTGCCGGGAGACGCGCTATCCGGACGGCGCGGCCGCGCGCGTCAACCGAAGAGCTCGAGAGGAGAGGGTGGACGACAACGCGAGACTCTGGTAAGTTCTGACGTTTGTCCGCAACTTTTCCAATAAAGAAAAGGAAGGTCCGATAAGAAACATATCACGGCGCCAGTCAGATCGCAATTCTCCTACATTTCCGCGGTTATCGACAGAGCCTTCCGAGCTGTCCCCGGCCGCGTCCGCCGACGACCTACGCGGCCGTCGACACCACTCCCATCACCCCGAAGTCCCACCTCAGGAGCGCTCTTGAGCCAGCTGCCCCACCGTGTTGCCCGAGAAGTGATCGCCACCCGAGTCGCCGATGCCGAACAGCGGCGACTGGGACGCCGAGCGGCCCGCGCCCGCCGGCGTCGACCCGTCCCCCTGCCCGACTAGCACGACCACGACGGCGCGGC
>NZ_DATAVI010000002.1:0-66744 GCF_036267815.1 Nocardioides sp. | reverse complement strand
CTGCCCCCTCATCGCCGCCTCACCGTCCCCGGCCACAACCGGTCACGGCGTACCGTTGAGCCATGACCGAGCAGCCGCCCGACGACCAGAACCCGTTCCGGGGGACGCCGTTCGAGCAGTTCTTCAGCGGGGGCGCACCCGACCTGACCCAGCTGTTCAGCCACCTCCAGTCGATGATGCAGCCCTACGACGGGCCGCTGAACTGGGAGCTCGCCGTCGACACAGCCCGCAAGACCGTCGCCCGGGAGCCCGACCCCAGCCCGTCACAGCGCCAGCGCGACGAGGTCGCCGACGCCGTCCGGCTCGCCGACCACTGGCTCGACGACACGACCCAGTTCCCCTCCGGCGTGACCTCGTCGGCGGCCTGGAGCCGCGCCGAGTGGGTGGTAGGCACCACCGAGGTCTGGAAGGTGCTCGTCGAGCCGATCGCGGCATCGTCGGTGGGGGCGCTGGGCAGCGCCCTCCCGGCTGAGGCGGCCAGCATGGGCGGGCCGATCATCGCGATGTTGGGCAAGGCCGTGGGCGCCATGCTGGCCGGACAGGTCGGCTCGGGCCTGGGCGCCATGGCCGGCGAGGTGGTCTCGGCCTCCGACATCGGGCTCCCGCTCGCGGCCCCTGGCCTGGCTGCGCTGGTCCCGGCCAACGTCGTGGTGTTCGCCCAGGGCCTCGACGTCCCCGCGTCCGACGTGCTGCTCTACCTCGCCCTGCGCGAGGCCGCCCACCAGCGGCTCTTCGCGGGCGTCCCCTGGCTGCGCGACCACCTGATCGGCGCCGTCACCGACTATGCCCAGGGCATCGAGATCAACACCGACAAGATCCAGGAGACGATGGAGGAGCGCCTGCGCGGCGTCGACCCGGGCAACCTGGACAAGGTCCAGGAGCTGATGGAGGGCGGGCTGTTCGACATTCCGCGCTCGCCTCGGCAGGACGCCGCGCTGGAGCGTCTCGAGGTCGCCCTAGCGCTGGTCGAGGGCTGGGTCGACGAGGTCGTGGGCCAGGCCACGGCCGAGCGGATGCCCAACGCGACCAAGCTCCAGGAGGCCGTCCGCCGCCGCCGGGCCGCGGGTGGTCCCGCCGAGGACACCTTCGCGTCCCTGGTCGGTCTGGAGCTGCGCCCTCGCCGCCTGCGCGACGCCTCGACCCTGTGGGGCTCGCTGCGCACCCGTCAGGGCGTGGAGGCGCGCGACGGTGTCTGGATGAGCCCGCAGCTGCTGCCCACCGACGCCGATCTGGACGATCCTCTGGGCTTCCGCGAGGGGTCGGAGTCCCCCGAGCAGCTCAGCGACGACGCCTTCGACGCCGAGCTGCGCTCCCTCCTCGAGCGGGGCATGGGCGGTGCCGGCGACGGCCCGGCCGAGGAGTCGTGAGCTGAGCCCGTCGACGGGTGCCCATGCCGCCGCGCTGGCGACGTTGGAGGCGTGGGAGGCGGGCACACAAGACCAGGCCCGGCTCCGCGACGAGTACGTCGTGCACCTGCGCGCGCGACCCGACGGGCTGCTGCGCGCGTGCACCCCCGACCACCTGACGGCCGGAGCGGTCGTGCTGTCGCCGGACCTGGACGCGGTCCTGCTCAACCTGCACCGACGGGCCCGGCGCTGGTTCGCGTTCGGCGGCCATTACGAGCCGGACGACGCGTCGCTGCTCGCCGCCGCGTTGCGCGAGGCCACGGAGGAGTCCGGCCTGCCAGGCCTGCTCCTCGACCCGCAGCCGGTGCATCTGGACTCGCACGCGGTCGACTTCTGCCAGCCGGGGCGCACCGTGCGCCACCTCGACGTGAGGTACGCCGCGCTGGCACCGCGCGACACCGACCATCACGTCAGCGAGGAGTCACTCGACGTGCGGTGGTGGCCGGTCACGGCGCTGCCCGAGCTGGAGGACGAGATGGTGACCCTGATCGCGCTTGCCATCAGCAGGCTTCAGTCGGCGGCACCCTCCAGCCTGGCACCGCAGGAGTAGCCCTCCAACCAGGCCTTCGCCCGCTCGGACTCGGGGTAGCGGTCGACCCAGGCCCAGAACCTCGGGTTGTGAGCGGCCTCGATGAGGTGGGCCAGCTCGTGGACGAGCACGTAGTCCACCACCCAGCCGGGCATCTCCTGGAGCCGCCGCGACAGCCGGATCGAGCGGTCGACCGGCGTGCACGAGCCCCACCGGCTGCGCTGGTTGTCGACCCACCGGACCGTCAGGGGAACGGCGCGGCCCTCGAGCCAGGCGCGGCTGAGCGCGGCCGCGCGCTCCATCAGGTCCTCGTCGGTCGGACGCCGCCTGGCCTCGGCCCGCTCCACCCGCGCGACCATCGTCTCGACCCAAGCGGCCTCCTCGCGACGGCTGAGGCTGGCCGGGACGAGGACCACGATCCGCTCGCCCTCGCGGTAGGCCGACACCGTGCGTCGACGCCGCTTGGAACGTCGCACCTCCACCGCCGGGTGAGCCGGAGTCTGCGCCGAGGTGGTCATGGCGACAAGGTAGCCAACACCCCCGACACCGAAGCGGAGGCGGGCCCGTGCCGGGATGGTCCGAACCACTTTCGCCCCAGACACGCCGGATCGAGGCCCGTGAAGGGGCGAGCTCGGTACGGACTATCCGGAGGGGGTGGCCCAGTCGAGGAGGCGGTCGCGGGGCCACGTGTTGACGATCCGGTCGGGCTCGATGCCGGCCGTCTCGGCGCGCTCGCAGCCGTAGTCGAGGAAGTCCAGCTGCCCCGGGGCGTGGCTGTCGGAGTCGATCGAGAACAGGCAACCCGCGTCGCGGGCCTGCGCGATCAACCGCGACGGCGGGTCACGACGCTCCGGACGAGAGTTGATCTCGACGGCGACGTCGTGCTCGGCGCACGCCGCGAAGACGGCCTCGGCGTCGAACTCGCTGCTGGGCCGGGTGCCGCGGTTGCCCATCACCATCCTGCCGGTGCAGTGGCCGAGCACGTTGGTGAACGGGTTGGCGATCGCGCCGAGCATCCGGCGCGTCATCCCTGTCGAGTCCTGACGCAGCTTGGAGTGGACGCTGGCCACCCGGACCTCCAGCCGGCCGAGCATCTCCTCGGTCTGGTCCAGGCCGCCGTCGTCGAGGATGTCGACCTCGATGCCCTTGAGCAGGGTGAAGCCCGAGCCGGCGAGGTGGGCGTTGACGGCGTCGACGACGTCCAGCTGCCGACCGAGCCGGGCGGCGCTGAGCCCGTTGGCGACGGTCAGCCTGGGCGAGTGGTCGGTCAGGACGAGGTACTCGTGACCGAGCTCGATGGCGGTGAAGGCCATCTCCTCGATCGGCGAGCCACCGTCGGACCAGTCCGAGTGAGAGTGGAGGTCACCGCGCAAGGCGGCCCGGAGGGCACGACCACCCTGGGTCAGCGGACCGGCGTACGACGCCTCCAGCTTCTCGAGGCGCCCGGGAACCCGTCCTCGCACGGCGGCCTCGATCACGGCGGCGGTGCTCGGTCCGATCCCGGACAGCTCGGTGAGCGTGCCGGCGTCGACGCGAGCGCTCACCTCCTCGGCCGGCAGCGGCAGGATCGTGGCCGCGGCCCGGCGGAATGCCTGGACCCGACGCGTCTCCTCGCGGCCACGCTCCATCAAGAAGGCGACCCGCCGCAGGGCCGCGACCGGCCCGTCCTCGTAGGCCGTCGGCGAGTCATCAGGCACGGACATCGACTCCCTCCTCGGTCCGTCTGGCTCTCTGGGTCTCAAGGGTCTCAAGGGTCTCCCGGGTCTCCCGGGCCCCGGGCGTCCGCGGCTCGTCGGGCGCTCAGCGGCGGTTGTCCCCAGGCACGGAAATTTCCGTCCACACCCGGTGCACGACATTGTTGCTGGTCAACCGGTCGGGACCGCACGCGGGCCGCCCTCGCTCCACACGGCCTCCCCAGCCGACCCCCCGGAATCGAGGAGTTGTCCACAGGTCGAACGGCGTTTCTCCACAGCGTTGTCCACAGCCTGGGGCGACCAGGCCCTGCGCTCCGTTGACCTTGCCACCACGGCCCTCCTAGCGTGGTGGCAGACGGGGCCCCGGGACTCCGGACGGCGTTCGCAAGGGGAAGGCAAGCGACGTCTGGCGCCCGGGACCCCGTCTCGCCATGTCCGCCACCGGCTCGGGCGGGGTCGCGGTCTGGCGGACCCCCTCGAGAGTCCCGGCGCGGGGGGTCTCAACGCCCGGTGAACCCCCGTTGCCGCCGCCCCCACAACTGCGTTGAGGCCCTTCCGGACCGGGGTCGACCGCGCCCGCGGCCCGGATCGGGGACTGAGCGTGAAAATCGACTCCGCCACGCTCACCGGTGTGCCGAGTGCACCTGGCGCCCCGCGTGCCGTAGGGTCGCCTACGACCGGCCGCCAGGCGTGGCCCGGTCCCGGCGGGCTTCCCCTGAATCCCCCGTCGCGACGACCGTGAATCAGAGAGCAAGGAGGCCGTCATGGCGGAGACCTGGAGCGGCGAGTTCTACTGCGTGAAGTGCAAGGAGAAGCGCGAGGCCGAGGGCGAGGTGCGCGTCAACGACAAGGGCACCCGGATGGCCAAGGCCGTGTGCCCCGTGTGCGGCACCAACCTCAACCGGATCCTCGGCAAGGCCTGAGACACCGCACCGACCTCGACGAACGGCGTCACCCACGACGGGTGGCGCCGTTCGCACGCTCACCCGCCCACGGCGGGGCCTACGGCCTGTGGATGGCCCGTCACGCGTGACCAGATCCTGTGACAGCGTCGTCTCGTGACGACAGCCACCTCGTGGTCCGACCTGGTGCGGCCGGTGCTGCGGCCCGGCGTTCGCGTCGTGCGGCGCGACGACCGACACCTCCAGCTCGGTCTCGACCCGCCCGACCGCCTGGTGCTCTCCGACCGACCGGGGCTGCTCCGGACCCTCACCGAGGCACCTCGCCGAGCACCCGCCCACCTGCGAGACCTGCTCGACGAGCTGGTCCGGACCGGCTGGGTGGTCGATGCCGTGGCGCGCCGTCGGCCCGGGTCGACACAGGGGCTCGCGTCGTTCGTGGCGCGGGTCGACTCCCAGCTCGAGCCGGCCCTGGGGCGAGCCTGCGCGGCGGCGGGGCTCACCCGAGACGCGGACCGCGGGCCACGGCTCCTGGCCACCGTCGGCGAGCCTCGACGCTCGCTCTCCGACTCCCTGCTTCGCGACGACGAGCCGCACCTGTGGCTGGCCGTCTCGCCGTCGTCGGTCCGTCTGGGCCCGTTCGTCGAGCCCGGCCGGACCGCATGCCTGCGCTGCGTGGACGCCCACCTCGGCGATCTCGACCCACGGCGCGCCACGGTGCTCCTCCAGCTCCACGAGCAGCCGGCGGCGCGGGCGCCCGAGCCGGACGCCTGCCTGGTCCAGCTCGCCATGTCATGGGCGGCCCGTGACCTAGCCCGGGTGCTGGACGGGCGGCCGTCAGCCCTGAGGTCGGCGACGGTCACCGTGACCAGCGACCTCGAGGTCAGCCGCCGCGACTGGCTGCGTCACGCCCATTGCGGCTGCGCCTGGGGGTAGGGGCTGGGCCCGGGCTCGACCTGCGGTCACCACCACTCGTGGTCGAGCTTGCCCTCGATGGCGCGGAGGTGCTCGCGCGAGCAGGTATCGCAGTAGGTCCTGCGACGACCGTTCTCGACCGAGGTCGTCCACGTCATGGTCTCGGCGTCCTCGGCCTGCCGACCGCAGAAGTCGCAGGTGCGCACGCCTTCAGCCTAGCCGCCAAAGATGCCAGGAGCCCGGTACGACGATGTCGTACCGGGCTCCTGGAGAACACGCGGCGATCAGGTCGAGGCGGTGTTCCTCAGATGGCGCGGGCCAGGGCCAGGCGCGCCTGCCGCGCGGCCTGCTCGGCCTTGCGGCTCAGCCGACGCGCCGCCACCTGCTGGCGACCCCGTCGGAGCTGCTGCGCCTCTCCCAGGCGCGCGGCCATATGCGCGCGCGCGAGGTCTTCGTGCATGAGTTGGTTCATCATCAGCTTGTTTCCATTCTGGTGTGTGATCAAGGAAGTGCTTTCGTTTGTCAGACAGTGGCCGTCTCACGGGGCCGGTCACCTGGTGATCAGGCGGCCTGCTCGTTCTTGCGCGGGCGCCCGCGCGGACGCTTGCGGGGAATCACGGTTCCTTGCAGGAACAGCTCTCCGCCCCAGACGCCCCAGGGCTCTCGCCGGTCCAGAGCTCCGGAGAGGCAGAGGTCCCGCACCGGGCAGTCCTGGCACAGCGCCTTGGCGAACTCGACGTCGGCCGGTGACTCGGCGAACCACAGGTCCGAGTCATTGACTCGGCACGGCAGCAGCTCGTCGGGCACCGTCTCAGCCGTGTCGTGGAGCTCGCCGAGCGTCGCAGGCAGCGATTCGGCGATCCCGTCCCGGCAGTCGAGAACAGTGATGGTCATGTCTTTCACCTCCTTGTCGACCTGATCGCTGGTGCATGAAGCTGGCGTGGAAATCAGAAAGGCCGCGGATCCCGGTACTCGGGTTCCGCGGCCTGGAGGCTGCTCATCACTGTTGAGGTCAACAGGACGGTGGTCTCCAGGCAGAGGTACCCGGGAAGTCCTTGGCGGTGGCGAGGCCCATGCCCCCGATGTGGCGGACGCGGGCGCACGTCGACACCTGAGCGCCGACAAACGCCGCAGCCTCGAGGGAGGTCTGGCCATATGCGGACATGCCGAACGACGGGCTCTGAGCCGTCATCGTGCGGGTGATTTCGATCATGCGGGCCACCTCCTTCGGGTGTCGGGCGCCGACCCTGCCACGGGTCGTCATGCGCGGTCGGTTACATCGTGGGACGAACGCTACCGGGACGGCGTCGTAAGCGGCAAACCATTTAGTGCCTATTTCTGAGAAAGTTGCCGGCTCGTGACGTCGGCCGCCAGCCGGCGACCCAGCCAACGTCCGCCGGGCGACCTTGAACCCGCTCAGGCTCCGGTCAGGCCCCGCTCGGGTGTCCGTCAAACCCTGCTCAGGCACCAGCCAGGGACTCGTCGAGCAGCGCCAGGACTCCGTCGCCGTAGCGCTCGACCTTGGTCGGGCCGATCCCGCTGATGCGCAGGAGGGCCGCCGGCGTCGTCGGCCGGTGCTCGGCGATGAGCTGGAGGGTGGCGTCGGTGAACACCACGAAGGCGGGCACGCTCTCCTCGTCGGCGCGGGTCTTGCGCCACGCCCGCAGGCGCTCGAACAGCTCCTCGTCGTACGACGCGGGGCAGTCCTCACAGCGCGCGCGCTTCTTCTCCACCGCGGTCGAGAGCGGCCTGCCGCACTCGCGGCAGTGTGCGGCCTTGCGGCCGCGCGGCTTCGCGGCGGCCGCCCGAGCGGACGCCGGGAGGAGGCCGTCGAGGAAGCGGGACGGCTGGCGGTTGCCCCGCCCGCCAGGGGCGCGGGCCGCCGCCCAGGAGACGGTCAGGTGCACCCGGGCGCGGGTCATCCCGACGTACAGCAGGCGACGCTCCTCCTCCACCTCCGCGTCGGAGGTCGCGTGGGTCAGCGGCATGGCGCCGTCGTGCATGCCGACCAGGAACACCGCGTCCCACTCCAGGCCCTTGGCGGCGTGGAGGGTCGCCAAGGTGACACCGCCGGCAGCCGGAGCGTGCTGCTCGGCCGCGCGACGGTCGAGGTCGGCGAGGAACTCCTCGGGGGTGGCTCCTGCTGCCTCCTGCGCCATCGTCATCAGGGCCTGGAGCGACTCCCAGCGGTCACGGGACTGCCCGCGTGCCACCGGCGCCTGCGCCGACCAGCCGATGCCGACCAGGGCCGCGCGCACGAGGTCGGTGACGGGCGAGCCGGACTCGTCGGTACGCACGGCCGCCCGCACCAGTGCCACGGCCTGCTTGACCTCCGCGCGCTCGAAGAACCGCGCCGCGCCGCGCACGACGTAAGGCAGGCCCCGGGAGGCGAGCGCCTCCTCGAAGGCCTCGGACTGGGCGTTGATCCGGAAGAGCACCGCGATCTCGGAGGCGGGCACGCCGTCGCGCAGCAGCCCACCCACCGCGTCGGCCACGCCCTCGGCCTCAGCCACCTCGTCCGGGGCCGGCACGAAGCGGACCACGGGACCAGCCGGACGCTGCGCACGCAGGCGCACCGAGGTCGAGGCCGAGCCCGCGAGCACGGAGTTCGCCGCCTCGACGACCTGGGGGGTCGAGCGGTAGTTGCGGTCCAGCTCCAGCGACGTGGTCCGCGGGAACTTGCGTGGGAAGTCGCGCAGGTACGCCGCGTCGGCGCCGGCGAAGGAGTAGATCGTCTGCGCGGGGTCACCGACGACGCAGACCTCGTCGCGACCGCCGAGCCAGAGGTCGAGCAGGGCCGACTGGAGCGGCGAGACGTCTTGGAACTCGTCGACCACGAACCATTTGTACTGCGCACGGACCTGGGCCGCGACCCGTTCCTCCTCCGCGAGCATGCCGGCGGTGAGCAGCAAGATGTCCTCCATGTCCATCCGCGCCTGCGAGCGCTTGACCTCCTCGTAGCCGCCGAAGAGACGGCCGACGGTCTCGGCATCGAGCCCCGCGACCTCGCGGCCGCGCCCCGGCGCGACGCGCGCGTAGTCGTCGGGCCCGACGTTGCTGACCTTCGCCCACTCGATCTCGGAGGCGAGGTCGCGCAGCAGCGCCTGGTCGGTCTGCACGCGCTGCGCCCGCGACGCCGCGGCCACGAGCGGGATCTTCGACTCGGTCAGGGTGGGCAGGTCGCCGCCGTACGTCGTCGGCCAGAACCACCGCAGCTGGCGCAGCGCGGCACTGTGGAACGTGCGCGCCTGGACCCCGCTCGCACCCAGGCGGGCCAGCCGGCCCCGCATCTCGCCCGCCGCCCGGGTCGTGAAGGTGACCGCGAGCACCTCGGTCGGCGCGTAGATGCCCTCGGCCACGCCGTGCGCGATGCGGTGGGTGATCGCGCGGGTCTTGCCGGTGCCGGCACCGGCCAGCACCCGCACCGGCCCCCGCAGCGCCTCGGCCACCTGTCGCTGCTCGGGGTCGAGCGAGGCCAGCAGGTCGACGGCGAGATCGGGGCTTCGGCTCACGCGGGAACAACTCCTGGGCGACGACGGTTGACAACGGCAGCAACCCTAGACGCGAGAAGGGACAGCCTGCGACGATGAGCGGCTCGGTCACGATGTACAGCACCCCGTGGTGTGGATACTGCCATCGTCTGAAGGGGCAGATGGACCGCGAGGGCATCTCCTACGAGGTCGTCGACATCGAGCAGCATCCCGAGGCGGCCGTGATCGTCGAGACCGTGAACAACGGCAACCAGACCGTCCCGACCCTGGTCTACTCCGACGGGACGGCGCAGACCAACCCGTCGCTGATGCAGGTCAAGGAGAAGCTCGCCGCGCTGGCGAGCTGAGTCGGCTCGGTCGGGTCGCTCGGTCCGCGCTCACTACCAGGAGCCGGGGAGCTGCCCGCCGTACCAGTCCTCGACCAGGGAGCGGCTGATGGAGACCCCGCCAGGCAGGACGAGCGTGCCGGCGGCGGTCTCGTCGCGTATCGCCGACCTGGTGAACCACCGGGCGTCCTGCATCTCAACGCCGTCCACGTGGATCTCCCCCGAGACCGCGCGCCCGCGGAACCCGAGCATCAGGCTGGCCGGCAGAGGCCAGGGCTGGTTGCCGAAGTAGGCGACCTCGCCCACCACGACCCCCACCTCCTCGGTCACCTCCCGCCGAACGGCGTCCTCGAGCGACTCGCCGGGCTCCAGGAAGCCGGCGAGGGTCGAGTAGCGACCCTCCGGCCAGCGGTCCTGGCGCCCGAGCAGGAGCTCCTCCTCGGGCGTGCCGGGCTCGCCACGCGAGATCGCCATGATCACCGCCGGGTCGGTGCGCGGGAACTGCCGGTGGTGGCACTCCACGCACTCCAGCTCGTGCCCGGCGAGGCGGACCTCCAGCCGCCCACCGCAGCGCGGGCAGAACCGGGTCGCGCGGAGCCACTCCGCGACGCCGATCGCGTGGAAGACCAGCGGAGCCTGCTCCACACCGTCGCCGGCCAGGTGGGGCAGGAGCTCTCGGATGCCGACCCACTCCTCGCCCTCTGCGTAGGCCGGGTCGACGACGTGGGCGAACCAGACCCTGCCGTCCCGCTCGCCGAGCAGGACTCGCGTGGACGGAGCTGTCTCGGCACCGGGCAGCTCGGCACCGGGCAGCTCGGCACTCGACACCCAGGGCACGGCGCCGTCGGTCGACCTCACCCTGCTCCCGGCCACCACGAGGACCCGGGTCGTGGGCGCGGACCACGCCCGGTCGAGCCAGGCGACGTCCGCGCGACGCAGCGCGATGCGGTCGTGGGGATCCGCGGCCAGCTCGACGTGCGGGAAGCTCACCCGGCGAGGCTAGCCCGCAGGCATCACCGACGAATCACCGGCTCCGCACACGAGTGGCACACCCGGCGGACAGGAGCGAGCACCTATTCTCGCGTCATCACCGCCGCCAGCAGCACCCACGGGAAGGACTCGTCGATGCCGTCGATGCCGTCGCCTCCCGGTCGTCGGACGGTGGCCTACGTGCTCCCCGTCCACAACGAGGCACCCGCCCTGGAGGCCTTCCACTCCGCCCTGGCGAGCGCGACCGAGCAGCGACCCGACCTCGACTTCGAGTTCGTCTACGTCGACGACGGCAGCCATGACGGCTCCCTCGACCTGCTCCTCGCCCTGCGGGCGGCCGACCCGCGCGTCACGGTCATCTCACTGTCGCGCAACTTCGGTCACCAGATCGCCGTCACCGCCGGGCTCGATGCCGCCGTCGGACGCGACGCGGTGATCGTCATGGACACCGACCTCCAAGATCCCCCCGACGTCAGCCTGCGGCTGGTCGAGTGCTGGGAGACGGGCGTGGACGTGGCCTACGCCCAACGTCGCACCCGCAAGGACCCGGCGTTCAAGCGCGGGACGGCGTTCGCGTTCTACTGGCTGCTGACCCGGATGGCGTCGGTCGACATCCCGCGCAACGTCGGCGACTTCCGGCTCATGGACCGCAAGGTGGTCGCCGAGGTCGTCCGCTACCGCGAGCACGACCGGTTCCTGCGCGGCATCGTCTCCCACGTCGGCTTCCGCCAGGAGGCCGTGCCGTTCGACCGCGACCCGCGCTTCGCCGGCTCCTCCTCCTACCCCCTGCGGACCATGCTGAAGCTCGCCGCCGACGGCATGCTCGGCTTCTCGACGTTCCCCCTGCGGCTGATCTCCCGGCTCGGCATGCTGATCTCGCTGCTGAGCGGGCTGGGGGCGCTCTTCGTGGTCTACGTTCGGCTCTTCCTGCCGGACCGGGCCGTGCCCGGCTGGGCGTTCATCACGGTCGGCATGTTCCTGCTCGGTGGCATCCAGCTGCTGATGATGGGCGTGATCGGCAGCTACCTCGGACGGGTGTACGTCGAGACCCAGGACCGCCCGCTGTACTCCCTGGGGCTGATCGCCCGCGGGCGTGACCATCACACCCAGGAGTCCGGGTGAGCACCCACATCGGAGCCGGCCCGGCGGATGTCGCGCCGACGGTCCTGATGCCCGGCGACCCGCTGCGGGCCCGCTGGATCGCCGATACGTTCCTCGACGACCCGCGGTGCTACACCGAGGTGCGCGGGATGCTCGGGTTCACCGGCACCTGGCACGGCCGCCCGGTCTCGGTGCAGGGCTCGGGGATGGGCCAGCCCTCGCTGGCGATCTATGCCAACGAGCTCTTCTCCGAGTACGGCGTGCACACCGTCGTCCGGGTGGGCTCGTGCGGTGCGCTGGCCGACGGCCTGGCGCTTCGCGACGTCGTCATCGCATCCGGCGCCTGCACGGACTCCTCGATGAACAAGATCACCTTCGAGGGCCTCGACTACGCGCCGGTGGCGGACTTCGGGCTGCTCCGCGCGGCCGTCACCACCGCGGAGGAGCGTGGCACCAGGTTTCAGGTCGGTCTGCTGTTCTCCAGCGACTCGTTCTACCCCGCGCGACCCGAGCTGGCGCAGCGGATGGTGGCCTACGGGGTGCTCGCGGTCGAGATGGAGGCCAGCGCGCTCTACACGCTGGCTGCGAAGCACGGCGCCAGGGCGCTCGCGATCTGCACCGTCTCCGACCACATCGTGACCGGCGAGCAGACGACGGCCGCAGACCGCGAGCAGACCTTCGGCGAGATGGTGGAGCTCGCCCTCACGGCGTCGCTGGGAGGCTGACGAGCCGCTCGAGCAGGTCGCGACCAGGCAGGCCCGCGGGCTCCACGAGCCGGCCCGACCGCACGTAGTAGAACGCCGCCCGCACCTGTTCCACGGCCACTCCTGCGAGCTCGGCCCACGCCAGGCGGTAGAGGGCCAGCTGAAGAGCGTCGGCGTCCTCGCCTCGGGAGGTCTTCCAGTCGACGACGAGGAAGCCCGGCGAGCTCCCCACCGGCTCGGCGTACACCGCGTCGATCCGCCCCCGGACCACCTGCCCGCCGAGCACGAGTGCGAACGGCGCCTCGACGGCGTGCGGGGCACGCTCGGCGAACGGCCCGCGCTCGAAGGTCGCGATCAGCTCGGCGAGGTCGTCGTCGGAGTCGATGCCGGCGTCGCCCTGGCCGGGCAGCTCGTCGGGGTCGAAGAGGTCCTGTTGGCCGAACCGCGCCTCCACCCACGCGTGGAACCGGGTGCCGAACCGCGCCGCGGGCGAAGGCTGACGCGGCATCGGCCTGGCCAGCTCTCGCGCGAACGTCTCGGGATCGGTGCGCAGCCGGCCCAGCGCCGTCGCGGACAGCGAGCTGGGCAGGGGTACGTCGATGCGGGGCGAACGGTCGGCCCGGGCCTCGGCGACGAGCCGGTCGAGCTCGAGGTCCCAGTCGGCGACCTGCGCGGCCTCGACCATGTCGAGCCCCTCGTCGGGAGCCGCCGGGTCGGCCGAGATCACGACCCGAGCCGCCGCCAGCCTCGCCGCCGCCTCGCGTCCCGGCCCGGGCTCGGGCCACGGCCGCGACGGGTCGACCGCGTCGTAGGGGTTGGGATCGCCCTTCTCGGGCTTGTCGAGCCAGCCCGCGACCGGCTCCCCCCACTCGTCGAGCTGGTCGCGCAGAACCTGCTGGAACGAGGACGGGCCGTACGGAGTCGTCCGGGCGCTCCAGAGGTACGACGTGACGCTGAGCCGGTGGGCGGCCCGGGTGAAGGCGACGTAGGCCAGCCGGAGCTCCTCCTCCTGGTCGTGCGCACGGGTGTCCGCGCGATAGGCGTCCAGAGCCGGCTTGTCGAACCCGGCGAGCTGGGGCAGGTCACCCGCGTCGCCGCGCAGTGGGGCCGGCAGCACCGCAGGCGAGGAGGTCCACAGGGTTCGCGAGCGGTTGGACGGGAAGCGCGTCTCACACACCCCTACCAGGAAGACGTGATCCCACTCCAGGCCCTTGGCGCGGTGGACGGTGAGCAGCTTGACGGAGTCGGCCGCCGTGGGCGTGGCGAGGTCGAGCCCGTTGCCCTGGTCGTCCTCGGCGGTGAGATAGGCCAGCAGCGCGGAGAGGGAGACGTCGCCGTCGACCGCCTGGAACTCCGCGACCGCCTTCACGAACAGGTCGAGGTTGTCGCGACGGGCCGCGGCCGCGGGAGACACCGCCGAGGCGAGCTCGATGTCGACACCGGAGGTGTCGACGATGCGCCGGACGATGTCGAGCAACGGCTCGCCGACGCTGCGGCGCAGCATCCGCAGCTCCGCGGCGAGCAGCGGGAACCGCTCGAGCGCCTCCGGGGAGTACGGCGCGTCGCCCGGCGAGTCGAGGGCGTCGCCCAGGGCGGCGATCTCAGCCGGGTCGACGCCGTCGGCGATGCCGATGAGCTGATCCCCGAGCGTCTCGCTCTCGCGCACGCTGCCGCCGGCCAGGGCCGCCGCCCGGCGCGCGAGCAGCCGCAGGTCGCGGGGGCCGATCGCCCAGCGTGGGCCGGTCAGGAGCGTGAGCAGCGAGGCGTTGGCCGTCACGTCGTTGAGCAGGTGCAGGGTCGCCACGACCTCGGCCACCTCGGGCAGCCGGACCAGACCGGACAGCCCGACGATCTCGACCGGCACGTCGTGGGCGGTCAGGGCGTCGAAGACGTCAGCCGCGTGGGCGTTGTCGCGGGTGAGCACCCCGATGTCGGACCAGCGTGCCCCGCCCTCGTGGGTCGAGGTCACCTCCGTGGCTAGCCAGGCGAGCTCGTCGTCGTGGGTCGCCAGGACCCGGGTCGAGACCTCTCCCTGGCCCGCGGTGTCCTGGGCAGCCAGGCGGACGACCTGCCCGGCGTACGCGGTGTAGAGAGGCTCGGCGAGCCGGTTGGCGACCGCGAGGATGCGGCGGTCGGAGCGCCGGCTGACCGTGAGCGGGTGGACGGGGACCACGCCTGCGTCGGCCGCGGGGAAGGTGTCGGCGAAGTGCAGGATGTTGGACACCGAGGCCCCGCGCCAGCCGTAGATCGCCTGGTTGGGGTCGCCGACCGCGGTGACGGCGTGACCGCCGCCGAAGAGCCGCGACAGCATGGTGGCCTGGGCGACCGAGGTGTCCTGGTACTCGTCGAGCAGCACGACCCGGAACCTCTCGCGCTCCGCGGCGCCCACCTCGGGCTGCTCGACGGCGAGGCGGGCGCCGAGCTCGATCTGGTCGGAGAAGTCCATCAGCCCGAGGTCGGCCTTGAGTCGGCGGTAGCCGCGGACCAGGCCCATCAGCTCGCGGCGCCGCTCGATGGCGTTGACCGCCCGGGCGGTGGCGTCGAGGTAGGTCTTGCGCGCCTTGCCGCCGCGCTCCGCGTCGTGCTCGCGGACGAACCCCTGCTCGGCGAGGGAGTCGACCTCCAGCACGGCCTCTGGCGAGACGAGGTGCTCGCTCATCGCGCCGTCGAGGGCGAGGAGGTTCTGGATGGCGGTGGGGGGATGGTCGGTGAGGAACCGGACCTCGCTGGTGTGCCGGTCGACCACGCGAGCGCCGAGCTGGTAGCGCGAGGCGTCGGTGAGCACGCGCGTGTCGGGCTCGTGGCCGATCCGCAGGCCGTGGTCGGCGAGCAGCCCGGCGGCGTAGGCGTTGTACGTCGCGACGGTCGGCTCGATGGTGTCGTCGGTGTCGGCGCCCGGCTCGGGGAGGAGACCTGCGGCCAGGAGGTCCTGGCGCACCTTGCTGCGCAGCTGGCTGGCGGCCTTGGTGGTGAACGTCAGCCCGAGTACCTGATCGGGGCGGACCTGGCCGGTCGCCACGAGGTACACCACCCGAGCCGACATCAGCGTCGTCTTGCCGGAGCCCGCGCCCGCTATCACCACCGCCGGCTCGAGGGGAGCACGGATCGCCTCCCACTGCTCGGGGCTCGGCGGGTAGGGCCAGCCCATCAGGCTCCCGAGCTCCTCGGCGGAGGCGATCGAGCGTCGCGGCGTCGGGTACTCGTCGGTCATCGGGAGGTCACCGACCCGGCTCCCTGGACCGGGCAGATCGAGTGGAAGGCGCAGTCACGGCAGTGGTCGCCGGCGACCGCCGGGAAGGTCTCGCTGCGGATCAGCGAGGCCGCGCGGTCGAGCTGCTGACGCAGGGCGGTCCGCTCCGGCCCGTCATCGGGGAACGGCGACTGTCGCTGGACGACGGCGGAGTCGCCGTCGGCGAGTCCGAGCTGGACGAGCTCGGCACCACCCGACTCGCCGTGCCGGTCGGGCGCGAGCTCGTCGACGGCTCCGTGGTCGACGGCGTACTGGTAGAGGCCGAGCTGCACGTGCCGCTGCACGGCAGGACCGCTGGGCGCGTTCTTGGTGGTCTTGAGATCGACCACGACGACCCGCCCGTCGGCGTCGAGCTCGAGCCGGTCGGCGTACCCGAAGAGCGAGACCCGCTCGCCCTCCTCGAGGGCGACCACGGTCTCGAACCTCGCCTCGGTGCCGATCAGCGAGCGCGGGTTGTCGGCCTGCCACTGGAGGAACCTGGTCAGGGCCAGCTCGATCCGGTCGTGCTCGCGCGCGGCCGACCACGGCGTCCGGAAGTGGAGCCTGCCCCAGACCTCGTCGACGCGCCCCATCAGCAGGTCGAGGTCGGGAGGGACCTCCTCGGAGGCCACCCGCTGGGCCAAGGCGTGCACGAGCTGGCCGATGTTGGCGGACTGGTGGGCCGGGCCGGCGCCACCGGCCTCTGTCATCAGGAACCACTGCGTCGGGCAGGTCATGACCTGCTCGAGCATCGACGCCGACACGGGCACCGGGCGGTCGGGGTCGCGCACCGGCTGCACCGACCGGCTCGCGGCGCGGGTGCCCCACCACGACGAGGGGTCGGCCTGCGGGGCCAGCGCCCGGTGGCCCACGGTCTCGCCGGCCAGCCGGGCAAGCCGACGAGCCGCCGCCACCCGGAGCGGCTCGGCGGTGTCGGGATGGGCCACGGTGCGCCGCAGCTCGCTCACCAGCCCGCCCAGCGACAGCGGTCGAGCCGGACGCCCGTCGACCCTCTCGACCCTGACGCCGAGCTCGGCCAGGAAGCGGGAGGGCTGCTCGCCGTCGTCCTCGGCGGAGGCGACGGCGGTCACCACGAGTCGTGAGCGCGCGCGGGTGCAGGCGACGTAGAACAGCCGGCGCTCCTCCTGGAGCAGCTCGCGTGTGGTGAGCGGGGGCAGGAGCTCGGCCCTGCCGATCTGGTCGGCCTGGAGCATCGTCGAGCGACGGCGCAGGTCCGGCCAGGCGTCCTGCTGGACGTGAGCGACCACGACGAGGTCCCACTCCAGCCCCTTCGAGCGGTGCGCGGTGAGCAGCCGGACCGCGGCGCCGCGCACCCCCTGCTCGGCAAGGGTGTCGGCGGGGATCTGCTGCGCGACCAGCCGGGAGAGGAAGTCGCGGACTCCACCGGGCCCGGTGACCGCGGCCGCGTCGCGCTTGTCGGCCTCGCGGGCGGCCACGTCGAACAGCGCCACCACGGAGTCCAGGTCGCGGTGGGCGCGACGGGCCGCTCCCCCGCCCAGCTCGACCCCTCGCTGGAGGCGTCCGGGCCAGTCGGTGCCCGACCACAGGCTCCACAGCGCGTCCTGCGCCGTGCCGCCGTCGGCGAGGGCCCCGGCGGTCGAGCGCAGCAGGGCGTGCAGAGCGCGGGCGACCGTCGCCTCCGGGCCGACCAGGTCGTCCAGGAACCCGTCGCACACCACGGCGAGGCGCACCAGCTCGCGCGAGGTGCGCGGCAGGCGGCCCTCGGCCCGGGCGAGGTCCTTCTCACGGACGCGGAGGAGCCGCGAGAGCCGGCGCACGTCGCCCGCGTCGAGGCCGCCCAGCGGGCCGAGCAGCAGCGACTCGGCACGCGCGCCGTCGACGTGCTCGGCGGAGCCCTCGTCGTCGTTGTCGAGGTTGACCGCCGCACGCAGAGCGTCGAGGAGCGGCAGCACCGACGGGTCCTGCACCAGCGGGAGCTCGTCGCGCGCGACCTCGACCGGGACGCCCGCGGCCCCGAGCGCACGCCGTAGCGGCGGGATGTTGGTGCGGCCCGACCGCACGAGCACCGCCATCCGGTCCCACGCGATGCCGTCCTCGAGATGGGCTCGCCGCAGGAGGTCCGCGAGGTGCTCGGCCTCGGCCCGTTCGGTGTCGAAGGTCAGGACCGTGACCAGGCCCTCGTCGCCGGCATCGTCGGCGACGGGAGCCAGGAAGGAGGTCCGGGCGCCGGCGTCGAGGGTGCCGGGCAGGCCGATGCGGCCGGCGACGCGCTGGGTCGCCACGAGCAGGCGCGGCCCGAAGCGTCGCGTGGTGCGCAGCGACACCACGGCGGCGGGCGTGTGGTCGGCGCGGGGGAAGTCGGAGGGGAACTCGAGGATCCCCCGCACCTCGGCGCCCCGGAAGCCGTAGATCGACTGGTGCGGATCGCCGACCACCACCAGGTCGCCACCGTCGCCGGCCAGCGCGCGGAGGAGGTCGACCTGTCCGGGGTCGGTGTCTTGGTACTCGTCGACGAAGACGTGGTGGAACTGCCGGCGCAGCTCGTCGCGATGCGCCTGCGCCTCGATCACGGCCCGGCGGATCAGGTCGGCGTAGTCGGTGGCGGACTGGTCGTCGAGGTTGGTGAGGTAGTCGGCGAGGAAGAGGCCAGCGGCGACGTACTCCGGCCGGCCCTCGCGATGACCGAGCGCGACCAGGTCGTCGCTCTCCATGCCCTTCTCACGGGCCCGCGAGAGGACCATCTGCACCTCGCGGGCGAAGCCCCGCGTCTCCACCGCGCGATCGAGCGCCGCAGGCCACGCCACGGACTCGGCATGACGCTGGAGCAGCTCGCGCACGACCACGTCCTGCTCGGGCGCCGACAGCAGCCGGATCGGGGCGCGGTAGAGCTCACGCGGCGCGTAGCGGCGGATCAGGCCGTAGGCGAACGAGTGCATCGTGGAGCACATCGCGGCCCCCGTCGTGCGACCCAGGCGCGCGGTGACCCGGTCGCGCAGCTGCTCGGCGGCCTTGCGGGAGAACGTCAGCGCGAGCACCTGACCAGGGTCGGCGCCACGGCGTTCGATGCGCTCGGCGATGGCCTCGACCAGGGTCGTGGTCTTGCCGGTGCCCGGCCCCGCGAGCACCAGCAGCGGCCCGCCCGCGTGGTCGACGACGCGCTGCTGGTCGGCGTCGAGCACCAGCGGCTCGCGGGCCGCGGCCGCCGGGGACACGAGGTGGTACGTCGTGTGCTCCGGCATGGTCCTACCCAACCATCCGGCGCCGACGACGCAGCCGGGTGCCGCGGGGCAGCCGGACCGGCGCGTCGCCATTAGGTTGGCAGGCATGAGCGACGCCGGCCCGCTGTCCGAGCTGCTGGTCGTCGACCTGACCCGGGCGCTGGCCGGGCCGCAGGCGGCGATGATGCTCGGGGACCTCGGCGCACGGGTGATCAAGGTCGAGAGCGCCGCCGGCGACGACACCCGCGCCTGGGGTCCGCCGTGGGCCGGCGAGGTCGCCACCGGCACGGCCGAGGTGCTGCGGGACTCGACGTACTTCATGTCGGCCAACCGCAACAAGGAGTCGATCGTCCTCGACCTCAAGGATCCCGAGGACGCCGACGTCCTGGCCGCGCTGGCGCGACGTGCCGACGTGCTGCTGGAGAACTTCCGCACCGGCGCCCTGGACCGCCTCGGCTTCACCGTCGAGCGGCTCCACTCCCTGAACCCCCGTCTGGTCATCGGCTCGATC
This sequence comes from Nocardioides sp., assembly GCF_036267815.1. Classification (GTDB taxonomy): domain Bacteria; phylum Actinomycetota; class Actinomycetes; order Propionibacteriales; family Nocardioidaceae; genus Nocardioides. Next base: position 47,749 of record NZ_DATAVI010000002.1, on the reverse strand, counting down.
ACCGGCTTCGGGCACGACGGCCCCGAGGCGAGCCGCGCCGGCTACGACCAGATCGCGCAGGGCGAGGGCGGGCTGATGTCGGTCACCGGGATCGAGCAGCCGACCAAGGTCGGGGTGCCGATCGCCGACCTGCTCGCCGGGATGAACCTCGCGTACGGCGTCGTGGCCGCGCTGCACGAGCGCTCCACCACCGGGGTCGGCCGGGTGGTGCGGACCTCCCTCCTCGCGGGCGTCGTCGGGGTCCACGCCTTCCAGGGAACGGCCTGGCTCCAGGGCGGCCGCGTGCCGGGCGTCTCCGGTGCCCACCACCCGGCGATCGCGCCGTACGGCACGTTCGCCACCGGCTCCGCGCCGGTGCAGGTCGCGGTGGGGTCGGAGGGCCTGTGGGCGAGGTTCGCCGCCCTGGTCGGCCTCGACGCCGACGAGCCGCGCTTCGCGCGCAACGGCGAGCGCGTGGCCCACCGCGAGGAGCTGATCGCGGTGATCGAGGAGCGCTTCTGTACCCAGCCGGCCGAGCACTGGCTCGGCCTGCTGCTGGAGGCGGGCATCCCGGCCGGGAAGGTGCGGTCGATGGACGACGTCTACGCCTGGGACCAGGTGCTCTCCCAAGGGCTGGTGCTGGACGTCGACCACCCGGCGTACGGCATGCTCCGGCTGTCGGGCTCGCCGCTGCGCTTCGACGAGAACCCCTACTCCGGCGGCCGCGAGTCGCACGTCGCGCCGCCGACGCTGGGACAGCACTCCGAGGCGATCCGGGCCTGGCTGGCAGAAGAACCGGGCGAGCAGGGAACCTGACGACCCGCCGCGGGCTCCCCACAGGTGGAGGCGCAGCGACGAGGGCGAGGACCACGACGTCGCCGAGGTCGCGGTCGCGGCCCGTCAGGAGCGTGCTGACTACCGCGCATCGTGGACTTCCTGGCCTCTCCTGGCACTTCCCGGGGGTTGCAGCGGCCAAGAAGTGCCAAATCCCCCGCTTCAGCGGGGGATTTGACGATCAGCGGGTCCCCGAGCCGGTCACGCCCCGGGGCACCGGCACCGCAGGCGTGAGTCAGGCCCACTCCTGGACCAGCGGCACGATGTCGGCGACCGAGTCGACGACCTTGGTGGGCTTGTAGGGGAAGCGGGGGACGTCCTCGACGCTGGTCGAGCCGGTGCCCACGAAGATGGTGCGCAGACCCGCCTCCAGCCCGCTGACGATGTCGGTGTCCATGCGGTCGCCGACCATCACGGTGGTCTCGGAGTGGGCCTCGATCCGGTTGAGTGCGCTGCGCATCATCAGCGGGTTGGGCTTCCCGACGAAGTACGGCCGCTGCCCCGTGGCCGTGCTGATCAGGGCTGCGACGCTGCCGGTCGCGGGCAGGGTGCCCTGGTGGCTCGGACCGCTGGGGTCGGGGTTGGTGGCGATGAAGCGGGCGCCGTTCTCGATGAGCCGGATCGCCTTGGTGATCGCCTCGAAGGAGTAGGTGCGGGTCTCGCCCAGCACGACGTAGTCCGGGTCGCGGTCGGTCATCACGTAGCCGATGTCGTGCATCGCGGTGATCAGCCCGCTCTCCCCCACGACGTACGCCGTCCCGCCGGGGCGCTGCTCGTCGAGGAAGTCGGCGGTGGCCAGGGCCGAGGTGAAGATGTGGTCCTCGGGAACGTCGATGCCGCTGCCGAGCAGCCGGGCTCGGAGGTCGCGGCGGGTGTAGATCGAGTTGTTGGTGAGCAGCAGGTACTTCAGACCACTGGCCTTCAGCGCCTCGATGAACTCCGCACCCCCGGGGATCGGGTCCTCCTCGTGGACCAGCACGCCGTCCATGTCGGTGAGCCAGGTGTGGACCGGCCGCGCATCGCTCATGTCCCCATCCTCGCAGGCGCCGACCCGGCCCCTCGTCAGCGATCGCCGAGGTCGACGATGGCGGCGACCGGGCCGCCGCCGTCGGGGCCCTGGTGGGCGGCGGAGACCGAGACGAAGACCGCGGGGTCGCCGGTCACCGCGGCGGTCACGCCGCCGACGGCGGCCTTGATCTGGCGGTGCCAGTGCACGTCGGAGTCGTCCAGCATGGCGTTGCGCCGGCCGCGGACGTGACCGTCCTGGGACGCCTCGCACTTGAGGAACACGTTGACCAGGCGACCGTCGAGATCCTCGGTGCGCGGGCGTTCGGGCAGGTCGAGACCGGCGGAGCGGATGGCGTCCCAGATGCCGTCGGCGTCCAGCGCGTCGTCCATCACGGAGTGCCCGATGCGGTACCGGCCGCCGACGCCCGCGGCGTTGCCGACCACGACGACCTGCGCGCGGTCCAGCTCGACGCCCGACGAGCAGGATGCGACCGAGGAGTACAGCGAGCGGTCGCGCAGGACGTCGGAGTCGTCGGGCATCGCGATCTCGCCCAGCGCGACGGCGATGCCGAGGGCCGTGCCGCCATTGGACACGTCCATCGAGATCAAGGTGTCCTCGGTGAAGACGTCGTGCCCCCGGCTCTTCGCATCGCGAATGGTCTCGATGGTCAGCAGCGGCGTCTTGGTCTGCACGTAGTGGACGTCGGCGACGTCGGTGATGCCGGCCCGCCCCATCGCGACCTCGACCGCCGCGGCGACCTTCTCGATCATCCCGCGCCGTCCGATCTCCTCGGGCAGCAGCGGCTCGCTCATCGCGAACCCGACCGTGAGGCGCGGCTCACCGGTCGCCACGGCCTCGCCCTCGGGCACGGTGGCGAAGATCGTCGCGTGCGGGCTGATCACGCCGTCGGTGCCTCCCGACCACACGATCGGGATCTCCTTGACGGTCGCGGCGTCCGCGCCCTTCTCGACCAGCGCCTCGCGGAACGCGCGGTCGGCGATGATCCGGGTGTAGTCGTTGACCCCGCCGTTGCCCTCCGTCTTGCCGATGACGGCGACGACGCGGTCGGCCCGGATCACGCCCTCGTCGATGAGCCTGGTCAGCTCGGAGGCGTCCGAGACGGAGTGGATCGGGACCTTGCGTACCTCGATGGCGGCGGGCTGAGTCGGCATGAGCCGATCTTGGCAGGTCCCGCCGGTGCCCTACCACCGAGGTGGGGCTCGGTGTGGACCAGGCTCAGTCCGCGACGACGACCGTCCCGGTCTGCCCCACGTCGGTCACCGCGTCGACGATCCGGTCGAGGCTGGTGATCACCCCCGGGAGGTCGGTGCCCTGGACGAACCGGCACACCGCGTCGACCTTGGGTCCCATCGACCCGCTGGCGAAGTGGCCCTCCTGCGCGTACGCCTGCATCTGCGACAGCGTGACCCGGCCGAGCGGCTCCGCCTCCGGCGTGCCGTAGCGCAGCACCGCCTGGGGGACGTCGGTCGCGACGACGAGCACGTCGGCACCCACCAGCACGGCCAGCAGGGCGGCTCCGAGGTCCTTGTCGATCACAGCCTCGACACCCGACAGCGACCCGTCCTCCCGGCGTACGACGGGGATCCCGCCGCCGCCGTTGGCCACGACGACGAAGCCGGCGCGGATCAGCTCCAGCACGGCGGGGGCATCGAGGATGTCGAGCGGCTCGGGGGAGGCCACCACCCGGCGCCAGCCCTTCTCGCCGCGGTCCTCCCAGACCTCGCCGTGCTCGACCAGCAGCTGCGCCTCGTCGGCGGGCAGGAAGCGGCCGATCGGCTTGGTCGGCCTGACGAAGCCGGGGTCGCCCGGGTCCACCAGCGCGCGGGTCACGACGGCCGCGCTCCGCTTGTCGATCCGGCGCGCCGCCAACGCGGCGTCCAGGGCGTCCATCAGCACGAACCCGAGCGTCGCCTGGGTCTGCGCACCGCACCAGTCCAGCGGGACCGGCGGGACGACGGCCGCGGCGAGCTCGTTCTTGACCAGGAGGTTGCCGACCTGCGGGCCGTTGCCGTGGGTGATGACCACCTCGACGTCGTGGGAGATCAGCTCGGCGACGGCGTCCATGGCCACCTCCGCGGCCGCGATCTGGTCCTCGGGTCGCGCCCGTCCGTCGGCGCTCGTCATCGCGTTGCCGCCCAGCGCCAGCATCACTCGCACACCGCGACGGTAGTGGTCGGGCACCCGGAATCCCCGCAGGTCGAGAGGATCCCGGGATCACCAGTCCCAGCGCAGCCCGAGCATCCCCGGGCCGAAGCCCCGCGCCAGCACGTGCGCCGACGTCCCCGACCCGAGCGGCACCTCGTGCACCACCGTGCCCTCGTCGGTCTCCGCGCGGCGCTCGACCCGGCGTGGAAGCCGTGCGGGGTCGAAGCGGACCCACACCAGGAGCTCGGCCATCCGGCGGGCCGCGAAGTGGTGGTACGACGGGTCGGTGGACGGCACGGCCAGCTCGACGCGCAGCTCGTAGAGCCCGATCTCGTCCTTGGCCAGCGGCCGCTCGAGCACCAGCTCGCTGCCGAACACCCCTTCGTGAGGGTCCAGATGGGTGCGCCCGACGTGGCATCCCGCGATCGGGATGAACCGCACCGGGCCGCCCTCGTCGGTGGTCAGGAACGTGGGCGTGCGCCGGGCGCCGTCGTGGCGGGCCTGCATCGCGGCCCGCAGCTGGAAGGCGACGACCCGCCCCTCGACGTCCACGTCGACCACGACGTGACGAAGGTGCTCGGTGAGCTCGTCGTAGAGACCCTCGAAGCCCAGCTCGCTCAGCGCCCGCAGCACCCCCGGGCGGTCGGCCAGCAGCTCGCGGGTGCTGCGCTCACCGGGACGGGGGCCCGGTCGGCGCGAGGGGCCGACCTGCCCGACCAGCTCTCCGGGGGGCACGCGCAGCAGCAGCTCGATCTCGACCAGGGCCTCGCGCGAGGTGCCGCGCTCGGGCTGGCTGCGGCCAGACCTCCAGTAGCTCAGCGCGGCCGGGCTCACGGGGTGACCGCGCTCGACGAGGCGCTGGTGGAGCCAGGCCAGGCTCACCCCCCGCCTGGTCAGTGCGGCTGCGAACGCCTCGGAGAACCCCGACTGCCCCATCTGGTGCGAGCGCTCCTCCCGATCGGTGGACGACGCGTCGACCGAGGGACGACGTCATCGCGCACAGGTGGACCAGGCCATGACAGCGCCTACCAGGCCCATCACACAACCGTGTGGCGCTGTAAGTGACGGCCGCGTCGATCCGGGGCGCCGGGGACGAGTGCCCAAGACAGGGCCGCGGACGTCGGGTCCCGGCGGCTCAGCGCAGGTCGACCTCGGCGTGCGACGCGCCGCCGGCCAGCCGGGCGTAGCCGGGGCCGCGGTCGAAGAACGCCTCGGCCGCGGGGCTCCTGCTCGCGCGCTCCGCGGCGGTCGCCCGCTCGTCGTACCCCAGCTCGGGAGGCGGGCCTCCCGCGGGGTCGGCGGCGAGGTCCGCCGGGCTCCCGGTCAGCACGACGCCGTAGTCGGCCAGCGCGGCCCGGGGCGAGACCTTGCGCCACACGACGTCGCGGACGACCAGCTCCGGGTCCCGCTCCAGGGGGTCGCCCCAGCCGCCGCCGCCGGTGGTCCGGATCCGGATGACCTCACCCGCGCGCACCGGCTCGGCATCGGCAAGGGCGTCGACCACGCGCTCGCGGGGTCCGCCGGGATCGATGGTCACCTGGAAGGGTCGTCCGGCTCGCCCCCCGTTCACGCCCCAGCACGAGAGGATCGAGCGGTCCGCGATCGACATGAAGTGCGCGTCGGCGAGCATCCGGATGTGCTTCTCGTAGCCCAAGCCGCCGCGGAAGCGGCCCGCTCCCCCGCTGTCGACGGCCAGGGACAGCGCCTCGACCCGGAACGGGAAGCGCGCCTCGGTGAACTCCGTCGGGAGGTTCCGCGAGTCGGGGACGACGTGGATCGTGTCCTCGCCGTCGGCGTAGTACCGCCCTCCCGACCCGCCGCCGAGCACCTCGCGCATGAGGTAGGAGCGGCCCTCGAGGTCCTCGCCGTACACCCCGGTGTAGCGGATCGTCTCCTGGTCGGCCGGCATCCGGCCGTCGACGGCCTTGGCCAGCACCCCGGCCAGGACACCGAGCAGCCGCAGGATCACGAAGGTCCGGGCGTTGGTCGGGGCCGGGAAGACCGGCGTGAGCAGCGTTCCCGGCTCCGGGAAGCGCATCTCGATCAGGGGGACGACGCCCTCGTTGACGTCCAGCTCGGCCATCCGCTCGGGGCTGTCGGCGAGGTTGCGCAGGATCGGCGCGAGCCACTTCTTGAGGAACACGCCGTCGCTGTAGTCGCCGCAGTGGTTGATCGGGCCCTTGGCCTGGGGCCCGGTGCCGTCGAAGTCCAGCACCAGCCGCTCGCCGTCCGGGTCGTCCTCGGCGGTGCGGGTGAGCGTGATCCGCTGCGTGTGCAGCCGCGGCTCGTCCACACCGTCGTGCTCGGCGTAGTCCTCCCACACCCACGAGCCGACCGGGATCTTGGCCAGGATCTCGCGCCGGTAGGTCTGGGTCGTGCGCTCCAAGATGGCGTCGAAGCACGCCTCCACCTCCGGCACGCCGTAGCGCTCGAAGAGCTCTCCCAGCCGCCGCGCCCCCATCAGGCAGGCGGAGCACTCGGCGTCGAGGTCGGCCGCCAGCGAGTCCGGCATCCGGGAGTTGCGGGTCATGATCGTCAGCGCCGAGCGGTTGGGGACGCCGGCGTCCCAGAGCTTGATCGGCGGCACCATCAGACCCTCGCTGAAGACCGTGGTCGCCGCGCTCGGCATCGAGCCGGGTACGGCGCCGCCGATGTCGTCGTGGTGTCCGAAGGCCTGGACGAAGCCGACGACGCGCCTCCCCCCGTCCGCGGGCGAGCCGCTGAGGACCGGGACCGTCACGCACAGGTCAGGCAGGTGCCCGACGCCGCCCTCGGAGCGGTAGACGTCGTTGTGGAAGTAGACGTCGCCCTCACGCATCGTGGCGATCGGGAAGTCGCGGGCGACCGGGTGGACCAGCGCGGAGTACGAGCGGCCGGTGAGCTTGCGCAGGAGTCGGTCGTGGATGCCGGCGCGGAAGTCGTGGGCGTCGCGGATCATCGGGCTGCGGCTCGTGCGCGCGATCGCCGTCTCGACCTCGGCCTCGACGCTGGCCAGCGACCCCTGGACGATCTCGACCAGCACCGGGTCCGCGCTCGCGCCGGAGTCCCCGGTCAGCGGGCCGTAGGGGAACTCGGTGGGCACGCGGCGGCTCATGCGCCCGCTCCCGTCTCGGTACGCCGGACCAGCAGGTTGGCGAAGTCGTCGACGGTCGCGCTGAAGCCCGGGTGCACCGGCACCGTCGAGCCGTACTCCTCGACGATCACCGGCCCGGCGAGCGTCGTGCCCGGCGCGAGGTCGGCCCGCCAGACGACCGGGGTGGCGACGTAGCCCTGGCCGGCGTCGAAGCAGACGGGCCTCGAGCGCCGGGCACCGCGTCGGTCGACGGACGGGGGCGGCTCGACCGACGGACGGCGGCGGATCTCGGGCCGGGTGATCGGGCCGATGCCCGAGACGCGGAGGTTGACCCACTCGACCTGCTGGGCCGGGTCGGCTGCGAAGTCGTAGCCGTAGAGCCCGTGGTGCTCGGCGTGGAACGCCGCGACCACGCCGTCGAGGGCCCTCCGGTCGAGCTCACCGTCAGGGACCGGCACGCGCACCTCGAAGGCCTGGCCGAAGTAGCGCAGGTCGGCGGTGCGGACGACGACGTGCTCGCTGTCGGCGAACCCCTCGCGCAGCAGCGCGTCCCCGGCCCGCGCGGTGAGCTCGGCGTACGTCGTGGCCAGCTCGCCCAGGTCCAGGGCCGCGTCGAGGGCGACCTGCGTCTGCACGTAGTCGTTCTTGACGTCGACGGTCAGCAGCCCGAACGCCGAGACGTTGCCGGGGTCCGGCGGCACCAGCACCGTCGGGATCGCCAGCACGTCCATCAGCCGGCACAGCAGCAGGGAGCCCGACCCGCCGAACGTCGTGAGCGTGAAGTCGCGGACGTCGAGCCCGCGCTTGACCGTGACCTGCCGCAGGGCGTTGGCCTGGTTCCAGGCGGAGATCTCCAGCACCCCGATGGCCGCCGCCTCCGGGGACAGGCCGAGGCGGCCGGCGAGCTCCGCCAGCCCGGTCCGCGCCGCACCGACGTCGAGCGGGATCTCGCCGCCCAGGAGGTGCGGTGGGATGCGCCCCAGCACGACGTGCGCGTCGGTGATCGTGACGTCGGTGCCGCCCTTGGCATAGCAGAGCGGGCCCGGGTCGGCGCCTGCGGAGTGCGGTCCGACCTTGAGCGCGCCCTCGGGTGAGAGCCAGGCGACCGAGCCCCCGCCCGCGCCGACGGTCACCACGTCGATCATCGGGATCTTGCTGGGGAAGGCGCCGACGGTGCCCTCGGTGGTCAGCGTCGGCTCGCCACCGACGACCACCGACACGTCGGTCGACGTGCCGCCGCCGTCGCAGGTCAGGACCCGGTCGAAGCCGGCGACCTTGGCGATCAGCGCCGCGCCCAAGGCGCCGGCGGCCGGCCCGCTCAGCACGGTGGTGATCGGCTGGTGGACCACCTCGTCGGCACTGAGCACGCCGCCGTTGGACTTCATCACGTAGAACGGCACCCGCCGCCTCTCGTCGGTCGAGCCCGTCGAGACCACGAAGTCGGCCAGCCGGTCGCTGATGGTCGACACGTACGCCGACAGCCGGGGCTTGACGGCGGCGTCGACCAGGGTGGTCATGGCCCGCTCGTACTCGCGGTACTCCCGCAGCACCTCGCTGCTCAGGCTGACCACCGCCCGGGGGTGCTCCTCGGCCAGGATCTCGCGCATCCGCAGCTCGTGGACCGGGTCGGCGTAGGCGTGCAGGAAGCAGACGCCCAGGGTGTCGACGCCGCGGTCCTTGAACCAGCGCGCGACCTCGCGGGCGCCGTCCTCGTCGAAGGGCCGCACCTGCGCGCCGGTGTGGTCGAGCCGGCCGCCGACGGAGCGCACGAGGTCGCGAGGCACGATCCGGGGCGGCTTGACCCAGAAGTAGGAGTTGCCGTACCCGTCGGGCACCGACTGGCGCGCGATCTCCAGCATCGCGTCGTACCCCTCGGTCGTGACGAAGCCCAGCCGGTCGACCTTGCCCTCCAGCAGCTGGTTGGTGGCGACCGTGGTGCCGTGGCTGACCGCGGAGATGTCCTCCCCGCTCGCGGCCAGCAGCGCCAGCACCTTGTCGATGCCGGCCAGGAACCCGTCGGCGGGGTTGGCAGGAGTGGACGGGGTCTTGGTCGTCACCACCTGGCCGGAGTCCTCGTCGAGCGCGACCACGTCGGTGAAGGTGCCCCCGGTGTCGATGCCGACCCGGATCCGACGCGGCTGGTCCATGGGCTGATTCAAGCAGGGCGGGCTGACTCGTGCGGGAGCGTCGCCGGGCTCAGGCGTCGGGAGCGCGGTCGTTGTAGGTGCCGGCCGGCTCCTGACCGGTCAGGGCCTGGATCCGCTCCATCACGGTGTCGGTGATCTCGCGGCGGGCCCGGCCCGCCGGGACGCCGTCGTACCGGCCCCGGACGTCGATCGGCTCCCCGAACCTGACCGTCACGCGCACCAGGCGCGGTCGGTTCGAGCCGACCGGCTGCAGCCGCTCGGTGCCGATCAGGCCGATCGGGACGATGGGAGCTCCCGAGGTGAGGGCGAGCTGGGCGACGCCGGTGCGACCGCGGTAGAGCCGGCCGTCGCGCGAGCGGGTGCCCTCGGGGTAGATCCCGAACGCACCACCCTCGGCGAGCACACCCAACGCCGTGTCCAGGCTGGCGATCGCGGCCCGGGAGTCGTCGCGGTCCACCGGGAGGGCCCCGAAGATCACGAACCACGTCCTGACCAGCCGGCCCTTGACCCCGCGGCCCTGGAAGTAGTCGGACTTGGCCAGGAAGCTCACCGGCCGCGGCGTCACGGCCGGGATCACCACGCTGTCGATGAAGCTGCGGTGGTTGCTGGCCAGGATCAGCGGGCCGCTTCGGGGGACGTGCTCCAGACCCTCGATCCTCGGCCGCCAGATCGCACGCAGCAGCGGCGGGATGATCCGGTGCAGGATGCCGTAGAGCACCCGCTCATCTTGCCCCACCCCCGCGGGGCCCGAGACGGGCGTCAGCCTGCGGGCCGGTTCCAGATGTACGGGGTGGTCGTGGTGACGGCGACCAGGCCTGAGCGCTCCAGGATCGGTCGCGACATCGACGTGCAGTCGCTGTTGAGGTAGCGCACGCCCTCGGCGATCGCCGACCGGGCGCGCGCGGCCGTCAGCGCCCGGTAGATGCCCTGGCCACGCCACTCCGGCAGGGTCGAGCCGCCCCAGACGCCCGCGAACTCGGTCCCCTCGACCAGGGCGAGGCGGCCGGAGCAGATCACCTGGCTGCCCGTCGCCGTCCGGGCCTCGGCGACCCAGAACTGCTCCCGACCCTGCATCCGGTCCAGGCGCTGGAGCATCTCCGCGCCCGAGGGGCCGTCGCCGAAGATCCTGGCCGCGACCTCGCTGGCCTCGGTGACCAGCGCCGCCCGGTCGGGGAGCTGGTCGACACGACGGATGCTCACCCCCTCGGGGAGCTGCACGTCGACGGCCAGGTGACCGGCCTGGCCGACCATCACGGTCTCGACCTCGTCGGGCTCGAACCCGTGGCGTCGCAACAGCCCGTCGAGCTCGGCGGGCCAGTCGTGGCCGCGGGTCTTCCACTCGAAGCTGCGCACCTGGGGCAGGGCGGCGAAGTGCTCGACCGTCTCGGCGACGAGCCGCTCGACCTCCTCGATGCTGCCCAGGCCCTCCAGGCTCTCGTAGCTGACGAAGGCGCCGTCGTCGAACAGCGCCCGCCACAGCGGGCCGGACTGGTCCGAGCTCACCGCTCCCTGCACCTCGGCCGCGCCGCGCAGCTGCGCGTCGTACGCCGCGAGGAGGGCGGCTCGCTCGTCGTGGGGCATGCGTTCTCCTGGTTGACACGGGGACGTCGTGCGGGCGATGCCCAGCATTGCCGGGGAGTTCGCCCGAACGCGAGCGAAATAGTTGAAGGGCCCCTGTCGGTATGAGCGACAAGGGCCCTTCGGTGGTGTCCCGTCGGCCCTCGGCACGAGGCCGGGGTCCGACGGTTCACCGCTGTGACCGGTACTGGTGACGCTCCCGGTCGACCCAGCCGGCTCCTCCGATCCCGTTGGCCCCGCCACCTGGCCACCGCGATGCTCGGGCGGCAAGCCGCTCGAGCGTCGTACGGATCTTCGTCTCCGACCGATCCCGCTCTCCCCGGAGGGAGTGCGTGGGAGAAGTTCTATGCCCTCGGGGTCGACCCCCACAAGATGTTGGGCTGCACGATTTTCGCCGTACCGCGATTTCCTCAGGGTCTTCCACAGGTCCGGCCCTTGCTTCCACAGCCTGCGGCCCCTCGTCCACAGCTCACGTGGCCTTCTGGGGACGAGTGGTCCAGACCAGGGTGCCCTGATCGGCGCCCGGTGGCGTGACCAGGAACCGGGTCGGCGACTGTGCCGTGGCCGTGGCCGTGAGAGGTGGCCGTGAGATGTGGCCGTGAGAGGTGGCCGCGAGAGGTGGCGCGAGATAAGTGAAGGGCCCTCGGCGGTATGAGCGACAAGGGCCCTTCGGTGGTGTCCCGTCGGTCCTCGGCACGAGGCCGGGGTCCGACGGTTCACCGCTGTGACCGGTACTGGTGACGCTCCCGGTCGACCCAGCCGGCTCCTCCGATCCCGTTGGCCCCGCCACCTGGCCACCGCGATGCTCGCGCGGCAAGCCGCTCGAGCGTCGTACGGATCTTCGTCTCCGACCGATCCCGCGCTCCCCGGAGGGAGTGCGTGTGAGAAGTTCTAGGGCCCCCGGGCTGTCCACCACAAGGGGCTAGCGGCACATTTCTTTCACATACTTCGAGTTCCGGCGCGTCGTACACAAGTTGGACCTGGTCATCCACAGAGCGACACCCGATCTCCACAGTTCCTGCCTCCACTTGTGCACCGCACGGGGCCTCGTGGACCGCTCAGGGCAGCTGTGCGGTCAGCGTCAGCACCCTTGTGGTCTGGGTCGCGCTGAAGTTGTCGTCGCTGACCAGCGTGACCTGCCAGACCCGTGGGCAGCCCGGGCACCGCCACGACCAGGGCGCGACGGTCATCCCCTCGTAGTTGTCCATCAGCGGGTTGGCCTGCGGCTCCTTGGCCGTGGCGCCCAGGGTCGGGCACGCGGTCACGTCGGCGACCAGGGTCTTGGCCATGACGTCGCGCCCCGGGGCGGACGCCAGGTCGTCGACACCGGAGACGTCGGGCGCGCCCGTCGTGTGCACGGCGTACAGCTCGACGGCGTTGCCGGCCGTGCCGTCGAAGGCCGCCTCCAGGACCAGCAGTCCGTCGCGGCCGTAGGCCTGGATCTCGGCGATGCGGTTGCCGGGCTGCACCTGGTAGCCGACCTGGCGGCCGAGGACCCAGCCCGTCCCGGCGTCGTGGTGGTAGATCAGGAACCGGCGGTAGGTCGCGTTCCGGTCGGTGCCGACGTCGCCACTGAGGGTGCCCTCCATGGAGGCGACCACGTGGCGTCCGTCGGGGGTCACCGTCAGGCCCTCGAGGGTGGCGTTGGCGGTCGCCTCGCCCGCCGGCGCGACTCGGAAGCGCGCCGGCACGGGCAGCTCGGCGCGCTGGAGGCCGTGCCTGCCGAAGATCCGCACGGAGGGCTCCGTCTCGGAGCTGACGACGTATCGACCGCTCGGCAGGGTCGCGAGACCCTCGTTGTCCGCCGTCTCGCCGGTGTAGGGGGTGCCGTCGGGTGCCCGCAGGACCAGCGGACGGCCGACGACCCGAGCGTGCTCCGGCTCGGCCCAGAACCAGATCCGCGACGGGTCGTCCGCATGGTTGTCGACGGTGGACGCGTAGCGCCCCGTGCCCGGGTCCCAGGCGATGTCGGAGAGACCGCCCACGGTCACCCCGTGGACGACGGCCTTGTCGAGGCCGTCGCTGAAGGCCACCGCGTCGGCACTCGGAGGGCAGGCTCGTGACATCGGCGCAGGGAACGGCGGGTGGGGAGTGCCGGGCGGCGTCGCGACGACCGGACCGGAGACGCCGAAGGAGACGGCGACGCCGCACGCGAGCGCGGCGAGCGCGGCCAGGGACGGACGACCGCGAGCACGGCAAGACACCTCTCAAGACCTCCCGACCGGGTGCAGGCGCTCGAACGCCCCGGCCACCCCGAGCAGCCTGGCGTCCTGGCCGAACGGCGCCACGATCTGCACCCCGATCGGCAGACCGCCCGCGGTCTCGCCCGCGGGCACGGAGATGGCCGGGCAGCCGGTCACCGTGATCAGGTACGCCGAGCGCATCCAGTCCAGGTAGGACGTCATCGGACGACCGGCGATCTCGGCGGGGTACTCCTGGTCGGCGGGGAACGGCGGCACCTGTGAGGTAGGCAGGACCAGCACGTCGTGGTCGCCGAAGAAGACCCGCATCTGCTCCGCCAGGTTCGTGCGCTGCTCGTAGGCGCGGGCGACGTCGGGCCCGCTCAGGTGCTCACCGGCGCGGATGTTGTCGGCCAGCGAGGGCTTGAACGAGTCGGGATGGGCCGCGAGCAGATCGTGGAACGCCGCTTGGAACAGCCAGGCGCGCAGGGTCCGGAAGGTGTCCTCGCCGGCGGTCAGGTCGGGCTGCGCCGGCTCGACGACTGCCCCCGCTCCGGCCAGGGTCGCGCCGGCTTCCTCGACCACGCGCCGTACCTCCGGATCGAGCTCGAGCAGACCACCGAGGTCCGCGCTGAGCGCCACCCGGAGGCCGGCCAGGGACACCTCCGGGACGTCGGCGAACGGACCGCCGGGCTCACCGAGTGCGGTCGGCACGCGCGCATCCGGCCCGGCGATCACCGACAGCAGCAGCGCGAGGTCGTCGACGTTGCGGGCGAGCGGGCCGCTGGTGGACGTCGTCTCCCAGAAGTTGCCACTCGGCCAGGACGGGACACGACCCAGGGAGGGTCGCAGGCCGACGACCCCGCAGAACGACGCGGGGTTGCGCAACGAGCCGCCCATGTCGGAGCCGTCGGCCAGGGGCACCATGCCGGCTCGCAGCGCGCACGCCGCTCCCCCGCTCGACCCGCCCGCCGAGCGGCTGGGGTCGACCGGGTTGAGGGTGGTGCCGAAGACGGTGTTGAAGGTGTGTGAGCCGGCGGCGAACTCGGGCACGTTCGTCTTGCCGATCGGGACGGCGCCGGCCCGCCGTATCCGCTCGACCACCAGCTCGTCGACCTCGGGGACGAGGTCGGCGAACAGCGGCGACCCGTGCGTCGTACGCCAGCCCGCGACGTCGTGGGTGTCCTTGAACGCGAACGGGAGGCCGTGCAGGACCCCGAGCTCCGCACCGCGCGCCGTTGCCGCGTCTGCCTCCGCGGCTCCCTGGCGGGCGCGCTCCTCGTCCAGGCTCACGATCGCGTTCAGCTCGGGGTTGCGCTCGGCGATCCGGGTCAGGTGGAGCTCCATCAGCTCGCGTGCCGAGACCTCCTTGGCCCGGATCGCGGCCGCCATCTCCCGCGCTGTCGAGGCGACAGTCAGGCCCGTCATCGGGTCGGGCCTCGGGTCGGGCCTCGGGTCGGGCATCGGGTCGGGCATCGGGTCGGGCATCGCGTCATACCTCTGGACTTCCTGGCCTCTTCTGGCACTTCCTGGGGGTTGCAGCGGCCAAGAAGTGCCAAATCCCCCGCTTCAGCGGGGGATTTGGCAGTCACCCACGCCCCCCGAGGAAGCGGCCGGCGAGGACGCCGAGGAGGACGAGCCCGGCGCCGACGGCGATGCCCTTGACGAAGTCCTGCTGGGAGGACGCCGGGCGCGGGGGCGCGGTGAAGACCCGACCGACTGCCGGCCCGGACCCGGCCCCGGACCCAGGGACAGCCCCGCCGGCCGCAGACGCCGGCAGCGACCAGTCAGCCGGCTGGCCCGGGGCAGCCGCGCTCGCGCCCGTGCCTGCGATCGCGCTCGCGACGTTGCCGAAGAACTCGCCGGCCATCCGCTTCGAGACCGAGCCGAGCATCCGCTGACCGACCCCGCCCACCATCCCGCCGACGACCGCGTCGGCGTCGTAGAGGATCCGCGTCTCCCCCGGCGTCGGGGCCTCGAAGGAGACGTTGACCGTCGCGTCGATCGTGCCCGGCGCGCCGGCGCCCTGGAGCCGCATCACCAGCGACCGGTGCTCCTGGAGGTCCGAGAGCGCGCAGCTGCCGTCGTAGGTGCCGCGGATCGCGGCGACACCGGCGGTGACCGTCATCGCGTAGGCGTTGTCGCCGGTCGCCTCGAGGCGCTCGCACCCGGGGATCGTCCGCACCAGCACGGCCGGGTCGAGCAGGGCCTCCCAGACCCGCTCGACGGGGAACGGCACGACGTCGTGGCCGCTGATCCTCATGGGCTCTCCTCGGTCCGGGTCGCGACGGGTGTGTGAGCCCCGCGCAGGTCGAACAGCTCTGATGGCGAGATCGGCATGGCGGTGACCCGAAGCCCCGGATGGTCGTGCTGCTCGGCGTCCTCGATGGCCGACGCGAACACCGCCGCCGACGGGATCACCCCCGCCTCGCCCGCGCCCTTGATGCCCAGCGGGTTCAACGGCGACGGCGTCTCGAGATGGTCGATGTCGATCCGCTCGGGCACCTCGGTGACGTAGGGCATCAGGAAGTCCATGAACGACGCGTTGACCAGCTGGCCCGACTCGTCGTACGCCATCCGCTCCAGCAGCGCGCCGCCCACGCCCTGCGCGACACCGCCGTGGATCTGGCCCTCGACGATCATCGGGTTGATCAGGCGTCCGCAGTCGTGGACGACCGCGTACTTCAAGATCTGGATCTCGGCGGTCTCGGGATCGGTCTCGACCACGACCGCGTGCATGCCGTTGGCGAACGTCGAGCGCTCGGGGCTGTAGAAGTCCTTGCCCTCCAGGCCGGGCTCGTCGTCCTCGGCGACCGGCGGCTTGCCGGGATCGCCGACCGTGAACTGCGTGGCGGCCCTGGAGGCCTCGTCGAAGGCGTAGCGCAGGGGGTTGGACAGCACCGCCACGGTGCCGAGGTCGATGGAGGCCGCGCTGTCGGGGGTGCCCTTGACCGACACCACCCCGTCGACGATCTCGAGGTCCTCCTCGGCCGCCTCGAGCGCCTCCGCGGCGATCCGGAGCACCTTCTCGCGGGTCCGCAGCGCGGCGAGGTGGACCGCAGACCCGCTCATCACCGCCGCCCGCGAGGCGAAGGTGCCCACGGCGTAGGCCATCCGCCGGGTGTCGCCGGTGACGACCTCGATGTTCTCGAACGGCACGCCGAGCGCGTCCGCGACGATCTGGGCGAAGGCCGTGGCGTGGCCCTGGCCCTGCGTGGTCAGGCCGGTGGCGACCTTGACCCTGCCCGAGGTCTCGACGTGGACGTGGGCCCCCTCGTAGGGACCGACTCCGGTGCCCTCGACGTAGCAGGCCAGACCGATCCCGACCCGTCTCCCCTCGCGGGCCATCTCCTCCCGGAGCCGCGGGAACTCGTCCCAGCCGACCAGCGCCTTGAGCTTGGCCAGAGACGCCGGGTAGTCGCCGGAGTCGTACTCCAGCTCGCGTCCGTCCTGGAAGATCAGGCCGTGGTCGTAGGGGAACTCGTCGGGCTGGATGAAGTTCGCCGACCTGACCTCGGTACGGTCCTTGGCCAGGGCGGCCGCGATGGCGTCCATGGTGCGCTCCATGACGTAGCAGCCCTGCGGGCGCCCCGCGCCGCGGTACGGCGTGACCATCACGGTGTTGGTGAAGAGGCTCTCGAAGACCACGCGGTAGGCACCCGGCTTGTAGGGGCCGAGCAGCTGGGTGGAGGTGATGATCGGCACGATCAGGCCGTACGGCGTGTAGGCGCCGTTGTCGTGCCAGAACCGGACGTCCAGCCCCAGGACCCGGCCCTCGTCGTCGTACCCGACCTCGACATGGTGCTGCTGCCCGCGCTCGTGGGCGGAGGAGATGAAGTGCTCGCGGCGGTCCTCGGTGAACTTCACCGCCCGGCCGAGGGCGCGCGCCGCCAGCGGGACCAGCAGCTCCTCGGGCCAGGGGTGGTTGATCTTCACGCCGAACCCGCCGCCGACGTCGGGCGTGATCACGTCGACCTGGCCGAGGTCGAGGCCGAGCTTGGCCGCGACCGCCGCCCGGACCCCCGTCGAGGTCTGGGTCGAGGTCCACACGGTCAGCCGGCCGGTGTCGGGATCCCAGCGCGCCACCGTGCCACGCCCCTCCATCGGCATCGACGCGCTGCGCTCGACGACCAGGTCGAGGGTCAGCGTGTGCGGGGCCGAGTCGATCGCGGCTCGGGCGTCGCCGTTCTCCTGCTCCAACCGGGCGGCGACGTTGCCGGGGACGTCCTCGTGGACGAGGTGCTCCGCCGCCCGCGCGGCGTCGAGGCCCACGACCGGGGGCAGCAGCTCGTAGGTCACCTTGATCCGGTTGACGGCGTCCTCGGCGACGTAGCGGTCCTCGGCGACCACGAAGGCGATCGCCTCGCCGACGTAGTTGACCTCGTCCTTGGCCAGGGCGTACTGGGTGCGCCCGTGGGTGAGCTGCGGGTGCGGGATGAGCAGCGGCAGGGGCGCGGCCATCGCCGGGGCCAGCTCACCCAGGTCGTCGTGGGTCCAGGCCAGGTGCACGCCCTCGACGTCCAGGACGCCGGAGACGTCCACGTCGACGACGCGCGCGTGCGCGTGCGGCGAGCGCAGCACGGCCGCGTGCAGCACGCCCTGCCCGACCAGGATGTCGTCGACGTAGCGGCCCTTGCCCCGCAGGAAGCGCTGGTCCTCGACGCGCTGGACCTTCTCGCCGAACATCTTGGTGGTCATCTGGGCTCGCCGTCCGTGGCATCCGTGGCATCCGTGGCATCCGTGGCATCCGTGGCGCTCGCACCCGGCGCGGCGCCGGTGCGCTCGCCCACGATCTCGGCGGCCCGCAGCACCGAGCGGACGATGTTGGCGTAGCCGGTGCAGCGGCACAGGTTCCCGGCGATCATCTCGCGCGCCTCGGGCTCGGTGGGTGTCGGGTTGTCGCGCAGCCCCGCCGTGATCGTGGTCAGGAAGCCGGGCGTGCAGAAGCCGCACTGGAGCCCGTGGCACTCGGCGAACGCCTGCTGCACAGGTCCGAGCCGGCCCTCGGGCGTCCCGTCGCGCTCGGTGAGCCCCTCGACGGTGGTGATGTCGGACCCCACGGCCGAGACCGCGAACAGCAGGCACGAGCGCATCGGCCGGCCGTCGACCAGCACCGTGCACGCGCCGCACACGCCGTGCTCGCACCCCACGTGGGTGCCGGTCAGGCCCAGGTCGTGCCGCAGCGCGTCGGAGAGCAGCCGCCGGGCCGGCACCCGCAGCTCGTGCTGGACGCCGTTCACCGTCAGCCGGAACTCGTGCAGCTCCTCGGTCATGACGCACCCCCCGCCCCGTCTCGCGCCGACCGGTCCAGTGCGTCGGCGTACGCCGCTCTCAGGACGCGTCCGGTCAGGACCCGCACCAGGCGGGTGCGGTAGGCCGCCGACGCGTGCAGGTCGTCGGCCGGGTCGAGCCGGGCCAGGGCCAGCTCCGCCGCCGCGTCGGTCGCCTCGGTCGCCTCGGTCGAGAGAGTCCCGGTCGCGGGGTCCTCGGACAGCGCCGTCGTCAGGTCGACCACCGTCGGGACGTCCGAGACGGCCAGGTAGCCGACCCGGGCCGAGGTCAGCCTGGCCCCGCTGACGCGGACCACGGCGCCCACGCCGACCAGCGCGTAGTCGCCGTGTCGCCGGGCGACCTCCTCGAAGGCCAGCCCGGCGTCCGGTGGCAGCGCCGGGAAGAACGCCTCGAGGGCCACCTCGTCGTGGTGCAGCGTGGACTCCAGCGGGCCGGCATAGAGCTCGGTGGCCGGGATCGTCCGCGTCCCGGCCGTCGAGGCCGCGGTCACCGAGCCGTCGAGCAGGCACAGGACCATCGGCATCTCGGCCGCCGCGTCGGCGTGCACGACCGAGCCGACCGTGGTGCCACGGTTGCGGATCGTCGGGTGCGCGACGTGCGCGAGCGCCAGGGCCAGCAAGGGCTGGACCCGACGTGCTTCGGCCGAGGCGAGCACGTCGGCGTGTCGGGCCAGGGCGCCCACCCTGACGCCGGCCCCACCGTCTACAGGGTCCTCGACGCGCACGTGGTCGAGGTCGGGAAGCCCGTTGACGTCGACCAGCGTGGTCGGCGCCGCGAGCCGCATCGAGAGCAGCGGCACCAGACTCTGTCCGCCGGCGAGCACCTTCGCCCCCGGATCCGCCGCGAGGGCCTCCAGCGCGTGCTGGAGGCCCTGCGGACGGACGTAGCTGAAGGGAGCAGGCTTCACGTCACTCCTGGTCGGGCTCCGAGCGGTGTGAGCCGGCCGGCCCCGGGCCGTCGTCGTCCGGATGCGACAGGGCCCGCGTGGTCAGGCCGCTCGTGGAGCTGCCGCGACCGTTGACCAGGTGGAAGTAGAGGATCACCAGGATCGTGCCCAGGGCGATGCCGCTCAGCTCGAAGTTCTTGCCGAAGGTGAGCGAGACGCCGCCGATGCCGGCGATCAGGCCCGCGGCCAGGCCGACCATGTTCACCGGGTTCCCGAAGTCGACGCCGTTCTCGACCCAGATCTTGGCTCCCACCAGACCGATCATGCCGTACAGGATCACCGTGATCCCGCCGAGCACCCCTCCGGGCGTCGCGCTGACCAGGGCGCCGAACTTGGGGCACAGCCCCAACAGGATCGCCACGATCGCGGCGACGTAGTAGGCCGCCGTCGAGTAGACCTTGGTCGCCCCCATGACGCCGATGTTCTCGGCGTACGTCGTGGTGGGCGAGCCGCCGAACGCGCTGGAGAGCGCGGTGGCGAACCCGTCCGCGGCGATGGCGCGACCCATGTAGGGGTCCAGGTCGGTCTTGGTCATCTCGGCGACGGCCTTGACGTGACCGGTGTTCTCGGCGATCAGCGCGATGACGCCGGGCAGCACCAGCAGGATGAAGGTCAGCGAGAACTTCGGCCCGTGCACCACGGAGACGCCGTCGCCGAGCTTGCCGTGCGGCAGCCCGATCCAGTCCGCGGCCTTCACCCCGGCCCAGACGACCCGGTGGTGGTCGATCTCCTGGCCGTTGCTGCTGCCGGTGATCGAGTGGATCGAGCCGAACATGACGTCGGCGAGCCAGGAGACGACGTAGCCGAAGATCAGGGCCAGGAACACCGCGATCCGCGACCAGAAGCCCGGCATCAGCACGGCGGCGCAGACCATGAAGGTCGCGGTGGCCAGGGCGACCCACTGGTCCTGCGGCCAGTAGATCCCGGCCACGACCGGGGCCAGGTTGAAGCCGATCAGCATGACCACGGCTCCGGTGACCGCGGGGGGCAGCACCTTGTGGATGATCCCCGAGCCGGCGTAGTGGACCAGGACGCCGACCGCTCCGAGCACCAGACCGGCGACCAGGATCGCGCCGGTGACGTGGGCGGAGTCGCCGTCGGAGTGCAGGCGGATCGCCGCCACGCTGGCCACGAACGACGCGCTGGTGCCCAGGTAGCTCGGCACCCGGTTGCTCGTGACGAGCAGGAACAAGATGGTGCAGATGCCCGAGAACAAGATGGCCAGGTTGGGGTCCAGACCCATGACCAGGGGGAAGACGAAGGTCGCCCCGAACATCGCGACCACGTGCTGCGCCCCGAGACCGACCGTCTTGCCCCAGGGAAGGCGTTCATCGGGTGCCACCGGTTCGCCGGGAGCCGGTGTCACCTCCCGCCAGGTGAACATCGTCGACATCTGATCCTCCTCGATGCATGGGGGACCGAGCACCCCACTTGGTGAGCCACATCACACACCCATCCGGCCGAGATTCCGCGCAGGAGCGCCGATCACGGCCGGCCACCGCGCCGACGGCAGGACCGGTCGCCGGGCGGTCGGCGGGCTCGCGACCCGCCTGGACAGGCGCACTACCGTGAGCCCGTGAGCCTCCCCGAGATCCCGGTGGCGGCCCCGCCGCGCGTCGCGGACCGGATCGCCGGCGCCCCCGACGGCGCGGTCGCGGTCCTCCATGCCTGTGCCGGCATGGTCCATCTCGAGCTCCCCGGGGTCGGCCCCGGTCGCGTCGTCGGCGTGGGCTCGGCGGCCGCCGCGGGCCTCCCACACGCGCTGCGCACGACCCTCGAGTCCCTGCCGCTCGGTCGACAGGACCCGCCTCACAATCTGCCGACCAGGCCCGGAGAGATGTCGTCACAGGCCCTGCCGACGGCCTATGTTGAGTCCGGGATCCTTTACCTCGGCGGACGCGCCCTGGTGGCCCGTCGGCTCGTGGGTGTTCGCGCGCCACGCCTCGACGCGGTCCGGATACCCAAGGCGAGCCCGGTCGCCGCAATGGGGACCCCCCGGCCCCGCGGCGCCGGGCTCGTCGCCGGGCCGGACTGCGTCGACGCCGGACGGGTGGTCGACCTGGTGGGACGCGGCGAGGGTCTCACACCCTGGGGCGACGACGTGCTGTGCGGGTGGCTGGTCGCCCGCCGCGCCGCCGGGGTCCCGACCCCCGAGGTCGACGCCGCGGTGCGCCAGGCCCTGCCACGGACGACGGCCCTGTCGGCGACGCTCCTGGAGTGCGCCATGGCCGGCGAGGCCGCCGACCTGGTCCTGGCCTACCTGATCGCCCTCGGGGCCGAGCCGGGCACCGGGAGCCGACCGGTGATCGCCGCGGGGTCCGCCCTGCGCGCGCTCGGACACAGCTCGGGAGCAGGACTCGCCCACGGGGTCGACCTGGCGCTGGGACGACCGGCCGGAAGGACCGCGGCATGAGCGACCACGTCGAGCTGCGCACCGGCGCGTACGCCGACTCCGTGACCCTGCTCCAGGTCAGCCGGCAGGTGCAGCAGCTGCCGGGGGTCGCCACCGCTCAGGTGGCGATGGCCACGCCCCTCAACGTCGAGGTGCTCGAGCGGATGGGCTTCGCGATCCCCGAGGAGGTGACGCCGAACCACCTGGTCGTGGCGATCCGCATGTCCGACATGACCGCCGATGGCGACGTGGACGCCGTCCGCGCCGAGGTCGACCGCGCGATGACCGACAGCCGTCGTCAGGTCGGCGGTCCCACCGAGGACGCTCCCCCGCGGACCACGACCGCGGCCCTCCGTCGCGAGCCGGGCGCCCTGGTCCTCGTCTCCGTCCCAGGTGCCAGCGCGACGGTCGAGGCGATGGACGCCCTGGAGTCGGGCTCGGACGTGATGGTCTTCAGCGACAACGTCCCGGTCGAGCAGGAGCTCGCCCTCAAGACGTACGCCGCGCGCCGCGACCTGCTGGTGATGGGACCCGACTGCGGCACCGCCGTGGTCGGCGGGCTCGGGCTCGGGTTCGCCAACGTCGTCGCCCCCGGCCCGGTGGGCATCGTGGCCGCTTCCGGCACCGGGTGCCAGCAGGTGCTCGCGCTGCTCGACCACGCGGGCGTCGGCGTCACCACCGCGTACGGCGTGGGCGGACGCGACCTGTCGGCCGACATCGGCGGGCTCGCCACCCGCACCGCCCTCGCCCGGCTCGACGCCGACCCGTCGGTCGAGCTGGCCCTGGTGATCTCCAAGCCGCCCGCCCCCGAGGTGGCCGGTGAGCTCACGGCGTACGCCGAGACGCTGCGGATCCCGGTCCGGCTGGCACTGCTCGGTCCGGGACGGCCCGACCTCACGGACGCGACGGAGACGCTCCTGCGCGAGCTCGGCGTCGACCTCCCGGCGTGGCCGGTGCGCGGGACGACCCGGGCGGCAAGGGGCCCTCGGCTGCACGGCCTGTTCGTCGGCGGCACGATGAAGCAGGAGGCCGAGGTGCTCGTGGGCGAGGCGGGGCTCGCACCCGGGCTGTGCGACCTCGTGGACTTCGGTGCCGACGAGTACACCACCGGCCGGGCGCACCCGATGATCGACCCGAGCCTGCGGCTCGAGCGGCTGGCCGCGGTGGCGGCCGATCCCGAGACCGGGGTGCTGCTGATGGACGTGGTGCTCGGGCACGGCGCCGAGCCGGACCCCGCCGCCTCGCTCGCGCCCGCCATCCACGGCATCCGGCCGGCCGTGGTCATCACGGTGGTCGGCACCGCGCACGACCCGCAGGGGCTCGACCGCCAGGTCGGGGCGCTGGCCGAGGCGGGCGCCGAGGTCCACCTCTCCAACGCTGACGCGACGCGCCGGGCCCTGGAGATCCTGGCCGCACCGACCACGGGAGACGTTCGATGACCACCGCCCCGCACGTCGTGAGCACCGGCGTCGACCTGCTGGCCCAGGCGATCGAGGACCAGGCGGCCCCCGTCTCCCGGGTCGACTGGCGGCCGCCGATGGCCGACACGGAGGACGACCTCGCCACGCTGGCGCTGGACCCGCTGCGGCCCGACGCGAACGCGGCGGCCCTCGAGCGGATGCTCGACGTCCAGGCGATCCTGGTCGACGTGCTGCCGGCGAGCGAGGCGGTCGGCCTCGAGCGAGGCGACTTCCTGCACGCCGGCCCGCCGATCTCCTGGGAGCGTGCCTCCGGTCCCCTGCGCGGCGCGCTGATGGGCGGCGCGGTGCTCGAGGGGCTGGTCGACACCCCCGACCAGGCGGCGGCCCTGCTCGAGGGCGGGCTGCACGTCCGGCTCGAGCCGTGCCACCACCGCCGTACGGTCGGCCCGATGGCCGGCGTGGTCACCCCCAGCATGTGGATGTTCGTCCTGGAGGACCCGGCCACCGGAGACCGCACGCACTGCACCCTCAACGAGGGTCTCGGCAAGGTGCTGCGCTACGGCGCGTACTCGCCCGAGGTGCTCACCCGCCTGCGCTGGATGAACGACGTGCTCGGACCGCTGCTCCAGCGCGCCGTCCGCGCCGCGCCGCCGGTCGACGTGACCGCGATCCTCGGCCAGATGCTCCAGATGGGCGACGAGGCGCACAACCGCAACCGCGCGGGCACGCTGATGCTCCTGCGCGACCTCGCTCCGGCGATGGTGACCTCGGCCGACGGCGCCGGCGGGCCCACCCGGGCCGATGTCGCGGAGGCCCTGCGCTTCGTCGGCGCCAACGACCACTTCTTCCTCAACCTCGCCATGCCGGCGTGCAAGCTGGCGCTGGACGCCGCCCGCGACATCCCCGGCTCGACCATGGTCGTGGCGATGGCCCGTAACGGCACCGACTTCGGCATCCAGGTCTCGGGCACCGGCGACACGTGGTTCACCGGTCCCGCGCAGGTCGCCGACGGGCTCTACCTCGGTGACTACGGGCCCGACGACGCCAACCCCGACATCGGCGACTCCGCGATCACCGAGACCGCCGGCCTCGGCGGCTTCGCGATGGCGACCGCGCCGGCGATCGTCCGCTTCGTCGGCGGCTCGGTGCCCGATGCCCTGGCGACGACGCGCCGGATGCGCGAGATCACTGTCGGCGAGAACCTTCGCTGGAGCGTGCCGGTGCTGGAGTTCGCCGGGGTCCCGACCGGTATCGACGTGACCCGGGTCTGCCGTACCGGGATCCTGCCCCAGATCAACACCGGCATGGCCGGCAAGGTCGCCGGCGTGGGGCAGGTGGGCGCCGGGCTGGTCAACCCGCCGGCGGACATCTTCCCGTCGGCGCTCGCCGGGCTGGCGCAGCTCAGCCGAGCTCGGGCCGCCACAGCGCCCGCTTGACGTCGACGCTGCCGCCGGGACGCAGCGGCGTGCCCTCGTCGAGGTAGCGCGGACGCGCCTCCACCTCGTGGCTGGGCGGCAGCGAGCCGTCGGAGCGGACGACCCGCCACCACGTCACCGCGCCGCCGTGCTGCGCCAGCACCGAGCCGACCAGCCGCGGGCCGCCACCCCCGACCATCCCGCCCACGACCTCGGCGATCGCCCCGTACGTCGTGACGCGTCCGCGGGGGACCTGCTCGACGCAGCGCAGGACGAGCTCGACGTACTCCTCGTGGTCCAGCGCCATGTCGGACATCCTCCGCCCGTCACATCCGCCCGTCACATCCGCCGGTCACCAGGGGCCGGGAAGACCATCGTCGCGAAGACGACCAGGGCGAGCACCACCACCAGGCCCGCGACCCAGTACGCCGTCGAGGTGGCCCGTCCGGACCCGGCCACGACCACCACCCAGGTCAGGGCGGAGGCGGCCCAGAGCGCCACCCCACGGCGCACCCAGAGCAGGGCGATGCCGCGGTCGGGCGAGAGGTACCGGGGACCGTAGGCCGCGACCGTGGCGGCGACGTGCGAGGCCAGCAGCGCACCCGCCGCGGCGACAGACGACAGCGGCAGCGCGCTGCCGATCGCGGTGACCCACCACGCGACGACCAGGATCAGGGCCGCGCTGCCGACGTAGTGGTCGGGGGCGGCAGCGGCGGCGAAGCCGAGGATGCCGACGGCCGCGACCAGCCACAGGGGCGGCCGGTAGCCCTGGGGGACGCCGGAGAGGATCGCGGCCAGGGGAGCGATGAGGATCACCGCCCGCACGAGCAGGCCGCCCAGCGGCAACCGGGCCCTCATCGCGCTCGCACCGGGCTCACCGGGCGCCCGTGCGCGGGAGCTGGGCCCGGAGCGCGAGCCTGCGGACCACCTCCTCCAGGGTGCGCGGACCGTGCCAGGCGACGACCGGGCAGCCTGCGCCGGCCAGCCGCTCCAGCACGTGCCGACGCTCGACCAGCCGCATCCGCCACGCCAGGGAGGCGATCTGGGGGTCCGTCTCGGTCGACACCGACGGCGCCGCATCGGCCGGCAGCGTGTCCACCACGATGACCGGCAGCCCGCGCCGCAGGAGCCGCACCGCCACGGTGGCCATCTCGTCGCTCAGCATCGGGCTGAGCACCACCACCAGCGTGCCCGGGACGGTCCGGAAGTCGATCCGGTCGACCTCGACGTCGTGGGGCAGGCCCGGTCGTGTGCGCGCCATCTGACCCAGGATCCGGCGGAGGTGACGGGTGCCCGACCCGTATCCGACGTACTCCCCGCCCGGGCTCACGACCCGCAGCGAGACGCGGTCTCCCTGGCCGATGTACTGCTGGGCCACCGCCGCGCCGGCCCGCATGGCGACGTCCAGGCTCGACTCGTCCGAGCCGATACCCCGCGAGATGCCGTAGTCGGCGAGGGCGTCGACGACCAGCAGCAGCGCGGCGTCCTCCTCGGACCTCGTCGAGACCACGTGCAGCGACCCGCTGCGCAAGGAGACGCGCCAGTTGATCCGGCGCATCCGGTCGCCCGCGTGGAAGGCCCGGATCGAGGAGAACTCCGTGCCGTCGCCCTCGCGCCGCGAGCGGTGGGCGCCGATCAGGCCGATCGGTGCGGGCGCGGCTGCCTGGGCTCCGAACGCCGTCGAGGCGGGCAGCACCGACACCTCACGGCCGACGTAGGCCACCGGACCCCACCGGTAGCCGCCCCACCTGCTGAACAGCGCGACCTTCTCCTCGCCGATCCGGCGCTGGCCCCAGCGTCGGGCCGAGACCGCCAGCGACCTCTCTCGGCCGGCGCGGTAGCTGACCGCGCCGTTCGCGGGCCGCAGCGCCATGTGCTCGGCCTGGGCGGCGGCCCGGCTCACCACCTCGATCTCGTCGCTGGACTCGACCTCGAGCTGCGAGGACGTGGCCTGACCCTCGTACAGCTGGGTGTAGGTGGTGCCTGGCAGCACCCGCGGGAGCCCGCGCGGCTTGCCGAGCAGGCCGGCCGCCGCGAAGACGGCCAGCGGCGCGACCAGGACCACGGCGACGGGCCGGCCCAGAAGCAGCGCGAGCCCGAGCCCGATCCCGGAGACGAGCAGGGCGCGGACCAGGGGTGCCGAGACCCGCCACTGGCTCATCGCTCGAAGCTCTCCAGCGTGCTCGGGGTCGGGACCGAGCCGAGGACGTCGTCGATGACGCGCGGCCCGCTGGCCGGCGTCATCCAGAGCTCCGGCTTGACCGTGATCCGGTGGGAGAGCACGGCTCTGGCGACCGCCTTGACGTCCTCGGGAATGACGTAGTCACGGCCACGGACCAGCGCGAACCCGCGAGCGGCCAGCGCGAGTCCCAGCGAGCCGCGGGGCGAGGAGCCGGTGAGGACGTCCTTGTGGTCGCGCGTGGCGGTGGCGAGGCCGACGCAGTAGCGGGTCACCGTCTCGTCCACGCTCACCGTCTCGACCGCCGCCTGCATCGCCCGCAGACCCGCGCCGTCGGTCACCTGGTCGAGCGCGACGTCCTCCTGAGCGCGTTCGATGCGCCGCTGGACGACGTCGTGCTCCTCCTCGGCGGTCGGGTAGCCGAAGCTGACCCTCATCAGGAACCGGTCGAGCTGGGCCTCGGGAAGGGGGTAGGTGCCCTCGTACTCGATCGGGTTGGCGGTCGCGAGCACGTGGAACGGGTCGGGCAGCGCGAAGGTCTCGCCCTCCACGGTGACCTGCCGCTCCTGCATGGCCTCCAGCAGGGCCGCCTGTGTCTTGGGGGGCGTGCGGTTGATCTCGTCGGCCAGCAGGATGCCGGCGAAGATCGGCCCCCGGCGGAACTCGAAGGAGCCCTCCCGCTGGTTGTAGAGGAACGAGCCGGTGACGTCGGCCGGGAGCAGGTCCGGCGTGAACTGCACGCGCCTGAACTCCAGACCCAGCACGCGCGCGATGCTGCGAGCAGCGAGGGTCTTGCCCAGGCCGGGGAAGTCCTCGAGCAGGACGTGGCCCTTGGCCAGCACCGCCGACATCACCAAGGTCAGCGGCAGCCGCTTGCCCACGACCGCGCGGCCCACCTCGTCCAAGGCGGCGGCCGCCAGCTCCGAGGCCTGGGTCACGGGCATCGGTGCGGGCATCGGTGCCGGCATGGGGGTGTCGGTCATGGCGAGAGCTCCTCGATCCGTCGGATGCACTCCTCGAGCGTCTCCCGGCTCAGCTGGCGCGCCGGCGAGTCCAGAACGTCGCACAGCGTAGGCCCGAGCCGGCCGTCCACCCCCGGGTCTCCCCGCCGCAGACCCAGCTCGCTGAGGCGAGCCTCCGTGAGCAGGGCCAGACGGTGCTGCACGACCGGCTCGACCGTGCGTGAGGTCAGGTGGTTCTCGAGCATCCGGACGTTGCGGTTCAGGCCGGCGTCCTGGCCGGCCGGGTTCACCGTCCTGGTGGCCACCAGCTCCCAGTCCGGTGCCGGCATGGTGGTCAGGTCGACCACGAAGCCGACCACGAAGACACCCACCGCGACCAGCAGCGGCATCCGTACCGGGTCGGGCGTCACGTGCTCGTAGCGCGCCACGCCGAGGACGGCGAGCAGGACCACCCCCGTGATCACCACGCGAGGGACCCACCAATGCCGACGGACCGACGTGTTCATCCGCCGCGCCCGGCGCCGGCGGCTGCTCTCCACCGTCGCTCGCATCGTGGCGGCTCTCATACGAGGGCCTGGGGCCGGCCCACCGTCGCGCGGATGCGCTGGAGCAGGGCGATCGCGCGTTCGCGGTCGGAGTCGTCGACGTGGTGCGTCGAGAACCGCGCCTCGCGGTAGAGCGCGGCCAGCGACGACACGGCCCCGGCGTCCGCCGAGACGGCGTCGAGGAGGCGCAGGGTGAACTCCGACGAGGTCTCCCAGCCACGTCGGGCGAGCCCGACGCGCTCGGCCTGCTCCTCGAACCTCTCCCAGCAGGCCACGATGCCGTTGCGGGGCTCACCTTGGAGCAGGAGCTCCATCTGGAGGTCCGCGTCGCGCCGCATCTCCTGGATCAGCGGCTCCGGATCGTCGAGCACGTCGAAGGCCACCGCCACCGGTCTCGGCTCGGTGTTGCGACGCGCGAGGAGCTCCTCCTGGAGCCAGAGCAGGCCCCGCATCAGCAGGACGAGGGCCCACACCGCCAGGGCGACCCGCACGACCAGGCCGATGAAGGCCGCACCGGGAAGGCCGGAGTGGCCGGCGTGGTGCGGCAGGCCCTTCGGCGTCCCGGTCCCGCTCCCGCTCTGCTGATGGGGCTGCTTGCTGTAGGGGTCGAAGATGCCGTCCCGGGGCGTCCCGTGCGTGAGCCCCGACGGCCCGGCCCGGGCACCCAGCCCGACGAGCATCAGCACGAGCACCATCCCCGCCAGGCTGAACGCGAGCGCGAGGGCGCCCGCTCGGCGCGGATGCATGTGCGCAAGGTAGCCCGCACCGCCCGGTGCGAGGCCCGCTGCCCTCGACAACGATTCGATAACGGCCCCGGGCCCGCAGCCATGGCCGGTCGGGCCGACCGACGTGCTCGTCGGCCGGTTCGGGTCATCCCCGCGACCGACGACATGGCCGTGACCGCGTCGCTACGGTCGACGGCGACTGCGAGGCGAGGCGCTCATGTCCGCACCACCGTCGGGCCACGGGACGACCACCCCCTGGGTCGAGCTGCGCATCCACGGGGTGAGTGGCACGCCGCCGGAGGTCATGCTCGAGAGCGCCCACGTCAAGCAGGTCGCCGGCGACGAGTGGGGCCGCTTCTTCCGTCCGACCGACGGCCTGGGACACGAGCACCAGGACACCGGCAGGGACGTCCCGGCGGGGCGGGTCCTGGAGGGCTACCACTGGGGCAAGTACACCTCCAGCAGCTGGGTCAAGGGACTCTGGCTGGTGCTGGTCCCCTTCGGCCTGGTCAACGCGGCCGCCTTCATGGTCGCCCGCCCCCCACAGCGCCGTTGGCGCTGGCACTGGCTCTACGCCTGCGTCCAGAGCCTGATCCGCGTGATCGGGATCGGCGTGACCTGCACCTTCGCGCTGGCGACCGGGCTGATCGTGGTCGACCTGGTGGCCTGGCAGTGGGCCTCGCAACGACCGTGGCTGATCAACCACAGCGGTCCCACGATGACCGTGGGCGTCCTGCTGGCGGGCGGAGTCATCTACGGCCTGCACTGGCTCGGCGACCGCAACCGTGCCTCGGACTTCCGGTCCGCGCCGGAGGACTCGGTCGCCGCGAAGGCGCAGGCGACCGACCGGGCGACCGGCCTGCTGCGCGAGGAGTTCTTCCGCGTGAGCCGCCGGAGCCGGCCCGTGCTGGGCCGGCTGCACCTCAGCGCCGGGTGGAGCGTCGTGGCGCTGATCGGCGCCCTGACCTGGCAGACGATCGACAACCACAGCACCTCGCTGGGCGAGTCGTCGTTCCAGCACCGGGTCCTGGTCACCTCGCTGGTCACCTTGGGCGTGTCCACCGCCCTGGTGGCCCTGATGGGCGACCCGAACAAGGCCCTGGAGTCCGGGCCGCTCCCCGGACTGGCGCCGTTGCTGCGGATCGGGTCGATCGCGGTCGAGACCGTGTCGCTGCTCGCGCTGGCCGGTGCGGCCGGCGTGCTGTGGGGCACGCAGAAGTCGCCGCTGACCCTCGACTTCGACGCGTACGCGCAATGGCTCGCGGTGGGCGCCGGGCTCGGGCTGCTGCTGCTCGCCGTTCTCCTGGCCTGGCTCGCGGCGGTGACCCCGGTCGAGCACGACGAGGTGCCGCGCCCGTTCCGCAGATACGCCCGGGGCATGGCGGCCTGGGGCGCGGCCAGCACCGGCGTCTACCTCGGTGTCGGCTTCTGCGCGGCGTTCGTCCTCGGCCTGGCTCGCGCACTGAGGGCCAAGGCGCAGACCGAGCTGATCTACCGCGTCGTCTACTGCTGGGGGTGGACGCTCGTGTTCGTCGTCGTCGTGATGGCGGCGACCTGGGTGCTGATGTGGGCGCGCGCCGCCAAGTCGGCGGCGCTGGTCGGGCCGCAGTACGGCCGGACCTCCGCGGCGGGCCTGGTCGAGCCGCCGTCCGGGTGGGGTCCCGCGCCGAGTCGGAGCTGGGTCCCCTGGCGGGCCGGTCGCGTGGCCTGGGCCATGAGCCGGGCCAGGCTCAAGCTCCACGTGGCATGGTTCATCGTCCTGTACGCCGTCTTCGGCTGGGCACTCACCGCCGTCACCGGCATCGAGATGCTCGGGGAGTCCAACGAGCCGATCGCCCGGGACTGGTACCACCACCTGGGCCTGCTCGGGCGCCTCAGCGAGACAGTGCCCGGCACGGGCCACGGCGCCTGGTACGTCCAGCTGCTCTCGAACCTCGGCACCTACGCCCTGATCGGGTTGGCCGGCCTGCTCTACACACTGGGGCGCAGATCCCTGCGCGCGCCCGACACGCGGCGCGGTGCCAACGTGTTCTGGGACGTGATCTCGTTCTGGCCGCACGCCGCCCACCCGTTCGTGCCACCCGCCTACTCCCAGTTCACCGTGCACGACCTCCGCCGCCGAATCGAGTTCCACCTCTCGCAGGCCGACGACCAGGGCCGGGTGGCCTCGACCGTCGTGCTGTCCGCGCACAGCCAGGGCAGTCTCATCGCCGTTGCCACGCTCCTGTGGCTCGCCCCCGAGGACCTGGCCAGGGTGCGCCTGGTCACCTACGGGTCCCAGCTCCAGGTCGCCTATCCGCGCGCCTTCCCGGCGTTCGTGAGCGTCCGGCTCCTGCGACGAGTCCTCGGCGCCCTGGAGGGCCGCTGGATCAACCTCTACCGCGAGACCGACCCCATCGCGGGGCCCGTTCTGTCGTGGGACCGCACGAGGATGTCGCCCGAGGCCGCCAAGCAGCCGGCATCGAGCCGGTTCAGCTGGACCTCCGGAGACAGCGCGGAGCTCACCTGGGAACCGGTGGAGGACCGCGTCGACAAGATCACCGGCCGGCGCGCGAGCGGCCACGACTGGCGGGTGCTCGACCCACCGCCCGTCGACAAGGACCTCCAACGCACGACCCTCACCGTGCTGCGACAGCACTCGGGCTACCCCGCCTCGGCCGACTACCTGTGCGCGGTGCGGCAGCTGGTCGGGCGCTGAGCCCGTCAGCGGGCCGTCAGTGGGCCTTCAGTGGGCCCGTCAGTAGGCGGGCTGGCTGGGGTCGATCTGGTCGACCCAGGCCGACACTCCGCCACCCACGTGGACGGCGTCGCCGTACCCGGCTCCCTTGACGATCGCCAGAGTCTCCGCCGACCGGATCCCGGTCTTGCAGTGCATCACGATCTGCTTGCCGGAGTCGACGCCCGGCAGCTTGGCCAGGGCGGAGCCGTTGAGGAACTCGCCCTTCGGGATGAGCACCGAGCCCGGGATGCGGTTGATGTCGTACTCGTTGGGCTCGCGCACGTCGACCAGCACGAAGTCCCGGCCACCGTCCTCGCGCTCCGCGAGCATGCTCTGGAGCTGCGCCACCGAGATCGTCGACCCCACCGCCGCCTCGGAGGCCTCCTCCGAGATCGCCCCACAGAACGTCTCGTAGTCGATGAGCCCGGTGACGGTGGGGTTCTCCCCGCACAGCGCACAGTGGGGATCCTTGCGGACCCGCAGCTTGCGGTACTCCATCTCCAGCGCGTCGTAGATCATCAGCTGGCCGGCGAGCGGCTCGCCGATTCCGGTGAGCAGCTTGATCGCCTCGGTGACCTGGATCGCGCCGATGCTCGCGCACAGCACACCGAGCACGCCGCCCTCGGCGCAGCTCGGCACCATGCCCGGCGGTGGCGGCTCGGGGTAGAGGCAGCGGTAGCACGGCAGGTCGGCACCCGCGATCTCGGACAGGGTCGGCGCGAACACGCTGGCCTGGCCGTCGAAGCGGTAGATCGAGCCCCAGACGTAGGGGATCTTCAAGAAGTACGCCGCGTCGTTGACCAGGTAGCGGGTCGCGAAGTTGTCGGTGCCGTCGACGATGAGGTCATAGCCCTCGAAGATCCGCATCACGTTGTCGTTGTCGAGTCGCTCGTCGTGTAACACGACCTGGACCAGCGGGTTGACCTCTGCGATGGACTCCTTGGCCGACTGCGCCTTCGGCTTGCCCACGTCGGACTGCCCGTGGATCACCTGGCGCTGGAGGTTGGACTCGTCGACCTCGTCGAACTCCACGAGCCCGATCGTGCCGACGCCGGCCGCGGCGAGGTAGAGCAGGGCCGGGCTGCCGAGCCCGCCCGCCCCGATCACCAGCACCCTGGCGCTCTTCAGCCGGCGCTGACCGGCCATCCCCACGTCGGGGATGATGAGGTGGCGGCTGTAGCGGCGGACCTCGTCGACGGTCAGCTCGGCGACCGGCTCGACGAGCGGCGGCAGGGACACGGCGTACTCCTGGTTCAGAGGGGTTCTCACGGGGGCAACCCGCGGGTGGCTCTGCATGTTCCCGACCGGGTCGGTGCATGTTCCCGACCGGGTCGGTGCGACCACGGCCGCGTCCGTCATCTGGACAGGCGGCTCGGATCGGCACCGTGGGTAGGGTGCCACCGTGGTCAGAAGCACCGACACGACGCCGGCGACGCCGCAGAAGCCCCGCGGGGGCCGGCTCCCGCGGCGGGAGCGGCGCGCCCAGCTGTTGGACTCGGCCCTCGGGGTGTTCGTGGCCCAGGGCTACCACGCCGCGGCGATGGACGACATCGCCGAGCGCGCCGGAGTCTCCAAGCCGGTGCTGTACCAGCACTTCCCCGGCAAGCTGGAGCTCTACCTCGCGCTGCTGGACGCTGCCTGCGACGAGGTCATCGACAACTGCCGGGTCGCCCTGGCAGCCACCCCGGACAACAAGACCCGGGTGGCCGCCGCGATGGCGGCGTTCTACTCCTACGTCGCGGGCGAGCGCGGTGCCTTCCGGCTCGTCTTCGAGTCCGACCTCACCAGCGAGCCGGCGGTGCGCGAGCACGTCGAGCGGGTGACCGCCGAGTGCGCCGCGATGATCGCCGAGGTCATCCACGACGACACCGGGCTGCCGCCGGACCAGTCGCGGCTGCTGGCGGTCTCGCTGGTGGGAATGGCCCAGGTGAGCGCGAGGTTCTGGGTGTCGGAGTCCACCGGGCTCACCCAGGCCGAGGCGGTCGAGCTGGTCAGTGCGCTGGCCTGGCGCGGGATCCGGGGCTACCCGCTCAACGACGAGCACTGAGACCGCATCCACAGGCCCACGCCCCGACCCCCGCTCCTCGACCCCACGCACGCCGATCCCGGACCAAGCCAACGCCAGCGCGCCACTGCCTGAAGGAGAACCATGGAAGTCAAGATCGGAGTCCAGCACGCGCCCCGCGAGCTCGTCGTCGACACCACGCAGAGCCCCGACGAGGTGCAGGCGGCGCTGACCAAGGCGCTGAAGGACGACGGCGTCCTCACCCTCGACGACGCCCGCGGTCGCCAGATCCTGGTGCCGGCGAGGGCGATCGCCTATGTCGAGGTCGGTGGCGGTGTGAGCGGGCAGGTCGGCTTCCGCGGCTGAGCGGCTGAGCGGCTGGGCGGCTGGGCGGCTGGGCGATCGTTTGCCCTGACCGCGTCGCGGGAACAGGATGGGCATTGCCGGCCGGTCTCGTGAGGCGGCCGGCGTCCTGCCCCGTCGGGGCACCGACCGAAAGGTGGACCTCGTGACCGTCACGACGATCGCTCCCCTGCTCACCAAGTGCGGGCATCACTGGAGCCTGGGCGGGATCCTGTTCCTGCTCATCGGCGGCGCCGTCATCGGCATCCTGGGCAAGCTGGTGGCCCCCGGTGACCGGGAGAAGATCCCCTTCTGGCTGACCGTGCTCTGCGGCATCGTCGGGATCTTCGTGGGCAACTGGCTCTACGTCGACCTCCTCGGTGGCCGGTGCAGCACCGGCGGGATCGACTGGCTGCGCCACATCGTCCAGGTGCTCGCGGCCGCGGTGATCGTCATGGTCGCCGCCGGCCTGACCGGCCGCTCCCGCTCCTCCGTCCGGTAGCCGCACCCCACTGCCAAATCCCCCGCTTCAGCGGGGGATTTGGCACTTCTTGGGGGTTGCAGCGGCCAAGAAGTGACAAGAACCCCACTGAAGCGGGGGATTTGACAGCCCCTGGACTCAGGCGGCGAGGCCGAGGTCGGCCATCCGCTGGTCGTGGCGGTCGGTGATCCTGGTGAACATCCGGCCGATCGCGGCGAGGTCGAGACCGGGGCGGTCGATCCCACCGGCCAGGAGCGCGCTGAGGGCGTCGCGCTCGGCGGCCACCCGCTGGGCCTGGGTCAGCGCCTCCCCCATCAGGCGCCGACCCCACAGCGCGAGCCGGCCGGCGAGCCGCGGGTCCTCGCCGATCGCCCGGCGTAGATGGCGCACCGCGAAGTCGGCCTGTCCGGCATCCTCGAGCGAGGCGATCACCAGGTCGCGGGTCCCGCTGTCGAGGTACGCCGCGATCTCGCGGTAGAAGTCGGCCGCGAGGCCGTCGCCGACGTAGGCCTTGACCAGGCCCTCGTGCCAGTCTGCCGGGGCGGTGTGGGCGTGGAAGAGGTCGATCGCCGCCGTGAACGGTGCCATCGCGTCGAAGGGGTCGGTCCCGAGCTCCCGCAGACGCTCGTGGAGGCGTACGACGTGCCCGAACTCCAGGCTCGCCATGGCGCCCATCTCGACCCGGTCTCGCACCGTCGGCGCCAGCTTCGCGTCGTCCACGAGACGCTCGAACGCCGACAGCTCGCCGTAGGCGATCACGCCGAGGAGGTCGACCACGGCCAGGCGGTACTCCGGGTCCTCGAAGACCACGCCATCCGCCGCGACGGCACCTTCGGTCACCGGAACCGGCTCGGATTCAGACATGCGCCCACGCTACCGATAGACTGGGGCCCGTCCCCGCGTGAGCGGTGAGGACGTGCGCCGGCCTCGACGGCGGCGCTGGATGTGCGCGGCAGACGCGATCGGTTTCGAGCATTCGAGCCTGGGCCTCCGCCGCCGGACGACCAGCTCGACCTGTCAGCCCGGCCCAAACCTGCGGTCCGGGGGGCTCGAACGAAAGAAAACTCCATCACCGTGACCACCTTCCGAGAGCTCGGGGTGCTCCCCGAGATCTGCGACGCGCTCGAGCGCGCCAACATCACCACTCCCTTCGCCATCCAGGAGATGACCCTGTCGGTCGCCCTGCTCGGCACCGACCTGATCGGCCAGGCCCGCACGGGCACCGGCAAGACCCTCGCCTTCGGCATCCCGGTCATGCAGCGCAGCGTCACGCCGACCGACCCGGCCTACGCCGACCTGCCGCAGGGCAAGCCGCAGGCGCTGATCGTGGCGCCGACCCGTGAGCTCGCGCTCCAGGTCAGCGGCGACCTCGCCCTGGCCAGCGCCGACCTCGGCCTGCGCGTCCTGACCGTCTACGGCGGCGTCGCCTACGAGCCGCAGCTCGACGCGCTGACCACCGGCGTCGACATCGTCGTCGGTACGCCGGGTCGCCTGATCGACCTGTGCAACCGTCGGTCGCTCGACATCTCCCACGTCCACGCGCTGGTGCTGGACGAGGCCGACGAGATGCTCGACCTCGGCTTCCTGCCCGATGTCGAGAAGCTGCTGTCGATGACCCCCGAGACCCGGCAGACCATGCTGTTCTCGGCCACCATGCCCGGTGCGATCGTGGCGCTGGCCCGCACCCACATGCGTCACCCGATGAACATCCGGGCCGAGTCGTCCTACGACACCCAGCTCGTGCCGGCCACCGCCCAGTTCATCTACCAGGCCCACGACCTCGACAAGCCCGAGATCATCGCCCGCATCCTCCAGGCCGACGACGCCGAGAAGGTCATCGTCTTCACCCGCACCAAGCGTCAGGCGCAGCGGGTCGCCGAGGACCTGGCCGAGCGCGGCTTCAAGGCCTCACCGCTGCACGGCGACATGGCCCAGATCGCCCGCGAGAAGGCCCTGACCAAGTTCCGCGAGAACAAGATGCGGGTGCTCGTCGCGACCGACGTCGCCGCGCGTGGCATCGACGTGCAGGGCGTCTCCCACGTCATCAACTACACCTGCCCCGAGGACGAGAAGACCTACATCCACCGGATCGGCCGCACCGGCCGAGCGGGCGCGAGCGGGATCGCGGTGACCTTCGTCGACTGGGCCGACCTGCACCGCTGGAAGATGATCAACAAGGCGCTCGAGCTGCCGTTCGACGAGCCGCAGGAGATCTACTCGACCTCGCCGCGCATCTTCCACGACCTCGGCATCCCGGAGGGGACCAAGGGCCGGATCGTCCCACCGCGGCCCGAGCCGGAGCGGAGTGCCAGCGAGCGCGGTGACCGTGGGAGCGATCGACCCCGTCGCGAGCGGGCACCGCGCAACCGTCAGCGCACCCGTACCCGCAGCGGCGAGAAGGTCGCGGCGAACGGCGACCGTGCGGAGGGCACCAGCGCCACGACCGAGGCGTCCCCTTCGGCAGAGCGCCCCGACGGACAGCCACGCAGCCGTCGGCGCCGTCGCCGCAGCGGAAGCGGCTCCAGCTCCAGCTCCGGCCGGGCCGCCCAGGCCTGACTCGCCGCTCAGGCACTCAGGCACTCAGGCACTCAGGCGACGACGACGACCTTGGTGCCGATCGGGGCGAAGTCCCACAGCGCGATCGCGTCCGGGAGGTACTGCCGGATGCAGCCGTGCGACTCCGGGGTGCCCAGCTGGGCCCGGGTCTGGAGCGGCACGCCGTTCTTGGTCGGGATCGAGTGGAATCCGATCGCCGCGCCGGTGGGCCCCTGGGTGAAGCGCACGAAGTACTGCATCACCCCCGAGTCGTCGACGCCGACGGCCCAGCGGGACTTGGAGTAGACCGAGTAGGTGCCCGGCTGGAGGTTGTGGGTGAGGCTTCCCGAGACCAGGTAGGTCCGCTGGACGTCGTCACTTGAGGCACCGACCAGCCAGACCCGCTGGGAGCTCTGGCTGAACACGATCCGACGTCCCGACCCGCTGCTGACCGGCACGGAGCTCGCAGTGGTGGAGTCCGACGACGTGCTGGCCGGAGGGCTGCCGGTGAGCTGGGAGCCGCCCGGGTCGGAGCCCGCGGACGACGAGGCGTCGCCGGAGGGCGCGTCCGCCGAGTGCCGGTGGGTCGAGGGCGAGGCCTTGCCCTGGCCGCCGCCCACCCCGGCGGGCACGTCGGGGCTCTGACTCGGCGAGCCGACGCCGGTGAACGACGCGGCCCGCGGCCCGGCCCCCGCCTGCGCGGAGCCGCCGGAGAGCAGGCCGAAGCCCGCCAGCGCGGCCACGGCCGAGACCGTGACCGAGGCGGCGAGCGCCGCGATCCGTCCGTAGCGCGGCCGCACCTCGCGGCGATGGGTACTCACCGGCGACCCCCAGAACCGGGACGCCGGCGGGCCCGGGTCATCAGCGCCGCGGCCACCTCACGGTAGGCGCGGGCGCCCTTGCCGCTGCGGTTGGTGCTCAGGATCGAGCGACCCGCCGCGGGAGCCTCGGCGAACTTGATCGTCTTCGGGATCGGCGGCTCGACCACGTCGAGGTCGTAGGTCTCCGAGATGGTCTCCAGGACCGTTCGCGCGTGGTTCGTGCGGCCGTCGTACAACGTGGGGAGGACGCCCCACACCTCCAGATCGCGGTTGGTGTAGCGGCGTACGTCGTGGACGGTGTCCAGCAGCTGTCCCACACCCCGGTGCGACAGGGTCTCGCACTGGAGCGGCACCAGCACGCCCCGGGCCGCGGTGAGCGCCGCGACCGTGAGGACGCCGAGCGAGGGCGGGCAGTCGAGCAGCACCCAGTCGTAGCGGCCGCCCGGGTGCTGAGCGAGATCGTCGAGGGCGCCGCGCAGGACGTGCTCGCGCCCGGTGCGGGTCAGCAGGTCGGCCTCGGCGCGGGCGAGCTCGATGGTGGCCGGCAGGAGGTCGACGCCGTCGTCGGTGGTGACGATCGCCTCGGCCGGGTGCAGGCCCTTGGTCAGCACGTGGTGCAACGAGAGCTCGAGGTCCTCCGGGTCGATGCCCAGCGAGAAGGTCAGGCACGCCTGCGGGTCGAGGTCGACCAGCAGCACGGACTGTCCCAGCTCCGCCAGCGCGGCACCGATCGAGGCGACCGACGTGGTCTTCGCGACCCCGCCCTTCTGGTTGGCGACAGCCAGCACCAGCGGCGCCACGGGGGAAGGTGTGGTGGACATCGCGTCCCATCATGCCTGACGACCTTGCCCGCAGCGTGCATGCGCGGGTTGGCTGGTCGCATGCGCGCCGCAGCCACCCCCCGCCCCCTGGCGCTGGTGACCGGCCCGACCGCCGGTCTGGGCCGGGTCTTCGCCGACCGTCTCGCCGCCCGGGGCTACGACCTCGTCCTGGTCGCCCGTGACCCCGTCCGGCTGGGGGGAGTCGCCGCCGAGATCTCCGCGGCGTACGCCGTGACCTGCGAGGTCCTGGTCGCCGACCTGGTCGACCGCGGACAGCTGGCGACCGTCGAGGAGCGGGTCTCCTCTCGCGAGCATCCGGTCGACCTCCTGGTCAACAACGCCGGCTTCGGCCTCAAGCGCACGTTCCTGCACAACACCGTCGACGAGGAGCAGGCCCTGCTCGACGTGCTCGTCACGGCGCCGATGCGGCTCACCCACGCCGCGCTGCGCCAGATGACCGAGCGGCACACCGGCGGCATCATCAACGTCTCGAGCGTCGCGGGCACCCAGCCACGCGGCTCCTACAGCGCGGCCAAGGCCTACCTGAACCGGTTCGGCGAGTGGGCCTCCCACCAGTACGCCGCGGACGGCGTGCGGATCATGACCCTGCTGCCCGGCTTCACCCGCACCGAGTTCCACGAGCGCATGGACGTCGGCCGCGGCGCCGTCCCGGGGCCGCTCTGGCTCGACGTCGACCGGGTCGTCGACGAGGCGCTGGCCGACTTCGACGCCGGCAGGCGCGTCTCGATCCCCAGCAGGCGCTACAAGCTGATCGCCACCGCGAGCAAGCACCTCCCGGTCGGGCTACTCCAGCGCTTCCAGTCCCTCGGCCGTCGTTGAGTGGCGCCGATCAACGATAGGCGAGCACGAAGGCGTGGACGGCGTCCGCGACCAGCTGGACCGCGATGGCGCTGAGGAGCAGGCCGGCGATCCGGGTGACCAGGAGGATCCCGGACTCACGCAGCAGGCGCAGGATCGGCACCGAGAACGTCATTGCCAGCCAGATGCACAGGTGGACCACGATCACCGCCAGGGCGACCGCGGTGAAGTCGCCCACGTCGTGCACCCGCTTGGAGAACACCATGGTGGCCACGATCGCCCCGGGCCCGGCCAGCAGCGGCGTGCCGAGCGGGACCAGGGCGACGTTCGTGTCGCCCTGACGGGTCGGCTCGTCCCCGCGTCCGGTGAGCAGCTCGAGCGCCACCAGGAGCAGGAGGAGCCCGCCCGCGCACTGGAGGGCGGGCAGCGAGACGTGGAGGTACGCCAGGATCCGCTGGCCGAAGAAGGCGAAGACCGAGATCACGACGAACGAGACCAGGACGGCCTGGCGCGCCGCCCGTCGGATCGCGTCGGGTGAGTACCCACCCGTCAACGACAAGAACAGCGGCACCGTGCCGACCGGGTCCACGATCACGAACAGCGTCACGAAGGCGCTGGTGAACAGCGCGCCGTCGAGGATGCTGCCCATCGAGGCAGGCTAGTGGTCCCGACTCACCAGGCCGGTGCCGGTCCGCCGAACGACATCTCCACCAGCGGCGGCCCGATACCGGAGACGTCCCGCAGGATCCACTCGTCGCGCAGCAGCAGCATCGCCGAGGCGGGTCGCAGCACGACCCACAGCCATCGTCCGTGGGCCTCGCCGGCCACGACGGAGCGGTCCAGCTCGCCGTCGGCGTCCGCGGTCGAGACCGGCCACAGCGGCACCGACTGGCTCCCGATCCGGACCCGCACCACCGGCGGGCCCACCCCGATGTCCGAACCCGGATCGAGGTGCGGCGTCCCCGCGCAGCGGGCGCCAAGACCCGTCCCCGACTCCTCGCTGACCACGAAGACGTCGACCGGCCCGTCCAACGCACTGGTCCCCGAGCTGCACGTCATCGTGGCGCGGGCGTCGCGGTCGCCACTGCCGACCACGGCGAAGTCGGTGACCGACCAACCCGGGCTCATCGGCCAGGGCAGGTACGTCGGGAACTCGCGCGCCGTCCTCAGCGCCTCGGCGAAGCCGTCGTACGACGCCTCCTGGGGCCGGTGGAGCACCGGGGTCGGGCCGTGCACCGGGCAGGACGGCGCGTCGAGCGGGGTGGGGCAGCGCGGACACTCCGTGCGGAGCGGCATGAGGACCACCGTCGCGACTCCGGACGGACCCGTCAAGGGCGCGGGTGCTCGAGACGTGGTCAGAGGTTCCAGCGCAGGACGACGGGCGTGTCGCGCTCGAAGCCCAGCACCGAGATGGTCGCGGTGTCGAGGCGGAGGTGGCGTCCCTCCGCGACGGGCAGCTCGAGCCAGCGCGCCGCGAGGGCCCGCAGGCAGTGTCCGTGCCCGAACAGCAGGACCCGGCCGCCGGTCGCTCGGCAGCGGGCCACCACCCGGTCCAGCCGGTCGCTGACCTGGCCGGCCGACTCCCCGCCGGGCACGGGTCCCTGCCAGATGGTCCATCCCGGGTAGGTCTCGCGGATCTGCTCGGTGGTCAGGCCCTCGAGCTCGCCGTAGTCCCACTCGACGAGGTCGTCGTCCACCTGTGCCTCCGGGTGGCCGCCGAGCCGGGCCGTCTCCCGGGCCCGCTCGCGTGGAGAGGTGAGCACCAGCGAGAACTCCTCGTCGGCCAGTCGCCTCCGCAGTGTCGCGGCGACCGCGCGTCCCGGCTCGGTGAGCGGGAGGTCGGTGGTGGAGGTGTGCCGCCCGTCGCGGCTCCACTCGGTCTCGCCGTGCCGGACCAGCCACACCTCGTCAGCCATGGCCGTCATCGTGCCAGGCCTGACCAGTGCCGCCGGCTGACGAGTTCGGGCTCCGGCGTGTCACGATGCCGCGCATGGCGACGTCTCGCGCGGGTGGCCGCTCCCGCGCCGACGGGGCCGCGACGCCCTACGCGCGCCCGCGTCTCGCGGCGGCGTCCGGCTTCTTCACCCAGGGCTTCGTGTTCATCAGTCTGACGACCCGGCTGCCGAAGGTGCAGGACCGCTGGCACTACAGCGACACGACGCTGTCGTTGCTCCTGCTGATGATGGTGCTCCTCGCCGGAGTCGGGAGCGTGCTCGCGGAGACCGCGTGCAGGCGCGTCGACAGTGCGACGATCCTGCGCTGCGGGCTCCTCGGGATCGCCGTCGCGGTGCCGGTCTTCGCGGTGGCGCCCGACCGCGCCGTGTTCATGGCCTCGATGGCGGTGTACGGCGTCTCCCTGGGTGCGGTCGACGCGACCACCAACATGCAGGCGGTGGCGCTGGAGCACCGCTACGAGCGACCGATCCTGCCGTCGTTCCACGGCTCGTGGACGCTCGGCGGCTTCCTGGGCTCGGCAGTGGCGCTGGCGATGGGACACCTGCCGATCTCGGCGACCGGCGTGGTCGCGGTCCTCCCCCTCGCCGTCGCGTTCGCGCCGTTCCTGCGCCGGACCGGGAAGCGGGTCGTCGTGCACCCCGAGGTGCATGTGCCGTGGCGGCCGATCGTGCTGGTCGGTCTGGCGATGGTGCTCTTCTACATGGTCGACACCGCGGCGTTCACCTGGGGGCCGCAGTATCTCGACAAGGTCTTCCCGACCCCGTCGGGGCTGGTCGCGCTCGCCGTGTTCCCCTACCTGTTGGCCAGCGGTGCCGTCCGGCTCTGCGGAGACGCCCTCGTCGCGAGGCTCGGCGCCGTCCCCGTCCTGCGGGTGGGCACCGTGGTGGCCTGCGCCGGACTCGCGGTGACGGTCTTCGCGCCGGTCTGGCCGGTGGCGGTGCTCGGGTTCCTGATCGTCGGCGGCGGCGTCGCCGTGGTCGCGCCGCTCAGCTTCTCCGCCGCGGCGCGGATCGCGGGCGAGGACGAGACCGATCCGGTGCTGCGCCACCTGCGGGTCGACGCGGTGATCGGCCGCTTCAACCAGTTCAACTACGTCGGCTCGCTGCTCGGCGCGGTGATGACGGGGCTCGTCGGTGCGGGCGACCTCCGGCTGGGCTTCGCCGTCCCCATGGTCCTGGTGCTCGGGATCCTGCCGCTGGCACGCGCCTTCGCGCCGAACCGCTAGGGGCCCGGCCAGTTCCGGTCGGGTCGCGGCTCGGGGCGTCCCGGCTGCTCCCCGCCGCGGGCGTCGAGGTAGCTCTGCTTGGGGACCATCACCCTGCGTCGGAAGACGCACACGACGGTGCCGTCCTGGTTGTAGCCGATCGTCTCGACGTGCACGACCCCGCGGTCGTCCTTGCTGGCCGACTCGCGCTTGTCGAGCACCGTCGTCTGGCCGTACAGGGTGTCGCCGTGGAACGTCGGAGCGACGTGCCGCAGCGACTCGACCTCCAGGTTGGCGATGGCCTTGCCCGAGACGTCGGCCACGCTCATGCCGAGCAGCAGGGAGTAGACGTAGTTGCCGACCACGACGTTCCTGCCGAACTGGGTGCTCTCCCCCGCATAGCGCGCGTCCAGATGGAGCGGGTGGTGGTTCATCGTCAGCAGGCAGAACAGGTGGTCGTCGTACTCGGTGACCGTCTTGCCCGGCCAGTGCTGGTACGTCGCGCCGACCTCGAACTCCTCGAACGTGCGGCCGAACTGCATGCGCCACATCCTGCCGCAGCGCCGGCGAGGTCTCGACGGGCTACGCCGTGGGAAACCTCACCCGCGCGTGCGAGCATCGGCCCATGGACGTCCTCTGCTCCGGGTACGGGCTGGTCGAGTCGCCGCGCTGGCACGACGGCCGGCTGTGGTTCAGCGACTGGACCGGTGGGCAGGTCGTCGCGGTCGACGACGCGGGCGCGACCGAGGTCGTGCTCGAGCACCGCTCGCTGCCGATGTGCTTCGACTTCCTTCCGGACGGCCGGCTGGTGCTGGTGTCGAACCAGGAGCGGGGGCTGCTGACGCTCGAGGCGGACGGCTCGCTCGCGACCTACGCCGACCTGTCGTCGTTGTCGTCCTACGGGTGCAACGACATCGTCGTCGACGGGCAGGGGCGGGTCTTCGTCAACAGCCCGGACTTCGACTTCGCCTCGGGACCGCCACCCGGTGAGGTGCAGCCCGGCCTGATCGGGGTCGTGTCCCCGGACGGCGAGGCGCGCGCGGTCGCCGGCGACATCGCGTTCCCGAACGGGATGGCGGTCAGCGCCGACGGGTCGACCCTGGTGGTCGCCGACTCCTACCGCAGCCAGCTGGTCGGCTTCGACATCGCCGCCGACGGCTCGCTGTCGGGCCGCCGCGTCTGGGCCGACCTCCCTGGTGCCGGCCTCCCTGGTGCCAACCGGGGCGGCGACAACCCGGACGGCATCTGCCTCGACGCCGACGGCGCCGCGTGGTACGCCGACGTCCCGCATCGGCGCTGTGTCCGGGTGGCCGAGGGCGGCGAGGTCCTGGCGAGCGTCGAGCTCGACCGCGGCGGCTTCGCCTGCATGCTCGGCGGCACCGACCGGCCGTACCTCTACGCGGTCTGCGCCGTGTGGCCAGGGGCTGCGGGGCTCATGACGCACACCGAGTGGGACGGACAGGTCGTCCGGATCCCGGTCGACGTCGCAGGGGCGGGCTGGCCGGCCCGCTGAGCCGGCCGCGACTCAGCTGCCGCCGCCGCCGGCCTTGCGGCGGTGCACCTTCGGACCGGTACCGCCGTGGACCTCCGAGCCGTGCGCCTTCTCCCGCAGCGGGCTGTCCTCGCGGCCACCCCGCGCCTTGGCGTTCTTCCGGTCGAGGGCCTCGCGCATCTTGGCCTTGAGATCGTCGTTCGCCGGGTCGTTGGCGGGCTTCTCCTGGCTCATGGCTCCACCCTGCCACCCGCCCGGTCACGGGTCGAGCCGATTGACGGGTGTCGGCCGGGCTACTGACCGACGGGCTACCGGCCGACGGCCTACTGGCCGCCGCCGTACTGGTCGCCGCCGAGGGTCTCCTGGACCCCCTGCGCCGGCTGGGCCGGCTGTCCGGCGCCGCCCATGTCGTAGCCGAGCCGGGTGGCGGTCTCGCGCGCGCCGTCGCTGACCGGGACGGCGACCACGGCCGTGCCGAAGGCACAGATCTCGGTCCAGGTGTCACCCATCTCGGAGGTGTCGAAGCGCATCGCGACCACGGCGTTCGCCCCGCGGGCGCGGGCCTCGTCGATCATCCGGCCCATCACCTCGTTGCGGCTGTTGACCAGGTTGGAGGTCATGCCCTTGAGCTCGCCGCCCACCAGGGACTTGAACCCCGCACCCATCTGCGAGAAGGCGTTGCGCGAGCGCACCGTGAGGCCGAAGACCTCGCCACACACCTGACGGATCTCCCATCCGGGAAGGTCGTTCGTGGTCACCACCAGCATGAGGTCCTCCATCGACGGCTCAGGCGCCCGCGATGGGCGCAGGCACAGCGTAGGGGCTCACTCCCAGGACACGGGGATCCCGTGCGGTGCCATCGTCGCGAGGAACTCCCGCTCGGAACCAGGCGGCCAGGTCTCGGCGCACACCCAGAACTCGTGC
Source organism: Nocardioides sp. (assembly GCF_036267815.1). Taxonomy (GTDB): domain Bacteria; phylum Actinomycetota; class Actinomycetes; order Propionibacteriales; family Nocardioidaceae; genus Nocardioides. The sequence goes on along the minus strand of NZ_DATAVI010000002.1, from coordinate 2,787 downwards.
GGCGCCTCGGGGGTGCGCCGAGTCGGCTCGGCGGCGAGGTGGGCCAGCGGGGCGTCACCGCGGGCCTGGGCCCCCAGCGCGGCGAGCCTGGTGCCGACTCGTGCCCGCTGCTCCCTCGGGACGTACTGCCACATCACGCTGTGCCACAGCACGGTCAGGGTCCCCGGCACGACCGTCAGCCGATCGACGTACGACGCCGCATCGGCCGCCTCGACCGGCACGGGTCGCTCGCGGGCGAGCCCGATCGCCCCGGCGAGGCGGGCGTGGCGCGCGGTCATGTCCGGCCAGACGTACGACGTGAGGGTGAGCCGGCCGTCCTCGGTGGTGACGTCGAGGGGATGGAGGTCCGACCCGCCACGCTCGACGACCTCGAGCCCGGCGTCCACCGGCGGGACGGCGCCCCGCCAGGCCCCCAGCAGAGCGACCGGAGCGGCCGGGTCGCCCCACCCGGTGCCGGACTCGTGGGTGAAGCGGAAGCGGTCGGCCTGGAGGTTCAGCCCGGCGCTCGCGCCGATCTCGAACAGCCGGACCGGCAGCCGCCAGCGCTCGGACAGGGCGAGCAGCCCGCCGACCAGGGCGGCGGCCCTGCCGACCTCGTTGGTCTGCGGGGCGCGGTCGAGCAGCGGCCGTACCTCGTCGGCCCGACGCGACAGGAAGCCGACGACCTCCTCGACCCCGTGGGAGTCCCAGGTGCCGCCGGTCGTCGGGTAGAGCCCGGCCAGCTCGGGGGCCTTGCCGGCCAGCGTCAACCGGTGCAGGCTCCCGGCCAGCCGCAGGGCCAGCCCCGAGGGCCCGGGGTCGTCCTCGTGTCCGCGCAGCACCACGGAGGTGGGACCACCTGCCTCGAGGTCGTCGGCCAGACCGGCGAGCAGCTCGGCGTACATCGTCGAGCCGAGGCGCTGGCAGGCGGCGGCCTGGAGGCGGAACAGCCCGGGTTGGGAGCGCTCGGTCGGGCTCAGCGGCCGGCCGGCCTCTCGCCGCGCGCCGCCCCGAACGGGTTGGGACCGTGTCCCACCTCGCGAAGCGCGAGCATGCTCTCGAGGAGCTCGTCGTCGCAGGACCCGGTGACGAACTCCGCCAGACCCTTCAGCGAGGCCGCCGCCACCGCCCGGTCGGGACTCGTCGTGAGCTCGAACCGCGTGTCGAAGCACCGGTCGGGGCGAGACTGCGTGAGGAAGGTCTGGAGCCGCTCGACCCGGGTGATCTGCTGCACGGCCACCCCGGGCTTGCGAGACCGCCAGAAGCCGGAGGACGAGGTCATCTCGAGGTCGCGGTGGTTCAGGACGTAGCGAGGGTTGTCGAAGGCGAGGTCCATGAAGTCGAAGAAGTCGGCCCACTGACGGGGCCGGACGCGGTGCCAGAGCACCTCCTTGAAGCCCAGGACGTCGATCTCCGCCGCGGGCGCGGAGCCCAGGAGCTGCACCCGGACCAGGTCGCGCACGCTGGCCGCGAAGGCGTCCGTGTCGAGCTCGTGGAGCCCGTAGAACGCCGACGTGGTCTTCGGGTTGCCAGCGCCCGTGAACCGCTGCTGGAACTCCTTCAGACCCAGGTAGGAGCGGAAGATCGGCAGCAGGAAGAGGTTGTTCTCGCCGCGGACCAGGGTGCGCGGCAGCGCGTTCAACATGCCCTGGGTCAGGGTCGACCCCGACCTCCCGTAGGTGACGACGAAGACCCACCGCAACGACGTGGCGGGCGCGTCGGACGAGGACGCCTCAGACTCCTGTGGAACGGAAGACGGGGTGCTCACAGTCGGTAGTCTTCCAGCAGTCTGCGGCCGATGATCATCCGCTGGATGTCGGCGGTCCCCTCGCCGATCAGCAGCATCGGCGCCTCGCGGTAGAGCCGCTCGATCTCGTACTCCTGGGAGAAGCCGTAGCCGCCGTGGATGCGGAAGGAGTCCTCGACGACCTGCGCGCAGTACTCCGAGGCGAGGTACTTCGCCATCCCCGCCTCGAGGTCGTTGCGCTCGCCATGGTCCTTGACCCGCGCCGCCTTGACCATCATCTGGTGGGCCGCCTCGATCTTGGTGGCCATCTCCGCCAGCCGGAACAGCACGGCCTGGTGCTCGGCGATCTTCTTGCCGAACGTCTCGCGCTGCTGGGCGTAGGCGACGCCCAGCTCGAAGGCGCGGTTGGCGACCCCGCAGCCGCGCGCGGCGACGTTGACCCGGCCGACCTCGACGCCGTCCATCATCTGGTAGAAGCCACGGCCGGGCTCGCCGCCGAGGATCTGCTCGGCCGAGATGCGGTGCCCCTCGAAGACGAGCTCGGTGGTGTCGACCCCCTTGTAGCCCATCTTCGCGATCTTGCCCGGGACCGTGACCCCCTGGGCGGTCTCGCCGAAGCCCTCCTGCTTCTCGACCAGGAAGGTCGTCATGCTCTTGTAGACGCTCTCGGCACCAGTGCGCTCAGTTCCCTGGCCGGTCTTCACCAGCACCGCGACCAGGTTGGCCGAGCCGCCGTTGGTCAGCCACATCTTCTGCCCGTCGATGACGTAGTCGCCGTCGTCGCCGCGGACGGCCCTGGTCGTGATCGCGCCGACGTCAGACCCGCAGCCGGGCTCGCTCATCGAGAAGGCGCCGCGCACCTCGCCGGTCGCCATCCGCGGGAGGTACTTCTGCTTCTGCTCGTCGGTGCCGTGCTGGAGGAGCATCCAGGCCACGATGAAGTGGGTGTTCACGATTCCGCTGACGCTCATCCAGCCGCGGGCGATCTCCTCGACCGCCAGCGCGTAGGTGAGCAGCGACTCGCCCAGCCCGTCGTACTCCTCGGGGATCATCAGCCCGAA
>NZ_DATAVI010000001.1:0-52258 GCF_036267815.1 Nocardioides sp. | reverse complement strand
CCGGTGGTCAGCTCGCGACACAGCACGACACCGCGATACAGCGGGGTGCACTCGACGACGATCCGCAGGACGCCGTGGAAGGTCGTGACCGGGAAGAACGTGCCCGAGAACAGGAACATCGGCAGCTGCACCAGGGTGATCTTGTCGAAGTCCTGCCAGGACTTCATCCACGTCGTCACGGCCATGCACACCGCGCTGAAGGCGAAGCCGATCAGCAGCGTCGCCGGCAGCGCCAGCACCGCCCACCACGAGTGCACGAGCCCGAGCGCCCACATGACGACCAGGAAGGCGACAGAGTACGACGCACCGCGCAGCTGCCCCCACAGGATCTCTCCCCGAGCGATGTCGCCCGTGGTCAGCGGGGTCACGAGCATCTGGTCGTAGAGCTTCTCGAACTTCAGCTTGAAGAAGACGTTGAACGTCGAGTCGAGGAGCGCACCGTTGAACGCGGACGCGGCCAGCATCCCCGGTGCCACGAACTCGGCGTAGGGCACCGAGTGGCCGTTGAGGTCGAAGGCGTGAACCAGCTTGCCGACCCCGACCCCGATCGAGAGCAGGTAGAAGACCGGCTCGAGGAACCCGGTGGCGAACAGCTTCCACTGTCGCTTGTAGGTGAGGTAGTTGCGCAGGACCAGCAGCCCGGTGCCCTCCCAGGGCCGCAGCGGGGACCGGGTGCTCACCGACGCGTCGGTCGGCGCGCTCATGTCGCCAGCCTCCGGCGCAGCGACGCCACGGCCAGCCACCAGCCGACCACGAGCAGGCAGGTGAGCACCGCGACGTTGACCGCAGCGGTGGTCGGGTCGACGTCGTCGACGCAGAGCATCCGGGTCAGGCTGACGCCGTGCCACAGCGGGGTGCAGCGCGCGACCCAGGCGAGCACCGGCCCGAGGTTGCTGATCGGGAAGAACGACCCGGAGAACAAGAACAGCGGGATCATCCCCAGCCGGAACACCAGCCCGAACGAGTCGGGACCCTCGACCCGCGCGCTCAGGGCGAAGGTCCAGGTCGCGAACGCCATCCCGACCAGGACGGTGGCGAGCCACGCGAGCAGGGGACCCCACCAGGTCGCGAAGACGCCGAAGGGCGCCATCACCAGGAAGTAGACCCCGCAGGTGGTCGCCACCCGGAACATCGCGAACGCCAACATCGCGTTGGCCAGGTCGCGGGTCGCCAGAGGGGTGGCCAGCTGCGCCCAGAAGCTCTTGTGCCACTTGATCCCGGCCAGCACCGGGTACGTCGTCTCGAACAGCGCCGTCTGCATCGCCTGGGCCGCGATCAGGCCCGGCACGATGAAGGCGAGGTACGACGTGGCGCCCTCGAGCCGGGCCGGGCTGACGTGCACGAACCGGCCGAGCAGCACGCCCATCGCCACCACGTAGAGCAGGGGCGAGAGGAACGAGCTCACCGCCGACGACTTCCAGGTGCGCTTGTAGACCGTCCAGTGGTAGTCGAGCTGGCGGCCGACGCCCTGCCACGCCGTGAGGGCGCGGTCGTCGCGGAAGGGCGCCGAGGTGACCTCTGCCGGGCTGGTCGAGGCCATCAGTCCACCAGCGTCCGTCCGGTCAGTCGCAGGAAGACGTCTTCCAGCGTCGAACGGCGCGCGAGCGTCGCCACCGGGCGCAGACCGCGCGCGTGCACCTGCTCCAGCACGTGCTCGCCGTCGGCGGCGTAGACCAGGAGGCGGTCGGGCAGCACCTCGACCCGGTCACCGAGGTCGGCGACCTTCTCCGCGGTCGCCTCGTGGTCGCCGACCGGGAAGCGCAGCTCGGCCACCTCGCGGGTGGAGTAGCGGCTGATCAGCTCCGAGGGCGAGCCCTCGGCCGCGACGACGCCGCGATCCATGACCACCAGCCGGTCGCACAGCTGCTCCGCCTCGTCCATGTAGTGGGTGGTGATCACCAGCGTCACCCCCTCCTGCTTGAGCCGGAAGAGGCGGTCCCACAGGATGTGGCGGGCCTGCGGGTCGAGGCCGGTCGTCGGCTCGTCGAGGAGCAGGATGTCGGGCTGGTTGATCAGGGAGCGGGCGATCGTCAGGCGCCGCTTCATCCCACCCGACAGGCTCTCGACCTTGGCGTCGCGCTTCTCGCCGAGCTGGACGAAGTCCAGCAGCTCGTCGGCGCGCCGGCGCACCTCGCGCTTGGCGATCCCGAAGTACCGCCCGTAGATGTAGAGGTTGTCGAAGACGTTCAGCTCGTTGTCGAGGGTGTCCTCCTGGGGGCAGACGCCCAGCCTCGAGCGAATCGCCGGGCCGTGCTCCGCGGGGTCCATGCCGAGGATGCGCAGCTCTCCGCCGGTGACGGGCGAGACGGCGGCGATCATCCGCATCGTCGAGGACTTGCCCGCGCCGTTGGGGCCCAGGAAGCCGAAGGCCTCCCCGCGCCGCACGTCGATGTCGATGCCCTTGACCGCCTCGACGATCGCACCCTCGCGGCTCGTGAACGACTTGCGCAGCCCGCGGGCGCTGATCATCGGGTCGCTGGTCGCGGCGGCGGAGTCGGAGGGCACGGTCACCGACCCTACAAACGACCTCCGACATCGACGCCACCGAGATCCCTCGCCCGTCGGCCGCGGCGCTAGCGTGATGCCATGAAACGCCTGGACCGCCGGCATGCGCGCTCGGACTCGCCGTTCGAGGAGTCGATCGGGTTCAGCCGTGCCGTCCGGGTGGGCCGGACGGTGGTCGTCAGCGGCACGGCCCCGGTCTGGCCGGACGGCCAGGTCGATCCCGACCCGGCCACCCAGGCGCGGCGGTGCTGGGAGATCGTCGTTGCGGCGCTGGCGGAGCTCGGTGCGACCCCCGCCGACGTCGTCCGCACCCGGCAGTACGTCGTGAGCGCCGACATCGCGGACGCTGTCGGAGCCGTGCACGGGGAGGTGTTCGGCGACGTACGACCTGCCAGCACGATGGTGGTCGTCGCCGGGCTGCTCGACCCTCGCTGGGTCGTCGAGGTGGAGGCCGATGCCGTGTTCAGCGAGGCGTCCGGCACCCGGCGTTAGGCGGGGTCGCGCCGCTCGTCTCCGTGTCCCGGCCACCACGCCGCGTGCCCGATCAGCGCGGTGATCGCCGGGGTGAAGAACATCGCCATCACGAACGCCGCGACGGCGATCCCGAACGAGATCGAGAAGCCCAGCGCGGTGAGCAGGGAGTTGCCGCCCAGCATCAGCGAGGCGAACGTGCCGGCGAGGATCAGGCCGGCGGCTGCCACGGTGGGTCCCGCGTGGGTGATGGCCTCGGCGGCGGCGGTCCGCGCGTCCTTGCCCTCGCGGGCCTCCTCGCGGAGGCGGGCGATCATCAAGATGTTGTAGTCGGTGCCCAACGCGACCACGAAGAGGTAGATGTAGATCGGCAGCAGGAAGATCAGCCCGGAGTGACCTTGGAGGTGCTGGAACACGATCACCGCCGCCCCGAGGGTCGCGCCGAAGCCGAGCCCGACCGACACCATGAGGTACCACGGCGCCACCAGGCTGCGCAGCAGCAGGGCCAGGATGATCGCGATCACGATCGCCGCCACCGGGAAGACGACCTTGTAGTCGCGGTTCATCGCCTTCTGGAAGTCGGCGAAGACCGAGGTGGTACCGCCGACCAGGGCCTCGGTGCCGGGCGGGGCGTTCGCATGGGCCGCGTCGCGCACCGGCCCCTTGATGGCGTCCAGCGCCGCATCCGAGGTCGGGTCGGCGTCCAGCACCACGCTGTAGGACGCCGTCTGCCGGTCCGGGCTCAGCTGCGCCGGCGCGACCGAGCCGACGCCGTCGGCCTTGCCCAGCTCGGTGGCGAACGTCGCGGTCTCGGTGCTGTCGAGGGGCTTGCCGTCGGTGGAGTGGAGCAGCACGACCGTCGGGTCGGTGGCGCCGGGCGGGAAGCCCTTCTCCAGCGTCTTGAGGGCGACCGAGGACTCCACCGTCTTGGGCGCCCCGGAGTCGCCGAGGTCGAAGTTGGGGTTGAACTGGAGGGCGAAGATCGCGAGCACCGCGAGGAGGATCCCCGACGCGGCGGCGTACGTCCCCGGACGGCGGCCCAGGGACCGGCCGATCGCGCCGAAGCGCGCATAGGTGGGCTCCTTCTTCCAGGCCCTGGATGGCCAGAACACGCGGGTGCCGAGCAGGGAGACCACCGCGGGCACCAGCGTGAGTGCGGCGACCACCGTCACCGCGACCGCGATGGCCAGCGCCGGGCCGATCGACTTGAAGATCCCCAGCGAGCTGAGGATCAGCGCCATGAAGGACACGATCACGGCGCCACCGGCGGACATGATCGCCTCGCCGGCGCGCTGGATCGCCTGGGCCACGGCCACCTTGTGGTCCTCGCCGAGGCGCAGCCGCTCGCGATATCGGAACAGGAAGAACAAGATGTAGTCGGTGCCGATGCCGAACAGCACCACGATCAGGATGACCTGGATGGAGCTGTCGGTCTTGAGGTCGAAGGCCTTGTTGGCGGCGCCGATGAGCCCGACGGCCACCTGCGAGACCAGGCCGATGACCAGCAGCGGGAACAGCGCCAGGATCACGCTGCGGAAGATCACGACCATCAGCAGCAGGATCAGGCCCAGCGTCGTCAGCCCGACGATCGCCTCGGCCTTCGACGACGCATCTTGCGAGTCGAGGGCCTGGGCCGCGGCCCCGGTCAGTCCGACCGTGAGGTCGGTGCCCCTCACGTCGGCGTGGGCATCGGCCCGCAGCTGCTTGGCGCCGTCGATCGCATCGGGCTCGTAGGGGTTCTTGTCCTTGCCGATCCCGGCGACCGCGATCTGGACCAGCTTGTTCTGCGACGGCGGCTGCGCGACCACGCCGGAGAACACGGCGGGCACCTTGGCGTCGAGCTCGGCGACGACCTTCTTGACCGTGCCCAGGTCGGCCGCTGTCAGCGCCGCGCCGTCGGTGCGGTCGAAGACGACGAGGGCTCCCACGGCGTTCTGCTGGGGGAAGGCCTCGGTCTGGAGGTTGGAGGCGCGGATCGACTCGTACTTCGACGGCAGGAACTCCGACTGGTCGGCCGTCGAGCTCAGCTTCGGCGCGGTCAGCACGATCAGCACCGAGGCGACGATCCAGGCGATCACGACGTACCACGGGTGGCGTGTGGCCAGTCGACCGAGTGCTGGGAACACGCGACCACCGTAGCGGCCCGCGGTTCACACCCGGCCCAAGGGGTCACGACGACCCAGCCGGCGACCGAGGACTGGCCACGGAGGAGCTACCCGAGCACTGGCTCAATGAGCACGAGCGTGCTCATTGAGCCAGTAGTCAGGCACGTGCTGGGACGCGGGCGCTCGGAGCCCACAGCTGCGGAGAGAAACCACCACGGCGTCGGCGGCAGACGACGGGCCGTGGCTCGTTGTCGGTGGGCTGAGCGAGGATGGTCGCCGTGAGTGAGCAGGCCGATCCGCTGCGCCGCTTCAGCGCGCCCACCAAGGCTTGGTTCGAGGCCGCGTTCGCGCGGCCCACGCCGGCCCAGTCGGGCGCCTGGGAGGCGATCGCCGCCGGGCGTCATGCGCTGGTCGTGGCGCCCACCGGGTCGGGCAAGACGCTCTCGGCGTTCCTCTGGGCGATCGACCGCCTGCTCACCGAGCCCGCGCCGAGCGGGCCCCAGCGACGACCACGCGGCACGCGGGTGCTCTACGTCTCGCCCCTGAAGGCGCTCGCCGTCGACGTCGAGCGCAACCTGCGCGCGCCGCTGACCGGCATCCGGCAGACCGCGGAGCGTCTCGGTGCCGGGGCGGCTGGGCGCCTGCCGGACGTCACGCTCGGAATCCGTTCGGGCGACACCCCTGCCGGCGAGCGCCGCACGCTGGCGCGCACTCCTCCCGACATCCTGATCACGACGCCGGAGTCGCTGTTCCTGATGCTGACCAGCCGCGCGCGGGAGAGCCTGGCCCAGGTCGAGACCGTGATCGTCGACGAGGTGCACGCCGTGGCCGGCACCAAGCGTGGCGCCCACCTCGGTCTCAGCCTCGAGCGCCTGGACGCCCTGCTGCCGAAGCCGGCGCAGCGCATCGGCCTGTCCGCCACGGTGCGTCCGCTCGACCAGGTCGCGCGCTTCCTCGGGGGGGCCAGCCCGGTCCAGGTCGTGGCGCCGGAGTCCGCCAAGGAGTGGGACCTCCGCGTCGTCGTCCCGGTCGAGGACATGACCCAGCCCGGGCAGGCCGACCACGGCTCCGAGGGCGAGGACGACGAGACCACCTCCGCCTCCTCCATCTGGCCCCATGTCGAGAGCCACGTCGCCGATCTGGTCGAGCAGCACCGCTCGACGATCGTCTTCGCCAACTCACGCCGCCTGGCCGAGCGGCTCACGGCCAGACTCAACGAGATTGCCGCCGAGCGCGCCGGCGCCGCGGTCGACGACGACGGCCCTCCCCCGGCGCAGGTCATGGCGCAGTCGGGCACGTCGTACGCCGCCACCCCGGTCATGGCCAAGGCTCACCACGGATCGGTGTCGAAGGAGCAGCGGGCGCTGATCGAGGACGACCTCAAGCGCGGTCGCCTCCCGTGCGTGGTCGCCACCAGCAGCCTCGAGCTCGGCATCGACATGGGGGCGGTCGACCTGGTGATCCAGATCGAGTCGCCACCCAGCGTCGCCAGTGCGCTCCAGCGGGTCGGCCGCGCGGGACACCAGGTCGGCGAGGTGAGCCGGGGGGTGCTCTTCCCCAAGCACCGCGGCGACCTCGCCCAGACGGCCGTCGCCGTCGAGCGGATGAGGTCGGGCCGGATCGAGGCCCTGCGCATCCCCGCCAACCCGCTCGACGTGCTGGCCCAGCAGGTCGTCGCCGCGGTGTCGATGGACTCCTGGTCGGTCGACGACCTGTTCGACACCGTCCGTCGCTGCGCGTCGTACACCGGGCTCCCCCGCACCGCCTTCGACGCCACCCTCGACCTGCTCAGCGGGCGCTACCCCAGCGACGAGTTCGCCGAGCTTCGTCCCCGCGTCGTATGGGACCGGGTCGGCGGGCAGCTCACCGGCCGACCCGGAGCGCAGCGCCTGGCCGTGACCAGCGGCGGGACGATCCCCGACCGCGGGCTGTTCGGGGTCTTCCTGGTCGGGGGCGAGGGTCCGGGGCGGCGGGTCGGCGAGCTCGACGAGGAGATGGTCTACGAGTCGCGGGTCGGCGACGTCTTCGCGCTGGGCGCCACGAGCTGGCGGATCGAGGACATCACCCACGACCGGGTGCTGGTCACGCCGGCGCCGGGCGTGCCCGGGCGACTGCCGTTCTGGAAGGGCGACACGCTCGGTCGGCCGGCCGAGCTGGGCGAGGCGATCGGGGCCTTCACCCGAGACCTGGCCTCGGCCACGCGCGAGGCCGCGGTGGCGGCGGCCGGCGACCGCGGGCTCGACGCGTGGGCCTCGGGCAACCTAGTCGACTACGTCCACGAGCAGGCCGAGGCAACCGGAGTGCTCCCGAGCGACCGCACCCTGGTGGTCGAGCGGTTCCGCGACGAGCTGGGCGACTGGCGCCTCGTGGTCCACTCGCCGTACGGCACCCCCGTGCACGCGCCCTGGGCCCTGGCCGTCAACGCCCGGCTGCGCGAGAGGTACGGCGTGGACGGCCAGGCGGTGGCCTCCGACGACGGCATCGTCATCCGCATCCCCGACACCGACGCCGACCCTCCGACCGGCGAGGTGATCGCCTTCGAGCCCGAGGAGATCGACGACCTGGTGACCCAGGAGGTCGGCGGGTCGGCGCTGTTCGCATCCCGGTTCCGCGAGTGCGCCGCCCGCGCCCTGCTCCTGCCTCGCCGCGACCCCGGCCGCCGCTCCCCGCTGTGGCAGCAACGCCAGCGCAGCGCAGCGCTGCTCGAGGTGGCCGTGAAGTACCCGTCGTTCCCGATCGTGCTCGAGGCCGTGCGGGAGTGTCTCCAGGACGTCTACGACCTGCCCGCGCTGGTCGGGCTGATGCGGCGCGTGCAGCAGCGCGAGGTCGGCATCCACGACGTCGACACCCACCAGCCGTCGCCGTACGCACGCACGCTGCTGTTCGGGTACGTCGCGCAGTTCGTCTACGAGGGTGACTCACCCATCGCCGAGCGGCGCGCCGCCGCACTGGCCCTCGACCAGGGCCTGCTCGCCGAGCTCCTCGGCCGCGCCGAGCTGCGCGAGCTGCTCGACCCCGAGGTGCTCGCCGAGGTCGAGGCAACCCTCCAGCGCACCCACCCGGAGCGCCGCGTCCGCGACGCCGAGGGGCTCGCCGACCTGCTGCGCTGGCTCGGCCCGGTCACCAGCGACGAGGCAGCCGAGCGCAGCATCGACGGTGCCGGCGTGGTCGAGTGGCTCACGTCGCTGGCCGACGCCCGCCGCGCGGTCGCCGTCCGGATGGCCGGCGAGGAGCGCTGGGCGGCGATCGAGGACGTCGGACGTCTCCGCGACGGGCTCGGGGTGCCGGTGCCGCCCGGGGTCCCCGACGCGTTCACCGAGCCGGTCGACGATCCGCTGGCCGACCTGGTCAGCCGCTATGCCCGCACCCACGGCCCGTTCACCGTCGGTGACGTCTCGACCCGGCTCGGGCTGGGCACCGCCGTCGTCCGACACACCCTGTCGCGTCTCGGCTCCCACGGCCGAGTGCTGGAGGGCGAGTTCCGGCCGTCCGGATCGGGCGCGGAGTGGTGCGACGCGGAGGTGCTCCGGCTCCTGCGCCGACGCTCGCTGGCCCGGCTGCGCCGCGAGGTGGAGCCGGTCGAGCCGGCCGCCCTCGGCCGCTTCCTGCTCGCCTGGCAGCACGTCGCCCGTCCGCGCGGCGGGCCGCACGGCATCGACGGCGTGCTCCGGGTCCTCGAGCAGCTCGCGGGATACCCGGCCCCGGCCTCGGCGTGGGAGTCGCTGATCCTGCCCAGCCGGGTCAGCGACTACGAGCCGAGTCTCCTCGACGAGCTGACGGCGTCGGGCGAGGTCACCTGGGTGGGCCACGCGAGCCTGCCCGGCACCGACGGCTGGGTCTCGCTCCACCTCGCCGACCAGGCCGCTCTCACCCTCCCTCAGGCCGAGCCGGTCGCCGAGGAACCCACGGGCGAGCTGCATGGCGCCGTCCTCGATGCGCTCGCTCCAGGCGGCGCGTGGTTCTTCCGACAGCTCCAGTCGGCCATCGGCGGCAGCGACCGCGACCTCGCTGCGGCCGTCTGGGACCTCGTCTGGGCGGGCCGCGTCACCAACGACACCTTCGCCCCGCTGCGGGCGCTGACCGGGTCCGGAGCCGGCAGTCACCGGCCCCGCCGGGCCGCGCCCCGTCCACGGTCGACCCGGCCCGCCAGGTCCGGCGTGCGGCCCGCGCCGGCGACGACCACCGGGCGCTGGTCGCTGGTGCCCGGGGCCGATGCCGATCCCACCCGCCGTACCCACGCCACCGCCGAGCACCTGCTCGAGAGATACGGGGTGGTGACTCGCGGCGCGGTCGCCGCCGAGCGCGTCGCCGGTGGCTTCGCCGCCGTCTACAAGGTCCTCTCCGCCTTCGAGGACTCCGGCCGCTGCCGGCGGGGGTACTTCGTCGAGGGCCTGGGTGCGGCCCAGTTCGGGACCGCCGGGTCCGTCGACCGGCTGCGCACGTTCTCCGACGCCTCGACCGCCTCGACCCGAGACGGTGCGGAGAAGCCGGCGGCGGTGACGCTGGCCGCGACCGACCCGGCGAATCCCTTCGGAGCAGCACTTCCCTGGCCGGAGCGCGAGACCTCGGGTGGTCATCGGCCGGGGCGCAAGGCGGGCTCGCTCGTCGTGCTGACCGACGGCGCGCTCGCTCTCTACGTCGAGCGCGGTGGGCGCACCCTGCTGACCTGGTCCGACGAGCCGGCCCGGCTCCGGGCCGCCGCGCTCTCGCTGGCCGACGCCGTACGCCGGGGCGCGCTGGGCCGGCTGACGGTAGAGAAGGCCGACGGCGAGCAGCTGCTCGGTGCTGGCTCGACACCCCTGCGCGAGGCGCTCGACGCGGCCGGCTTCATCTCGACGCCGCGTGGCCTGCGGCTGCGCGGGTGAAGGTGAGCGGCGGTGCCTGAGGGCGACACCGTGTGGCGGGCCGCACGCCTGCTCGACCGTGCGCTGAGCGGCCGGACGCTGACACTGACCGACGTCCGGGTGCCGGCCTACGCCGCGTGGGACCTCAGCGGTGGCGTCGTTGCCGAGACCCTCTCCCGGGGCAAGCACCTGCTGACCCGGATCGACGCGGAGCGGGGCTGGACCCTGCACACCCATCTGAAGATGGAGGGCGGCTGGCGGGTCGTGGCGCCCGGCCAGCGCTGGCCGCGTCCGGCCCACACCGCCCGGGTCGTCCTCGCGACCCCGGAGGTCGTGGCCATCGGCTTCCAGCTCGGGCTCGTCGAGATCCTGGCCCGGGAGGAGGAGTCGCGCGTGGTGGGGCACCTCGGACCCGACCTCCTCGGTCCCGGCTGGGACCCCGCCGAGGCGGTCCGTCGCCTCCTCGAGCAGCGCGACCGCCCGGTCAAGGAGGCCCTGCTCGACCAGACCCGGCTGGCCGGGATCGGGAACATGTACGCCAACGAGCTCTGCTTCCTGGTGGGCGTCGACCCGCTGACGCCGCTCGACCGGATCCCCGACCTGCATCGCCTGGTCGTGCTGGCCCACGAGCTGCTCGAGGCCAACCGGCGCCGGGCAGTCCAGTCGACCACCGGCGACCTCCGACGGGGGCAGAACACCTGGGTCTACGGGCGTCGGGGCCGCCGCTGTCGTCGCTGCGGCACGCCGATCGTCGAGACGGCGATCGGGGACGCCGGTCGAGCGCGGGTCACCTTCCACTGCCCGCAGTGCCAGCGCCCTGGTTGAGGCGGGCCACCGTCGCGGGCCGCTGCACCTCGAGCCACGCGACGAGGTCGCGGAAGGGCACGCGCCCGGTGTGCGCCTGCCCGAGGTGCGGAGCACGAACGACGTGAGGGCGTCGCGGTAGGCGTCGTGGTTCCAGTCGTTGACGTGGTTGCCCAAGAGGACCGGTGCCCGGCTGCCCCGCAACGACCGGCGGTAGAGGCCGTCGTTACATCCAGTGCTGCCACTGCTCGTGCCGGCCGACGCCGTCGAAGCTGACCACGACGAACTCCGGCGGCCGCTGGCCGGGGCGCAGCCGCCGCGGCACGAAGCCGTCCGGCAGCGGCACGCCCGCCTGGGGCGGGCGAAGGTGGCTGCCGGGGCGGGTGACGGGGGGCCCGGGGTCGCCGAGGAGAGGGCCGCGACCGGTGCCGCGTGCGGGGCCCCGCCCGGCTGGCCACCAGCACCGCAGGCGGTCAGGGCCACGCAGAGCCCGAGCGCCACGGTCGGCAGCAGGCGGCTCTGTCTGTGGGACTCTCCCCTGGGACGACCGCATGCGATCTGGAGTTGTCCGGCTCGCCCTCGTCCTGCCCCGACGCGGGAGCGGCGCGGGTCAGAGTCCCAGGTCGCTCAGGCCGGGGTGGTCGGCCGGACGCGGGCCGGAGTCGTCCCAGCGGAAGAGCCGGTCGGTCTCGGCGATCGGCAGGTCGTTGATGCTCGCGTGGCGTCGCGCCATCAGGCCGTTGTCGGCGAACTGCCAGTTCTCGTTGCCGTAGGACCGGAACCACGCGCCGTCGGCGTCGTGCCACTCGTAGGCGAAGCGCACGCCGATCCGGTCGTCCCCGAAGGCCCACAGCTCCTTGATCAACCGGTAGTCGAGCTCGCGGGCCCACTTGCGAACCAGGAACTCCACGATCGCGGGACGCCCCCCGAAGAACTCCGACCGGTTTCGCCAGCGGCTGTCGGCGGTGTAGGCGAGCGAGACCCGCTGGGGGTCGCGGGTGTTCCAGCCGTTCTCCGCGGCGCGGACCTTCGCGACGGCTTCGTCGTGCGAGAACGGCGGCAGTGGTGGCCGGGGCTCCTGGCTCGGTGCGGGCGTCTCGGTCACGGCTCGGCCCGGGCTCTCAAGCGGCCGACGACACCGACGCAACCACCTGGCGGCGGCCGGCCAACGGGGTCGGAGCGGTCGCGGCCTCCTCGACCGCCACGGCCTCGGACACGTCGCGGAGCACCTCGGACAGCGGTGCCTCCAGCGCCGAGCACAACGAGGCCAACAACTCCGAGGACGCTTCCTTCTGGCCGCGCTCGATCTCCGAGATGTAGCCCAGGCTCACCCGCGCCTCGGCCGAGACCTGGCGCAGGGTCAGGCCCTGCTCGAGACGGCGCTCACGCAGGACGTCGCCCAGCAGCCGGCGAAACAGCGCCATGGGGTCCTCCTTCGTGCCTTGTCGCCCGCGATCCTTGGGTCGAACGCTACCCGAGCGGGGGTTGTTCCCCGCCGGGATTCCCACGCAGCGTCTCACACAGCGCAGACAGCGCCTCCCGACACGCCCGGTCCTGGATCTGGTGCCGGTCGCCGACCAGCTCCATGGCCAGCGACCTGGTGCCGTCGGGCCCGGCGATGCCCACGAAGACCGTGCCCACCGGCCTTCCTTCCTGCGAGTCGGGCCCGGCCACCCCCGTGGTCGCGACGGCATAGGTCGCCCCGGTGGCCACGCGACAGCCCTGCGCCATCGCCCGCGCGCATTCGGCCGAGACGACGCCGTACTGCTCGACGAGGTCGTGCGGAACGCCGACCAGGGCCTCCTTCAGCTCGGTCGCATAGGTCACGAAGCCGCCCAGATAGCTCGCCGAGGCTCCCGCCACGGAGGTGACCGCGGCGGCCAGCCGGCCACCGGTCAGCGACTCGACGGTGGCCAGGGTCGCGTCGGCCGCGGCGAGCAGCGCGAGCGCGTCGGTGGCGTCGGGACGTCTCGACGCCGGTCGTCGCAGCGGGCTCATGGGTTTCGACCCTAGCCATCTCGGGCACTCTTGGTTCGTGAGCCGGCCGATCGAGGACTACGCGATGATCGGCGACCGTTCCACGGCCGCCCTGGTCGGCCGCGACGGCTCGATCGACTGGCTGTGCGTGCCGCGGTTCGACTCACCGGCGTGCTTCGCGGCCCTGCTCGGGGACGAGGACAACGGGCGCTGGCAGCTGTGCCCGGTCGGTGAGTACGACGTCAGCCGCGCCTACGTCGACGACTCGGCGGCCCTTCAGACGACGTTCACCACCGAGTCGGGCGTGGTCACGCTGCTCGACGTCATGCCCACCGGGGACGGCCGGGTCGACGTCATCCGCCGCGTGACCGGGGTGGAGGGCCGGGTCCAGATGCGCCACGAGTGGCTCGTGCGCTTCGACTACGGCACCGCCGAGCCCTGGATCCGCCACGTGCGCGACGGCGCCGGCGGCGGCCGCAGGAGCGAGGGCGAGGGGGCGATCGTCGCCGTGGCCGGGCCGGACCAGCTCGTCCTCCGCGGGCCGCGGCTCCCGCGGGCACAGGGACGCCGGCACGTGGACGAGTTCGAGGTGCGGGCGGGCCAGATCCTGACCTTCGCCATGACCTGGCTCCCGTCGTACCGCGACATCCCTGCTCCCCACCCGGCCCTGGTGGACGAGACGATCCACGACGAGATCGACTGGGTCGCGCGGCTCGACCTGAGCGGCGTGCCCCGAGCCGACGTCGTGCGCCGCTCCCTGCTCACGCTCCACCTGCTGACCCACGCCGAGACCGGCGGCATCGTCGCGGCGCCGACCACCTCGTTGCCGGAGGATCCGGGCGGCGAGCGCAACTGGGACTACCGCTACTGCTGGCTGCGCGACGCCTCACTGACAGTCACCTCGCTGATCGCGGTGGGGGCCATCGAGGAGGCGCGGCTGTGGCGCGACTGGCTGCTGCGGGCCGTGGCCGGGCACCCCGCCGACATCCAGATCCTCTACGCGGTGGACGGCCGGCGCCGGCTCACCGAGGTCGACGTGGACGAGCTCGCCGGCTACGCCGGCTCCCGGCCGGTCCGGATCGGCAACGGCGCGGTCGACCAGGAGCAGACCGACGTCTTCGGCGAGGTGATGCTGGCCCTCGACGCCGCTCGCGAGTCCGAGCTCGGCCAGACCGATGACGCCTGGAGCCTCCAGTGCGTGCTCCTGGACCACCTCGCCGACAACTGGCAGGAGCCCGACAACGGTCTGTGGGAGGTCCGGGGCGAGAAGCAGCTCTTCACCCACTCCCGGGTCATGGTCTGGGTCGCGTTCGACCGGGCCGTCAATGCGGTCGAGCGGCACGGGCTGGACGGCGACGTCGACCGGTGGCGCGAGCTGCGCGACAAGGTGCGCGAGGAGGTGCTCACGCGGGGGTTCGACGAGGACCGCAACACCTTCGTGCAGCACTACGACACCCACGAGGTGGACGCCGCCCTGCTGATGCTGCCGATCGTCGGCTTCGTCGCCGGCGACGACCCTCGGATGCTCGGCACCATCGACGCGATCGAGAGCGACCTCATGCGAGACGGGCTGCTGCTGCGCTACCGCACGTCATCGGGGGTCGACGGTCTCGCCGGTGACGAGCACCCGTTCCTCGCCTGTGGGTTCTGGCTGGTCTCGGCCTACGCCGAGGCAGGGCGCCTCGACGACGCCCGCGCGCTGTTCGACCGCCTCTGCGACCTGGCCAACGACGTCGGGCTGCTCTCCGAGGAGTACGACGCGCGCCACGGCCGGATGATCGGCAACTTCCCGCAGGCGCTCAGCCACCTGACACTCGTTCAGGCGGCCGTGCGGCTACGAGACGCTGCCGACCATCGCGGCTGACGAGCAGGCGGCCTACTTCGGGTTGCCGTTGGTGACCGTCAGCGTGGTGGCTCCCACCGCCGGCTTGGTCACCCGGTCGCCGAGGTAGAGCGCCCCGACGACCTGCCTGCCGGCGTTCGGGAAGGTCCCCGTGGTCAGGCTGGCGTGCCCGTCGACCAGCGGCAGCAGCGCCAGCTGCTGGTTGCCGACGAGGAGCGCGACGAAGCCGGTCGGGGTGGCTTGCGCCGCCGACACCGTGACGTCGATGCGCGAGCGGTCCTTCCTCTTCTGGAGCCGGCTCGGCGTCGCGGTCACGGTCACCTTGGCCTGCTCCTGGGAGTACGGCGCCGCGAGTCCGACCAGCTCCGGGTTGTGGTCGGAGGCCCGGAACTGGTTGGGCTGGTAGAGCAGCGTCGCGTTGTAGTTGTAGCGGCTGTACTCGAAGCCGACGGACTCCTCGGCGTTGATCTGCCAGACGTCGCGTCCGGTCACCATCTTCGTCGCGGCCGGACTGGCCAGCACGTGGTCCAGGGACCCGGCCAGGCCGTCGTACTCGTAGCTGACGTCCTTCGGGTCGTCACTGGGCTGGTTGACGTAGCCCGCCTGGTAGAGGACCTGCATCGGGTCCTCCTGGGTGTAGCTGTTGAAGTCACCGACCAGGAACACCTTGCTGGTGCCGCGCTCGGCCGAGAGCTGGTCGGCGAAGTCGACCAGGGCGTGCGCCTGTCGGACCCGGTCGCCGTTGAACGCGCCCTGGAGGCCGTTGGCGTTGTCGCCGGTCGCCGGCGGGGTGCTGTCGCCCTTCGACTTCAGGTGGTTGACGATCACCAGGAACCCGTCGGAGTCCAGGGCGCCCTTGCGCTTGAACTCCTGGGCCAGCGGCTCACGGGCGTTGGCGAAGGGCTCGCCGGGGTCGGACTGGTTCGAGAGCACGATCGGCGCGCCGACCGGCTCGACCTTGGCGGGGTTGTAGATGAACGCGGTGCGGATGACGTCCTGCTCCGCGGTCGGCGGCAGGTCCGCCGGGTCCGGCGAGGGGACGTAGGCCCACCGGGTGGTGCCGGCGGCGGCGTTGAGCGCGTCGACGAGCTTGGAGAGCGCGTCGTCGCGGTCCTTGCCGAACTGGACGGAGTTCTCGATCTCCTCCAGCGACACCACGTCGGCGTTCATCGTGTTGATCGCCGAGACCTCCTTGACCAGCTGACGCTGGAGGTTGGTCGAGTCCCACGCTCCACGGGGACCGTTCGGTACGCACTCGTTGACGTCGATGGGGTTGCCGTCGCGGTCGGTGTACGCCGAGCACGCGTTCGGGTCGCCCACCTGGGCGTCGTAGTCGGCAGCCGAGGTCGGGAAGAAGTTCTCCACGTTGAACGTCGCCAGCCGCAGGTCTCCGCCGACCGCGCGCGGCGCCTGGTTCGGCGTCCGGGTGTCGCTGAAGGTGGCCCACTGGTGTCCGTCACCGGTCACCTGGCTGGTCGGCTGGAGCTCCCACAACCCGTTGCGGTAGTCGAGGATCATCGGCTGCCGGAGCGTCGCGGTGGAGCCGATCCGGACCGGGTTGTCCGGGGTCAGCCACGCCATCGGGGTGTTCTTGTCGGTGGTCAGGAAGTTCCAGCTCGAGCCGTCGTTCAGCGTCACCGCTCGCGCGTCGTTGTCCGCCTCGACCTGGGCGATGTCGGCGGTGTCGCTCGCGGGGTAGAGGTCGGTCGGCTGGACCAGCTGGTGGTTGCCGGTGGCCAGCTCGATCTCGCCGTACTCGTTGGTGGAGTAGTTGTCGGTGACGGTGAGCTGGTCGGTCGGCGCGATCAGCTCGCTCTCGTGCGCCTCGCGCCCGGCGTCGGTCGTCGGATAGGCGATCGACAGCGGCGTGACCCCGCCCAGCGGAGGCGGGCCCAGCTCCTGCACGTCGGAGGACGCGACGCTGAGCTCGGTGAGGCCGCTGAACTCGCTGACCTTGCCGGTGACCTGGACGTAGTCGCCGACCTTGACCGAGATCGCCCCGGTCGGCTGGTAGACGAACACGGCATCGGAGGCACCCGGGGTCGCGTCGGTGCCCGAGCCGGTGCCGTCGGTCTGGATGACGTAGCCGAAGAAGCCGCCGGTCGGGTAGGCCGCGGTGACCACGCCCTGGGTGATGACCGTGTCGCCCGCCAGCGGCGAGGTGGCGCCGGTGCCTTGGATCTCGGCGATCGTGTGCTGGGTCGGCGGAGGCGGCGGGGTGCCGCCGCCGGTGTCCTGCGGGTCGGCCGGCTGGGCGCTGAGGTCGGCGGAGTTGTCGTCGGTGTCGGCCCCCGAGGCGCTGCGCTGGAGCGACTGGGTGGTCGTGGCCGCGGCGTTCGCCGCCTTGGTCTCGAACGACGTCGCGCCACTGGCACCCACCATGTCGACGACGCCGGCGACGCCGGCCATGTCGCCCGAGGTCGTGATCGCGTTGGGCGTGTCGAGCAGGAACACCTGGCCGCCGGCCGCGGCCAGGCTGAACGTGAAGGGACCCGCGTCCGGCGTCGGCAGGGGCGCGCCGTTGGTCGCCGAGGCCGCACCCATCTGGATCAGGTAGTGGCCGTGGGCCGGCACGCTGCCCGACAGGGCAGCGGGCGTGCCGCCGCTGGTGCCTCCTGACGAGCGGTAGTGGATGTAGTCACCGGCCACGCTGATCGCGGCGTCGGTCGGGTTGTCGAGCTCGACGTAGTCGGCGTCGTACGTCGCGCCGCTGTTGCCGCCGGCGCCGTACACCTCGCTTATCACCAGGCCGGTGCCGGTCGGGTTGGCCTGGGCCGGCCCGAGAAGGGCGCCGCCCGCCAGGACCAGCGCACCCGAGGAGACCAGGGTGAAGAGCGACCGGGGCCTGGCCCGCCGCCAGGCCCGGGCTGGGGGCCGGGGGGCGCGAGCAGACGCGAGCAGGGGTCGCTGGGGACGAGTCAGACGAAACATGGACGGGGGGTCCTTCCGAGAGCCGAGAGCCGAGAGTCGAGAGCGCCGGTGCCGACGACCTGTGCCCGGCACACTAATACGGCCCACCCCCGACGTCACCAGGCCCAGGTGGCCGATCGGTGAACGTCACGTGCCGCGGATCGTGGCCCGCTGTCGCCACACGTCGCGGAAGAACTCGAAGCCCGACCAGAGGGTCATCGCGACGGCAGCTGCCAGGACCACCTCGCCGAGGTGGAAGAGGACCACGCCCGTGCCGTGCAGCGGGTCGTGCAGCTGGCGCAGGGGCAGGCACAGACTGGTCAGCGCCACGGCCTGGAGGACCGTCTTGATCTTCCCGCTCCGCGCCGCCGCGACCACCACCCGCTGGAGGATCGACAGGCGCAGCAGGGTCACCGACCACTCGCGCACGAGGACGACGACGGTCACCCACCACCAGATGTCGCCGACCACCGAGAGGCCGATGAGGGCCATGCCGGTCATCGCCTTGTCGGCGATGGGATCGGCGATCTTGCCGAAGTTGGTGACCAGGCCCCGCGAGCGCGCGATGTCGCCGTCCACCTTGTCGGTCACCATCGCGATCGCGAACACCAGCGTGGCCAGACACCGCCACAGGATCGAGTCTCCACCGCCGTGCAGCAGCGCGACGCCGAAGAAGGGGACCAGCAGGACCCGCACTCCGGTCAGGACGTTGGGCAGGTTCCAGTTGCCCACCGTGGCCGCCTGCTCGCTCATCGGCGGGGCTCCGCGACGAGGTCGGCACCCTCGGCCGCAACCACGACCGCCGGGACCAGGTCGCCCACCCGGTGGCTCCCGCCCGGCAGCAGCCGGGTGGTGCCGTCGACCTCCGGACCCTGGTGGTCGGCCCGCCCCTCGGCGACCGCCCCGTCGTCGGCCGGGTCGAGGGACTCGACCAGGACCACGACGTCCTCGCCGATGCGCTCCTCGGCACGCTGCGCGGTCAGCTGCTCGACGAGGTCCGAGACGTGCTCGACCCGGGCCCGGATCTCGTCGTCGTCGTGCTTGCCGACCATGCCGGCTGCCTCGGTGCCCTCCTCGTCGGAGTAGCCGAACACCCCGGTGACGTCGAGGCGGGCGCCGACCAGGAAGTCGCAGAGCGTCTCGACGTCGGCCTCGGTCTCGCCCGGGAAGCCCACGATGACGTTGGACCGCACGCCGGCAGAGGGGCTCAGGGCGCGGATCCGCGCGAGCAGGTCGAGGAAGGACTCCGGGTCGCCGAACCTGCGCATCCGCCGGAGAACGGCGGCGCTGGCGTGCTGGAAGGACAGGTCGAAGTAGCGGCTGACGCCAGGCGTCGTGGCGATCGCCTCGACCAGGCCCGGCCGGGTCTCGGCGGGTTGCAGGTAGGAGACCCGGATGCGCGCGAGACCCTCGACCGCCGCGAGCTCGGGCAGCAGCGTCTCCAGCAGCCGCAGATCGCCGAGGTCCTTGCCGTACGACGTGCTGTTCTCGCTGACGAGGAAGACCTCGCGCACTCCCTCGCCGGCGAGCCAGCGTGCCTCGGCGAGCACCTCGGTCGGTCGCCGGCTGACGAAGGAGCCCCGGAAGCTCGGGATGGCGCAGAACGAGCACCGGCGGTCGCATCCGCTGGCCAGCTTGAGCGGGGCCATGGGCCCGCCGGCCAGACGACGGCGTACCGGCCGCGGACCGCTCGCCGGAGCGTAGAGACCCACGGCGTCCGTCGACGCCGGCGTGACCGCGCTCGCGACCGCACCGTGGCCCGGCACCGACACCGTGGTGGCGTCCCGGTCCACCGGCGAGATCGGCAGCAGTGTGCGCCGGTCGCGCGGCACGTGGGCGACATGTGCCTCACCGGCCAGCACCGACCTCAGTCGCGCGGCGATGTCGGGGTAGTCGTCGAAGCCGAGGACGGCGTCGGCCTCGGGGAGCGAGTCGGCCAGCTCCTTGCCGTACCGCTCCGCCAGGCACCCGACCGCGACCACGGCCTGCGTCGTCCCCGAGCCCTTGAGGTCGGAGGCGGCCAACAGCGTGTCGAGCGAGTCCTTCTTCGCCGCGTCGACGAAGCCGCAGGTGTTGACCACCACCGTCTGGGCGTCGGCCGGGTCGTCGACCAGGCGGAACCCGTCAGCCGCGAGCCGGCCGGCCAGCTCCTCGGAGTCGACGTCGTTGCGCGCGCAGCCGAGGGTCACCAGGGCGACGGTGATCGAAGTGGTCATCGACGTCGAGTATGCCGCCCACCCCCGGCCACCCCCACCGACCCGTCACAAAAGTGCACCCGCCCGCCACCGACCCGTCACAAAGGAACAGCAACGCCGAGTCGGCATATGACGACTCGGCGTGATTCGGCTGTCCTTTTGTGACGGGTCGGTGGGGTGGGCGGTGGGGGTGGGCGGTGGAGGTGGCGGTGTGGGTCAGTGGTAGGTGCGGGAGGTGGGGTGACCCGCGGGCCCCATGCGCCCGCGGTCCTTCCCATCCACCGTCACCCGGACCGACCCGTCCGTGGACTGGATCCGGACGGGTGCCGAGACGTGTACCGTCCGCTTCTGCCCGTAGGAGAGGTCGCCCGCGAAGACCAGCTTCCCGAGACCGTCGTGCACCACCACCCGGGCTCCGCCCCCGGCCGCCGTCAGCGTGACCGGCACCGGGGCCGACAGCACCGAGCGACTGTGGTGGGTGCCCCCCGACCCGCTCAGGACCGCCACATCGGGGCTTCGACCCGGACCTCCGGTCACCAGCCTGGCCACCGACCAGCACAGGACCAGGGCCATGACGGCGGCGACCAGCACCGACCAGTTGGGACCGCCGCGGGTGGAGCGCATCGAGCCGGCACCGGCCAGCTCCGCCTCGAAGACCCGGCGGGGGTCGATCGGGGCGTCGGCGTACTGCTCGTCGTAGGTGACGAGCATCGGCGCCGCCTCGACGCCGAGCACCCGACCCAGCGTCCGCAGATGACCGCGGGCGTAGAAGTCGCCGCCGCAGGCCGCGAAGTCGTCGACCTCGATCGCCTCGATGACGTGGGGTCGGATCCTGGTGCGATCGGCCAGCTCGTCGACGTCGAGACCGAGCCGCTCACGAGCGGCCGCGAGCTGCGGCCCGATCACGGGAGGGGCCGGGGCCTGCCCGATGGGCGCCTCGTCGTCCAGGAGCAGCGGAACATCGGCCAGGGCCGACCACAGCCGGGTGTCCTCGCCCGGCTCGTCCTCGGCGAACGGCGCCCCGAGCGGCGGGTCCTCCTTGCTGCGGCCCGGGAGGGGCGCCTGCACCTCGTGCCGCACCTCCGTTCGCCGGGCGGCGACGGTGGCGCGGCTCGGCGCGGGCGTCGGGCTGGCCAGGATCTCCGGAGGCGGCGACGGCAGCTCCTCGAGCAGGTGGGCCGCGTCGTCGACGTCGAGCGCCTCGACGCGCGAGCGCCGGCCCCGCTCGAGGCGAGCGGCCAGCACGCCGATGAGGTTGGCCATCGCCGGTCGGGGGTCGGGCAGTCGGCGGCCCCGGGTCTCGAGCCCCCCTCCCTCCGACTCGGCCACCGGCTGGTCCACCGGCTGGACGACCGGCTGGACCGGCTCGACCACCTGCTCGACCACCGGCTGGACCACCGGCTCCACCACCGACCCGACAACGGGCTCGGGAAGGGTGACGGCGTCTGGCTCGCCGACCCGGTGCGCCGCCTGGAGCACCGGCTCCGTGAGCAGCTCCGGGACCTCGACGTCCGCCTCGACGACGACCTGCGGCACGACCTCGGTGACCGGTGCGCGCCCGGCGGAGAGGGTCCGCAGGGCGGCAGCCAGGTCGGGTCGGCCGCCGAGGACGCGGGTGCCCAGGCCGAGCGGGAGCGCGAGCGGCGCGTGGTGGAGGCGGCGGTTGACGCGGGCGAGTCGGCGGGCGCCGGGATCGAGGTCCTCGAGCACCCGCTGGACGTAGTGGGTGCGGACCGTGAGAAGCCCGTCGCGCCACCACCGGCGTCGCCCCTGGAGCTCGACCTCGTCGATGCCGCCCCAGGGCAGGCCGACCCAGGTCCGGCCCAGGCGGAGGCGGACGCCGAGCTCGTCGGCGACCAGGAGCGGCGTGCGAGCGTCGAGCAGGGAGACGAGGTAGGCGACACCGACCATCGCGAGCACGCCCCCGACCACCCAGTCCAGGGCTCCGCCGCCGGCCGCGGCTCGCGCGAGGTAGGCGACGGCGACCAAGGAGGCTCCCGCCCCCAGCGATGCGGCAAGGCCGGTGCGACGGCGTACCTCGACCAGCTGCTCGGGGTGGCTGGCCGGCTCGCCGATCGTCTCGACCGGCGTCTGGTCGCCCTGGGGCTCGGTCTGCGGACCGAACGCCGCGCCGAGCCCAGGCTCCCGCTCCGCGTCGTCGTAGTCGCTGTCGTAGTCGCTGTCGATGGTCATCTCAGGCCCCGATCTCCCCTTGCAGGGTGGCGATCACACTGTCGATCTCGTCCGGCTTGACCAGCACGTCGCGGGCCTTCGAGCCCTCCGACGGCCCGACGACGCCGCGGCTCTCCAAGATGTCCATCAAGCGGCCGGCCTTGGCGAAGCCCACCCGGAGCTTGCGCTGGAGCATCGAGGTGGACCCGAACTGCGTCGAGACGACCAGCTCGACCGCCTGGATGACCAGGTCGAGGTCGTCGCCGATGTCGTCGTCGAGCTCGCGCTTGCTCTGCTGGGGCGCCGTGACGTCCTCGCGGTAGGTGGGCGTGAGCTGCTTCTTGCAGTGCGCGACGACCTGATGGATCTCGGCCTCGGTGACCCACGAGCCCTGCACGCGCACCGCCTTCGAGGCGCCCATCGGCAGGAACAGCCCGTCGCCCTGGCCGACCAGCTTCTCCGCGCCGGGCTGGTCGAGGATGACCCGGCTGTCGGCCAGGCTCGAGGTGGCGAAGGCGAGCCGCGAGGGCACGTTGGCCTTGATCAGGCCGGTGACCACGTCGACGCTCGGCCGCTGGGTGGCCAGCACCAGGTGGATCCCTGCCGCTCGCGCCAGCTGGGTGATCCGCACCACGGCGTCCTCGACGTCTCGCGGCGCGATCATCATCAGGTCGGCGAGCTCGTCGACCACGACCACCAGATAGGGGTACGGCGCGACCTCGCGCTCACTGCCTGGCGGCACCTTGACCTTGCCCGCCCGGACCGCCTTGTTGAAGTCGTCGACGTGACGGAAGCCGAAGTTGGCGAGGTCGTCGTAGCGCAGGTCCATCTCGCGCACCACCCAGGCCAGTGCCTCGGCGGCCTTCTTCGGGTTGGTGATGATCGGGGTGATCAGGTGCGGGATGCCCTCGTAGGAGTTGAGCTCGACCCGCTTGGGGTCGATCATGATCATCCGCACCTCGTCGGGGGTCGAGCGCATCAGCAGCGAGCAGATCATCGAGTTGATGAAGCTCGACTTGCCCGAGCCGGTGGCGCCGGCGACCAGGAGGTGCGGCATCTTCGCGAGGTTCGCGACCACGAAGCCGCCCTCGACGTCCTTGCCCAGCCCGACCACGAGCGGGTGGTGGTCGGAGCGCGACGTGGTGGAGCGCAGCACGTCGCCCAGCGAGACGATCTCCTTGTCGGAGTTGGGGATCTCGATGCCGATCGCCGACTTCCCCGGGATCGGGCTGAGGATCCGGACGTCGGCGGAGGCCACCGCGTAGGCGATGTTCTTGGACAGCGCGGTGACCTTCTCGACCTTGACCGCCGGGCCGAGCTCGACCTCGTACCGGGTCACTGTCGGGCCGCGGGTGTAGCCGGTGACCTGGGCGTCGATGCCGAACTCCTCGAGCACCTGGGTCAGCCGCCCGACGACGCCGTCACTGGCTCGCGAGCGCGGCTTGTGCGGGGAGCCCGGCCGCAGGACGTCGTTGCCGGGCAGGGAGTAGACGACGTCTCCGGACAGCTCGAGCTGCTCGGCGCGCAGCGGCAGCGGGGTGTGCGGCGGCGCCACGAGGTCTGCCGCCGTGTCTGCCGGGTCGGACCCGACGTCGGACCTGGTGTCGGGCCCATGGTCGGAGTGCGCGTCGACCACGGCGATGGCCTGCGTCGCGCCCGTGTCTCCGGCCCGGGTGTCGCCGATCTCGCCGCGCTTGCGGCGGCGCCTGAGCTCGCGGTCGCTGAGCACCGGGGAGTCGTAGGCGGGGTCCCCCATGTCGGGGTCGATCTCCTCGTCGGGCCGCAGCCCACGGCGGTGGCTGCGAATGCCGTTCGCCGGCAGGTCGTCCTCGGCGACGGGCGGGCGACCGAGGATCCGGTCGCGGAAGGCGGCGAGCTTGACCGGCACCTGGTAGACCGGGGTCGCGGTGACCACGAGGATCCCGAAGAGTGCGAGCAGCAGCAGCAGCGGCACCACGACGTACGTCGAGCGCAGGAGGTCCAGCAGCAGGCTGGACACGACGTACCCGATGGCCCCGCCGGCGTTCTGGAGGTCGGAGGAGTCGCCGTTGACCGGCGCGGGGTTGCCCGCCGCGATGTGCACGGTGCCCAGCACGCCGAAGCCCAGGGCGACCCAGCCCACGACCTGGCGGCCCGCCGGCCCTCTGGCCTCGGGGTCGCGCATCGTGCGCCAGCCGGTCCAGACCAGGATCAGCGGCACCAGCCAGCCCACCTCGCCCACCGAGCCGGCCACCACGGTGCGCGTGCCGTGCATCAGGCCGCCGGGCAGCTGCCACCACACCGCGGCGGCGCAGACGACGGCGAGGCCGAGCAGGAACAGCCCGACGCCGTCGCGACGGTGCTCGGGCTCGAGGTCGTGCGCCGTCTTGCCGACCTTGCGCGCGACCGCGCCGATCCCGTGCGCGATGCCCAGCCAGATCGCGGCGACCCCGCGTCCCAGCGCCGCGAACAGCCGCAGGACCGGACCGCGCCCCGAGCGGACCGCTCGGGGCGCCGGACGCCGTCTGCGTGCCGAGGACGTGCGGGATCGCTTCTTGGTCGTACTCCGAGATCGCGTAGCGGGCTTGCTCCGGCTGCGCGAACCCGGCGGGGAAGACGTACGGGTCGCCATGGTCTCGACCCTAGGTCACTGTCACTCCCGTCACACGGATCACACGCCGCACACGGGTTTGCGGTGTCTCCGGCATCCGGATCGCGACCTGGGCGACCCCTACGGCTGCCGCTCGAGCAGACCGCGGACGTACTGTGCCTGACCGAGATGGGCGTTGACCTCGTTGACCACGCTGACCAGCCGGACGCCGAGGGTGACCGGTGGGTCCCACGCCTCGTCGACGACGCGGTCGAGGTCGTCGGGCGCCAGCGTCGCGACGTACGCCGCAGTGCGGGCGGCGACCGCCTCGTAGTACCCGGCCAGCAGGTCGCCGGTGGCCCGCACCTTCCCCACGTCGGCAGCGGTCATCGCGTAGCCGTGCTCGTGGTCGTCGAAGGGCAGGCCGAAGCGGTCGGCCCAGCCGTCGGCCAGCCACGCCTGGTCGCTGCCGGCTGCGCCGGCGACATGGTCGTCCTCGATCCGGCTCAGGTGCCATATCAGCCAGGCGATCGAGTTGGCCTCGGGGTCGGGCCGCCAGGCCAGCTCGTCGTCGCCGAGCCCGGCGACGACCCCCGGCATCTGCTCTCGGACCCGGCCCAGCGCGTCGGTCAGGAGCTCGCTCACGTTCATGGGCGTCAGCCTGGCACGCCGCGCCGACAGTGCTGCTCTGCTGCCATGCTGCGGGTGTGGAGCTGATCTGGGCCTTGCCCGCCGTGTGTGCGGTCACCGACTGGTACGCCGTGTCCCGGGGCGACCGGCGTACCGAGACGTGGGCGAAGCCCGCCACCCTGGCCGCGCTGATCCTGGCCGCCCTGGTGCTCGGGGCGACCGACAGCGCGGCCGGTGCCTGGCTGCTGGTCGCCCTGGTGCTCGGCATGATCGGGGACGTCTTCCTGCTCGACGACTCCGAGACCCGGTTCCGGCTCGGGCTGGCGGCCTTCCTGGTGGGGCACCTGGCCTACGTCGCGAGCTTCGCCAAGCTCGGGATCGACCCCGCGGGCTGGGCGTGGGTCTCCTGGGCCGTGCTGCTGGTCTGCCTGCTGGCCACCCGGCAGGTCGCCCCGGCGACGTTCCTGCGCTCCGGGTGGGCCCTCGCCGCGCCGGTGGCGCTCTACACCCTGGTGATCGGCGCGATGGTGATCGTCGCCTTCGACACCGGCGAGCCGCTGGTGGCCCTGGGAGCAGGCGTCTTCGCGGCCAGCGACTCCCTCCTGGCGGTCAACCGCTTCGTCCGACCGATCTCCTGGGCGCCGGTGGCCGTGATGGTCACCTACCACCTCGGCCAGGCCCTGATCGTCGGCGGCGTGATCGGGGCTACCTGAGCGATCGCTTCCCAGCCCGTCCCCCCGAGGGCGTGCACAGCTACCGTGCGTACCTGCGCCGGCACCCCTCCGGGCACGGAGGACACGGGGGGCACGGGGGGCACGGGGGGCACGGACACCGCTCGAGAGGGCACGACCCTGCACAGCACCGCAGCAGACTGGGTGACGGCCCCTCCGCCGGCGGGGGCCGGGCACCTGCCGGTCATGATGGAGCACATGGGCGACAGCCGTTCCGCGTTCCTCTCGGCCTCCGAGTCGTACGTCGACCAGGTGGCGCGGATCCCGGTCGCCGAGCTGGCGGGACCCGGCCTCGGGGCCTGGGACCTCCGTGCGCTGGTCGGACACGCCGCACGCTCCCTCACGACCGTCGAGACCTATCTCGACCAGCCGGCCGCGGAGGTCGCCCTCCCCCGTGCCGCCGACTACTACCTCGCCATCGCGGCGACGCTCGCGGGCGGCGGTGACGCCGTCCTCGAACGAGGGCGCCAGGCCGGGCTCGCCCTGGGCGAGGACCCCGCGACGTACGTCCGGGAGCTCGCGGCCCGGGTGCACGCCAAGCTGCCCGCGTACGACGCGTCGTACGCGATGACCACGATCGCCGGCGGGATGCGGCTCGACGAGTACCTCCGGACGCGCACCTTCGAGCTGGTCGTGCACGGGCTCGACATCGCCGTCGCCACCGGCGTCGACCCCGGGTTCGCCGACGACCCGCTCGTCGACGCCTCGACCCTCGCCGCGCAGGTGGCGGTCCGATCGGGCCGGGGACCGACCCTGCTGCTGGCCCTGACCGGTCGCCACCGGCTCCCCGACGGCTTCAGCATCGTCTGACAGGAAACGGAGAAGGCATGGCGTCCACCACGACCCAGATCCTCGAGCTGCTGGTGGCGTTCGGGCTCTCGGCTCTCGTCGGGCTCGAGCGTGAGCTGCGCGGCAAGAGCGCGGGGATCCGCACCCAGACCATCGTCGGCACGTCGTCCGCGCTGATCCTGCTGATCAGCAAGTACGGGTTCCAGGACGTGCTCGCGAGCCACGTCGTCCTGGACCCGTCACGGGTCGCCGCCCAGATCGTCTCCGGCATCGGCTTCCTCGGCGCGGGGCTGATCATCACCCGGCAGGGCGCCATCCGCGGACTGACCACCGCCGCGGCCGTCTGGGAGACCGCGGCGATCGGGATGGCCGCCGGGGCCGGCCTGTGGCAGCTCGCGGTCACCGTGACCGCGCTGCACTTCGTGATCGTGATCGGGTTCACCGCGCTGGTCGCCAGGCTGCCCGGATCCCTGGGCGGCTCGACGCGGCTCCACGTCGTGTACCTCGACAGCCAGGGCGTGCTGCGCCAGCTGCTGCACGAGTGCAGCACCCGTGGCTGGACGCTGACGGCGATGTCGGCAGACGCGCCCGGAGCCGAACGCATCCTCGGCCAGTCCCTCAGCCCGGCCGATCGCGACCAGGTCGGCGTCCTGCTGACGCTGAGCGGCCGCGGCGTCCACCAGGCCTCGAACGTCCTCGGCGGGATCGACGGCGTTCGCGCGATCGACCGCGTGGACGAGGAGGCCGAGTAGGGTCCGGGCCAGGCCGGCGAGAGGAGCTTCCCATGCAGCCCGACCTGGTGGACCGCGTGGTCGACACCGCCGCCGCTGTCGTGGCGAGTGGGGCGATCTCCGCCAACGGCCACGGCAACGTCAGCATCCGGGTGCCCGACGCCGACGAGATGTACTTCACCTCCGCCCCCTCCCTGAAGGGGCTGACGTCGGGTGGCATCGCGCGGGTGGCGTTCGACGGCACCCTCGTCGAGGGCACGCTCCCCCCGATCCAGGCAGCAGTCGTCGCGATGCACACCGCGATGTACGCCGACCGCGACGACGTCGGCTGCGTGATCCACACCCATTCGCCGTGCGCCACCGCGTACGCCGTCGCCCGGCAGCCGATCGACGTGTGGATCGAGGCGCTCGCGATGTTCGGACTGGCCGACGGCGTCCCGGTCGCGGGCTACGGTCCCCGCGGCTCGGACCAGGCCGTGGCCGAGATCCGCGCCGCGGTTCGTCCCGGCAACCCCGCGGTCCTGCTGGCCAACCACGGTGTCCTGGTCTTCCACCGGACGCCCGAGCTCGCCGTCCTGGTCGGGGGCGTGGTCGAGGAGGCCGCGCAGGCCTCCATGAACGCCCGCGCCCTCGGCGGCCCGGTGGCGATCGCGGAGGAGCTGCGCGCCGCAGCCCTTCAGCGCGCGATGGCGTTCGAGGACTCCGGCACCAAGCGCGTGTGACCGACGCCAGGGGCGTCGGCGACTATGCCTCGATGACCACCGGGATGATCATCGGACGACGGCGCAGCTCGCGGTTGACCCAGCGGCCGACCACGCGTCGTACGACCTGCTGGAGCTGGTAGGTGTCGTTGGTGCCGTCGCGCATCGCCTGGTCGAGGGCGTCGATGATCGGCTGCTTGATGCCGTCGAAGGCGCGGTCGTCCTCGGCGAAGCCGCGGGCGTGGATCTCGGGCCCGCTCGACACCTTGCCACTGACCGAGTCGATCACCACGATCACCGAGACGAAGCCCTCCTCGCCCAGGATCCTGCGGTCCTTGAGGTCGGACTCCGTGATGTCGCCGATGTTCTCGCCGTCGACGAAGACGTAGCCGCAGCTGACCTTGCCGGCGATGCTCGCGACGCCGTCGACGAGGTCGACGACGACGCCGTCCTCGGCGATCACGACGTTCTCCACGCCGGTCGCGCGAGCGAGCTCGGCATTGGCCTTCATGTGCCGGAACTCTCCGTGGACCGGCATCACGTTGCGCGGCTTGACGATGTTGTAGGCGTACAGCAGCTCGCCCGCGCTGGCGTGTCCGGAGACGTGGACCAGCGCGTTGCCCTTGTGCACCACGTTGGCTCCGAGCCGGGTCAGGCCGTTGATCACCTTGTAGACGGCGTTCTCGTTGCCGGGGATCAGCGAGCTGGCGAGGATGACGGTGTCGCCCTCCTCGATGTGCACGAAGCTGTGGTTGCGCTGGGCGATCCGGCTCAGCGCCGACATCGGCTCGCCCTGGCTCCCGGTCGAGATCAGGACCTGACGCTCGGGAGCGAGGTCGGCGAGGTCCTTGGCGTCGACCATGACCCCGGCCGGGACGTGGAGGTAGCCGAGGTCCTGGGCGATGCCCATGTTGCGCACCATCGACCGACCGACGTACCCCACCTTGCGTCCGTGTCGGACGGCCGTGTCGAGCACCTGCTGCACCCGGTGGACGTGGGAGGCGAAGCAGGCGACGATGATCCGCTGGTCGTTGCCGGTGAAGACCGAGTCGAGGACCGGGCCGATGTTCCTCTCGGCGGTCGTGAAGCCGGGGACCTCGGCGTTCGTGGAGTCGGTGAGGAACAGGTCGACGCCCTCCTCACCCAGGCGCGCGAACGACCGGAGGTCGGTGATCCGGCCGTCGAGCGGGAGCTGGTCCATCTTGAAGTCGCCGGTGTGCAGGACGGTGGCGGTGCCGGTCCGGATGCACACGGCGAGCGCGTCGGGGATCGAGTGGTTGACCGCGACGAACTCCAGCTCGTAGGGACCGAGCGTCAGGCGGTCTCCCGCGGCGACCTTGTGGTGCACGGTCTCCTTGAGCCGGTGCTCGCGCAGCTTGGAGTCCAGCAGCGCCAGCGTGAGCTCGGAGCCCACGAGCGGGATGTCTCCGCGCTCGCGCAGGAGGTACGGCGTGGCGCCGATGTGGTCCTCGTGGCCATGGGTCAGCACCAGGGCCTCGACCTTGTCAAGGCGGTCGCGGATGGCGTCGAAGTCCGGGAGGATCAGGTCGACACCCGGGTGGGACTCCTCGGGGAAGAGCACCCCGCAGTCGACGATGAGCAGCCGCCCGTCGTACTCGAAGACGGTCATGTTGCGGCCGACCTCCCCGAGGCCACCGAGGGGATAGATCCGCAAGCCCCCCTTCGGCAGGTCGGCCGGCGCGGAGAGCTCAGGATGCGGATGGCTCAAGGGGTTGTCTTCCTGGGTCGGGGCTGGGTCGTTACTGGGTCGTTGCTGGGTCGTTGCGGGGTCGGGCTGATGGGCACGCGAGCTTCAGGTCGGTTCAGGTCAGAGCAGGTGCGAGGCCTCCAGGCCGGCGCGCAGCGCGGCGACCTCCTCGTCGGTCAGCGGGACGAGCGGACCTCGGACGTTCCGGTTGTCCAGCACGCCGAGCAGCTGGAGGCAGGCCTTCGCCGTGGTCGCGCCGTAGTTGGGGACGCCCATGATGGCCTGGGTGGCCGGCATCAGCCGGTCATAGGTCTTGCGGGCCGCGGTGGTGTTGCCGTCGAGGAAGTCCTCGATCTGGGAGCGGAGCTGATGACCGGCCACGTGACCGACCACGCTGATCACCCCGCTGGCGCCGTGGGCGAGCCAGGCGAGGTTGCTGACGTCGTCGCCGCTGTAGACGGCGTAGCCCAGCTCCTGGAGGCGGACGCCGCGGGCGAAGTCGCCGACGGCCTCCTTGACCGCGACCACCGTGTCGCTCTTGACCCGCTCGTAGGTCTCGACGCTGATCGGGGTGCCGGTGCGCCCCGGCACGTCGTAGAGGATCACCGGCGTGCCGGTCGCCGCCGCGACCTGCCGGAAGTGGTGCACGACGCCGGCCTGCCCCGGCTTGCTGTAGTACGGCGCGACGAGCAGCAGGGCGTCCGCGCCGAGCTTCTCGGCCTGCCGGGCCAGCTCGATGCTGTGGGCGGTCGCGTTGCTGCCGACGCCGGCCACGACCCGCGCGCGCTCGCCCACGGCGTCCTTGACCACGCGGAGGATGTCGCCGGTCTCGGCGACGCTGCACGTCGGGCTCTCCCCCGTCGTGCCGCTGACCACGACGCCGTCGTGGCCGTGCTCGACCAGGTGGACCGCGATCGCCGCCGTCGCGTCGAGGTCGACCGCGCCCTCGTCGGTGAATGCCGTGGCCATCGCCGTCAGCATCCGCCCGAAGGGCGCCGGGGCCGTCATGCGGGTCAGGCTACCCGGGGCCGACCCCGATCGCCCTCACCGAGGCGTGCCGGAGCCGGGGGCCCGACCGGCCGGCCGCGACGCGCCAAGGCCGTCGAACGCCACCGCTGGTGACGCTGACGGCCGCCGGCGGGGAGAAAGCGCGGAAGAACGACAGCGACACGCCGGTGGCCGGCGTCGTTCTTCCGCGCTTTCCGGCAGGAAGAGGTCCGCAAGACGGGGCGGCAGGGCAGGAGCTGCGGCGCCTCATCGGGGTTCGGGGCGGCCGCCGGTGGTCCGGCACGCCGCGGCGGCGAGGGCGTGCCCGTCGCGCAGGCAGACCTCGGGGGCGGCCTGGCGGGCACGCGCGGCGAGGAAGCCGGCCGCGAAGGCGTCGCCGGCGCCGGTGGTATCGAGCTCCGGACGCTCCAGCGGCTCGGCGGCGAGGGCGGAGTCGGCCTCGCCGTTGCTCCAGGCCGCGACGCCGGAGCCTGCGGTGACGACCGCCTGCCGTGAGCCACCGGCCAGCGCGCGTGCCAGGGTCGGCGTCCCGCCCGCTGTCTCGCCGGCCCCGGCGAGCACGCCGGCCTCCTTCTCGTTGGCGAAGACCAGGGCGTCGGCGGGCACCATCCGCCAGAACTCCTCGGCCCCGAGCAGCTGGAGCGGTGCGGCGGAGGCGGCGCCGACCGAGACGGTCAACCCGGCGCGGGTCGCCGCCGCCATCGCGTGCAGCGCCGCGTCACGCGAGTCACGCAGCAGCGCGTAGCCCGAGACGTGCAGGTGGTCGCCCGGCCGGAACTCGTCGGCCGGCACGTCGTGCTCCAGGAGCGCCAGGTTGGCGCCCGGGTCCGGCACCATCGTCCGCTCCCCGGTCGGGGCCACCAGCACCAGGCAGGTGCCGGTCGGCCGCGTCCGGTCCACGCGGAACCTGACGTCGACACCGAGCCGGTGCAGGCTCTCGACCTGCGACTGGCCCGCGGCATCGTCTCCGATCGCCCCGACGAACGTCGCGCTCTCGCCGACCCGGGACAGCCACGCCGCGGTGTTCGCCGCGGAGCCGCCGCCGACGTAGGAGATGACGCCCGGGCTGTCGGAGCCCTCGGCCAGCGGGCCGAACAGGCGCGCGACGACGTCGACCATCAGGTCGCCCAGACAGAAGAAGGTCATCGCTGCGAGACCAGCCCGGCGTAGGCGGTGGCGACCTCCGCGGCGAGTCTCGCGTTGGCCCGCACCAGCGCGACGTTCGCCCGCAGGGACTCGCCGTCGCTCTCGCGATGGAACCAGTCGAGGAGGTACGGCGTGACGTCCTTGCCATGCACCCCGTCGCGCTCGGCCGCGGCCAGGCCGGACTCCAGGAGCCGGTCGTGAAGCGGGCGGTCGAGCTCGTCGACGGACGCGATCGGGTTGGCCAGGACGAGCCCGAGGTCGCGGGTGCCCACGCCGTCACGCGCTGCCAGCATCGCCGCCACCTCGGGCGGCGACTCGACCCGCCAGGTGACGTCGTAGCCCGAGTCGGCGAGGTAGAAGCCGGGGAACCGGTCGGTGCGGTAGCCGAGCACGCCCACGCCGAGCGTCTCCAGCCGCTCGAGGGTCGCCCCCACGTCGAGGATCGACTTCACGCCGGCACAGACCACCAGCACGCCGGTGCGCGACAGCGTCGTCAGGTCGGCCGACTCGTCGAAGGTCTCCTGCGCGCCGCGGTGGACGCCGCCGAGCCCCCCGGTGGCGAAGACGGTGATGCCCGCGCCCGCCGCGAGATGGGCGGTCGAGGCGACCGTGGTCGAGCCGACGCCGCCCCGGGCGGCCACTGCGGCCAGCTCCCGCACGCTGACCTTGACCGCGTCCGGGTCGCTCGCCAGGCGTTGCAGGGCGTCGTCGTCGAGGCCGACGCGTGCCTGGCCGTCGATCACGGCCACCGTGGCCGGCACCGCGCCCCCGTCACGCACGGCCAGCTCGAACTCCCGAGCCAGCCTCGCGTTGTCGGGCCTCGGCAGGCCGTGGCTGATGATCGTGCTCTCCAGTGCGACCACCGCGCGGCCTTCGGCCAGCGCGTCGCGGACCTCGTCGTGCACGAGCACGGCGCCTCCCCTTGACCGAACGGACGTGTCAGCTGCTCACGGGCCGGTCGAGGGCTCGCCTGACCAGCTCGAGTGCCTCATCCTGCCGGACGCCGAGCGAACGCATCGCGTCGGCGTAGGCCGCGGCCGCCTCCTTGGCAGCCCGGTCGCCGTCGTCGCCGTTGACCACGGTGCCGTTGCGGCCACGCGTCGTGACCACTCCGGCATGCTCCAGCTCGCGGTACGCGCGAGCCACGGTGTTGGCCGCGATGCCCAGGGTCGCGGCGAGAGCGCGCACCGTCGGCAGTCTGGCGCCTGCGGCCAGGTCTCCGGTCGCGACCTGCCTGGCGATCTGGGAGCGGATCTGCTCGTACGGCGCGTCGCCCGAGGTCGGGTCGATCGAGAGCCGCGCGCTCATCGTCGCTCCCACCACACCCAGCTGAACCCGTCGCGCGGCTCGCGCCGGGTCTCGACCCACCCCGCGTCGAGCTCCGGGAACGTCACGTCGCCCTCCGGCCACTGGTCGACCTCGGTGAGGATCTGGTGGGTGGCCAGCGGGAGCGCCTGCCGGTAGACCTGCGCACCCCCGACGACGAAGGTCTCGCCCGGCTGACCGGCTGCCAGGGCCAGGGCGTCCTCGAGGGAGTGCGCCACCAGGACCCCGGGGGCGGACCACGCGGGGTCGCGGGTCAGCACCACCGTGGTCCGGCCCGGCAGCGGCCGGCCGATCGAGTCGTACGTCGCGCGGCCCATCACCAGCACACCCCCCATCGTGGTGGCCTTGAAGTGGGCGAAGTCCTCCGAGAGGTGCCACGGGATGCGTCCGTGGTCGCCGATGACGCGGTTGGCGGCGTAGGCCGCGACCAGGGTGAGCCGCCCCCGATCGGGCGACGCGGGCTCAGACGGCAATGGGAGCCTTGATGCCCGGGTGGGGGTCGTAGCCGTCGACGGAGATGTGCTCGAGGTCGAAGCCGTCGATGTCGGTCGCGGACGGGTCCAGCCACAAGGTCGGCAGCGGGCGTGGCTCGCGCTCGAGCTGGAGGCGCGCCTGGTCGAGATGGTTGGTGTAGAGGTGGGCGTCGCCGAGCGTGTGCACGAAGTCGCCCACGCGCAGGCCGGCCACCTGGGCGACCATGTGGGTCAACAGGGCGTACGACGCGATGTTGAACGGGACGCCGAGGAACACGTCGGCCGAGCGCTGGTAGAGCTGGCAGCTGAGCCGACCGGGGCCGTCGTCGGCCGGGGCGACGTAGAACTGGAACATCGTGTGGCAGGGCGCGAGGGCCATCCGCGGGATGTCGGCGACGTTCCACGCCGAGACGATGTGGCGCCGGCTGTCGGGGTCGCGACGGAGCTGGTCGACGACCTGCGAGATCTGGTCGACGTGCCGGCCGTCGGGCGCCGGCCACGATCGCCACTGGTAGCCGTAGACCGGGCCGAGGTCGCCGTCGGCGTCCGCCCACTCGTCCCAGATCGTGACCCCGCGGTCCTGGAGCCACTTGACGTTGGTGTCGCCGCGCAGGAACCACAGCAGCTCGGCGAACACCGACCGGGTGTGGACCCGCTTGGTCGTCACCAGGGGGAAGCCCTCACGCAGGTCGAAGCGCATCTGGTGGCCGAACACGCTCAGCGTCCCCGTGCCGGTGCGGTCGGACTTCTCGACCCCGTCGTCGAGGATCCGCTGGAGGAGATCGAGGTAGACCTGCATGAGGTCAATCTAGGGCGGTGCGCCGACGGTCTGGGTACCCCACGCGCTGCGGATCTCGCGGTTGGTCAGGGGCCCAGCTCGACGGTGCCCGACACCGTCGTCGTGGCGTCGCCGCCGACCCAGACGGTGTCGCCGTCCCGCTCGACGTACACCCTCCCGGCCCGGCCGAGTGCGGTCCCCTGGGAGGCGACGTAGGACGTCGGCAGCCGGTCGCCGGCCAGCCACTGGCCGATGCTCGCGTTGAGGCTGCCGGTCACCGGGTCCTCCACGACACCGAGGCCGGGGCTGAAGGCGCGCACCTCGACCGCGCAGGGCGAGTCGGCCGGGTAGGCCCCGACGACGCCGATGTCGAGGTCGCCGAACGACGACCAGTCGGGTCGAACGGCGAGCACGGCGCTCGCGTCCCTCAGCAGCGCGACGACCCAGCCCGGCCCGTTGTCGCCCCAGGAGAGGTCGACGACGTCGTCGTCGGTGAGCGCCAGCGCGGTCAGCACCGCGACCCGCTCCTCGGCCGAGACGGGACCCTCCCGCAGCAGGGGCGGCGCCGCGAAGGCGAGCCGCTGGCCGCGGCGGACGCGGACCAGCCCCGCCCCGCACTCCTGCACCAGCTCCACGGCGGACCTCGGCGCTCCCCCCGCCTCGAGCCAGGCATGAGCGCTGCCGATGGTCGGGTGCCCGGCGAACGGCAGCTCGCCGCCCGGGGTGAAGATGCGCAGCCGGTAGTCCGCGGCGTGGTCCGACGGCGGCAGCAGGAACGTCGTCTCGGAGAGGTTGGTCCACTGGGCAAACCTCTGCATCTGGGCGGCGTCCAGCCCGTCGGCGTCGTGGACCACCGCGACCGGGTTGCCGGCCAGCGGTTCGGAGGAGAAGACGTCGACCTGGGAGAAGCGGCGCATGACGGCACGCTAGCCACTCCTGGCTGACCCGGTCACCGCGGCACCGGCGGGATCGGCGACCGAAATGGGGTGAGGACCGGGGGTGGTTCCTGGTCAGATGGCTCCGTGCCACGTCTCGGACAGTCACTGCGACGACTCGTCCCGCCGACGCCGCTCTCGCGGCGGCTGGCGATGCAGTCACTGCTGTTCGCGACCGCCGAGGGCACCTTCCTCACCGGTTCGGCCGTCTTCTTCACCGAGGTCGTCGGCCTCCGGGCTGCGCAGGTCGGGCTCGGCCTGACCGTAGCCGGGGTCGTGTCGTTCCTGGTCGCCTACCCCGCCGGCAAGCTGACCGACCGCTTCGGGCCCCAGCGGATGTGGGCCGCCGGGGCGATGGTGACCGCCCTGATGTTCGCGGCGTGGCCCTTCATCGACAGCTTCGTCGGCTATCTCGCGATGGTCGTGGTCTTCGAGATCGTGGAGAACGCCGGGGGTGCCGGCCGCAACGCCTACATCCTCGACGTGATGCCCGAGGACGAGCGCGTCGCGACCCAGGCCTACATGTACTCCGCCCTGAACGTCGGCTTCACCCTCGGGGCGATCGTGGGCGGGATCGCGCTCGCCTTCGACGACCTGACCGTGATGCGGTGGATGCCGCTGTTCACCCTGGCGGTCGGGCTCGTGAACGCGGTCTTCATCGCACGCCTTCCCCGCGCGCCCCACGACATCGCGACCGCGACCGCGGCCGATGCCGAGCCCGCGCCCGCGCCGCGGGGACGCGGCCCGCTCCACAACGTCGGCTGGATGCTGGCCAGCATGTGCAACGGCACCCTGTGGACCAACCAGGTGCTGCTCAACGTCGTGATCCCGCTGTGGCTGGTCCAGGCCACCGACGCGCCGCACTGGCTGCTGGCCTGGCTGTTCGGCACCAACACCGTGCTCTGCATCTTCCTGCCGGCCTACACCTCGCGTGGCGTCGCGACCCTGTCCGACGCCCTGCGCTCGGTGCGGATCTCGGGGGTCTTCTTCGTGGTCGCCTGCCTGATCACCATGGCCACCCACAGCACCGCCGGCTTCCTCACGATCTTCCTGGTGTGGCTCGGCCACGTCGCGGTGACCGGAGCCGAGCTCTACATCTCCGGGGCCAGCTGGGCGTTCCAGGCCAAGCTGATGGATCCCGCCCGCCGTGGGGAGTACGGCGGGGTCGCCGAGGTCTTCAGCACGCTCGGCGGCCGCTGGGCTCCTGCGGCGTACACGTTCCTGGCCATGTCCTGGCACCCGGCCGCCCTGCCGGGTGCCGGCTGGCTGGTGATCGCGGGGGTCGCCGTCCTGGCCGTGGCCGGGATGCACCCCTCGGTCCACCTGGCGGAGCGGTTCTTGGAGCGCGAGGGCATCGGTCTGGACGGCCCGGCAGCGGCGGGAGACTCCGAGACCTCCCTGGCTCCGGTGTAGCACGAGTCCCGTGCTGCACCGGTTGACGGCGTAGACCACAGGCATGACCAACCTCACCATCTCGGTGGGCCCCGAGACTCTGCGCCGCGCCCGGATCCGCGCCCTGGAGGGCGGCGAGTCGGTGAACTCCTACCTCGCGGAGGCCTTGTGCAGATATGCCGGCCCCGACCTCGATCGACAGCAGGCGGCGCTCGCGCGGTCCAAAGTGCAGCGCCCCGCGCGACGACCCGCCGGACCACGTCCTGCCGGACTCGCCTGCCATGCTGGCCGACATGTCCGAGCTCCTCGACTGGTCCCAGCACGTCGCCTCGTGGCGCCGCGAGGTCCACGACCTCTACGCCGACGTCCGGGCCAACCGCGACCTCGCCGCCGGCCACGCCGCGTGGGTCGCGCGCCGGACCACGCTGTTCGAGCAGCACCCGGCCAGCGCCCGACAGGCCGGGCAGGAGCTGCGGCACGCCCCCTACGACCCGGCATACCGGTTCCTGCTCCCCCTCGAGCCCGCCGAGGCGGAGCGGTGGGACTACACCACCGGCACCGACGGCGTCGTCCCGTTCGAGCGCGCCGGACGCTTCGACGTCCCCGACGTCGGACAGCTGGACGTGTGGTGGCTCGGGTCCTACGGCAACGGGTTCTTCGTGCCGCTGCGCGACGCGACCGCCGGGCGCACGACCTACGGGGCCGGCCGCTACCTCCTCGACACCGTCAAGGGAGCCGACCTGGGCCATGAGGGCGACCTGTGGGTGGTCGACCTGAACTTCGCCTACAGCCCCTCCTGCGCCTACGACCCCGCCTGGGCCTGCCCGCTCGCGCCGCTCGGGAACCGGGTCGACGCGGAGATCCCCGTGGGCGAGCTCGGCGTCGTCGGCTCCCACTGAGCCACGACGTGGGTCGCGAAGGCCGCCACGTCGCGGGCCCGCTCCAGCGGGTCGGCGTACTGCGGCCCGAAGGCACCCTCGCGGATCGCCAGCGACTCGCGGAGCACCCGGTGGAACTCCTCGGGGTAGAAGGTCAGGCCCCACCACGCCGCGCGTGACTTGGCGGTCTGCTGACCGGTCACCAGCAGGTGGTCCAACCGTGCCGCGCCCGGCACCACCCACTCGCAGGCGTAGGGCACGGACGCGCCGGCCGGGTTGGCCCGGCACTGCGCGGCCTGCCCGCGCCAGTACGTGTCGAGGTTGGTGAGCGTGAAGTCGCGCAGGACGTCGTCGTCGGTCCAGATGCCCAGGGTGTCGGGAGCAGGTCCCCGCACCGCGACGCCGTGGCGGGCCAGCTCGTGCCACGACACCGGGCTCAGGTCGAAGCGGCCCGCGTCGGAGAACGTCCCCATGTGCACGTCGGGCGCGTCCGGGCAGTCCTGAGGCGGACGCCTCAGGTCGTCGACGAGCACATGGGTCCCGTCGAGGTACGGCGAGCCGCCGTGCGCCGCCGCGACCTCCTCGTGCGCGGTCCGGAGCGTCGCGACATCCTCGGGGGTCGGACGACGACCGAGCGTCGCGGTGAAGTCGACGTCGCTGTGGCCCTCGACCCACTCACCGAACGCCAGGCCGCCGCGCAGGTAGAGACCGGTCACCAGGTCGTCGGGCACGGCGCCCAGGAACGTCGAGCAGACCGCGACGACGGGCTCCGGCACGGCGGTCATGCGGACCTCACGCAGACAGCGACATCGGGCCGTAGACCTCTCGGTCGTGCTCGACGAGGGTGACCGCGTCCACTCCGGCCGCCGACAGCTCGGCCCAGACCTCGCCGACCCACGACTCGGCGTCCGCCTGCGAGACGAAGCGCTGGTCGGAGTACTCCTCCGGCACCCGCACCTCGGCACCGGCCGCGTCCAGCAGCCGCCACCACCACGGCCGCTCCGCGGGCGACGGCGGACGGAACGTCGCCGGCTGCTCGGGAAGGTTCATCTGCGCCTCACGACTCCCGCACTGAGGTGTCGACGAACGGCAGCTTGGTGGAGGAGAAGATCTCGCGGCGCGTGCGGATCTGCACGCCGAGCTCGGCCTCCGGGTCGACGAACGACGGCACGAGCGCCATCCCGATGCCCTTGCGCAACGTGGGCGAGAAGGTCCCGGAGGTGATCTCGCACAACGGCACGTCCGCCGTCAGGCTCACGATCATGCCGGGCCGCGGGATGCCGCGCTCGAGTGCGAGCAGTCCGCGCAGCAGCCGCCGCGGTCCGGCCTCCTTCTCCCTGACCAGCGCGTCGCGCCCCCAGAACGCGTCCTTCTTCCAGCCGACTGCCCAGCCGAGCCGCGCCTGGTTGGGGGTCACGTCGAGGGTGATGTCCTGACCGTGCAGCGGGTAGCCCATCTCGGTGCGCAGCGTGTCGCGCGCGCCCAGCCCGCACGGCGCGATCCCGAGGGACCGGCCGGCGTCGAGCAGGCGGTCCCACAGTGTCCC
Source organism: Nocardioides sp. (assembly GCF_036267815.1). Lineage (GTDB taxonomy): Bacteria > Actinomycetota > Actinomycetes > Propionibacteriales > Nocardioidaceae > Nocardioides. The sequence goes on along the minus strand of NZ_DATAVI010000001.1, from coordinate 13,091 downwards.
GGCGACCTCGTTGCGCGCGATCAGCTCGTAGCCGCGCTCTCCGGTGTACCCGGTGCGGCACACCACCACGCCGGTGTCCTCGAACTCCGCCTCCTGGAACGACATGTACTCGTGTCCCGAGGGCAGGCCCAGCGCGTCGAGCACCTCGTCCGACCTGGTGCCCTGCACCGCCAGCACGGCGTACTGCCGGTGGTGGTCGAGCACCTTGACCCCGGAGGGCGCCTGGGCGGCCAGGCGCCGAGCGACCTCGACGGAGTTGGCGGCGTTCGGGACGAGCAGCACGTGCTCGTCGTCGTGGAAGTAGGCGATCAGGTCGTCGACGATGCCACCGGTCTCGGCGTCACAGCACAGGGTGTACTGCGCCTTCCCGTGCCGGATCCGGCCCAGGTCGTTGGTCAGGGCCAGGTTGACGTACGCCGCCGCCCCCGGCCCGGTGACCATCAGCTTGCCGAGGTGGCTGACGTCGAAGACCCCGACCGCCTCACGGACCGCGGTGTGCTCCTTGACGACCCCGCTGGGGTACTCCAACGGCATCGACCAGCCGCCGAACGCCGCGAACTTCGCGCCGAGCGCGACGTGCCGGTCGTGCAGGGGCGACTGGAGCAGAGCGGGGCCCCCGGCCCCGGCGGCGGCACCCGCCTCCTCGGCGATGGCTGGGGCCGACACGTCGGCGGTGTCGTCGACCATGATCGCGAACCTACACCGGTCCGGACCCCCTGGCGCGGACCCCCGCGGGCGCGCTGAGCGGCCCGACGACCCGGGCGGTGACTCCGGAGGCGTCCTGGGCGATGACTAGGGTGAGCCGGTGACCAGCTACCACCTGCGGGGCGCGAGCCCGGCCAAGACCCGGGCGGACGTCGTGGTGGTCGGAGCCTGGAAGCATCCCCAGGGTCTCACCCTCGCCGACGGTGCCGAGGACGTGGCCTCGGCGTTCGGGCGGTCGCTGCGGCCGCTGCTCAGCACCCTCGGCTTCACCGGCAAGGCCGGCGAGGTCGCCAGGGTGCCCGGCGCCGGCAAGGTGGCGACCTCGCTGCTGGCGGTGGTCGGTCTCGGCGAGCAGCCCGCTGACCGGGCGGCCGAGCTCCTCGCCTGCCGCCGCGCGGCCGGCGTCGCGGCCCGGTCGGCTGGCAACGCCGCCTCCGTCGCGCTCGCGCTTCCCGCCGGTGACGCGGGCCTGGTCCGCAACGTCCTCGAGGGATACCTCCTGGGTGGGTACTCCTTCACCCGCTACCAGTCCAAGGCGGCCGAGAAGGGCGCGGGCACGGTGACGGTGCTCAGCCCGGTGGCCCGCCGTCAGGAGGTGGCCACCGCCTTCGAGGAGGCCCAGGTCGTGGCGGACGCCGTGCTCGCCGTGCGCGACTGGGTGAACACCCCGGCCGGAGACCTCACCCCGCCGGTGTTCGCCGACGAGATCTCCGGCGCCGTCAAGGCGGTCAGACCGGCCAAAGGGGCGAAGGTCAAGGTGCAGGTCCTCGACGAGACCCGCCTCGCGGAGCTCGGGTGCGGAGGGCTCCTGGGCGTGGGCGGGGGCTCGAGTGCCCCACCGCGGCTGGTCGAGCTGCGCTACTCGCCTGCGGAGGCCGTGGCCCACCTCGCGCTGGTCGGCAAGGGCATCACCTTCGACTCGGGCGGCTTGAGCATCAAGACCGCTCCCGGCATGGAGACCATGAAGTGCGACATGGCCGGAGCCGCGACCGTCGTCCAGGCGACCCTGGCGATCGCGCGGCTCGGGCTCCCGCTCCGGGTCACGACGTACGCCTGCCTGGCCGAGAACATGGTCTCGGGGAGCTCGATGCGTCCCGGCGACGTCCTCACCATCTACGGCGGCACGACGGTCGAGGTGCTCAACACCGACGCCGAGGGGCGGCTGGTGCTCGCCGACGGGCTCCAGCGCGCGGTGGAGCAGGAACCCGACGTGATCGTCGACGTGGCGACCCTGACCGGCCACATGGTGCAGGCGCTGGGCACCCGGGTGGGCGCGGTGTTCGGCAGCGGCCCGGTCGTGGCGGCGTTGGTCGAGGCCGGGCGCGAGAGCGGCGAGAAGCACTGGCGGATGCCGATGCCGCCGGACGTGGTCGACCGCGTGCGCGGCAGCAAGGTCGCCGACCTCGCCCAGCACGACTGGAACCGCTGGGGCGGCGGGCTCTTCGCCGCTGCCTTCCTGCGCGAGTTCACCGACGGCCGGCCCTGGGCCCACCTCGACATCGCCGGTCCGGGGTTCAACCCCGGCCTCGCCAACGGGCACTGGACGCCGGGCGGGACGGGCTTCGCCCTGAGCACGCTGGTCGACTACGCCCGTACGCTCAGCTCCCTGACTCCCGCTCCTTCTGACGCTTGATGTACTCCCGCATCCGGGTCGGGATCCCCACGACGCCGGCCTCGTAGGCACGCACGCCGCGGCGTTGGCAGAACCGGTAGGCCCAGTCGGCCGACGGGACCCGGCGCCGGGTGTACTCGCCGTCCCACGCGACCAGCAGCAGCGTGACGTCGCTGACCGCGGTGCGGGGCTCCACGAAGCCCTCGACGCCCTCCCGGGAGGAGACGAAGGAGTCCAGGTGCTGCTCGTCGTCCCCACTCGAGGCACGCACCCGCGTCGACCCGGTCCGGGCAGCGTCCGCGCCGGGTCGACGGAAGCGGGGCCCACGGCCGCGTCCGAAGAGTTTCATGGAGCCATGATGCCCGGTGACCCGAGCGCACCCGGCCATCTCCCGACGGTCGCCTGATGCGTGCCGCCTCCTTGCGACCCGCCTGGCCAGGAGTGCAAGGATGACTGTGTGACCGACGGCGAGTTCGACGTACTCATTCTCGGGGCAGGTTCTGGTGGGTACGCGTGCGCTCTGAGAGCGGCTCAGCTCGGTCTGTCGGTCGGCCTGGTCGAGAAGGGCAACCTCGGCGGCACCTGCCTCCACGTCGGCTGCATCCCGACCAAGGCCCTCCTGCACGCCGCCGAGATCGCCGACCAGACCCGCGAGTCGGCCAGGTTCGGGGTCAACGCCGCCCTGGAGGGTGTCGACATGGCCGGGGTGAACGCCTACAAGGACAAGGTGGTCGAGCGACTCTTCAAGGGCCTGACCGGCCTGGTCAAGGGCCGGGGCGTCACGATCCTCCAGGGGGAGGGTCGGATGACCGGTCCCCACGAGGTGACGGTGACCGCGACCGAGTCGGGTGAGGCGACGGCGTACTCCGGCAAGAGCCTCGTGCTCGCCTCCGGCTCCTTCAGCCGCAGCCTGCCGGGTCTCGACATCGACGGTCACCGGGTGCTGAGCTCGGAGCACGCGCTCCGGCTCGACCGGGTCCCGAGGTCGGTCGTGGTCCTCGGAGGTGGCGTGATCGGCTGCGAGTTCGCCTCCGTCTGGGCGAGCTTCGGGTCCGAGGTCACCATCGTGGAGGCGCTGCCGCGCCTCGTCCCGGTCGAGGACGAGGCGTCGTCGAAGGCCTTGGAGCGCGCGTTCCGCAAGCGCCGGATCCAGGTCCGCACCGGCACGCCGTTCCAGAGCCTGAAGGTCACCGACGACGGCGTCGCCGTGACGGTCGAGGGCGGCGACGTCCTGGAGGCCGAGCTGCTGCTGGTCGCCGTCGGGCGCGGACCGACCACCGACGCGCTCGGGTACGCCGAGCAGGGCGTCGCGATGGAGCGCGGCTTCGTCCTCGCCGACGAGCGCTGCCGGACCAACCTCGACGGCGTGTACGCCGTGGGCGACATCGTCCCCGGGCTCCAGCTCGCCCACCGCGGCTTCCAGCAGGGCATCCTCGTCGCCGAGGAGATCGCGGGGCTCTCGCCGGCACCGATCGACGAGGCCGGGATCCCGCGCGTCACCTACAGCCACCCCGAGGTGGCCTCGGTCGGGCTGGACGAGGCGACCGCGCGGGCGAGGTACGGCGCCGACGCGGTCGAGACCGTGACCTACGACCTCGCCGGCAACGGCAAGAGCCAGATCCTGATGACCCAGGGCTTCGTCAAGCTGGTCCGGCGCAGCGAGGGGCCGGTGGTCGGCGTGCACATGGTCGGCGACCGCGTCGGCGAGCTGATCGGCGAGGCCCAGCTCATCTACAACTGGGAGGCGTACGCCGAGGACGTCGCCCCCTTCGTCCACGCCCACCCGACTCAGAACGAAGCTCTCGGCGAGGCCCACCTGGCCCTGGCCGGCAAACCCCTGCACGCCCACTCCTGACCTCCCGGTCAGGCCGACCCGGCACGACGCACCCAGACCAGGAAGGGCCCCCACCCACATGGCCACCGAAGTCAACCTCCCCGAGCTCGGCGAATCGGTCACCGAGGGCACGGTCACCCGATGGCTCAAGCAGGTCGGCGACCAGGTGGCGGTCGACGAGCCGCTGCTGGAGGTCTCGACCGACAAGGTCGACACCGAGATCCCCTCCCCGATCGCCGGCACCTTGCTGGAGATCAGGGCCAACGAGGACGACACCGTCGACGTCGGCGCGGTGCTGGCCCTGATCGGGTCGGCGGACGAGGCGTCGGACGACGCCGGGCCCCAGGACTCGGGCCAGGACTCGGGCGAGGACTCAGGCCAGGCGGCGCCCGACGCGGAGCCGGCGGCTGACCGGCAGGCCACGCCCCTCGACGAGGAGGCCGACGAGCGGGACCATGCCCACGAGCAGGCCGAGGCGGCAGACTCCCCTGCCGAGCCGGAGCAGCCCGCCGAGCAGTCCGCCGAGCCGGAGCAGTCGCAGGAGGCGCCGCGTGAGGAGGTGGCAGAGGCCGTCACCGGTGCGGCCCGGACCTCCGGTGAGCAGACGATCGTCCGGCTTCCCGAGCTCGGCGAGTCCGTCACCGAAGGCACGGTCACCCGATGGCTCAAGCAGGTCGGCGACCAGGTGGCCGCCGACGAGTCGCTGCTGGAGGTGTCCACCGACAAGGTCGACACCGAGATCCCCTCCCCCGCCGCGGGCACCCTGCTGGAGATCAAGGTGAGCGAGGACGAGACCGTCGACGTCGGCGCCGAGCTCGCGGTGATCGGCTCTGCCGACGCGGCCCCGAGCAACGCCGGGGGCGACGACTCGGGCGACACCGGGCAGGCCCAGCCCGAAGCCCAGCCGGAGCCCGAAGCCCAGCCGGAGCCCGAGGCGCCGGTCGAGGCTGCCGCCGCGCCCGAGCCCGAGCCCGAGCCGGAGCCGGCAGCGGAGCCCGAGGCGCCGGTTCGTCCCGAGGCGGCCGAGGCGCCGGCCCCGACCGGAGGCGGACGCGAGTCCGCGTCGTACGTCACTCCGCTCGTGCGCAAGATGGCGGCCCAGCACGGCGTCGAGCTCGCCGCCATCACCGGCACCGGCGTGGGCGGGCGCATCCGCAAGCAGGACGTCCTGGACGCCGCGCAGTCGCAGGGCAAGGACACCACGCCGACCCGGCCGGCCGCGGCGGCCGCGGCGGCCGCCACCCCGGCTCCGGCGGCTCCCAGCGCCCCGGTGGCACCCGGTGCGCCCGTTCCCTCACCGCTGCGCGGCAAGACCGAGCCGATGTCGCGCCTGCGCAAGGTCATCGCCCAGCGGATGGTGGAGTCGCTGCAGGTCAGTGCCCAGCTGACCACCGTGGTCGAGGTCGACGTGACCGGGATCTCGCGCTTGCGCGACTCCGTCAAGGAGGACTTCGCAGCTCGCGAGGGCGTGAAGCTGTCGTTCATGCCGTTCTTCGCCAAGGCCGCCATCGACGCGCTCAAGGAGCACCCGAGCCTCAACGCCGCGATCGACACCGACAAGGGTGAGGTCACCTACTACGACCGCGAGAACCTCGCGATCGCCGTGGACACCGAGCGCGGGCTGCTCACACCGGTGGTCAAGGACGCCGGAGACCTGTCGATCGCCGGGCTGGCGCGCAAGATCGCCGACGTCGCGGAGCGGACCCGCACCAACAAGATCACCCCCGACGAGCTGTCCGGCGGCACCTTCACGCTGACCAACACCGGCAGCCGCGGTGCGCTGTTCGACACCCCGATCATCAACCAGCCGCAGGTGGCCATCCTCGGCACCGGATCGGTGGTCAAGCGGCCCGTCGTGATCGACGACGCCAACCTCGGAGAGACGATCGCCGTCCGGCAGATGGTCTACCTCGCGCTGACCTACGACCACCGGCTCGTCGACGGCGCGGACGCCGCACGCTTCCTCGGCGACGTCCGTGCGCGCCTGGAGGCCGGCCAGTTCGAGGTCTGAGCGCGGCTGGGTCTGACGGCGTCCGGGGTTGACCCCAACGGAGAGGCGGATCGCATGGAAGTCGTCGTCGCAGGAACCTCCGGATTCCTCGGCCGGCACCTGACGACGGCCCTGCGCGAGCGGGGCCACCACGTCACGTCGTTGGTACGCCGTGAGCCGGCCGCTCCGGACGAGTCGCGGTGGGACCCCGCGGCGGGCGCGGTGGACCAGGCCGTGGTCGACGCGGCCGACCTGGTGGTCAACCTCGCGGGCAGCCCCACGATCGGCAACCCGCACTCGCGTCGATGGGCACGCAACCTGCGCGAGTCGCGCGTGAGCACCACCCGCACCCTCGCCGAGGCGATCGCCCGGTCCGGCGACACCCCGGCGTTCCTCGCGGGCAACGCGATCGCCGTCTACGGCGACCACGGCGATGCCCGCGTCACCGAGGCGGGCGACAGTCGGGGCCACACCCTGATGACCGAGGTGACCCGGGTCTGGGAGGCGGCCGCGCGGCCGGCCGTCGACGCCGGCTCGCGGGTGTGCGTGCTGCGCACCGCTCCGGTGATCGACCGCGCGTCCGAGCCGCTGCGGACGCTACGGCGGCTCTTCCTGGCCGGTCTCGGCGGCAGGGTCGGCAGCGGTCGGCAGTACTTCCCGCTGGTGTCGCTGCGCGACTGGATCGGCGGTGTCGTCCATCTCGCCGAGAGCGAGAGCGCCCACGGCCCGGTCAACCTCTGCTGCCCTCGCACGCCCACCAACGCGGAGTTCACCCGGGCCCTCGCCCACGCCGTACGCCGGCCGGCGTTCCTGCCGGTGCCGTCGGTGGCGATCCGGCTGGGCGCCGGGCCGCTCGCCCCCGAGCTCCTCGGATCGGTCAACCTCGTGCCGCAGGCCCTGCTCGACGACGGCTACGAGTTCCGCGACCACGACGTCTCCGCCGTCCTCGCCGCGGCCCTCCCCCCGGCTGGCTGAGCCGGGTGTCAAATCCCCCGCTTCAGTGGGGGATTTGGCACTTATTGGCCGCTGCAACCCCCAAGAAGTGTCAACTCCCCCGCTGAAGCGGGGGATTTGACAGCCCCGAAGCGCCAGGGGGTGGGTCAGGTCGCCGGGTGGGAACGGCGGCTCGCGGAGGCCTCGACGACCCGCCAGGAGCCGTGCGTACGACGCAGCTCGAGCCGCACGCTGGACCACGCACTGCTCGGCAGCGGCCGTCTGGCGCCACGCCGCCCGACCGCGACGCCGTCGACGGTGCGCACCGTCAGGTCGACGACGATCCGGCTCCGACGTTCGACCACGAGGCGCATCGACGAGACCTGCTCCCGCAGGCCGGTGACGCGGAGCCCGCGCCGTCGCCACCCGGCCAGGGCGTCGACGTCGAGGTGCCCGGTGCGAGAGCCCGCGACGTACAGCCGCGCCAGCGCGCGGGCGTCCGTCGTGCTCCAGGCGGCGGCGCGGGCGGCCTCCCACCGGTGCAGGACCCGCACCGCCCGCGCCTCCGGCACGCGCCGCGTCGTCGCGCCCCCCGCGACGGGCGAGACCACCGCGGCGCGCACGGGGTCCGGCGAGCCTCCCCCGCGCACCAGACCCGCGGCCCAGACGGCGACGACGGTGGTCAGGGTCGCGAGCAACACCAGCGTCCGAGTCCGCATCCCACCACTGTGGCGTCACCGGAGGGTCCCCCGCAGACGTTGTCCACAGGCACCTAGGGTGGGCGCGTGACCCTCACCCGCCGCCGGCTGATCACCGGAGCAGGTGGCGCCGTTGTCGCAGCGGCGGCGGCGGGCGTCGCGGTCGACGAAGGCCGGCTGCCGGGCCGGGCACGTCTGCGGCGGGTCCTGGGCCAGACAGGTCCGGCCGGCCACATCCCCGACGTCGCGCCGGGACTCGTCGTGAGCGGGTCCTTCGTCTCCCGGCTGCGCCTCGGGGCCGAGACCGGCTGGTCGGTGATCTACCCCGGCCCAAGTCCGGAGCCGCTGCCGGTCGTGGTGGCGCTGCACGGCCTCGGCGGAACCCATCGGTCGTTCGTCGACGAGCTCGGTGTCGACCGGTTCCTGCCTGCGGCTGTCGCCGGCGGCGTGCCGCGCTTCGCGGTCGCCACGGTCGACGGTGGTACGACGTACTGGCACCCGCGTCCCGACGGCGAGGACGCCGGCGCGATGGTCGTCCGGGAGTTCCTGCCGTTGCTGGCCAGGCGGGGGCTGAACACCGACCGGGTGGCCTTCCACGGCTACTCCATGGGCGGCTACGGCGCGCTGCGGCTCGCCCCGATCGTCGGCCGGGCCCGGGTGCCGGCGGTGGCAGTCCTGAGCGCCGCGATCTGGAGCGACCCCGACACCTACTCGGCCTCGGGGTTCTCCAGCGCGGCGGAGTACCACCGCTACACCGTCTTCGGCCGGCAGCGCCAGCTCGACGGGATGCGGGTGCGGGTCGACTGCGGGTCGGAGGATCCCTTCTATCCCGACGACAAGGCGTACGTCGCGGGGTTCACGCGTCCGGTCACCTCCACGTTCGAGGACGGCGGGCACGACGCCGCGTACTGGACGCGGATGATGCCCGAGCAGCTGGCCTTCGTCGGCCACGCGTTAGAGTCGACGAGGTGAGCGGTCCGGTCTTCCGCGAGGGCGGCTTCGGCGGCGAGGCCGTCGACTACCTCGCCGCGTGGGCGGCCCAGCGACGCCTTCACGACCGTGTCGCCACCGGCCTCGATCCCGACACCGTCTGGCTCCTGGAGCATCCGCCGGTCTTCACCGCGGGCAAGCGCACCGCGCCCGGTGACCGGCCCCTGGATCCTGGCGGTGCGCCGGTGATCGACGTCGACCGCGGCGGGATGATCACGTTCCACGGCCCGGGCCAGCTCGTCGGCTACCCGATCGTGCGCCTGCCCGACCACGTCAAGGTCGTCGACTACGTACGGCGCGTCGAGGAGGCCCTGATCGGGGTGTGCGCCGACGTCGGGATCGGGGCCGCCAGGGTCCCCGGCCGCAGCGGCGTCTGGCTGCGCGCCGACGCCACCCGCCCCGAGCGCAAGGTGGCCGCGCTCGGCATCCGGGTGAGCCGGGGCGTGACCATGCACGGCTTCGCGCTGAACTGCGACGTCGACCTGAGCTGGTACGACCGGTTCGTCCCGTGCGGCATCGCCGACGCGGGCGTCACCTCATTGAGCGCCGAGCTCGGACGCGAGGTGACCGTCACCGAGGTCCTGCCGAGCGTCCGGCGTCACCTCGCGGACCTGCTGGCGTGGACGCCGTACGCCGCGACCGCGGACTACGACGCCCGCCCCGAGCCGGGACGCGAGCCCCGCATCCCGGTGCTGGGCCTGCCGGGCTGACCGCCCGGCCGTCCGGCGCGCCCGACCTCAGGACCGGGCGGCCGCCGCCGCGTACAGGTCGAGTACGTCGGACTGCCATCCGCCGCTGATCGACGCGGCCAGGCTCTCCCACCCCTCACCGTGCCGGTCGAGGTGGCGATGCTCCAGTGACACGGTCGTGCTGCCCGACCCGTCTTCGGAGAAGGTCACGTGGACCTCGCTGCACCGCGCCAGATCGGTCTCCACATGCCACTGGGTGTCGATGTCCCAGCTGAAGACGACCCGGCGGGGCGGCTCGTAGACCAGCACCCGCGACCAGCGGCACTCGCTGCCGTCGGTGCCCACGTCGTAGACGTGTCCCCCGACGAAGCCGTCGAAGACCATGTGGCTGTACGGCGTGTCGATGATGTGGTGGTCGGGGTTCCACCAGGTGCCGATGTCACGGGTGAACAGGGTGAAGGCCTGCTGGATCGGCAGGTCCACGGTGGTGCTCGCGTGGACCGAGGTGCTGGTACCGGCGCTCATCTCTGCTCCTTGTCGTGGATGGTCGACGCCCGGCCGGCGGCCTTCGCGAACGCCGCCAGCGAGCGGCTCCAGAAGCCGTCGAGGTAGTCACGCAGACCGGCGAGCCCCTGCGGGTCCAGCTCGTAGACCCGCCGGGTGCCGTCGGCACGAGCGGTCACGAGCCCCGCCTCGGCGAGCACTCTGAGGTGCTGCGAGACGGCCGGGCGACTGACCGGCAGCTCGCTCGCGAGCTCGCCCACGGCTCGTGACCGGGACGCGACGCGCTCGAAGATCTCCCGCCGGGTCGGGTCCGCGAGGGCCGCGAGGACGAGGGCTGTTTGGTCAGTCATGACTTACCGTAAGTTACTCCTTACCGTCGCTTCTGACAACGGCTCCGGGCCGTGTGCCTCTTCCCCGCGCCCTGCCGCGCCCTGCCGCGGGCTCAGGCACTCGACCCGATGAGCGCCCACGTACGATGGACGGGTGACTCTGGTCTCGACAGGATCGAACACCGACGGCGCCGACATCGCCCCCGACGGCCGCAGGCTGCTGCGCCTGGAGGTCCGCAACGCGCAGACCCCCATCGAACGCAAGCCGGAGTGGATCAAGACCCGCGCCAAGATGGGCCCCGAGTACCGCGCGCTGCACGGCCTGGTGAAGTCCGAGGGCCTGCACACGGTGTGCCAGGAGGCCGGCTGCCCCAACATCTTCGAGTGCTGGGAGGACCGCGAGGCGACGTTCCTCATCGGCGGCGACCAGTGCACCCGGCGCTGCGACTTCTGCCAGATCGACACCGGCAAGCCACAGCCGCTCGATCGCGACGAGCCCCGCCGGGTCGCCGAGAGCGTGCAGACGATGGGCCTGAAGTACGCCACGATCACCGGCGTCGCCCGTGACGACCTGCCGGACGGCGGAGCCTGGCTGTACGCCGAGACGGTGCGCGCGATCCACGAGCTCACCGCCGACCTGGACGGCGGCGCCACCGGTGTCGAGAACCTCATCCCCGACTTCAACGGCAAGCCCGACCTGCTGGCCGAGGTCTTCGAGAGCCGGCCGGAGGTGCTCGCGCACAACGTCGAGACCGTGCCGCGGATCTTCAAGCGGATCCGCCCGGCGTTCCGCTACGACCGCTCGCTGGACGTGCTCACCGCGGCGCGCGACTTCGGGCTGGTCACCAAGTCCAACCTGATCCTCGGCATGGGCGAGACGCGCGAGGAGGTCAGTCAGGCTCTGCGCGACCTCCACGCCGCCGGCTGCGAGCTGGTCACGATCACCCAGTACCTCCGCCCCTCGGCCCGCCACCACCCCGTCGAGCGGTGGGTCAAGCCCGAGGAGTTCGTCGAGCTGGCCGCCGAGGCCGAGGAGATCGGCTTCTCCGGAGTCATGTCCGGACCTCTGGTGCGTTCGTCGTACCGAGCGGGTCGGTTGTACCGTCAGGCGATGGCGGCGCGCACGCCCGCCTGACCGACACCCCAAACACACGTCCACGGAGCATCGCCGCATGGCCAAGAGCGCCACCCCCAAGCCGGCCGAACCGCCGGCCCTCAAGCGTCGCCAGCAGTTCGCCCAGACCTACCAGATGGCCCGCAAGTCCGACCCGACCATCGGGCGCTGGGTGCTCGGGGCCGGCCTCGTCGGACTCGTCGTCGGCTTCGCCGTCTTCTGGCTGATCGTGGGCCGCAACAGCGTGATCGGGCTCGTCGTGACGATCGTCGGCGCGCTGATGCTGGCCACCCTGGCCGGGCTGACCGTCTTCTCCCGCCGGGCTCAGAGGGCCGTCTACGGCCAGATGGAGGGCCAGGTCGGCGCCGCCGCCGGCGCGCTCGGGCTGCTCAAGCGCGGCTGGCACGTCGACAACGCCATCGCGTTCACCAAGCAGCAGGACGTCGTCCACCGCGTGATCGGGCCCCCGGGGATCCTGCTGGTCGGAGAGGGCAGCTCGGCCCGGCTCAAGGGGCTGCTGTCCGCCGAGCGGAAGCGGCACGAGCGGGTGGCCGTCGACACACCGGTCCACGAGATCGTCGTCGGCAAGGACGACGGCCAGGTGCCACTGCCCAAGCTCGCCCGCCACGTGCAGAAGATGAAGCGCCAGGTGCAGCCTGCCGAGATCACCGACATCCTGGCGCGGCTGAAGGCCATCGACGCCTCCCGGCCGATCCTGCCGATGCCCAAGGGCCCGATCCCGACGTCGATGAAGGGGATGCGCGGGCAGATGCGCGGTCGCTGAGCGGCCACTCAGCCTCCCGACCTCTTGCGAGCAGGCAGACCCGCTTCGAGCGCGTCCAGCCTCGCGAGCCAGTCTCGCGCACCCAGCGCGACGTACGTCGCCCGGGCAGCGACGAAGTGCGGCTCGGCTCCTTCGGCGCGGCCCCGGGAGAGATGCCACGCGGCGAGGTCCTCGTCGGCATGGGCCTGCCAGACGAGACTGCCGGCACCGGCCAGCTCCGCGATGCCGGCCTCCAGGCTGGCCACGATCGCGTCGTCGTCCGGCGTCTCGGCCCGCATGTCGAGCAGCGCCTGCCCGACCCGGCGGTGACCACGCACTGCGAGCGGCAGGGCCTTGTCCTGGTACGGCGCGAGCCCGTCCAGCAGCTCACGCAAGGCGTCCATGTCGTCGGCCTCGAGGACCGCGCACAGGGCGAGCGGCCAGTACACGTGCAGGTCCTCGTTGACGCCGCTCATCTCCAGCTCCGCGGCGATCATTCCCTTCGCCAGCTCGACAGCAGCCGCGTGGTCTCGCCTCGAGAGCGACGCACAGAGCAGACGGGACTGCTCGATGGCCGCCATGCCCGGCAGGGCCGGCGCCTGCTCTCCCGGGTACTTCTCGATGAGCCGCCGCTCACGCAGGCCGGCCCAGACCAAGAGGTGATCAGCCCCCGCCGCGACCTTGGCCATCAGCGACGTCTCGGTCGCAAGGAGGGCCGAGGTGGTCAGGAACTCGTCCAGCTCCTCCCAGTGGCCCGCCAGCCAGTACCAGTTGCACAGGTTCGCCTCGGTCACCAGGTTGGGCGGCAGCCCATGCTCGGCCTGGTTGGTGGCGGACTGGGTCACCAGGTCGATGGCGCGACCGACGTCACGCGGCGCCAGAAGGCTCGCCTCGCTCGCCAGCGCAGCGGTCAGCAAGCTCCACAGCTCG